>JACQYB010000031.1:47460-193071 GCA_016208415.1 Betaproteobacteria bacterium | reverse complement strand
GGAGCCTCATTCGCAGGAGTTTGATGTGGAGTGCCGCATAGAGGAGTTGGGGCTCGCAACGGCCGGCAGCGGAGCCAGCCGCCGAGGGGCCGAACAGCAGGCCGCGCAACGGGCGCTGGAGAGGATTTCGGAGAAATGAACGACGTTGCCACCGGGCCGGGCGTACCGCTCCCGCTGCGTTTTCGGGCCGGTTTCCTGGCCGTGGTGGGGCGCCCGAATGTCGGCAAGTCCACCCTCGTCAATTGCCTGGTCGGGCAAAAGATCAGCATCACCTCCGCCAAGGCCCAGACGACGCGCCATGTCATCCGCGGCATTCTCACCACCGAGGAGGCGCAGTTCGTGTTCGTCGACACGCCCGGCTTCCAGACCCGTCACCGCAATGCTCTCAATCGGCTGATGAATCGCACGGTGACGCGCTCGCTGGGGGAGGTGGACGTGGTGTTGTTTGTCGTGGAAGCCGGCCGATTCACCGAAGCGGATGGCCAGATCCTCGCCCTCCTGCCGCAGGGGCGGCCCGTGGTGCTCGTGGTCAACAAGATCGATCGGATGCGCGATCGCAGGCAGTTGTTGCCCTTCATCGAGGCCATGTCGCATCGCCATCCCTTCGCGGAGATCGTTCCGCTCAGTGCGACGCGAGGCGAAAATGCCGCCGAACTGTTGCGCGCGGCACAGTCCTACCTGCCTGAGTCGCAACCCGTCTTCGAGGCGGATGACGTCACCGATCGCAGCGAGCGGTTCTTGGCCGCCGAGTTCCTGCGCGAAAAGATCTTCCGCAACCTTGGTGATGAATTGCCCTACGGCATTACGGTGGAGATCGAGCGCTTCGAGATGGACGGCATGCTGCGGCGGATTGCCGCCGCGGTCATCGTCGACAAGGCTGCCCACAAGGCCATGGTGATCGGAAAAGGGGGGGAGCGCCTGAAGAAGATCGCCACGGAAGCCCGCGCCGATCTGGAAGATCTGTTCGGCGGCAAGGTCTTCCTGGAGGTGTGGGTCAAGGTGCGCAGTGGCTGGGCCGACGACGAGCGGGCACTGAAATCCCTCGGTTACGAGTGATATGGCCGGTGGCGAGCGCCAGCGCGTGGACGGCGAACCCGCATTCGTGCTGCACACCCATCCCTTCCGAGAGACCAGCCTCATCGTCGAGACCTTTAGCCGCAACCATGGCCGGGTACCCCTTGCCGCGCGGGGCGCTCGTCGGCCACGCTCCGCATTGCGTGGAGTCCTCATGGCCTTCCAGCCCCTGTCCATTGGGTGGTTCGGAAAAGGCGAGGTGCGCACCCTGGCCAAGGCGGAGTGGATGGGCGGGCAACCCCTGCTGCAGGGCGAAGCGCTGCTTTGCGGGTATTATCTGAACGAGTTGCTGGTACGCCTGCTGCCCCGCGACGACCCGCATCCCGGGCTGTTCGACGCCTACGCCGACACCTTGCAGCGGATGGCCGCCGGCTTGGCGCCGGCGCCGCTGTTGCGGCGGTTCGAGAAGACCCTGCTGCAGGAACTTGGATACGGCCTGACCCTGGATCGGTGCGTGGATGGCGGGGAAGCAGTGGCGGCGGCGGGAGAGTATGTGGTCGTCCTCGAGCGTGGCGTGATGCCGTCGCAGGGGCAGCCGGACGAACAGCCGCGATTCTCGGGCAAGGCGCTGCTCGCCATGGCAGGCGATGACTTTTCCTCACCCGAAGTCCTCGCGCAGAGCAAGACATTGATGCGCATGCTGCTCAGTCACCATCTGGGCGATCAGGGTCTGGAGTCGCGTCGGGTATTCAAGGAGTTACAGGGACTGTGATCGAACTCGGCGTCAACATCGACCACGTGGCCACCATCCGGCAGGCGCGCCAGACTTATGAGCCCGATCCCGTGTGGGCCGCGGTCGAGGCCCATCTCGGCGGGGCCGACGGCATCACGGTGCACCTGCGCGAGGACCGTCGTCACATCCAGGACCACGACGTGCGCCGCCTGCGGGAGATCACCCACATCAAGCTCAACCTGGAGATGGCGGCCACAGCGGAGATGGTGGAGATTGCGTGCGCGCTACGCCCCGAGATGGCCATGCTGGTGCCCGAGGGTCGCCACGAAGTGACCACCGAGGGCGGGCTGGACATCGTCTCCCAGGAAGCGCCACTGACCGCGGTGGTAAATCGTCTTTCAGGCGAGGGCATCGTCGTCAGTGTGTTCATCGATGCCGACCTGCGGCAGGTGGAGGCCGCCCGCCGCATCGGCGCCCGTGTGTGCGAGGTGCATACCGGGCCCTACGCCCATGCCTTCCATGAACGGGGCCGCGATGCGCAGAGCGCGGCGGTTGTGGCGGAACTGGAACGCATCGGCGTCGCGGGGGCGGCCATTCGGGACCTGGGCATGCGCTTCAACGCCGGCCACGCCCTCAATTACGTCAATGTTCAGCCGGTGGCGCGGCTGCCCGGGGTGCGGGAGCTGCACATCGGCCACGCCATCGTGTCGCGCGCGGTGTTCGTCGGCATGCGCGAGGCAGTGCGGGAGATGAAGCGGCTGATGCGCGAGGCCGCGGCAGGACGGGAATGATCTTCGGCATCGGTACCGACATCGTGGCGGTGGAGCGCTTCGAAGGCCTGCTGGCCCGGCACGGGCAGCGTGTGGCGCGGCGCATCCTGTCTGCCGCCGAACTCCATGACTTCGCGGACTCGCCCCACCCGGCGCGCTTCCTGGCGCGGCGCTTTGCCGCGAAGGAGGCCTTCAGCAAGGCGCTGGGTACCGGGGTGCGCACGCCGGTAACGCTGCGCGGCGTGGGTGTGGGGCACGACGCTCTCGGCAAACCGTGCCTGGATCTGGCGCCGCAGGTGGCGGCGCTGATGCAGGGTCGCGGGCTGGTGTCGCACTTGAGCATCAGCGACGAGGCGCAATTCGCCGTCGCGTTCGTGGTGCTGGAAACCGCCCCTGGGAAGAGCGGCGCGTGAGTCCGCTGCGGCTGCCCCTCGGACCGGTAATGACCGACCTCGCCGGGCTGGAAATGGCCCCCGAGGAGCGGGAGATGCTTTGCCATCCGCTGGTGGGCGGCGTCATCCTGTTTGCGCGCAATTACGCCGATCCGGAGCAGGTGACCAGACTGACCGCCCGAATACGTGAGCTGCGCCGCCCGCCGCTGGTCGTGGCGGTGGACCACGAAGGCGGCCGCGTGCAGCGCTTTCGCAGCGGCTTTACGCCGCTCCCGCCCATGCGTCGGCTGGGCGATCTGTGGGACCAGGACCGCCCCGTGGCATGGCAGGCGGCGCGGTCCGTGGGGTTGCTCATCGGTGCCGAGCTGCGCAGTGTCGGCGTGGACCTGAGCTTCGCGCCGGTGCTTGATCTTGACTTCGGCAGCAGCGCAGTCATTGGTGACCGCGCCTTCCATTCCCGTCCGCAGGCCGTCACCGAACTGGCCGGGGCGCTGGTGGAGGGTCTGGCCGAGGCCGGGATGGGCGCGGTGGGAAAGCACTTCCCCGGTCACGGTTTCGTGGTCGCCGACTCCCATCTGGCCATTCCTGTGGATGAACGCTCGCCGGAGGAGATATTCAGCCAGGACCTCCTGCCGTTCCAGCACCTTGCGGGGCGGCTCGCCGGGGTGATGCCGGCCCACGTCATCTATCCACGCTGCGATCCGAATCCGGCCGGGTTCTCGCGCTTCTGGCTGGCCGAGGTGCTGCGTCATCGTCTGCGCTTCGGCGGCGTGGTGTTCAGCGACGACCTGAGCATGGAGGGCGCAAGTGTGGCCGGTTCCATGGCGGAACGTGCGCAGGCGGCGCGGGCCGCAGGGTGCGACATGGTGCTGGTGTGCAATGCGCCGGCGGCGGCGCGGGAGGTTCTGGAACAGTGGCGACCGCAGACGGATGCGAGTTCTGCGGCCAGGTTGTCGCGGCTCAAGCCGGACAGGCGACCGGCCGGGATGGTGAGGTCTCTGCGCTCACCGGCCTGCACCGCGGCGCGGGAGCGCGTTCGGGCTCTGTTCCAGGCCTGAGGGAGGGAGCGAGCGCTGCGTGGTAACATCGGTAGGGCCGAGCGCCGGGTAGTATTGATGCGGTACTGCGATTTTGCCTGCCCGGCGGCACGCCTGCAGCCAGATCCCGCCAGGCGCCATTCAGAAGACTTCTATGCCGGACGATGTTACCGATGCCATCCTGGAGTGTCGCCGTTGCGCGCGGCTGGCCGCCTTCCTGGGCGATGTCCGTGCGAGGCATCCGGGATACCACGCCCGCCCGGTACCCTCCTTCGGCGAAGACGCCCCGCGGTTGCTGATCGTGGGCCTCGCTCCCGGGCTGCATGGCGCCAACCGCACCGGCCGCCCTTTTACCGGCGACTTCGCCGGGCTGCTCTTGTACGACACCCTCCATCGCTTCGGCTTCGCCAACCGGGCGCAATCCGTGGCGGCGGACGACGGGCTGCGTCTTCGCGATTGCCGCATCGCCAACGCGGTGCGCTGCGTGCCGCCCCGGAACAAGCCGACGCCTGCGGAGATCGGCACCTGCAATGTGCATCTCGCCCGGGAACTGGGTGGGCTTCCCAGTGTGCTGGTGATTCTGGCCCTGGGGACCATAGCCCATGGGGCCGTTGTTGCCGCGGTGGGCGCAAAACCCCGCGAATTCGCGTTTGGCCATGGTGCCAGGCATGTGCTGCCCGGTGGCCTGGCGCTGTTCGACAGCTACCATTGCAGCCGCTACAACACCCAGACCCGCAGGCTAACCGAACAGGCGTTTCACGAAGTGTTTGCGGCCATCCGTGAACAACTCGGTGGTCATGCCCGAATCGAGGAATCCGCGTCGCGGGAATGCTTGACGCCAGGGAACTGATCCGCAGCCTCCCCGAGCAGCCGGGGGTCTATCGCATGCTGGATGCGGGCGAAGTGGCGCTCTACGTGGGCAAGGCGAAGAATCTCAGGAAGCGGGTCTCGTCCTATTTCCAGCGCACGCAGCCAAGCCCGCGCATCGCCCGCATGGTATCGCTCATCGTGCAGGTGGAGGTCACCGTCACCCGCTCGGAGACCGAGGCGCTGCTGCTCGAAAACAACCTCATCAAGACTCTGGCGCCGCGCTTCAACATCCTGTTTCGCGACGACAAGTCCTATCCGTACATCAAGCTCAGCGGCGATCCCTTCCCGCAGCTTTCCTTCCACCGCGGCGCCTTCGAGAAGGGGGCGCGCTATTTTGGCCCGTTTCCCAACGCCCAGTCGGTGAGGGAGAGCATCCAGTTGCTGCAGCGAGTGTTCCAGTTGCGCACCTGCGAGAACCCGGTCTTCAACAACCGCTCCCGCCCCTGCCTGCTGCACCAGATCAAGCGCTGCAGCGCGCCCTGCGTGGGGCGCATCGGGGCAGCAGAGTATGCCGCGGACGTGCGCATGGCTCGCTTGCTGCTGCGAGGCCAGCCCTCGGAGGTGGTGGAACGGCTTACGCAGAGGATGCAGGCGGCCTCGCAGGAACTGGGTTTCGAACAGGCGGCGGTGTATCGCGACCAGATCCGGTCCCTGCAGAATGTGCTGCATCGCCAGTTCGTGGCCAGCGATCGGGACGTCGATGCCGACGTCGTGGCGGTGGTGCGGAAAGAGGGGATTGCCTGCGTAAACCTGGCCATGGTGCGAGGCGGTCTGCACCTTGGAGACCGCTCGCACGTTCCCAGCCATGCCGAGCAATCCACGGCCGAAGAGACGCTGGCGGCCTTCATCGAGCAACACTACGCGGACCACCCGCCGCCGACGCGCGTCGTGGTCAATGTGGAGGCCGGAGACGAGGATATGGAACTCGCGAGCCGGTTTCTCGCGGAACGCCGTTGCACGCTCAGCGCGCCACGCAACGAGGCTGAACGCGTGTGGATGGAAATGGCGGAAAGGAATGCGCTGCTCGCGGTCGGAGCGCATCTGCGCGGCCGTGTGCGCTCCGAGCAGCGGCTGGACGCCCTTGCGGAGGCTCTTGGCATGGGTGAAACTCCGCGGCGTATCGAATGCTTCGATATCAGCCATACGATGGGCGAGGCCACGGTGGCGTCCTGCGTGGTGTTTGCCGGCGGCGAGTTGCGTCGCGCGGAGTACCGGCGCTACAACATTTCCGGGATCGAACCCGGCGACGACTACGGTGGCATGCGCCAGGCTCTGACGCGGCGCTACGAAAAGGTTGCCAGCGGAGAGGGCGTTGTGCCCGACCTGGTCCTGGTGGACGGTGGCAAGGGGCAGCTCGGTGTGGCGCTGGAGGTGCTTGCCGATCTCGGGCTGGATCAGGTGCCGCTTGTGGGGGTGGCAAAGGGGGAAGGACGCAAGCCCGGCCTGGAGGAACTGGTTCTCCCGGATGGCCGACCTCCCCTGCGTCTGGGAGTAGAGAGCCCGGCGCTCCAACTGGTTCAGGAGATCCGTGATGAGGCCCATCGGTTTGCGATCACCGGTCACCGCCAGCGCCGCGCGAGGGCGCGGACGGTATCGCGGCTGGAGGACATCCCGGGGATCGGGCCAGAGCGGCGGCGCAGGCTGCTGGCACAGCTAGGGGGGATGCAGGGCGTGAAGGCGGCCACCGTCGAAGACCTTTGCCGCGTTTCCGGCATCAGTCGCAAGCTGGCCGAACAGATCTACAGCGGACTGCGGTGACGAAGGAATGAAATTCAACATACCCAACACCCTCACCTGGGCGCGGATCGTCCTCATTCCGTTGCTGGTGGCGGTGTTCTACCTGCCGGACCACTGGTTTTCCGGGCACGAGCGCAATGTCCTCGCCACTTGCATCTTCGTGCTGGCGGCCGTCACCGACTGGCTGGACGGCTATCTGGCGCGTACGCTGGGGCAGACCTCCGCTTTCGGTGCGTTTCTCGACCCTGTGGCCGACAAGCTGATGGTCGCTGCCGCACTCATCGTGCTCGTGGAACTGGATCGCACCAATGCCGCCATCGCGGCGGTGATCATTGGACGCGAGATCACCATCTCGGCGCTGCGCGAGTGGATGGCTCGCATCGGCCGTTCGCGCAGCGTGGCCGTGTCGTTCATCGGCAAGGTGAAGACCACTGCGCAAATGGTCGCCATCCCGCTTCTGCTGTATCACGATTCACTGCTGGGAATCGATGCGCTGCAGGTCGGGGACATCCTTCTCGGGCTGGCGGCGGTATTGACGTTATGGTCAATGTCCTATTATCTGAAGGCGGCCTGGCCGGAGATGTCGCGCGACTCGGAGCCTTGACAGACCCCGTTCCGCCGCTATAATGGCCGTCCGTTTTGCGGGAATAGCTCAGTTGGTAGAGCGCAACCTTGCCAAGGTTGAGGTCGCGAGTTCGAGACTCGTTTCCCGCTCCAGAATTCCGGGGAAGACGCTGGTCGGGCAGTAGGGGTAGCCGGTTAAGCGTTTTCCCCTTTCAATTTTCCGGGCCGAATCCTTGGCCTGAATAGGAGCCACCGATGTTTGGTAGGCTCTCCCGGTGGCGGGGTGGCAGAGTGGTTATGCAGCGGCCTGCAAAGCCGTGGACGCCGGTTCGATTCCGACCCCCGCCTCCATAGAATCCCGACGTAAGGCCGAGGTTGCCTTTGAGGCGGCGCGTGTTCAGGCCTTGCTGCGCATTCCGCACAACCTATACCTGCAGTAAGACGTCTATCACATGCAGGTCATCGAGGGCGATCTTGCCCCGACCCTGCAGCGGCTTTTGTCGCGCGTCGGACACGTACAGATCGCCGACACGCCGCGCCGCCACGAACCCGGCACCGGGGAGATCAACGAGCGCTTTCTTCCGGGCAGGATGAAGCGGATTGGCTTCGCCGGGTGGTCGGGTGCGAATACCTGCCCCGGGGTGCGACACAGGCGGGCAGGGATGGATGCGGGAAATGGGAGCAGTCGGGGGCATGCCGAGCCGGCTCGGTTAGAATGCCTGCGGTTGCTGCCGCCGGGGTGGTGAAACTGGTAAACACAGCGGATTTAAAATCCGCCGCCGTTACGGCTTACGGGTTCGAGCCCCGTTCCCGGCACCAACGATGGAATGCCGCGGCGGCATCATCCTTGGTTCTTGCCTGCGGGAAGATCATCGTACAGCGTAACGTCGCGTCTGGTGGGGGGGTGCCAGGGTCAATGGATGTCGCCATCCAGGGGCTCGTTCAGCGACAGCCAGTAGAGTCCCAACTGTCCGACTGCAAAGATGAAGCGCTCGAAGTCCACCGGCTTGCGGATGTAGCTGTTGGCGCCGAGGCTGTAGGCCTCGTAGATGTCCTGCTGTTCCTTTGATGTTGTGAGGATCACCACCGGCAGAAGGGCGGTGCGCCGATCGGCGCGAATGCGGCGCAATACCTCCAGGCCGTCGATGCGTGGCAGCTTCAGGTCCAGCAACACGACCGCCGGCATGATCTGCGTATCCCGTCCGGCGTGGACTCCCGTGCCGAAAAGATAATCCAGCGCCTCGACGCCATCCCGGGCCACCACCACGGAGTTCGCCACATTGTTCTTGCTGAAGGCGCGCAGCGTCAGCGCCTCGTCGTCGGCATTGTCCTCGACGAGGAGGATGGGGCGATCGGTTTTCATGGCATTCATGATCGAGGGCTGGCGGTCACGCTGCGGCTGGCGGGATGCAATATCCGTGGCTGGTCATCAAAATACACCGGCTTGGAGGTTCGCCGCAACATGCGGTGAGTGGAACTCGAACGGGTGAATGTGGAGAGGGGCAGGGCTGGGCGAGGTCGTGGCAAGATGCGGCTGCGGGCGACGGGTGCCGGATGCGAAGGGATTTTCATGGGCAGTGAAAGGGCAACTGGCTGCGCCGAAGCAGAAATACCTTGTCGTCGCCGCTCGGGCAAGTCAGCCACGTGAGCTCCAGTTCGGGAAAGGCTGCGTCCACAAGGGCGCGGTTGTGTCCGACTTCGACGACGAGGATACCGTCGTCGATCAGGTGGTCGACCGCCTCACGAAGCAGGCGGCGCACGAGGTCCAGGCCGTCTTCGCCCGCCGCCAGCGCCAGGGTCGGCTCATGGCGGTATTCCGCGGGCAGTTCGCGCATGGCCGCGGCGGTGACGTAGGGCGGGTTGCAGACGATCAGGTCGTAGCGGCGCTGGCCGAGCGCCGAGAACAGGTCGGATACGTGCAGGTTGATGTACGCATCGAGTCCATAGTCGGTCACGTTGCGGCGTGCCACCTCCAGCGCGTCCGGCGAGATATCGACCGCGTCGATGCGGGCATCCGGGAAGGCGTGGGCGAGGAGGATGGCCAGGCACCCGGATCCCGTGCACATGTCAAGAGCGGTATGGATGTCCCCGGGGTGAGCAACCCAGGGCGCGAGACCCTCCGCGAGCAGTTCGGCGATGTAGGAACGCGGGATGATGGTGCGTTCGTCGACAAAGAAACGGAAGCCACCCAGCCAGGCTTCGCGGGTCAGATAGGCGGCGGGAATCCGCTCTTCGACCCGGAGACGGATCACTTCGGCCACCTCGCGCCGTTCTTCGGCCGTCAGGCGCGCGTCCAGGAAAGGGTCGAGACGATCCGGTGGCAGGTGCAGAGTATGCAGGATCAGGTAGGCCGCCTCGTCGAAGGCATTGTCCGTGCCATGGCCGAAGAAGAGGCCGTGAGCGTTGAAACGGCTGACTGCGTAGCGGAGCCAGTCGCGAACCGTGAGAAGCACGCCCGATTCAGCGTTCATGGCTGGCACAGCAGCCGTTCCAGGCATCTCTCGTAGATGCGGCTGAGCATCCCCACGGCGGCGACGTCGACGTGTTCATCGATCTTGTGGATGCTGAAGTTGACCGGACCGAGTTCGACCACCTGAGGGCAGATCTCGGCGATGAAGCGCCCGTCGGAGGTTCCACCGGAGGTGGATAGCTCGGGCTCCAGCCCTGTTTCGTCGCGAATCGCCCCGGAGACGGCCTCCACCAGCCTGCCGCGGGCGGTAAGGAAGGGCGTGGCCGAGAGCTGCCACTGCACCTCGTAGTCCAGTGCATGGCGATCCAGCACTTCACGAACTCGCGCTTTCAGGTCTTCGGGATCGCTGACCGGCGCGAAGCGGAAGTTGAACAGCACTTCCAGCGTGCCGGGGATGACATTGGTGGTGCCCGTGCCGGCGTGGATGTTGGAGACCTGCCAGGTGGTCGGCGGGAAATACTCGTTGCCCGCGTCCCACTGCGTGGCAGCGAGTTCCGCCAGGGCCGGGGCGGCTTCGTGGACGGGGTTGCGGGCGAGATGGGGATAGGCGACGTGGCCTTGAATTCCCCTCACCGTCAGCCGGCCGGAGAGGGATCCGCGGCGCCCGTTCTTGATGGTGTCGCCGAGGCGGCTCACGGCGGTGGGCTCGCCGACGATGCAGTAGTCCAGGGCTGTTCCCTGCCGGCGCAAGGCTTCCACAACACGCACGGTTCCATCCACGGCGTCGCCTTCCTCGTCCGAGGTCAGCAGCAGGGCGATGCTGCCGGGGTGCTCGGGCTGCGCAGCCACGAAGCGTTCCGTGGCGGTAACGAAGGCGGCGATCGAGGCTTTCATGTCGGCGGCGCCGCGTCCATAGAGCAGGCCATCGCGGATTTCCGGGTTGAAGGGGTCAGAAGTCCACTTCTCGCGCGGCCCCGGGGGCACCACATCGGTGTGGCCCGCAAAGCATATCAGGGGCCGGGGTTCCCCACGCCGCGCCCAGAGATTGGAAACCCCGCCGTGGTCGATGCGTTCCAGGTGGAATCCGCATGCAAGAAGACGGCTGCCGATCAGGTCGAGGCAGCCGGCATCGTCCGGCGTGACCGAGGGCCGCGCTACAAGTGCTTCAAGCAAGTCAAGGGTGGCGGAAGCGATGCAGCTCTCGGTTCGGCTCATGTCATCGGGTCGGAGCGGACGAGGCGGGCCGTTGGTGCCGGGAGATGCGGTCCTGGACCCGGCGCCGGGTTCGATCAGCGTCGCAGCGAGTCGTCCAGGTTCAGGGAGAATTCGCTGAAGGAGGCTCCCACCACGGTCTTCTCGAAATCCCCGCCAACCGCCGGGGGTGCGGGCTTGGTCTCGCTTGCCGGCATTGATTTCCCCCCGCTCGATCAGTTCGGCAATGTGGCGGGTATTGAGCAGGATTTCCACCGCGGGAATCCGTGTGGAATCCGGCTTGCGCACCAGGCGCTGGGATACGACGCAGCGCAGGCTGGCCGACAGGTCGAGAAATAGGGCCGGACGATTCTCCAGCGGAAAGAAATTGATGATCCGGTTGAGCGCGTGATAGCTGTTGTTGGCGTGCAGGGTGGCCAGCACGAGGTGCCCGGTCTGGGCGTAGCCCAGCGCAGCGGACATGGTGGCGCGATCGCGGATCTCGCCGATGAGAATGCAGTCGGGCGCCTGCCGCATGGCGTTCTTGAGGGCATTCTCCCAAGTCAGGGTGTCGAGGCCGATCTCCCGCTGGTTGATCACCGATTTCTTGTGACGGAAGAGATACTCGATGGGGTCCTCGATGGTGATGATGTGCCCCGCGTGATTGGCATTGCGGTGGTCCAGCATCGCGGCCAGGGTGGTGGACTTGCCGGAGCCGGTGGCGCCGACCACCAGGATCAGCCCCCGCTTCTCCATCGCCAGCTCGGACAGGGATTGCGGCAGGCCGAGGTTCTCGAGCTTGGGGATGTCACCCTGGATGTAACGCACCACGATGGCGATGGTGCCGCGCTGCCAGAAGATATTGACGCGGAAATTGCCCAGGTCGCGCACGCCGAAGGAGACGTTCATTTCCTTCTGCTGTTCGAAGGCCCGGATCTGCTCCGGGGTGAGCATCTCGTAGGCCATGCGCTGGATCATGGCCGGATCCATGGGCTGCTGGTTGATCGGGATGGTGCGTCCCTGCAGCTTGATGCATATGGGCGTGCCTGCGGAAACGTAGATGTCCGAGGCCTTCTTGTCGGCCATCAAACGGAACAGCCTGTCGAAGATCATCCCTGATTCCTTTCCCCTTGATTCGATACCGGCCGCTCAGTCGATGCGCGGACCATGCCGCTCACGCCCCGCGCAGCAGTTCATTGATCCCGACCTTGGAACGCGTCTGGGCGTCGACGCGCTTGACGATCACGGCGCAGTAGAGGTTGTACTTGCCGTCGGCGGACGGAAGGCTGCCGGAGACCACCACGGAGCCGGAGGGCACGCGCCCATAGTTCACTTCGCCGGTTTCGCGGTTGTAGATCTTGGTGCTCTGCCCGATATACACGCCCATGGAGATGACGGAGTTCTCTTCGACGATGACTCCTTCCACGATCTCCGAACGCGCGCCGATGAAGCAGTTGTCCTCGATGATGGTCGGATTGGCCTGCAGGGGCTCCAGCACGCCGCCGATGCCGACGCCGCCGGAGAGGTGTACATTCTTGCCGATCTGGGCACATGAGCCGACAGTCGACCAAGTGTCCACCATTGTATTTTCATCGACATAGCCACCAATGTTGATGTAACTTGGCATGATCACCGCGTTGCGGCCGATGAAGGCGCCACGACGCACCGTGGCGGGAGGAACCACCCGGAAGCCCTCCGTCGCGAAGCGGTGTTCATCGTAGTTTGCGAACTTGAGCGGTACCTTGTCGAAGTAGCGCACGACACCGCTCTCCATCACCCGGTTGTCTTCGAGCCGGAAGGAAAGCAGCACCGCCTTCTTGAGCCATTGGTGCGTCACCCATTGCCCATCGACCTTCTCGGCAACCCGAAGCCGTCCGGAGTCGAGTTCTCCGAGCACGACGTCCACGGCCTCGCCAAGACGTGCCGGGGCCTTGCCCGGATGGATGTTGGCGCGATCCTCAAACGCCTGTTCGATGATGTTCTGGAATTCCTGCATGGATGGTTCTCGGGCGGATTCAAAGGGACTTGGAAAGTTCGCAGATTCGCTTCGCCGCTTCCAGGCAATCTGGCAGCGAGGCGACCAAGGCAATGCGTATGTGGAAATCTCCGGGATTGAGGCCGTTGGCAACGCGCGCGAGGAAGCTGCCCGGCAAGACCGTCACATTATATTCACGATGAAGGCGATAGGCGAACTCCGCGTCAGGGATCGGGGTGCGCGCCCAGAGATAGAAGCCCGCATCCGGCATGGCCACGGGGAGCGCGGCGGCCACGACAGGCGTTACGGCGGCGAACTTTTCCCGATAGAGGCGGCGGTTGTCGGCCACATGGGCTTCGTCGCCCCAGGCCACGGCGCTGGCATGTTGCACGGCGGGGTTCATGGCGCAACCGTGGTAGGTGCGGTAGAGCAGGAAACGACCCAGCACGCGGGCGTCGCCCGCCACGAACCCGGAGCGCAGGCCCGGCACGTTGGAACGCTTGGACAGGCTTGAGAACACCACCAGCCGTTCAAAGCTGTCGCGACCCAGACGTCGTGCCGCTTCCAGCGCACCAAGCGGTGGCGCGGCTTCGTCGAAGTAGAGTTCGGAATAGCACTCGTCCGAGGCGATGACGAAACCGTAGCGGTCGGCGCGCTCGAACAGTTGCCGCCAGTCATCCAGCGACAGCACCTTGCCGGTGGGATTGCCGGGCGAGCACACATAGGCCAGCCGCACGCGCCGCCATGTGGCATCGTCGAGGGCATCCAGGTTGAGGCGGAAGCCGTCTTCCGCGACCTGATTGAGAAATACCGGCGTTGCCCCGGCCAGGAACGCGGCGCCTTCGTAGATCTGGTAGAAGGGATTGGGGCACAGCACCAGGGCATCGCGTTCGGTGGGGTCGACGATGCACTGGGCAAAGGCGAACAGCGCTTCGCGGGAACCGTTGACCGGCAGGATCTGGCTTGCCGGATCAACCGCCAAAAGCCCGTAGCGGCGGCAGAGCCAGCCGGCGATGGCCTCCCGCAGGGGGAGGCTGCCCTGGGTCGTGGGATAATTCGCCAGGCCGTCCAGGGCTCCGGCAAGGGCATCCTTGATGAAGGCCGGGGTAGGGTGCTGCGGCTCACCGATGGACAGGCGGATGGAGGCCAGGCCCGCTGGGGGTTGGGCGTTCCCGAACAGGGCCCGCAGTTTCTCGAAGGGGTAGGGCTGCAGCCGTTCCAGATGTGGATTCACGAGTACTCCGTTTCCTCGCTCCGCGGGATGGCCCGCAGGGCATTGAACAACATCAATTCAGCTCAACCACCTGCGCGGTCATGGTCTCATCCGGGAAGCTGGTGCCAATCCTTTGCCTCGCCGTCGGAGCATTCGTCTGGGGGCTGATCTGGTATCCGTATCGGGCGCTGGCCGCAGCCGGGATCGACGGCTTGTGGTCGACCACCCTCAGCTACGCGCTGGCCTTCGTCCTGGGGGTGCCGCTGCTCCGCCGGCGGCTGTGCGCGGCACGTCCGGGCTGGATGCTGGGGGCCATCGCCCTGGCCGCCGGGGTGTGCAATCTGGGCTATGTGCTGGGCATGCTTCACGGCGAGGTCATGCGGGTGCTGCTGCTGTTCTACCTGGCGCCGTTGTGGACCGTGCTGATGGCGCGGGTGCTGCTCGGCGAACGGCTCACGCAGCTCGGCGCGGCGATTGTCGGCCTGTCGCTGGCAGGCGCGATTGTCATGCTGTGGGAGCCGGCTTCCGGGGTGCCCTTGCCGGCCGGCGCTGCCGAGTGGCTGGGCATCATCGCTGGATTCAGTTTTGCACTGACGAATGTGTTGATTCGCAGGAGCCCCGACCTGCCGATAGAAATCAAGTCCATGGCGGTGTTTGCCGGCGTGACGGTCGTAGGTGCGGTCGCGCTTGCGCTGGACCCGCGTTCTCCAGGGGGACCGCAGGTACCGGTTTCCGACGGGTCGGCATGGCTCCTGTTGCTGGTTGTGGGCGTGACGCTGCTGGCGGTGAATCTGGCCGTTCAGCATGGGCTCACGGAGATGCCCGCCAACCAGGCCATCGTGATCTTTCTGTTCGAACTGGTCGTCGCGGCGGCTTCGTCCTGGCTGCTGGCCGGAGAAAGCATGACGGCCAGGGAATGGATCGGCGGGGGCATGATCATCCTGGCGAGCCTGTTCTCCGACAGGGTCGTCGGGGATGACGCCTCGAAGCGGGAAACGCATGCCTAGCCGCGCACCGAAGCCCGGGATTCGACGTCCGCCAGCGGGACGGGCTGCGCCGGCTGCCATCCTGCCATGCGGTGTTCAGCCACCACGGTGGTAAAGATTCCGCCCCGGACGAAGAATCTGGCCGTCAGGCGCATGTGGCGCGGTTCGGTGGCGGCCACCAGATCGTCGAGAATCCGGTTGGTGACGGCCTCGTGGAAGGCGCCCTCGTTCCGATAGGACCAGACGTAGAGTTTCAGGCTCTTGAGTTCCACGCACCGGCGGTCCGGAATGTAATCGAGAACCAGGGTGGCGAAATCCGGTTGGCCCGTCTTGGGACACAGGCATGTGAATTCCGGGATCTCCATGTGGATCTGGAAATCCCTTTCCGGGGCCGGATTGGCAAAGGTCTCCAGGGTTCTGGACGGGGTGGTTGGCATGCAGGCGTGGGCCGGGGTGCTCAATGGGTTGGTGCTATTATAGCGGGCCGACGTTCCGGGGAATGGCTCCCCCGGGAAGCTCGCGGGGATGCGCTCAGCGACATGGTGCGAACTCCGGATCGCCCGGCTCGCGTCCCCTCGGCTCCGAATCAAAAATCCCGGTCTGCTCTGAAATCATCCTGCCGTGCGTCTGACCAAGCTCAAGCTTGCCGGATTCAAGTCCTTCGTAGACCCCACGAGCGTGCACTTTCCTGGCGCTCTGGTGGGCGTGGTGGGGCCCAACGGCTGCGGCAAATCCAATATCATCGACGCGGTGCGCTGGGTGCTGGGCGAATCGCGGGCCTCTGCGCTGCGCGGCGAGTCGATGCAGGACGTGATCTTCAACGGCTCCACCCAGCGCAAGCCGGTGGGCCGCGCGAGCGTTGAACTCGTGTTCGACAACGACCAGGGTCGCGTCGGTGGCCAGTGGTCCCAGTACGGCGAAATCTCCGTCAAGCGCGTGCTCACGCGGGAGGGCGAGTCGTCCTACCACATCAACAACATCCATGTGCGGCGACGCGACGTGGTGGACCTGTTCCTGGGGACGGGGCTCGGCCCGAGGGCCTACGCCATCATCGAGCAGGGCATGATCTCGCGCATCATCGAGGCACGTCCGGAGGACCTGCGCCTGTTCCTGGAAGAGGCGGCGGGCATCACCAAGTACAAGGAACGCCGCCGCGAGACGGAGAACCGGCTGGAGGATGCGCGGGAGAACCTGTTTCGCGTGGAGGACATCCGCACCGAGCTGGATGGCCGCATCCTCCGCCTGGAGGGCCAGGCGGAGGTGGCGCGCCGCTACCGCGAGTTGCAGTCGCGTCTGACGCAGCGGCAGAACCTGCTCTGGCTGGTTCGGCGCAATTCCGCACGCATCGACGCGGAGCGCATGGCGCGGGAGGTCGAGAAGGCCATCACCCGCCTTGAGGCGGAAACGGCGAATCTGCGTGAACTCGAAAGGCGCGCCGAACAGGCACGGGAGCGGCACTACGCTGCCGGTGACGCCCAGCACGCCGGCCAGGGCAATCTGTACGCTGCCAACGCCGAAGTGGCGCAACTGGAGGCGGAACTGCGCCGGCTGCGGGAATCGCGACAGCGACTGGATGGCCGGCTTGCCCAACTCGGCGCCGAGGCAGGGCGCTGGCGCGAGCAGCTCACCGGGGCAGAAGCCGAAATGGAGCGCTGGCGCGAGATGCTCCTGGGTGCGGTAGAGAGGGTGGCCGTCACGCAGGGACGTCACGAAGAGATGCAGGACCGCGTTCCCGATCTGGAGGCGTTCCATCACCAGGCACAGGACAAGTCCCTGGCCCTACGGCGCGATCTGGCCCATGCGGAACAGCAGTTGCGTGTGAGCGAGGCGCACGGTGTCAACGCCGTGCGCAGCCTGGATGCCCTGGATCAGCGGCGGGTGCGTCTGGCCGACGAGATGACCGGGCTGGAGACGCCCGACGAGATGACGCTGGCGCGGCTGGAGTCCGAGGCGCTCGTCCTGGATGACAGGCTGGCTGAGCAGCAATCCGGTCTCGACGCCGGTCAGCAGCAGGTGCCCGGCCTGCGCGAGCAACAGCGGCGGGCGATCGAAGAGGAACGCCTGGCCCAGCGTGCGCTCACGGAGACCCGCGCCCGCCATGACGCGCTGACCCAGTTGCAGTTGCGCGTGCAGGGGAGCGGGAAGCTGGGCGAGTGGCTGAGGCGGCATCGGCTCGACGAGCGCAGTCCGCTGTGGCGCGTGCTGCACGTGGAACCGGGGTGGGAAACCGCCCTGGAATCGGTGCTGCGGGAACGGCTTGCGGCGGTGTGGGCAGCGCACGCGGAGGAAGCGGAGCAGGTGCTCGGGGACGCTTCTCCGGCAAGCTTTGCCCTCGCCTTCGCGCAGTCCTCGCCCGGTAGCCTGGCCACGGTTTCGGCACTCGAGGGCGCAGTTCCGCTACTCGCCTACCTGCGGTGTGAGGACGCAGGATGGCAGACGGTGCTGGCGGACTGGCTGGCGAGTGTTTTCGCCACCGAGAACCTGCCCGAGGTAATGTATCGCCGCGACGAACTGGCGCCGGGCGAGCTGTGGGTGAATCGCGCGGGCCACTGCATTTCGCGCCACCATCTCGGCCTGTTTGCGCCTGAAAGCCAGACTCACGGGCTGCTGGAGCGTCAGCAGGAGATCGATGCGCTGGCCTTGCGCATGCGCGGATTGGAGGCCGACCTCGCCCGGGCAAGGGCGCGGGTGGCGGAGTGCGAGCAGGCCGTGTCTGCAGCGCAGGAGGCGATGGCCGAACTGCGCCGCGCGGTGGACCTCCTCGGCCAGCAGCGCCACGCCGTCCAGCTTGAGATGATGCGCATCGATCAGGCCCGGCAGCGCCACCGCGAACGCCGCGCCCAGATCGAACGGGACATGGAGGAGGTGGAACGATCCGCGCAAGACGCGAGCCTCCTGGTGGAGCAGGCGCGCCTGGATGCGACGCGGCATCGCGAACTCGCCGACCGGCTTCACGACGAACTGGACCAGGCGCTGGAGGAGGAACGCCAGCGTGACGCGCACTTGCGCGAGGTGCGGGATGCCGCGCAAAGGGCGGCGCGCGAGGCGCAGGAAGCGCAGTTTTCGGAGCGGGAATGCTCCGGCAAGCTCCAGGAACTGGAGCGCACCGTCGCCATGGCCGGTGGGCAGTGCCGACGGCTGGATGGGGAACTGGAGGAGGCGCGCAGGGAACTCGCGTGCATCGACGAATCCGCCATCGAAGAGTCGCTGCAGGATGCGCTGGTGCGACGCCAGGCCGCCGAGGAAGCCTTGACGGCCTGCCGCGGCGAGGCGGAGTCGGCGACGGCCCAACTGCGCAGCCTGGACGAAGAGCGCCTGCGCACCGAACAGGGACTGGACCCGCTGCGCGAGCGCATCGGCGAATTGCGGCTCAAGCACCAGGCGGCGCAACTCAACGTGGAACAGGCCCAGGCAAGGCTCGACGAAGCGGGCGCGGACGAGCAAGTCCTCGGCCACCTGCTGCGCCAGGATCTCCAGGAGAAGGGTCTTCAGAGCGAAATCGACCGGCTGGCCCGGGACATCGCCGATCTGGGCGCGGTCAACCTCGCCGCCCTGGACGAACTGGAGGAGGCGCGCCAGCGCAAGGGCTTCCTGGACGCCCAATGCACCGACCTGACCACCGCCATCGGCACGCTGGAGGATGCCATCCGGCGCATCGACCGGGAAACCCGCGCCCAGTTGCAGAATACCTTCGACCGCGTAAACGAGGGTTTCGGCGCGCTGTTTCCGCGCCTGTTCGGAGGCGGTCAGGCGCGGCTCATCCTTACCGGCGACGAGATCCTCGATGCCGGAGTGCAGGTCATGGCCCAGCCACCCGGCAAGAAAAACAGCACCATCCACCTGTTGTCGGGTGGGGAAAAGGCGCTGACAGCGACCTCCCTGGTGTTCAGCATGTTCCAGCTCAACCCGGCACCGTTCTGCCTGCTGGACGAGGTGGACGCGCCTCTGGACGACGCCAATACGGAGCGCTTCTGCGCCATGGTGCGGGAAATGTCGGCGCAGACGCAGTTCATATTCATCAGTCACAACAAGATCACCATGGGCATGGCGCAGCAGTTGATTGGAGTTACCATGCAGGAGTCCGGTGTTTCGAGGGTGGTCGAAGTGGATATCGAGGAAGCCATGCGCCTGAGCGAGGAGGTAGCGGCCTGATGGTGATGAGCGAATTGCAGCTGGGACTGGTGGCGCTGGGCGTCGCCCTGGTGGGCGGCGTGCTGGCCTACAACAAGTGGCAGGAGAACCAGGCGCGGCGCAAGGCGAAGGACCGGTTCAGTTCCAACCATACGGACGTACTGCTTGATCCGGGTGCCGCGGGCAATGGCGCGACGGCTCGCCGCGACGCAGCGCCAGGTGTGCAACCGGCGCCGCGCATCGAACCCACCTTGGATGAACAGGAAGTTGCAGGTCGGGGCGAGGCGGAGACAGCCGGAATGGATGGCGACAACGCGGCGGATGGTGAGCTTGCGCGCAGGGATCCGGTGGTACCCGCCGGGCCTGTCGTGGAACCGCCGCTGACCTTGCTGGATGGCGCCATCGACTGCATCGTGCGCTTCGAGACCGCCGAGGCCCTCGCCGCGCCGTTGCTCTGGGAGGCCCAGCAGGAATTGCTGCGTCGGCTGACGCGCAACATCATCTGGCTGGGGCTCAACGCGCGCAAGGGCGCATGGGATGCGCTCAGCCGTCACAGTGCCGGCAGCTATCGTGTCTACACGGTGGGGATGCAACTGGCCGATCGGCGGGGGGCGGCGAGCGCGGAAGATGTGGCCCTGTTCCTCGACGGCATCCGCCAGTTGGCCGACCGTTTTCTCGCCGTTGCCGAACTGCCGGAGCGCGAAGGCGTCGGGGCGCGTGCGTCTGAACTGGATCGGTTCTGCGCGGCGGTGGATGTGCAGATCGGCGTCAATCTGCTCAGCCGCGATCCGGCGGGATTCTCGGGGAGGGCGCTGCAGGAGGAGTGTGACAGGCTCGGCATGACGCTGATGGGCGATGGTGCATTCCACCTGCGCGACGGCGATGGGCGCAGCATCTTTTCGCTCAGCAATCTCGAGCCCGAGATGTTCAGCGAGGAGCAGTTGCCCATGCTGACCTCGCGGGGGGTGACATTCTCGCTGGACGTGCCCTGCGTGGCTGACGGAAACGAAGCCTTCGGGCTCATGGTGACCACCGCCCGGGGGCTCGCCCAGAAGCTGAAGGGCGTGGTGGTGGACGACAACAAGGCGCCGCTGGGCGACCAGTCACTTGATGCGATCCGGGCAAAGATCACGGAGTTCCAGGCGGCCATGACGGTATGCGGCATGACGGCCGGAAGCCCGGTGGCGCGGCGGCTGTTCTCCTGATCGTGGACGTTCCGGAGTCTGATTTCCGTCGCGCACGCTGGCTACGTGCGGAGATCGAGCGCCACAACCATGCCTACTACGTTCTCGATGCACCGCTGATTCCCGACGCCGAGTTCGACAAGCTCTTTTCGGAACTCGAATCCCTCGAACGCCGCTTTCCGTCCCTGGTCACCCCCGACTCGCCCACACAGCGGGTTGGCGCCGCGCCGGCACCGGAGTTCCGTCAGGTCGATCACCTCTCCCCCATGCTGTCGTTGGGCAACGCCTTCGCGGAAGGCGATGTGGTGGCATTTGATCGCCGGGTGCGGGAGGGTCTGGGGCAGGACCACGTGGAGTACGCGGTGGAGCCCAAGTTCGACGGGCTCGCCGTCAGCCTCGCCTATGTTGATGGCGTGTTCGTTCTTGGTGCCACGCGCGGCGACGGGTACCGTGGCGAGGACGTCACCGCCAATCTGAGAACGGTGCGCAGTATTCCCCTGGCACTTCAGGGGGACCATCCGCAGGGCCGCCGCGTTGAAGTGCGTGGCGAGGTGCTGATGTTCCGGCGCGATTTCGAACGCCTGAACAACGTGCAGCGAGCCGCCGGAGAGAAGGAGTTTGCGAATCCTCGCAACGCCGCAGCCGGTTCCCTTAGACAGCTCGATCCACGGGTGACGGCGAGGCGCCCGCTACGTTTCTTTGCCTACTCGGTCAGTGGGGACGAGGATAGCGGCCTGCCGGAGACCCACTCGGGGTGCATGGAGCGTCTGGCGCAGTGGGGCTTTCCGGTGTCGCCGCAACGGCGTGTGGTAACAGGCGCGGCCGGGCTCCTCTCGTACTACCGGGAAATCGGCGAGCGTCGCGTATCCCTGCCCTACGACATCGATGGGGTGGTCTATAAAGTAAATCTGCTGGCGGATCAGGGGCGGCTGGGGTTTGTCTCCCGCGCGCCGCGTTTCGCCGTGGCCCACAAGTATCCTGGCGAAGAAGCGGTGACGGAGGTACTGGACATCGAGGTGCAGGTGGGGCGCACCGGCGCGCTGACACCGGTCGCGCGCCTGAAGCCGGTGTTCGTCGGCGGGGTGACGGTCACCAATGCGACCCTGCACAACGAGGACGAAATCCGGCGCAAGGATGTTCGCATCGGCGACTTTGTGAACGTGCGGCGTGCCGGCGACGTGATTCCGGAAGTGCTTGGCGTGCTCAGAGCGCGGCGCAGCGGTCATGAGCGGGCGTTCGTGCTGCCGTCGCAATGTCCGATTTGCGGTTCCCACGTCGTGCGTGCCGCCGACGAGGCGGTGGCACGTTGCAGCGGTGGCCTGGTCTGTCCGGCGCAACGCAAGCAGGCCCTGCTCCATTTTGCCTCGCGCCGCGCCATGGACATCGATGGCCTGGGGGACAAGTTGGTGGATCAGTTGGTCGACGCGAAGATGGTGCGCACGCCTGCCGATCTGCTCCGTCTGCGTGAGGCGGACCTGGCCGGACTGGAGCGCATGGGCGAGCGATCGGCGAAAAAGCTCGTCGAGGCCATCGACCGCAGCAAGGCAACAACGCTGGCGCGCTTCATTTTCGCGTTGGGCATTCGTAACGTGGGGGAAAGCACGTCCCGGGATCTGGCGGCGCATTTCGGCAGCATGGAAGCGCTGCAGCACGCCTCGGAAGACGAACTGCAGAGGGTTCCGGACGTGGGCCCGGCGGTGGCCTCGAGCGTGAGCGCCTTCTTTTGCGAGCGGCACAATATCGAGGTCATCGAGCAACTGCGGGATCTTGGCGTCAGGTGGGGGGAGATAGCACCCCGGGAGCACGCAGCGGGTGCAGCGGAGCGCAGAACTTTCGTCCTGACGGGAACCCTGCCAAATATCACACGGGAACGCGCCAAGGAGATGATAGAGTCCGCCGGCGGTAGGGTTGTAGGTTCCGTTTCGCGCAAGACCGATTACGTGGTGGCGGGAAGCGAACCGGGGTCAAAGCTGGAAAAGGCCCGGGAACTCGGGATCAATGTGATTGGCGAGACTGAATTGCGCGAGTTGGTCGGCGCATTCTCTGTGAGGGAGCAGAAGTCTTGAAAAAGGTTACGAAGGCTGTATTTCCGGTCGCGGGCATGGGCAGCCGTTTTCTGCCCGCAACCAAGGCAAGCCCCAAGGAGATGATGCCCATCGTCGACAAGCCGCTGATTCAATACGCGGTGGAGGAAGCGGTGGCCGCGGGCATCACCGACATGGTGTTCATTACCGGCCGCAACAAGCGCGCCATCGAGGACCATTTCGACAAGGCCTACGAACTGGAGTCCGAACTGGCCGCGCGGGGCAAGGAGGAGTTGCTGCGCATCGTCCAGGACACCGTGCCGAAGCATGTGAATTGCATCTATATCCGCCAGCCGGAGGCCCTCGGGTTGGGACACGCCGTTCTGTGTGCGGCGCCGGTGGTGGACGACGCGCCGTTTGCGGTGCTTCTGGCCGATGACCTGATCGATGCCGACGTTCCGGTGATGAAGCAGATGTCGGACGTGTTTCACGACTACGAATGCTCGGTTCTGGGCGTGCAGAATGTACCGCGTGCCCATACCCGCCAGTACGGCATCGTGAGCACCGAGGCGGAAAGCGGGACGGTTCAGAGGTTGAGGGGGATCGTCGAGAAGCCTGCTCCGGAACAAGCCCCGTCGACGCAGGCCGTGGTTGGCCGCTACATCCTGACGCCCAAGATCTTCGATCATCTGCGTCGCGTCCGTCCCGGTGCGGGCGGCGAAATCCAGCTCACCGATGCCATTTCTTCGCTGCTGGAGGAGGAGGCGGTGCTTGCCTACCAGTTCAGCGGAGTACGCTATGACTGCGGAAGCAAGATGGGCTACCTCCAGGCCACGATTGCCCTTGCGCGCAAGCATCCGGAAGTGGGGGCGGCGTTTACCGATTTCCTTTCCCGCTTCTCCGCCACCAGGCCGACTTGATGCCCAGGGGAGCAGTCGATGGCGGGGCATGGGTGATTGCGCCGGCGACGGAAGACGTCATTGTCACCTTTGCCCACTGATACACCGGTCGCCTGCGCGCGACAGGTGCTGGA
Organism: Betaproteobacteria bacterium; assembly: GCA_016208415.1. Taxonomy (GTDB): domain Bacteria; phylum Pseudomonadota; class Gammaproteobacteria; order Burkholderiales; family Rhodocyclaceae; genus JACQYB01. Next base: position 169,807 of record JACQYB010000031.1, on the reverse strand, counting down.
GCAGGCCGAGCTGCTGTGTTCCGCAGCGGAGGTGACCGCCACGGTGGCGCGCGTTGCGGGGGAAATCTGTGAGGCCCTGTCCGACAAGTACCCCTTGGTCTTGAGCGTGATGGGTGGCGCTGTGGTGTTCTCCGGACAGTTGCTTCCCAGGCTGGGGTTTCCCCTCGAATTCGACTACGTGCATGTCACCCGCTATGGCGTCAACACTGCGGGCGGCAGCATTCGCTGGATCGCCGAACCTACTGCGCCCGTCGCGGGTCGCCACGTCCTCGTGCTGGATGACATTCTGGACGAGGGCATCACACTGGCGGCGATTCGCCGGCGCATGCTAGAACTTGGGGCGGTTTCGTGCCACACGGCGGTCTTTGCCGACAAGGATATCGGGCAGGACAAACCGATCGCGGCGGATTTCGTCGGCCTGCGACTGCCGAATCGCTACGTCTTCGGTTTCGGCATGGATGTGCGGGGCCTGTGGCGCAATCTCCCGGCGATTTACGCCTTGAAGGAGTAGTACTGCCGCGCTCTGGCGGAGCCGGTGGTACCAGGGCGGAGGCGCGTTCCTTGTGGTGGCACGCGAGCGACGCCTCCCTGATTCGGCCTGTTCGACGCATGTTAGAATCCGTCCCCCTTCCGCCGTTCGAATTCTGATCCCTTCATGCTTGCAATCATCGGTGGCAGCGGCCTGACCCAGCTTGCCAATCTTGACGTCATGCGACGGGAGGTGGTGCGTACGCCTTTCGGAGAACCCTCCGGAGCACTCACATTTGGGCGCGTTGGCGGTGAGGCGGTGGTGTTCCTGGCGCGACACGGATATGGCCAGACCATTCCACCCCACATGGTGAATTACCGCGCCAACATCTGGGCGCTCCAGCACGCCGGTGCGGCGAAGGTGATTTCGGTGGCGTCTGTCGGGGGGATCCGCGCCGACCTGCATCCCGGTGCCATGGTGGTGCCCCACCAGATCATCGATTACACATGGGGACGTAAGGCGACCTACTTCGAGGACACCGAACGCCCGGTGGTCCATATCGACTTCACCGAACCATACGACGCACGGCTGAGGCACACGCTTCTGGAGTCCGCAAAGACGGCCGGTGTGGATGCGCTGGATGGGGGCGTGTATGCCGCCACCCAAGGCCCTCGTCTGGAAACAGCAGCGGAGATCAACCGGCTGGAGCGCGACGGCGCGGACATCGTCGGCATGACGGGGATGCCGGAGGCGGCGCTGGCAAGGGAACTCAAGCTGCCCTACGCCGCCATTGCCGTGGTGGCCAACCACGCCGCAGGGCGCGCCGACAGTGCGCAGGCGATTCACTTCACCCAGATCGACGCAACGCTGCGGCAGGCCATGGGGCAGGTGCGGCGTGTCATCGACGAGCTTTGCCGCAACTCCCGCCCATGATCCGTGAAGTCCTGCGCATGGGGGATCCCCGCCTGTTGCGGCAGGCGCAGACGCTGGCCCGTTGCGATTCGCCCGAGCTTGCGGCGCTGGTACGCGACATGTTCGATACCATGCTGCATCTCGACGGCGCAGGTCTGGCCGCGCCCCAGATCGGCGAGAACGTGCGCGTCGTGATTTTCGGGTTCGAACACAATTCCCGCTATCCCGATGCCGAGCCGGTACCGCGAACCGTCCTTATCAACCCGTTCTGGGAGCCTCTCGCTGGAGGACAGGAGGATGCCTGGGAGGGATGCCTGTCCGTCCCCGGCATGCGTGGACTCGTCCCACGCCATCGCAGCATACGTTACGGCGGCATCGACGCGCAGGGTTGCCCGATCGAGCGCCAGGCACGCGGATTCCACGCCCGGGTGGTGCAGCACGAGTGCGACCACCTGGACGGCGTGCTCTATCCGATGCGCATGCGCGACATGAGCCGCTTCGGATTTGCGGACGTCCTCTTTCCTGACGGCCTCCCCACCCCCCAGGACTGAACCTTCAGCGGCGGCTGCCCGTTCCATGCGCCGCGAAAGAGGGCTAAATCTGCAGCGCTTCCAGGAGATCGGTTTCCAGTCGGATGAGCGTGCTCTTGCGGCTCAATTCAGACCCGCTGATCAGGAAGGTGTCCTCGACACGCTCTCCCAGTGTGGCGATCTTGGCCGTGTGCAGGTCGATGCGATGTTCGGCCATGACCCGGGCGATGGAAAACAGCAAGCCCGGGCGGTCCGCGGCGGTGACCGTCATGATGTAGTAGTGGCCGCGCTCGTCGGGCTGAATATGCACTTCGGGCGTGATCGGGAAGTGGCGCACCTGCCGCGACAGACGCACGGATTTGGGTTGGTCGGGCGGACCCATGTGTTGCAGGCGCCCTTCCAGTTCATGCTCGATGACACTGATCATCTCCCGGGTGTTGAACTGGTTCAGGGGGTCTAGCAGCACGAAGCTGTCCAGGGCAAACCCGTGCCGTGTGGTGTGGATCTTGGCATCGACGATAGAGTAGCCGAGCCGCGCAAAGAAACCGCAAAGGCGTGCGAACAGGTCGTGCACGTCGCGGGTGTAGACCATGACCTGCAGTCCCTCGCCGATGGGGTTGAAGCGCGCTTTCACCACCGGCAGTTCGCCCGTTGGACGGTGGTAGAGGTTGCGCGTGTGCCACGCAATCTCGTCGGTGTCGTGGCGCATGAAGTACACGGTATCCAGTTCGCGCCAGAAGTCCTTCTCGACGTTGGCACGCAGGCCGTGCAGGCTGAGCAGACGCCGGGCCTCCACCTGGCGCACGGACAGGCCGACCGCCTGGCGCGGAGTGGCACCGCGCAAGAGGTGCATGGTGCCGTGGAAGAGGTCCTCCAGCAGTTTGCTCTTCCAGGCGTTCCAGACCTTGGGACTGGTTCCGCGAATGTCCGCGTGGGTCAGCAGGTACAGGGCGGTCAGGCGGCGCTCCGAACCGACTATCCCGGCGAAGCCCTTGACCACCTCCGGGTCACCGAGATCCTGCTTCTGGGCCACCGCCGACATGGTGAGATGATGCCCGACGAGGAACTCGACAAGTTCCGTGTCCTCCTCGCTGACCCCGTGCAGGCGGCAGAACACCCGGGCGTCGCGTCGTCCGAGTTGGGAATGGTCGCCGCCACGCCCCTTGGCGATGTCGTGGAACAGCGCGGCGACATACAGGAGCCAGGACCGTTCGAATCCCGTGATGAGGCGGCTGCACAGCGGGTACTCGTGGGCGTGCTCCTCCATGGCGAAGCGTCGCAGGTTGCGCACGACCTGAAGTATGTGTTGATCCACCGTGTAGACATGGAACAGGTCGTGCTGCATCTGGCCCACGATGCGCCCGAAGGTCGGGAGATAGGCGCCAAGTATGCCGTACTGGTTCATGCGCCGCAGTTCATGCACCAGCCCGCGTTCCTGCTGGAAGATCTTCACGAACAGGGCTCGGTTGTCGGGATTGCGCCGGAAATCAGGGGTGAGCAGCCGGCGGGCTCGCCACAGGGCTCGCAGGGTGCGCGCCGTCATTCCCTTCAGTTCCGCGTGCTCCTGGAGGATGAGAAAGCTCTCCAGTATCGCGGCAGGGTGGTCTTCGAACACGGTTTCCGAACGTGCGTCGAGCAGTTCGCGCACCATCTGGAAGCGTTCGTTGATGTGGATCTGAGCCCGCTTTGGTGCGGGGAAGATGGACGCTCCAAGATTCTGCAGCACGATGGTGTTGAGCTGCGTGACCAGCTTGGCGTTGCGGTAGTAGCGCTGCATGAACACTTCAGACGCACGGCGGGTGGCGGTGCGCTTGACACCGAACTGCTCTGCCAGTGCCTCCTGGTGGTCGAACAACAGGCGGTCTTCCCGTCGGCCTGAAAGATGGTGCAGCCGAATCCGGATCAACTGCAGCATGGACTCCACGGCGGCAAGCTGATGCGCCTCCTGGCGTGTGACCAGGCCGCTGCGCACCACGTCGTTCCATGATTCGCCGAATCCCGCCGCGCGGCTGATCCACAGGATTACCTGCAGGTCCCGCAGGCCACCAGGGCTCTCCTTGCAGTTCGGTTCGAGACTGTAGGCCGTTTCCTGGTAGCGCAAGTAGCGTTCTTCTTGTTCGAGCCGCTTCGCCTTGAAGAACGCTTGTTTGTCAGTATGTTCGCGTATTGTATTCGTAAAATACTCGAATAGTCCCCGACTGCCTGCCAGTTGGCGCGCTTCGAGCAGGTTCGTCTGGACGCTGATGTCGCGGGCGGCCTCTTCGACGCATTGCCCTACGGAGCGCATGCTGTGGCCGACATCGAGCCCAAGGTCCCAGAGCACGCCGACCATCTGTGAGAGCTTCTCCTCGGTGGCGGCGTCAATGCCATCGGGAAGGAGCACCAGCACGTCCACGTCGGAGGCGGGGTAGAGTTCTCCGCGTCCGTATCCGCCTACCGCCGCGAACGCCAGATTCGCCGGAAACTGAAAATGGCTCCAGACCTCCCGGAGGATCTGGTCTACCAGTCCGGACCTGCCGTGCACAAGCGTCGTGGGGACCGGATGCGCGTCAAAGGCCTGGCGCAGCCTCTCTCGGCCTTCCTGCAGGCGAGGGCGCAGGCGGGGCACGAGCTCGCGTACGCCCGGAAACAGTCCGGAGGGAGATGCACTCACGTGGATGAGGGAAAGATGGCGGGTTCTGGGGGTGTCCCGGCGGACAGGGTAAGTACCTCATGTCCGGTCCCCGTGACGAGAATGGTGTGTTCCCATTGAGCCGAAAGGCTCCGATCCTTGGTAACGATCGTCCATCCGTCCGGAAGTTCGGAGATGGCAGGCTTGCCGGCATTGATCATCGGTTCGATGGTGAAAGTCATCCCCGGCACCAGTTCCATTCCGGCCCCCGGGCGTCCGTAATGGAGCACCTGCGGCTCTTCGTGGAACTTGCGCCCGATGCCATGTCCGCAGAACTCCCGGACGATGGAGAAGCCATGACGTTCGGCGTGGCGTTGAATTGCGTATCCGATGTCACCCAGGTGCGCTCCCGGCTGCACCGCGGCAATGCCCAGCCACAGGCTTTCGAGAGTGACCTGGCACAGTCGCCGGGCGAGGATCGAAACGTCGCCCCCCAGCAAGAACATCCGGCTGGTGTCGCCGTGATAGCCGTCGCTGATGACCGTGACGTCGAGGTTGACGATGTCCCCGCGCTTCAGGACCCGGTCGCCCGGCACGCCATGGCAGACCTGGTGATTTACGGAGGTGCAGATCGATTTCGGATAGGGCGGATACCCGGGCGGGGCGTAGTTCAGAGGTGCAGGTATGGTGTCCTGGACCTGCACCATGTAGTCGTGGCATAGCCGGTCCAGTTCGCCCGTTGTGACGCCAGGGACGACATAGGGCGTGATGTAATCGAGCACCTCCGACGCGAGCCTTCCGGCTACACGCATCTTCTCGATCTGTTCTGGCGTCTTGATGGACACGCTCATGAATGCTGCGCCAAGCGAAAGCGATGAAGGCTAGCCGAATCGCGGGGGGCAGGCAAACCGGGATCGGGGCGAGGCAGCGCCACGGGTGCGGGCCGCGCTGTTGACGAAGAGCGCCTTGCTTGAGCCGTGCTGCCGCATATTGGTATAATTATAAGTTGTGCTGACAACGGCACAAATACGCACGCCCGGCCAAGGAATGGGGTGCCCCAAGGGGGCTGCTGAATGGCCGGGTGGAGGCTCAACCCTGTTCGGAGATTCAATCCAATGTCCGTATCCATGCGCCAGATGCTGGAGGCCGGTGTTCACTTTGGCCACCAGACCCGCTTCTGGAACCCGAAGATGGCGCCGTACATCTTCGGTCACCGCAACAAGATTCACATCATCAATCTTGAGAAGACCCTCGTCAAATACCGCGAGGCCATGGAGTACCTTCGCCGCATGGCGTCCAACAAGGGGACGATTCTGTTTGTCGGCACCAAGCGCCAGGCGCGCGAGATCATCCGCGAGGAAGCGCAGCGTTGCAGCGCTCCATATGTGGATGAGCGCTGGCTCGGTGGAATGCTGACCAACTTCAAGACGGTAAAGCAGTCCATCAAGCGCCTCAAGGACATGGAGCAGATGCGCGAAGACGGAAGCCTGGAGCGCATGTCCAAGAAAGAAGCGCTGCACATGCAGCGGGAGTTCACGAAGCTGGAAAAGAGCATCGGGGGCATCAAGGACATGTCGGGCCTACCCGATGCACTGTTCGTGGTGGACGTCGGCTACCACAAGATCGCCATCACCGAGGCACGCAAGCTGGGCATTCCGGTCGTCGCAGTGGTCGATACCAACCATTGCCCGGACGGCGTGGATTACGTCATACCCGGCAATGATGATTCCAGCCGGGCGATCCGTCTGTACGCCCGTGGTGTGGCAGATGCAATTCTGGAAGGCCGCAGCAATGCCATCCAGGAGATTGTTGCTGCCGGCGAGGATGAGTTCGTCGAGGTCGAGGAAGAGGGCGAAGACGGAATCGAATGATCGAGATCCCTGGCGGCGGTGGCGTAGGACGCTGCGGTGGCCAGGGGGACCCCAACATTAGTCAGGTTTCAGGAGTGGCAATGGCGGACATTACCGCAGCAATGGTCAAGGAACTGCGCGAGAAGACCGACGCGCCGATGATGGAGTGCAAGAAGGCGCTCTCCGAGGCCGGTGGCGACATGGGCAAGGCCGAGGAAATCCTGCGTGTCAAGCTTGGCAACAAGGCGTCCAAGGCCGCGGCGCGCGTTGCTGCCGAGGGCATCGTGGGCCTGCATCTTTCCGGCGACGGTAAACTCGCGAGCCTTGTGGAGGTAAACTGCGAGACCGATTTCGTCGCCAAGAACGACGACTTCATCCGGCTGGCAAAGAACCTCGCCGAACTCGTCGCGACCAGGAATCCGGCGGACGTGGCCACGCTCTCCGCGCTCGAAATCGACGGCGCGACGGTCGAGGCGACGCGCGCGGCTCTCGTCGGCAGGATCGGCGAGAACATGTCGATCCGCCGCTTCGCGCGCGTCGAGGCCCAGGGGAGGCTCGCTTCGTATGTGCATGGTGGCGCCAAGATTGGCGTGCTCGTCGACGTGAGCGGCGGGGACGAGCAACTCGCGAAGGATCTGGCGATGCATATCGCGGCTTCCAAGCCGAAGTCCCTGGACGTCTCGGGGGTGCCGACGGAACTGCTCGAGACCGAACGCCGCATCGCCATCGAGAAGGCGCGCGAGGCCGGCAAGCCCGAGAGCATGCTCGACAAGATCGCCGAAGGCACGGTGCAGAAGTACCTGAAGGACGTCACGCTCCTGGGCCAGGTTTTCGTCAAGGCCGAGGATGGCAAGCAGACCGTCGAGCAACTGCTCAAGGCCAAGGGCGCCAAGGTCAACGGCTTCGCGCTCTACGTTGTCGGCGAGGGCATCGAGAAGAAGGTTGCCGACTTTGCCGCGGAGGTCGCGGCGCAGGCGGCGGCTGCGGCCGCGGCAAAGTGACATGGCGGACTCGGTGATGAGTCTGAAGCCCCGGGGGTCACCCGCCTATTCCCGCGTGCTGCTGAAGCTTTCGGGCGAGGCGTTGATGGGCGATGATGCCTATGGCATCAATCGCGATACGCTGCGGCGCGTCGTCGGGGAAATCCAGACGGTAGTTGACCTCGGCGTCGAAGTCGGGGTGGTCATTGGCGGTGGCAACATATTTCGTGGCGTGGCGGGCGGCTCACTGGGCATGGATCGGGCTACAGCGGATTACATGGGAATGCTTGCCACGGTGATGAACGCGTTGGCGCTTCAGGATGCAATGAGACACGCAGGCATGAACAGCCGAGTGCAGTCCGCGCTGAATATCGAGCAGGTATGTGAGCCCTACATCCGGGGAAAGGCGATACGTTACCTGGAGGAAGGGAAGGTGGTGATCTTTGCCGCCGGCACGGGCAATCCATTCTTCACCACCGATACGGCGGCAGCCCTGCGTGGTTCCGAGATCGGGGCGGAAATCGTGATGAAGGCGACCAAGGTGGATGGCGTCTATAGCGCGGATCCGAAGAAAGACGCTGGCGCCGAACGCTATCACCGGATCAGTTTCGACGAGGCCATCGCCAGGAACCTCAAGGTAATGGACGCCACTGCATTCGCCCTGTGCCGTGATCAGAGTCTCCCCGTGAATGTGTTCAGCATATTCAGCCCTGGAGCCTTCAAGCGTGTCGTGCTTGGAGAGGACGAAGGTACGCTGGTGCATTGTTGAAGGAGTACTCCATGATCCCCGAGCTTAAGAGGAACACCGAGCACAAGATGCAGAAATCGGTGGAGGCCCTGAAGGCGGACCTCTCGAAGGTGCGCACGGGCCGGGCGCACACCGGAATTCTCGATCACGTCCACGCCGATTACTACGGCTCCCCGGTTCCCATCAGCCAGGTGGCCAACATTACCCTGCTGGATGCACGCACCATCGGCGTTTCCCCCTGGGAAAAGAAGATGCTCCAGGTGATCGAGAAAGCGATTCGTGACTCGGATCTGGGGCTTAACCCCTCGTCTGTGGGCGACATGCTCCGCGTGCCCATGCCGGCCCTGACGGAGGAGCGACGCAAGGAACTCATCAAGGTGGTGCGGCACGAGGCGGAGAATGCCCGTGTGGCGATTCGCAACCTGCGGCGCGACGCCAATCACTCGCTCAAGGAAGCGGTGAAGGCCAAGACCATTTCCGAAGACGATGAACGCCGTACGCAAGATGACGTGCAGAAGCTTACCGACAAGTACATCTCGGAGATCGACAAGGTCCTGGAAACAAAAGAAAAGGACCTCATGGCAGTGTGAGGTGGCCGCGTGGCGGCGTGGTCACCCCCTGACGGGCACGAACACATGAAGCGCTTCATCAGTTCCACCCGCGCCGTGCCGGACGTGGGCGCAATGCCGAAGCACATTGCCATCATCATGGATGGAAACGGGCGCTGGGCACGGCGGCGATTTCTTCCGCGTGTCGCCGGGCATCGACGGGGCGTGGAGGCCGTACGCGAGATGATCAGGGCCTGCATCCGTCGAGGCATTCCCTACGTCACGCTTTTTGCGTTCAGTTCCGAGAATTGGCGCCGGCCGGTCGAGGAGGTGTCCTTCCTTATGCAGCTGTTCGTTCGCGCGCTGCAGGAAGAGGTGGCGCGGCTGCACGAAAACGGGATCCGTTTCCGTGTGATCGGGGATTTGTCCCGGTTCGATCGCACTCTGGTTGACCTCATCGAACAGGCCGAGGCCCTCACTGCCTCAAACGAGCGGCTCACTCTGACGATTGCCGCGAACTATGGCGGGCGCTGGGACATCCTGCAAGCCGTCCGTCGCCTGGTCGAGGCGCATCCTGAGGCGTCGGGGAACTTCCGCGAGGAGGATCTGGAGCCCTATCTTGCGCTGAACCATGCTCCGGAACCGGACCTTTTCATCCGCACCGGCGGGGAGCAACGCATCAGCAACTTCCTGCTTTGGCAACTGGCCTATTCGGAATTCTACTTCGTCGATACGCTTTGGCCAGAATTCGATGAAGCGGCCCTCGATCTGGCGATCAAGTCGTACCAGCGTCGGGAGCGACGATTCGGGAGGACCAGTGAGCAGTTGAAGGGGGAGGATCCCCGGCGGGCGAGTCTCGTTTCGGAGCCATCCGAGCCGGTCGGGGCGGCGCGCCACGATGCTTAGGGCGCGGGTGCTCACCGCCCTCGTGCTGGTTGCGCTTCTGCTCGTCGCACTATTCGCTCTGCCGATTGCCGGGTGGCTCGTGGCGGTGGCGTTTGTCACCGCGCTTGCGAGCTACGAGTGGGGCAGACTCTGCAGTTTTTCCTCCATGGCGGCGGTCGCATACGCTCTGGTCACTGCCACCGCCCTTGTGACAGGCATATTTCTTCTCCCGGAGTCCTTGGGCGATCTTGCCCAGGGTGCAGGCAGCAGCCTTGAGCCCGTGTACGTCGCAGCCGTGGTGTTCTGGGTTGGGGTAGTGCCTTTCCTGCTCTGGCGGCAGCGCGTAGTGCATCAGGGCTTGGGCGCGATGGCGATCGGCTGGATGGTGCTTCTTCCCGCAGGGGCGGCCATGGTCCACTTGCGTGCGATGAGCCCGTGGGTGCTCCTTGCTTCCATGGCGGCCATCTGGATGGCGGACATCGCCGCGTATTTTGGCGGACAGGCGTTCGGACGTCGCAGGCTGGCGCCCGCGATCAGCCCCGGCAAGACCTGGGAAGGGGCGGCGAGCGCTGCCGTGGCGGTGGCGACCTTCGGCGCGGCGTTGGCGTCGTACACCGGGGTCTGGACTATGATGTCGCTGGGTCTAGTCGTATTTGCGGGTGTGGCGCTAACTGCCGTCAGCATTGTCGGCGACCTTTTCGAATCGCTGGTGAAGCGGCTGGCCGGCGTCAAGGACAGTGGTCGTCTATTGCCCGGGCACGGGGGCATCCTCGATCGGATCGACAGTCTTACCTCCACGCTGCCCTTCCTTGCCTTGGCCATTTTGATGATCGGATACTGAGTTCATGTCGTCGCGTACGCGCAAGCTCGCAATTCTCGGCGCCACAGGTTCGATTGGACGCAGCACGATGGATGTCGTGCTGCGCCACCGTGACCGTTACGAAGTCGTGGCGCTGGGCGGGCATCGGCAGGTGGAACGTTTGGCGGAGCAGTGCCTTCAGGTACACCCCAGGTACGCAGTGGTGGCCGATGAGCAAGGGGCCAGTATCCTTCGCGGAAGGCTCGACGGTCTCGGGCTCGACACCGAGGTGCTCGTGGGGGCGACGGCGCTCGAGCAAATTGCCAGCCTGCCGGAAGTGGACACGGTGATGGCCGCAATTGTCGGAGCGGCCGGTTTGCGACCGACGCTGGCTGCAGCACGGGCTGGGAAGCGCATCCTGCTAGCGAACAAGGAGTCCCTGGTGATGGCCGGGTCGCTGCTGATGCGGGAGATCGGCGTTAGCGGCGCCAGGGTCCTTCCCATAGACAGCGAGCACAATGCCATCTTCCAGTCCATGCCTGACGGGTACGCTGGCGATCTGGACTGCGCGGGTATCAGTCGTCTCGTCCTTACCGCTTCGGGAGGGCCGTTCCGGAACATGCCGCTCGAACAACTCGAAGGCGTGACGCCGGAGCAAGCCTGTGCCCATCCCAATTGGGTTATGGGCAGGAAGATCTCGGTGGACTCGGCCACAATGATGAACAAGGGGCTGGAGGTCATCGAGGCACACTGGCTATTCGGCGCGAAACCCTCTCAGATCGAGGTGGTCATTCATCCGCAAAGCGTGATTCACTCGATGGTGCAATACGTGGACGGATCGGTAATTGCACAACTCGGCAATCCCGACATGCGCACGCCCATCGCCCACGCTCTTGCCTATCCGGAGCGTATCGAGGCGGGGGTAAGGCCGCTTGATCTCTGCGAGGTTGGTCAGTTGAGCTTCGAGCGCCCCGACCCGAAGCGCTTTCCATGCCTTCGTCTGGCTTACGAAGCTCTGGAGCGCGGCGGTACGGCATGTGCGATCCTGAACGCCACCAACGAAGAAGCGGTGGAGGACTTCCTGGCGGGCGGACTACCTTTCCGACGCATTGCGGACGTGATCGCCGAGGTCCTCGACGTTCAGGAGGTTGGCGATGCGTCGTCGATCGATGAGTTGATTGCGGTGGATCAGGCGGCGCGTGCCTTGGCTCGGAAGTTGATTGGACGCCGGAGGACGTGAGCGCGATGGGACCACTTTATTACCTCGGTGCTTTCGTCCTGGCCCTTGGCATCCTGATCGTTGTCCATGAGCTTGGCCACTTTCTGGTCGCGCGCTGGTGCGGCATCAAGGTGTTGCGGTTCTCCGTCGGATTCGGCAAGCCGCTGCTGGTGCGCAGATTCGGGCGCGATTCTACGGAATGGGCGGTGTGCGTCTTTCCGCTTGGCGGCTACGTCAAGATGCTCGACGAGCGGGAGGCGCCCGTCGAGGCCCGAGAACTGCACAGAGCCTTCAACCGACAACCCGTAGCGAAGCGATTTGCCGTGGTTGCGGCGGGCCCGGTGGCGAACTTCTTGCTGGCCGTCATTCTGTACTGGGGCTTGTTCGTCCACGGCACGGAAGAGATTCGCCCCATTCTTGGTGCGCCGACAGCACAGTCGGTGGCGAGCGCGAGCGGATTTTCGGAAGGCGACGTGGTGCTTTCCGTGGCTGACCGGGCCGTGGATACCTGGAACGATTTTCGCTGGGAGATCCTGCGAAAGGCGCTGGAGCGCCAGCCCGTGGCGGTGGGGGTCAGGGACGCGTCCGGCGAGGCGGTGATGCGCCAACTCGATCTTGGGGCCAGCGATGCGGCGGACCTCGACGGAGATGTCGTGCAGCAGCTGGGGTTGCGCCTGTTTCGACCAGCGATCCCCCCCATCATCGGGTCGCTTGCTTCCGGAGGACCGGCAGAGGCGGCGGGGCTGCTTGCCGGCGACAAGGTGACGGAAATCGACTCGCGGACGGTGGGCAGTTGGGGCGATGTGCTGGAAATCGTTCGGGCCGCCCCGGGACGGCCGCTGCGGGTGGTGGTGGAACGCGGCGGAAGGACCCAGTCCTTCGACGTCACCACTGGCGAGGCCGTGGAACGCGGGCAGCGCATCGGGCGCCTGGGGATCGCGCTGCGGGACGATCCGTCGCGCCGCTCGCAACTCATGCATACGGTTCGCTACGGCCCCATCGATGCGTTGACCAGAGCCGCGAAGCAGACTTATGAGACCGCGCTGTTCTCTCTTCGGGTTCTGGGGCGAATGGTGACCGGCGACGTATCGTGGCGCAATTTGAGCGGGCCAGTCACCATTGCGGACTTTGCCGGGCAGTCCGCCCGCCTGGGTCTTGCCTACTACATCAAGTTCCTGGCGCTCATCAGCATCAGCCTTGGGGTGCTGAACCTGCTGCCCATCCCTTTATTGGATGGAGGGCACTTGATGTATTATATTTTCGAGATCATCAAGGGCGGCCCGGTATCCGAGAAGGCCATGGAAATTGGGCAGCAGATTGGCCTGGCAGTGCTCGTAATGCTGATGGCATTCGCCTTTTATAACGACATAAACCGTCTCGTCTCCAGCTAAGCGCATGAAAATCAAGCTGCTCCCCGGGATCGTCTCGGTCCTTTTCTCCACCTGCGCGCTTGCGCTCGATCCGGTCCTTGTCAAGGACATCCGCATTGAGGGAATTCAGCGCACGGAAGCCGGAACGGTCTTCAGCTATCTGCCCGTCAAGGTCGGTGACACGCTCACGGACGAGAAGGCCGCAGAGGCCATCAAGGCGCTCTTTGCCACCGGTTTTTTCAAGGATGTGCGCATCGAAGTGGACAGGGATGTCCTGGTTGTGGTGGTTGAGGAGCGACCTGCCATCGCGCAGATCGATTTCTCCGGGACGAAGGAATTTGACAAGGATCAACTCAAGAAGGGGTTGCGCGAGGTTGGCCTCGCGGAGGGGCGGATCTTCGACCGCGCATTGCTGGAGCGCGCCGAGCAGGAGCTCAAGCGCCAGTATCTTTCGCGGGGTCGGTATGGGGTGAACGTGATCACCACGGTTACGCCGCTGGAACGCAACCGCGTTGCGGTGAATTTCTCGGTAGACGAGGGTGAGATCGCCAAGATTCGCCAGATCAATATCGTCGGCAACAAGGCATTCAAGGAGTCCGAACTGGTGGATCTGTTCGTGTTACGGACTCCCGGGTGGTTTACCTGGTACACGAAGAACGATCAATACTCGAAGCAGAAGCTGTCGGGTGACCTGGAGAGTCTGCGTTCCTTCTACCTTGATCGCGGTTACCTGGAGTTCAATATTGAATCTACCCAAGTGTCCATCACTCCGGACAAGAAGGACATTTACATCACGGTCAACGTCAGTGAGGGCGAGAAATATACGGTATCTTCGGTGAAGGTTGGTGGTGATCTGATCCTGCCCGAGGAGGAGATTCGCAAACTCGTTACAGTCAGACCGGGCGAGGTTTTCTCTCGTGCCCGTCTGACCGAAACAACAAAGGCGGTGGCGGACCGATTGGGGTACGAGGGTTACGCCTTCGCGAATGTCAACGCGCAGCCGGAAATCGACAAGGAAAAGCGTCAGGTGGCGATGAACATCGTGGTCGATCCCGGGCGACGCGTATACGTGCGACGGTTGAGTGTCACAGGCAATACACGTACGCGCGATGAAGTCGTTCGACGTGAAGCCCGGCAAGTCGAGGGGGCGTGGTACGACTCCGAGAAGATAAACAAGACGCGCTCGCGCATTGACCGGCTCGGTTATTTCGAGGAAGTCAATATCGAAACCCCCGCCGTGGCGGGAACGACCGACCAGGTGGATGTCAATATCAACGTCAAGGAGCGTCCCACAGGGAACCTGCTATTGGGTGCGGGTTTTTCCAGTACGGAAAAGCTCGTACTGTCCGGGTCCATTGCTCAGACCAACCTGTTTGGCAGCGGCAACACCCTTTCGGCCCAAGTGAATAGCGGGAAGATCAACCGTGTCTATTCCCTTTCCTATACCAACCCTTATTACACGGTGGACGGCATTTCCCGCGGATTTGATGTTTATAAGCGCAATGTGGATCCCACCTCGCTGTCCATCGGGAATTATCGGACAGCATCGTTAGGCGGGGGAGTTCGATTCGGAGTCCCGATTGCGGAAGACGATACGATCAACTTCGGTCTGTCCTACGATTCTACAAAGGTCACCACCTACGCAGATAGTCCTCGACGCTTTATTGACTTCGTCGACGAGTTCGGCTCGTCGACGACGACGCTGCTCTCTACCCTGGGCTGGGCGAAGGATACCCGCGACAGCCTTTTTTATCCCACCAATGGCAGCTATCACAGGGCCCTGGGCGAATTGTCCCTCCCCGGCGGAAGACTGCGGTACTACCGGCTTTCCTACCAATATCAGCGCTTCTTCCCATTGACCCGCGATTTCACGCTGATGCTCAACGGCGAAGTCGGAACGGGCAACGGTTATGGCGGGAAACCCCTGCCGTTCTTCCGTAATTTCTATGCCGGGGGGATCGGATCGGTGCGTGGATTCGACGCAAGCTCGCTTGGGCCGCGCGATGTGGACGCCAGCGGTAATCCCACCACCGAAGCACTAGGGGGCAATCGGCGAGTCGTAGGCAATGCCGAACTGCTGTTCCCGTTGCCCGGAGCGGGGCTCGACCGGTCATTCCGACTTGGAGCATTCCTCGATGCAGGCCAGGTCTGGAGCAAGGACCAGAAGTTGAGCCTGGGCGATCTTCGGTATGCGACGGGGGTATCCATGGCTTGGTCGTCCCCCGTCGGACCGCTCAAGTTTAGTCTGGGTTTCCCGCTTAACAAGAAGGAAGGCGACCGAGTGCAGAGGTTCCAGTTCCAGCTTGGCGCAACCTTCTAATTCCAGGGTTTCCGGGGGTAGGTGTTCATCATGTTTCGATTCATTCAGGCTTTGCTTGTCGCTGTGCTGATCGGTTCTTCGCCTCTTGCTTTAGCGGTGGAGGTGAAGATCGGGTTCGTGAATACGGAGCGGATCTTTCGTGAGGCAGCCCCCGCCGTAAGGGCTCAGAAGAAGCTCGAGAAGGAGTTCGAGAAGCGCGATCAGGAACTGCAGCGGCTCGCCAAGCAGCTGCAGGGCATGCAGGAGACACTCGAAAAGAACGGCGTGACGATGGCCGAAGCGGACCGGCGCAATAAGGATCGGGAGTTCAACGACCTGAACCGGGAATTCCAGCGCAAGCAGAGGGAATATCGCGAGGACCTCAACCAGCGGCGTAACGAGGAACTTGCCGTCGTGTTGGAGCGCGCGAACAAGACGATCAAGCAGATTGCTGAACAGGAGAAGTTCGACATCATCTTCCAGGAGGCCGTCTTTGCCAGCCCGCGCATCGATATCACCGAAAAGGTGCTGAAGGCACTCAGCGACCAGCCGGCTGCGAAGTAGCGGGCGCACAAGCGATGCCGGTCGCTCCCGCCACGGCGGGTCGTTCGCTCGAAGAGATCCTTTCGCGGTTCGGCGGTTCGCTGGTCGGGGATCCGGCGACCCAGGTTTCCCAGGTGGCAACCCTTGAGGGCGCTGGCCCGGGGCACATCGCGTTTCTTGCCAATTCCAGATACCGGCTGCTCTTACAAACCACTCGCGCGGGAGCGGTAATCGTTGGTCCCCGGGATGCCGCATCAGTCCGGGGCTCCGGCATCGTGGCCTCGGATCCGTACGTCTATTTCGCACGCGTCGCACAATTGCTGAATCCGGCGCACCTTCCGGGACCGGGAGTGCATCCAAGCGCGGTAGTGGCCGCTCCCATTCCGCCATCGGCGAGTATTGGCGCGTTGGCGTACGTCGGCCCAGGCACGCGGCTAGGTGAAGGTGTGGTGATTGGGCCCGGGTGCCTGGTGAATGAGAACGTGGAGATTGGCGAGGGTTCCATTCTCTGGGCCGGGGCCAAGGTGTACGGAGGATGCCGGATCGGTGCCGGCGTGATCATTCATTCAGGAGCGGTGATCGGTGCCGACGGATTTGGCTTCGCTCGCGAGAAGGACGGCTCCTGGGTAAAGATTCCACAGATCGGACGCGTGGTCATCGGCGACTCCGTGGAAATCGGGGCCAATACCACCATCGACCGGGGAGCGCTTGACGATACGATCATCGAGGACGGGGTAATCCTGGACAATCAGATCCAGATTGCCCACAACGTGCGGATTGGCGCCCGCACGGCGATTGCGGGATGTGTGGGCATTGCCGGAAGCACTCGCATTGGCTGCCGCTGCATGATCGGCGGTGCGGCCAGCATCATCGGCCATCTGACAATCTGCGACGACGTGGTGGTTTCGGCCGGTACCTTCGTGGCGAAGTCCATCAGCCGGCCGGGTACCTACACATCCACTGTGCCGGCACAGGAACATGGGCACTGGCTGCGCAACTTCGCGCACTTGCGGCGCCTCGATGACCTGGCGGAAAAGGTGCGGCAACTTGAGAAGCGTCTCGGCGTAATGGAGAAAGACTCGTGAGTGAAATGGACATCAAGGCGGTTCTGGAACATCTGCCTCACCGCTATCCCTTCCTGCTGGTGGATCGCGTGCTGGCGTGCGAGCCGGGCAAGAACATCGTGGCGATCAAGAACGTGACCATCAACGAGCCCTTCTTTCCCGGACACTTTCCGCATTACCCGGTCATGCCCGGCGTGCTGATCGTCGAGGCGCTGGCACAGGCTGCGGCAGTGCTGTCTTTCCGCACCATGGGGTCCAAGCCTGACGACAAGTCGGTCTACTACTTCGCGGGTATCGACAACGCACGTTTCAAGCGCCCCGTGGTGCCTGGCGACCAGTTGCGGCTCGAAGTCTCCATCGTGCTGGTGAAAAGAGGGGTATGGAAGTACCAGGGCCATCCTGAACGACGGATCCACCCCACGGCAGTCATCGATCCGGCGGCCCGGCTGGGTGAGGGAGTAAGCGTCGGAGCCTATACAGTCATCGATGGCGACGTACGGATCGGTGACCGGACGTGGATCGGCCACCACTGCGTGATCACCGGCCACACCACCATCGGGCGCGACAACCGCATCTACCACGGTTGCTCGGTGGGTGAGGTGCCGCAGGACAAGAAATATGGGGGTGAGCCCACGCGGCTCGAAATCGGCGATCGCAACACCTTCCGCGAGCACTGCACCGTCAATGTCGGCACGGCCCAGGACGTGGGCGTGACGCGCATCGGCCACGATAACTGGATCATGGCCTACGTGCACATCGCCCACGACTGCCAGGTCGGCAGCCACACCATATTCGCCAACAACGCCACCCTGGCTGGACACGTCGAAGTGGGCGACTGGGTCATCTTCGGTGGTTTTACAGGGGTGCACCAGTTTGTTCGCGTTGGTGCCCACAGTTTTACCGCGGTGGGGACGGTACTGCTGCAGGATCTTCCGCCATACGTCCTGTGTTCCGGGAATCCCGCGCAACCGCGCACGATCAATTCGGAGGGACTTCGCCGGCGCGGTTTCGATGGCGCCGCCATCTCGGCGCTGAAGCGTGCATACAAGGCGCTCTACCGGAATGGGATGTCGCTGGAGGAGGCTCGTGCGCAGATTGGCGAGATGGCGCACGGGCAGCCGGAACTGGCACTACTGCATGAATTCCTCGGCGTGCCCGGCCGCGGCATCATCCGCTGATCCCGTCGTGGCCATCCGCGGCGCGAGCGCGCGTATCGCCATGGTGTCCGGCGAGGCATCGGGCGATCTGCTGGGCAGCCATCTGATCCGGGCGTTGCGCAGTCTCATCCCTGAGGCGACGTTCTACGGGATCGGGGGGCCGAAAATGGCGGCGGCCGGTTTCGACGCCCGTTTCGATGCAGAGAGGCTGGCGGTCCATGGCTACGCCGACGCGCTGCGCAACTTCCGCGGAATACATGCCATTCGTCGGGCACTGGCCAAGGAACTGCTGGCGCAGCCTCCCGATGTATTCGTCGGGATCGACGCCCCCGATTTCAATCTTTCCCTCGAGCGGCGCCTGAAGAGACGTGGGGTGCCCACCGTCCATTACGTGAGTCCCTCGATCTGGGCGTGGCGGGGTGGACGGATCAGGAAGATCGGTCAGTCCGTGGGCCGCATGCTGACGCTTTTTCCGTTTGAGGCACCCATCTATGAGAAGCAAGGCATTGCGGTGAGTTACGTAGGGCACCCGCTTGCCGATGCGCTGCCCTTGTCACCGGATCGCGCATCGTATCGCAAGCGGCTCGGACTGGCAGCGGAGGGCAGGGTGATCGCGTTGCTACCGGGAAGCCGCGGGGGCGAGATCAGGCACCTGGGAGAGATATTCGTCGCGACTGCGAACCGCCTTTGGCAGCGATTTCCCGGCGTGCGTTTTCTCGTGCCGGTGGTCAGCGCGCAGACGCGCACCGAGGTTGAAGCCATTCGCGCGCGCGTCGCAATGCCGGGCTTGCCGCTCACGGTGATGTACGGGCACTCCCACGAGGCCATGGCAGCGGCCGATGCCGTGCTCCTGGCCAGCGGCACCGCGGCGCTGGAGGCGGCGCTGCTCGGGCGCCCCATGGTCATTGCCTATCGCATGGCGCCGTCCTCCTACCAGATCATGAAGCGCATGGCCTACATGCCCTACTTCGGGCTGCCGAATGTCCTGGCCGGACGGTTTGTCGTCCCCGAGTTCATCCAGCATGAGGCGACGCCGGAGAATCTGGCCCAGGCGCTGGGCAACATTGTCGACGACCCCGTGGTCGCGCGGCGCCTGGAGATCGTTTTCCGCAGGATGCATCTCGATCTGCGGCAGGATAGCGCCCGCCGCGCCGCGGAGGTGGTCCTGTCGTACGTTGGGGGCGTCGAAACGTCAACGTGCGCGGTTGAACGATGATTGTTGCGGGAAGGGGGATCTGCGGCGTAGACGAGGCGGGCAGGGGACCACTGGCGGGTCCCGTGTTCGCGGCCGCGGTGATTCTTGACATGGCGCGGCCGATTGCTGGCCTGGCCGATTCGAAGACGCTCACAGCGCGCGTTCGCGAGCGTCTCGCAGGCGAAATCCGGGAGCGGGCACTGGCTTGGGCAGTGGCTAGTGCCTCGGTGGCGGAGATCGATCTGCTGAACATCCTCCAGGCCTCCCTGCTGGCCATGCGCCGGGCGGTGGAGGCGCTGGATCATCGCCCTGGCCAGGTCCTCGTGGATGGTCTTCAGTGCCCGGCGCTGGGCGTAACTGCTGAAGCAATGGTGGGGGGGGATAAGCGCATCGCGGAAATTGCGGCGGCCTCCATTCTCGCCAAGACGGCCCGTGATGCCTGCATGCTGGAAGTGCATGATCGCTATCCGCAGTACGCATTTGATCGGCACAAGGGCTACCCCACGGCACTTCATCTCGAGCGGCTTCGCCACCACGGGGTGACACCCGAACATCGGCGCAGCTTTCGGCCGGTGCGCCTGATCTTGCAGGATGGGCGAGGCATATCTTGATTGAAATTAGACTAATATCGCCATTTCTTCATGCTGTATGTGTCGTCACCTGGACAGGAGGATGTTCTTCGCCCGCGTCTGCCAGCGCCTGGTGGCAGCGGCAAGACTCGGATCCCCACAGCGTCTCACCGTTTGGGCCGCGGTGTTCGCGCGCTTTTTCCCCTGGGTGGCGGTCGGGGCGATCCTGACCGGGGACGACCCGGATTGCGGCCCAAGCGAAAGGCGCGGCAGACGCGGATCGTGCGGGAAAGGGTGCGAACGACTCCATGAAGCAGATTACTTCGCGTGAAAACGCCGCTTTCCGCTCGCTACGTGCCCTTGCCCATTCAGGCCGCGAGCGGCGGCGACACAACCGCACGGTGGTGGATGGGGCGCATCTGGTCGCGGCGTGCTTGCGCGGTGGCGTCGACATCTGCACGCTCGCGGTCACCGAGCGGGGTCTGCAGGATCCCGAGATCGGCGCGCTGGCGGCGAATTCGCGCGCCGAGACGATCATTTTGTCCGACACCCTGTTCGCCGAGGCGAGCCCCGTGGAAAGCCCCGCCGGAATCCTTGCGGTCATCGCGGTGCCGGCATCGCCGGCGCCGACATTGCGGGGCGGGTCGTGTGTCGTTCTGGAGGGCGTTCAGGACACGGGCAACGTGGGGAGCATCCTGCGTTCGGCCGTTGCCGCGGGAATCGGCGATGCCGTGCTCACGGCCGGATGCGCGCAGGCATGGTCGCCGCGCGTGCTGCGCGCCGCCATGGGGGCGCACTTTTGTCTGCGGGTCCATGAACGTGCGGATGCGCTGTCCCTCCTGGAAGGTTACTGCGGGGAGGTGGTGGCAACGCTGCTGTCGGAGGCCGATCCGGTATTCGACATCGACCTGCTGGGCCCGGTGGCGTGGCTGTTCGGAAGCGAGGGCAGCGGTCTATCAGGGTCCCTGGCGCGTCGGGCGACGCGCCGTGCCACCATTCCCATGCCTGGCGCGACGGAATCGATCAATGTGGCGGCCGCCGCGGCAATATGCCTCTTCGAGGAGGTGAGACAGAAGCGGGCGCTCAATGCCCGTGACGGTTGAGGTGGATCTCCGGCATGATGGCGGCGGGGATTTCCTCGACGGACCTGGCGGTGGAGTCGATCCAATCCCGAACGTGGAGGGGCTGCCGGCGCGGGCCTGAGCCGGTTGGGGTACCCGGCTGTGGCTTCCCGTTGCCGCGGGCTTGCAATGAGGCCGACGACATGATCGATCTGGAATGGTGGCATTGGGCGGTGGCGGGTGTGGCGTTGATCCTGGCGGAACTCGTCATACCGCAGTTCGTGCTCGTCTGGTTCGGCCTCGGGGCGCTGCTGGTGGCCGTCGTCACGGTGCTGCTGCCGGGGCTGGGTCTGACTTGGCAGCTACTGTCGTGGACGCTGGCCTCGGTGCTGATGGTGGTCCTATGGTTTCGCATCTTCAAGCCTGGCATCCACAAGACCCGCATCGGCATGGCGGATGCAAATGTCGTGGGGGAAGCCGGACTGATGGTCCGGGATGTCGCGCCGTTCGTGCGCGGGAAGGTTCGGTTCCAGAAGCCGATCATCGGCTCGGACGTGTGGGAGTGCATTTCCGATGAATCGATCCACGCCGGCGAGCGCGTCAGGGTACTCGGTGTGGAAGGCACCATCCTGAGGGTGGGGCGGCCGCGGGGTGCATCGCCCGCGCGTCCAGGCGGCTTTGCTCCAGACTGACAGACGTCAAGGGGGGAACATGAACGCAGGACTGATCGTCATTGTTGCGATCCTCGTATTCGCCATCGTGACCGTGGCCAAGGGCGTGAGGATCGTGGCGCAGGGGGAGGAATGGATCGTCGAGCGTCTGGGCAAGTACAACGGAACCCTGCACCCGGGCCTCAATATCATCATTCCCTACCTCGACCGCGTCGCCTACAAGGTCGTCACCAAGGACATGATCCTGGATGTGGACGAGCAGGAGGTCATCACCCGGGACAATGCCGTCATCCTCACCAACGCCGTGGCCTTCGTCAAGGTCACCGACCCGGTGAAGGCCGTTTATGGAGTGACGAATTTCGCCGAGGCCATCCGCAACCTGATCATGACTTCGCTGCGATCCATCGTCGGCGAGATGGACCTGGACCAGGCGCTGTCATCGCGGGACAAGATCAAGGCCAGGCTGCGCGAGTCCATTTCGGATGAAGCCGTGGACTGGGGGTTGACGGTCAAGTCCGTCGAAATCCAGGACATCAAGCCATCGGAGTCCATGCAACGGTCCATGGAGCAGCAGGCGTCCGCGGAGCGCGAGCGCAAGGCCATGGTGACCCGGGCGGAGGGCGAAAAGCAGGCGATGATTCTCGCCGCTGAAGCCCGTCTGGAAAGCGCCAAGCGCGACGCCGCTGCGCAAGTAACGCTGGCCGAGGCTTCCGCTGAGGCGATCCGGCGCGTCAGCGTGACCATCGGCGAACGCCAGACTCCGATGCTCTACCTCCTGGGCGAAAAGTACATCAGCGCCCTTAACCGCCTCGGCGAGGGCCCCAACTCCCGCATCGTCGTATTGCCGGCAGACCTGCAGGATGCGCTGAAGGGGGTATTCGGAAAACCGCGGACATGAGGGCGGGCGCGGTTGTCGCGATGGTACGGTGGTTCGGCTTCAGACCTTGTTGCGCATCAGCCGCTGCTTTTCGCGCGCCCAGTCCCTTTCGCGCTCTGTTTCCCGCTTGTCGTACTGCTTCTTGCCGCGGGCAAGTCCGATGCTGGCCTTGATCTTGCCACGGGTGTAATGCAGGTCCAGGGGTACCAGCGCATAACCGGCGCGTTCGACCTTGCCGATGAGCTTGCGGATCTCCCGCGAATGCAGCAGCAGCTTGCGGCTGCGCGTCGGGTCCGGATGGACATGCGTGGAAGCGGTGGACAGCGCACTGATGTGGGCGCCGATGAGGAACAGTTCCTCCCCCTTGAGGACGACGTAGGCCTCCTTGAGCTGTACCCGGCCGGCGCGGATGGACTTGACTTCCCATCCTTCGAGCACCATCCCTGCTTCGTAGCGCTCTTCGATGAAAAAGTCATGGAAGGCCTTGCGGTTGTCGACAATGCTCATGGAGGAGAGGGCTCGGAGGTGCGATAAAATCGGCGAGTTTATCAGCATCCACCTGGCGCCCGATTATGGCCGCAGTCCGCAAACAGGTTCTCATCGAGGAACCCGCGCCCACCATGTTCCAGTTGGTGGACCGGGTGGAGGAGTATCCACTGTTCCTCCCGTGGTGCGGAGGCACGGAACTGCTCCAACGCACCAGCTTGCGCACCGTGGCACGCATCCACATCAACTACCACGGGATTCGCGCGCAGTTTGCGACGGAAAACGACAAGCGCTTCCCCCGCCACATGCTGATCCGCCTTAAGGAGGGGCCGTTCACACACCTGGATGGGGCATGGGAGTTTACGCCGCTGGGCGAGCGCGCCTGCAAGGTGGAGTTCAACCTCCACTACGAATTCTCGGCCCGTCTGCTCGAAAAGGCCTTGGGACCGGTGTTTCACCACATTGCAAATACCTTCGTCGATGCTTTCGTCAAGCGCGCGGGACATTTGCGCCAATCTGGGATGATCGATGGCTGAGACGATGAAGATCGAGGTTGTCTATGCATTGCCGCAGCGCCAGGAACTGGTAAGGCTGAGCGTGGCGAAGGGCAGTACGGTGCGTCAGGCGGTGGAGTCTTCCGGCTTGCTGGAGAAATTTCCTGGAATCGATCTCGCCAGGGACAAGGTCGGCATCTTCGGGAAGCTGGCCAAACTCGACACTGTGGTCCGGGAGGATGATCGGGTGGAGATCTACCGGCCTCTCGTCGCCGATCCCAAGGAGGTGCGCCGCAAGCGCGCGGAGGAGGGGAAGGTGATGAAAAAAGGGGGCGGTCCGCTGGAGGAATGATCCGGCTGTCGGGTCGAAACGCGGACTCCGTGACTCAGCGGCAGTGTGCTTCCACTGCCTGGCGTGTGCGCAGGGTGTGCTGCTCCCGCTGCGTGTCGTCAAGAAATTCGCGCTCACCCTGTTCATTGAACTGGTAGGCGCGCTGGCCCGACTCGAGGGCCGCCAGTTGTCCTTTGGCCTGTACGCACCGGCGTTGGCGTTCTTCCACTTCCGGTACGCCGTCTTGTGAGGCGGCACGGCGCTCTTCGACCTTTGCCCGACGCTGCCTGAATGCCATCTCGTCGTCCGCGAGACGCTCCCGCGCCCCCTGTGCCGGCGCCACGCCGCCGCGGCGCAAGGGACGAACGTCGCGCGCATCCGGCGGCGGCAGGTCCGAGTAATGCACCCGCCCCTGCGGATCCCGCCACATGTAGATCTCGCCCGCCAGCACGTTGGCGGCAGACACGGGCAGCAAGGCACACAGAAGGAAGGTACGCAGGATCACAACGCAATGTCACGGAGAGGCCCACTAGCGGCGGGCGGGCCGTTTGCCGGGTCTGGGAGCGTCCCCGTATAATACGGCCTTGCCAACCTGGGTGAAAGCGATGCGAGTGATCTCCAAGGCGCTGACCTTCGACGACGTTCTGCTGGTCCCCTCCCACTCCGCTGTCCTGCCTCGCGACGTCAGTCTTGCCAGCCGTGTAAGTCGAAACATCCGGCTCAATATCCCCCTGGTATCTGCCGCCATGGATACCGTCACCGAGTCCCGCCTGGCGATCGCCATCGCCCAGGCCGGGGGCATGGGAATCGTGCACAAGAACCTCGCTCCCGCTGCGCAGGCAGCCGAGGTGGCCAAGGTAAAGCGTTTCGAGGCCGGCGTGCTGAAGGATCCGATCACCATACCGCCCACCATGACGGTGCGAGAGGTGCTCAACCTTACCCGCGCCCACAAGTTTTCGGGCCTTCCGGTGCTCGAAGGCACGCACGTGGTGGGCATCGTCACGAACCGCGATCTGCGCTTCGAAACCAATCTCGACCAGCCGGTGGCGCGCATCATGACGCCTCGGGAACGTCTTGTGACCGTCAAGGAGGGCACGAGCGTCGAGGAGGCCAAAGCGGTCATCCATCAGCACCGCCTGGAGCGCGTGCTGGTGGTCAATGACGATTTCGAGCTGCGCGGCCTCATTACGGTGAAGGACATCCTCAAGTCCACCGAAAACCCCCTGGCGTGCAAGGACAGCCAGGGGCGCCTGCGTGTGGGTGCGGCCATCGGCGTTGGCGAAGGAACCGAAGAACGCGCCGAGCTTCTGGCGGACGCGGGGGTGGACATGTTGGTGGTGGACACCGCCCACGGCCACGCCCAGGGTGTGCTGGACCGCGTGGCCTGGGTGAAGCGCAATCTGCCCAAGGTGGATGTCGTCGGCGGCAATATTGCCACCGCGGCGGCAGCCAAGGCGCTCGCCGATCATGGGGCGGATGCCGTGAAGGTGGGTATCGGACCGGGCT
This sequence comes from Betaproteobacteria bacterium, assembly GCA_016208415.1. Lineage (GTDB taxonomy): Bacteria > Pseudomonadota > Gammaproteobacteria > Burkholderiales > Rhodocyclaceae > JACQYB01. Next base: position 144,633 of record JACQYB010000031.1, on the reverse strand, counting down.
CCATCTGCACCACCCGCATCGTGGCGGGGGTCGGCGTGCCGCAGATCACGGCCATCGACAACGTGGCGCGCGCCCTTGAAGGCACCGATGTGACGCTGATCGCCGATGGCGGAATCCGCTACTCCGGCGATGTGGCCAAGGCCGTCGCGGCCGGTGCTTACTGCGTGATGCTCGGTGGCCTTTTCGCCGGCACGGAGGAGGCACCCGGCCAGATCGAGCTGTTCCAGGGACGCTCCTATAAGTCCTACCGTGGCATGGGCAGTCTGGGCGCCATGCAGCAGGGTGCGGCGGACCGATATTTCCAGGATCCGGCCTCCAATGCCGACAAACTGGTCCCGGAGGGTGTCGAGGGCCGTGTCCCATACAAGGGGCCGGTGCACAACGTCATACACCAGCTCATGGGCGGCCTGCGCGCGAGCATGGGTTATCTGGGATGTGGCTCCATCGAGGAGATGCGCAACCGCGCCGAGTTCGTGGAGATCACCACGTCGGGGGTGCGCGAATCCCATGTGCACGACGTCCAGATCACCAAGGAAGCACCCAACTACCGCGTTGACTGACCTTCGCGGCCGCGCCAGCGCCTGCCACGGCGCGGCCCCGTTTCGTTCCTCCTCTCGCCGGTCTGCCCCATGCATCGCAAGATCCTCATTCTCGATTTCGGTGCCCAGTACAGCCAGTTGATCGCGCGTCGCGTGCGCGAACACCAGGTGTATTGCGAACTGCACCCCTACGACGTCTCCGACGATTTCGTCCGCGCCTTCGACCCGCAGGGCATCATCCTCTCCGGAGGACCGGCGTCGGTGACGGAGATGGAAACGCCCCGTGCTCCCCAGGTCGTGTTTGAACTGGGCGTGCCCGTGCTGGGCATCTGCTATGGCATGCAGACCATGGCCGCGCAGTTGGGTGGAGCGGTGGAGAATGCACGGGTGCGTGAATTCGGCTACGCCGAGGTGCGCGCCCGGGGACATTCGAAGTTGCTGAACGGCATCGAGGATCGCCGCAACGCCGAGGGACACGGTCTTCTCGACGTGTGGATGAGCCACGGCGACAAGGTGACCGAACTGCCGCCGGGTTTCCGGGTCATCGCCTCCAATCCTTCCACGCCCATCGCCGGGATGGCGGATGAAGAGCGACGATTCTACGGCGTTCAGTTCCATCCGGAAGTCACCCACACCCTCAAGGGGCGGGAGATCCTCGGGCGGTTCGTGCATGAGATCTGTGGCTGCGGCCACGACTGGAACATGCCGGATTACATCGGCGAGGCCGTGGACCGCATCCGCCGGCAGGTCGGGCGCGACGAGGTGATTCTCGGGCTCTCGGGCGGTGTCGATTCCTCCGTGGCGGCGGCGCTGATCCATCGGGCCATCGGCGACCAGCTCACCTGTGTGTTTGTTGATAATGGCCTGCTGCGGCTCAACGAGGCGGCGCAGGTGATGGAGACCTTCGCCCGCAATCTCGGTGTCAAGGTCGTGCACGTGGATGCGTCGCGGGAATTCCTCGGTCAGCTCGCGGGTGTGACCGATCCCGAGGAGAAGCGTCGCATCATCGGCCGTGTCTTCGTGGAAGTGTTCCAGTGCGAGGCCGGACGTTTGCCCAACGCCCGCTGGCTCGCCCAGGGCACCATCTACCCCGACGTGATCGAGTCCGCCGGCGGCAAGACCAAGAAGGCCCACACGATCAAGAGCCATCACAACGTCGGCGGGCTGCCCGAGACGCTGCATCTGGGCCTGCTGGAGCCGTTGCGCGAACTGTTCAAGGACGAGGTCCGGGAACTCGGTGTGGCCCTGGGGCTGCCCCACGACATGGTCTACCGCCATCCGTTCCCGGGCCCGGGTCTCGGAGTGCGCATCCTGGGCGAGGTGAAGGAGCAATACGCCGAGCTTCTGCGGCGCGCCGACGCGATCTTCATCGACGAGTTGCGGGCCGCCGACTGGTACGACAAGGTGTCCCAGGCCTTTGCGGTGTTTCTGCCGGTGAGGTCGGTGGGGGTGATGGGCGACGGGCGCACCTACGAACACGTGGTGGCGCTGCGCGCCGTGCAGACGCAGGACTTCATGACCGCCCACTGGGCCGAGTTGCCCCACGCCCTGCTCGGGAAGGTGTCCAACCGCATCATCAACGAGGTGCGTGGCATCAACCGCGTCGTCTACGACATCTCCGGCAAGCCACCTGCCACCATCGAGTGGGAGTGAAATCTCACGGGTACTCTTTGTAAAGTTAATATAAAACAATAAGTTGCGCATCCGGGGGATGGTGCGTCTTCCATCATCGACGAGCGTGCCGAATTGACGATAACTCATTGATCTATATGCAGTATGTGGCTTTCCTGCAATCTTTCAAGATCATGGGCGCCGTGCGCAGTCTGACGGTATTTTTGACGGTAAGAAGTCAGCGCCCCAATTGATCGTTTCCGGTCGAAAACTTGGGGAAGGGTCAGTGACCATAAAAACTCGACCATAAATCCCATGTTTTTCATGATCTTGGGTTGGTGTACCCCCATAAATTCGGGTGACGGTACATCTCTTTCTCCTGACGCTCGGGTGTCAAGGATCTGAAGAAATGTTTTTATAGTTTGCGTTTGTCGTAGTCAAGCTACGATTGATGCAACTATATCAAATTGACTTGCGCTTCGAAAAGTTGTAAAAGCCGTAGCATGGCTACGACTAATCCAAGCAAGCTAAATGCACTCTACACGCGGCTGGCACCGGGAACTCCGCTGACCTCGGAGGACTTGGCGGCGCTTGGCATCTCCGCAGACCTGGCCGTTCACTACGTCCGGGCAGGTTGGCTCGTGCGCCTGGCCCGCGGGGTGTATGGCCGTCCGAACGACACCCCGGCCCTGCACCCCAGTCTGCTGCTGTTGCAGCGCAGATACGAGGGGATGCACGTCGGCGGCAAGTCGGCCCTGGACTGGTACGGCATGCGCCAGTACGTGTCGCAGCAGCCGGTGCTGCAACTGTATGGATGGACGGCAGCCCGTCTGCCGGAATGGTTCACCGAACGCTTCCCGGCCGAGTACCACCGCAAGCGCCTGTTTGACGAGCAGCCGGACGCATTGTTGCACGTCCACCACTTTGAGAAGCGCAGCGGGGCACCGCAGGTGTCGGCGCCGGAGCGTGCATTGCTGGAACTGTTGAGCGAAGTCGGCGTGCGCCAGCCCTTGCAGGAAGGCCGCGAACTCGTCGAAAGCGCCTACAGCCTGCGCGCCGATGTGCTGCGTGAGCTGTTGCAACACTGCACGAGCGTTAAGACCGTGCGACTGTGCCTGCAACTCGGCCGCGAGGGTTCGCTGCCCTGGGTGGACAAGCTCGATCCGGGCACGCTGCCGACGGGCAGCAACCGACCCTGGGTGTCCCGATCGACCGACGGCCTTCTGGTGCTCAAGCCGTGAACCAGACCTATCTCGATACCGCGCGCCTGTTGACCCAGGTGGCGCCGCTGGTGTTCGTGGACGACACCTTCGCATTGAAGGGCGGTACGGCGATCAATCTGTTCGTGCGCGACATGCCGCGCTTGTCGGTCGATCTCGATCTGGTCTTTCCCGACCACACGCTGCCGCGCGACGAGGCGCTCGCACGCATCAACGAGGCCGTCCGACAGGCCGCCGAAAGGTTGAAGAAGCGAGGATTCCAGACGCACGCGCCGGCGGCGGCAGCAGGGGAAACGAAGTTGCTGGTGCGCCGTGGCTCGCTTCAGGTCAAGATCGAAGTCAACTTCGTCATGCGCGGAACGGTGCAGCCGGTGCGCCGTGCTTCGCTTACGCCCGTCGCCCGCGATGTGTTGATGGCCGATCTGGACATCCCGGTCGTGTCGCTGGAGGACGTGTACGGCGGCAAGCTGGTGGCTGCGCTGGATCGGCAACACCCGCGCGACTTGTTCGACGTGATGCAGCTCTTTGCGCACGAGGGAATCACGCCCGGCATCCGGCGCGCTTTCGTGATCTATCTGTCCAGCAGCAACCGGCCGATCCACGAGGTGCTGTTCGCGCCACTGCGGGACATCCGGCACAACTACGAGCACAACTTCCAGGGTATGACGGCCGAGCCGGTGCCGCTCGATGCGCTGCTCGCCGCGCGAGAGCGCATGGTGCGCGAAATCCGGCTGGGCTTGGACGACAACGAGCGGCGCTTCCTGCTGACGCTGGTAGCCGGTACGCCGGAGTGGTCGCTGCTGGGCGGCGAGCACCTCGAACAATTGCCGGGCATCCGCTGGAAGCTACACAATCTGGCACAGTTGCAGAAGACCGATGCGAAGAAGTTCGCGGAGCAGGCCGATGCGCTGGCCGCGAGGTTGATCTCGGCATCTGGCACTGGCGTACTACCGATGCCAGGAATAGAGTGAACAATGAATTCCGGCGTCGTCGATCGAACATCTTTGCCGGAAGCGAAAATCGCGCTTTTCCGTTCCCTGTTCCTCGTCCGCGACGACGTGTACGCAAGGCGATTCGAAAGCAAGAGGACCGGCAAGTCCGGGTACGTTCCCGCTTGCGCCAACGAATGGGTGCGCGGGATCTGCGAGAAGCCGCGTGTCAAATGCGCCGACTGTAATGAACGTCGACTACTTCCGCTGACCGACGACGTCATCCGTTGGCACCTGTCCGGCTGCGACCCTGATGGCGAGCCCTTTGTCGCTGGGGGCTATCCGCTGTTTGCTGATGAAACCTGCGCCTTCCTGGCCATCGATTTCGACAAGGCCGAGTGGTGCAAGGACGTAAGCGCCTTCCTCGAAACTTGTCGCCGCATGCACCTGCCGGCTGCGCTCGAGCGATCACGCTCCGGGCGTGGCGGACACGTCTGGCTGTTCTTCGAGGAGACAATACCGGCGGCCCTGGCCCGACGGCTCGGTTCCACCTTGCTGACAGAGACCATGGAACACCGGCCGGACGTCGGACTGGATTCCTACGACCGCCTCTTTCCTAACCAGGATTTCCTGCCGCAAGGCGGATTCGGAAACCTGATCGCCTTGCCGCTGCAAAAGGTGCCGCGCGATCAGGGCAACAGCGTGTTTCTGGATGACGCGCTCGAACCTTGGCCAGATCAATGGGCGTTTCTTGCCGGCCAGCAGAGGATAGGGCGGGCTCAAGTCGAAGGTCTGGTCCAGGAGGCGGAGCGACGGGGTCGCGTGCTTGGTGTGCGTTTGCCGCCAGCGGAAGACGACGACATCGCACCGTGGACTGCACCGCCGTCACGCCGCGGCAGGGATGTCCCAATTGCAGGTGAATTACCGCAGGTATTGGAGTTGGTGCTTGGCAACCAGATCTACATCGCCAAGGAAGGATTACCTCCTGCGCTGCGAAATCGCCTGCTTCGGTTAGCCGCGTTTCAAAACCCGGAGTTCTACAAGGCGCAGGCGATGCGCTTGTCCACGTATGGCAAGCCGCGCGTCATCGCCTGCGCCGAAGATCATCCGCACCATATCGGCCTGCCGCGAGGCAGCCTCGACGACGTCCGCGCGGCGCTCCGGGACCTGGGCATTCGAATCGCTGTCCGCGACGAGCGCTATGCAGGGCAGCCTCTGCGCGCCGATTTCAGCGGCGAACTTCGGCCCGAGCAGAAAGCCGCGGCCGAGGCGCTGCTGTCGCACGACATGGGCGTGTTGGCCGCGACGACGGCCTTTGGAAAAACGGTGGTGGCAGCCTGGCTGATCGCAAAGCGCGGTGTCAACGTTCTCGTGCTCGTGCATCGTCGGCAACTTCTGGATCAATGGGTCGAACGCCTCTCGGCTTTTCTCGGTGTGCCCGTGAAGGCGATTGGCCGCATCGGCGGCGGGAGAAATCGGCCGAACGGGCAGATCGACGTGGCCGTCATTCAGAGCCTGGTCAAGAAGGGAGTCGTCGACGATCGTGTCGCCGATTATGGCCATGTGATCGTCGATGAGTGCCACCATTTGTCGGCACCGGGCTTTGAGGAGGTGGCACGGCGGGTCAAGGCGCGCTATTTCCTGGGGCTGTCGGCGACGGTCGTCCGCAAGGACGGCCATCAGCCGATCATCTTCATGCAATGCGGACCCGTGCGCCACCGCGTGGATGCGAAGCAGCAGGCGGCGAAGCGGCCATTCGACCATTTTGTCATGGTGCAGCCGACGGCGTTCCTGCCAACCCGGGAGGCGTCTCCGGATAGGCGCGTCGAATTCCAATCCCTGTACCAAGAACTGATCGAGGACGAACAGCGAAACCATCGAATCTGCGCGGATGTCGTCGAATCGGTGCGCGCCGGTCGCTCACCGCTCGTGCTGACCGAGCGAAACGATCATCTGGAACGCCTCGAGCAAATGCTCGCGCCAAGCATCGCGCACGTAGTGGCACTACGCGCTGGGATGGGAAAGAAGAAAAAGCAAGCGATGGATGATGGACTCGCGGCGATTCTACCCGAGGAACCCAGGGTCATCCTGGCAACAGGGAAATACGTGGGGGAGGGCTATGACGACCCTCGACTCGACACCCTGTTCCTGACGCTTCCGGTGTCATGGCGCGGGACCATCGCCCAGTACGCTGGCCGCCTGCATCGGCTTTACGACGCCAAGCGCGAGGTGCTCATCTACGATTACGCGGACCTCCACGTTCCCATGTTGGCTCGGATGTTCGATCGGCGCTGCCGCGGATACGAGGGCATCGGCTACACGATTCATTTGCCGGCGAGCGCCACGCCGGGTTGGCCTGCTGACATACCATTGCCTTCGGATGCCATGTGGAAGCGCGATTACTCGCGCAGCGTTCGCAGGCTCATCCGTGACGGTGTCGACCTTCCTCTGGCAGACTTGTTTGTTCGTGCGGCTCGAACCATTCCACCGGACGCGGAAGGAACAGAAAGGGCGCGCAGTGCGGCAGAAGCATTCCTGTACCGGCGAGTGGAGACTTTGCCTGAAACGAAGGGGCGATTCCGACTGAACGCCTTGCTGCCGATCGCGTTCGATGCGACGGCGAGCCTCGAGGTCGATCTTCTGTGCGAGGATGCGCGGGTGGCTGTGGAGCTGGACGGCCCGCAGCATTTTGCCGACCCCGTCGCATACCGGCGCGACCGGAGCAAGGATCGATTGCTGCAACAGAGCGGGTATTTCGTCTTGCGCTTTCTCGCCGAGGATGTGGGCAAGGAACTGGACTTGGTTCTCGACAGTGTTCTGCGCACGCTCGCGGGGCGGCGTTCCTGACGCGTGACGGAAGCCGATAGACTGCGATAGATCTCGACGGGTTGATTTCGGGCGAATCGCCCGGAAACCCGCGCCAATGCTGGTGCCTGACAGGTTGACGGTAGAAATGACGGTAATAGTCTGCGGAGCAGCGGCGAGCGCCTTGCGAATCAACGGCTTGGAAGGCTCGTTGACGATCGAGTGGGAGTGACGGCCGGTCAGGAGACGCGGTGACTCCGAGCATGCGGCAATCGCCATGAGCCTTGAAGAAGAAGCCCTGATGCGCGAAGCGATCGCCCTGGCGCGGGAGGCGGGGGCCTGCGGCGAGGTTCCCGTGGGGGCAGTGGTGGTACAGGACGGACGCATCGTCGGGCGCGGCTTCAACGCCCCGATCTCCCGCCAGGATCCCACCGCCCATGCCGAAATCGCCGCGCTGCGCGATGCCGCCCGCACGCTGGACGACTATCGCCTGGCGGGGTGCGATCTGTACGTCACCCTGGAGCCTTGCGCCATGTGCGCCGGGGCGATGTTTCATGCCCGCATCCGGCGCGTGGTCTTCGGTGCGGCCGACCCGAAGACCGGGGTGTGCGGCAGCACGATCGATCTTTTCGCGCAGACACGGCTGAATCATCACGCTACGGTGACAGGCGGCGTCCTTGCCGAGGATTGTGGCGCCCTGCTGAGCAGTTTCTTTGCCGCCAGGCGAGGGCGCACCGAGACCGCATGAATGGTGGCGCCGCGCAACAAGTCGGCGGTGCAGTCAGCGTCTTGAGCGAGACATGGGTATCGTCATCCATATTCCTTCCCAGACACTGGAGCTTCGTGGCACCGCCGGCGAGATCCTGCATCGCTATCTCGTTTCTACGGCGCGAAACGGCACCGGGGAGCGGCGAGGCAGCTATTGCACGCCACGGGGCAGGCATGTGGTGCGCGCCAAGATTGGTGGGGGCGCAGCCTTCAATACCGTGTTCGTGGCGCGCCGGCCCACCGGGGAGATGTGGACGCCGGACCTGGCCGCGCGCCATCCGGGGCGCGACTGGATACTGACCCGCATCCTCTGGCTGTCGGGTTGCGATGTGGGCTTCAACCGCCTCGGGGAGGTGGATACCTTTCGCCGCTACATCTACATCCACGGTTCGCCCGACAACGCCAGGATGGGGGCGCCGGGGTCCATCGGCTGCGTGCGCATGCGCAATGCCGACATCGTGGACCTCTTTGACCGGGTGGCGGCGGGGACCGCGGTGGAAATCCTCGAATGAGCGAAGGCGCGGCATGCATTACCGTCGAAGTCGTCGACTGGACGCACGCGGCGGAACGTGCCCGGGCGGTCAGGCATGCTGTGTTCATTCTGGAACAGCACATTCCCGCGGAACTTGAGTGGGATGAACTCGACGCCGTGTCCCGCCACGCGCTCGCGCGGGATCAGACCGGGACGGTCGTGGGAGCGGGGCGGCTGCTCCCCGACGGGCGCATCGGGCGCATGGCCGTGTTGAAGGAGTGGCGCGGGCGGGGGGTGGGGCGTGCCGTGCTGGCGGCGCTGGAGGCGGAAGCGGGGCGACGGGGGATGACCGAATTGAGCCTGCACGCCCAGGTCGATGCCGAAGGCTTCTATGCCCGCAACGGTTACCGCTCGGATGGCAGGGAGTTCGTGGAAGCCGGCATCCGCCACGTCACGATGCACAAGTCGCGGGCGGCGGCTCCCGCCGGAACGACTCGCGCACCCTTCCAGTGTCCCGGGCGTCGGGACCGTAGCTGATCTCGTCGAAGCGCGTCTCACCGTCGGAGCGCATCAGGACGACGGTGGATGACCGGGTTCCATAGTCGACGCCGCGCACCAAGGCCGATGACAACAGCCGTTCCCACTCGAGACTGATGCCGGTGCGAGGCAAGTCTTCGTCCGCAGCCGGATGGTCGTCGCGCAACAGCGCGAAGAGGCCGGAGTCATCCGGCAGCGCGGCCAGGGAACGGGCCAGCGCCGATTTGGCCCTGGCCACCTTGGGCCATGGCGTATCGAGGAGGTGATTGCTCAACCCATAGATGCCGGCCGGAAGCACTAGCGCTTCGCCACTCACGTTTGAGGCGTAACAAAGCGTCTCGGCGTCGGCGCACAGCAGGTTGAAGCCGTTGTACGCAACCCCGCCTTCGACCACCCTCGAAGCGTAGGCGGCGGGTGAGACGTCGCCGCCCAGGAAATCCCGCACCAGCGCACCGCGTGAGGGTGCGCCCGCTTTCTGGCGGGAGGGACCACGGAAATTGGTGAGTGCGCAGAATCGTCCCCGACGCGTTACGCCGAGCCAGGTACCACCCGCTTCAAGGTCGCGGCCGGCGAGCAACCCGGGTGCGTCAGGCCAGAAAGACGCGCAGGCCGTCGGCCTGTGGAAGAACTCGTCGCGGTTTGCCGCCACCACCACGGGAAAGGCGGGATGAGCACGCCACGCCACGAGGATCAGGCACACGGGAATCCACTGCCGCGTGGGTCAGGGGATGGGGTAGGGCAGGGCACGCACCTCGAGTCGGTGCCCATCCGGGGCACCGAGGTGGATGTCTCCCGCCTCGGCGCTGGTGGAGTAGAGCACGGCAAGCACGTCGCAACCGCCTCCCGGCGCGGGTGCGGCGTTCACCACCCTGCCGCAGGGCTGTTCCGGCATGTCCGAGCAGTGGAGGGCGTCTCCCGGCGCCGGCAGCTTGCCGTTGCCAAGGTGGATGAGGAACATGCGCCGCTTGACCTTGCCCAGATAGTGGGTGCGGGCCACGACTTCCTGGCCCGGGTAGCAGCCCTTGCGGAAGCTGATGCCGCCGATGAGTTCAAAATTCACCATCTGCGGCACGAATTCCTCCTGGGTGGCGGCGGTGATGAGGGGCACGCCGTCGCGCACTTCAAGCCACGTCCAGGCCGGAGTCCCGGCGGGGCGCGCCGGCGTGGCCGAGAGCGTCTCCCATGCGGCGGCGGCCAGTTCGGCCGGCACCGCGACGAGAAAGCGCTCGGCTGCCTGGCGCAGGATGGTGCCTGCGGGGCAATGCGTCACCCCCATGAGCGCTGGGGGCACCGGCATTCCGGCCCCGGTCAGCAGCGTCGCTGCCTCGGCGCCCGCCATGCCGAATAGCGCCGTCTCTTCGCTCGCGTCCGTCAGTTTCACCTTGGAGCGCAGCACGTACATGGAAAGCTTGCGCAGGATGACGGCGTGCAGATCGGCCGAAAGCGCGAGGAGGAAATCGTCGCCGTCGCGCCACACGATGAAGTTGGCCAGCATCCTGCCCTTGCCGGTGCACAGGCTGCTGTACTGGGCAGCATCGCCGGCGAGACTCCTGATGTCGTTGCTGAGCAGGTTATGGAGGAAGGCGGCAGCGTCTTCGCCGCTGGCGCGGATGAGTCCGAGATGCAGCAGCGGCACCGCGACACAGCCGTCGCGCGCGGCCACCAGTTCCGCTGGCAGGTCTCCAAAGGACTGCACCGCGGAGTCGCCCACGACGCCACCCTGGCGTCGCATCTGTTCTAGAAGTCTGGGATTCATGGCTGTGGCGGGAAGGCTTGAGGGACTTGAGCTATTATAGCGGGGCCCGTGACGCTCTCCCGTTTTCCGCCCGCCGTGGCCCCGCCTTGTTCCCGTCGCAATGATGTTTCGGATTCTCGGATGGCTGCTCGCCATATTGCTGGCCGTGGCTGCCCTCGGGGCGGGGGGGATGGCGTGGTTTGCTCATCAGCCCATTTCGTTGTCGGCGGAGCGTCTGAGCTTCGAGGTTCGGCCGGGCATGACCCTGCACGCGACTTCGCGTGACCTGGAGGCGGCCGGGGCCAGGTTGTCGCCCTGGAAGTTTGTACTGCTGGGGCGAGTCCTCGGCAAGGCGGGGAACATCAAGGCCGGAAGCTACGAGATCGACCCGGGCACGACGCCGCTTGACCTCCTTGCCAAGCTGAACCGTGGAGACGTGGCCCAGGATGAGATCGTCTTCGTGGAAGGCTGGACCTTTCGCCAGATCCGTGGCGCCCTCGATGCCCACCCGCGGGTGCGCCACGACTCCGCCGGCATGGACGAATCGCAGATCCTCCAGCGCCTTGGCGCCGCGGAGAGGACGGCGGAGGGAGTGTTCTTCCCGGACACCTATCTCTTTCCCCGCAACGGCAGCGACCTGGATATCCTGCATCGCGCCTACGCGACCATGCAGCGGCACTTGAGCCGGGAGTGGGAGGGACGTGGCGCGGGGCTGCCCCTGGCCTCTCCCTACCACGCTCTGATCCTGGCATCGATCGTGGAGAAGGAAACCGGTCAGGCCACCGAACGGGCGCTGGTCGCGTCGGTATTCATCAACCGCCTCAAGGCAGGGATGCCTTTGCAGACCGATCCGACCGTGATCTACGGCATCGGCGAACGCTTCGATGGCAATCTGCGCAAGCGGCACCTGCAACAGGACACGGCGTTCAACAGCTACACGCGGACCGGCCTTCCTCCGTCGCCGATCGCGGCGCCCGGCCTGGCGTCCCTGCAGGCCGCGCTGCACCCGGCGGATTCGCGATTCGTGTACTTCGTGGCCCGCGGCGACGGATCCAGCGAGTTTTCCATCGACCTGAGCGCCCATAACCGCGCCGTCAACCGCTACCAGAAACGAAAGCGTTAGCCCCACATGGACACAGGCACCGGAACCATGGGAAATCTCCGCGGCAAGTTCATCACTCTTGAAGGCATCGACGGAGCCGGCAAGAGCACCCATCTCGGGTGGCTGGTGTCGCGTCTGCGCGCCGCCGGAACGTCCGTGGTGTCGACGCGGGAACCCGGTGGCACGCCGCTGGGGGAGCGTCTACGGGAGTTGCTGCTTGGCCAGCCGATGTCGGTGGATACGGAGATACTGCTAATGTTTGCCGCCCGCGCCGAACACCTGGCGCGCCTGATCCGCCCGGCGCTCGATTCCGGCCAGTGGGTGGTGTCGGATCGCTTCACCGACGCCTCCTTCGCCTACCAGAGCGCCGGGCGGGGCGTCCCCGCCGAGCGAATTCGCGTCCTGGAACAATGGCTTCATCCGGACCTGCAGCCTGATCTCACCCTGCTGTTCGATGTACCGCCGGAGGTGGCCGGTGCCCGCATGGCCGGCACTGGCAACGCCCTGGATCGCTTTGAGCGCGAAAGGGTGGAGTTCTTTGGCAGCGTACGCGAGGGCTACCTTGCGCGGGCGCGCGCCGAGCCGGGTCGCATACGCGTGGTCGACGCGCAGGCAAGTCCGGCAATTGTTCAGAAACAACTTGAAGAAATCCTCATCAACCTGATGAACCATTAGAGTAGTGATGCGATGAGCCCCGCGCCCCGCAGTCCAGCGACGACGGATGCACCCGGCTTGTCGGGCGGGTGCACCGGAACAGGTCTGTTGCCGTGGCACCGACCGGTGTGGTCGCGATTGACCGCCCACATAAACCGACTTCCGCATGCGCTGCTGCTCTGTGGCGCGGCGGGCCGGGGCAAACGCCTGTTCGCAGACGCGCTCGCCGCACGGCTTCTCTGCGAAAGTCCCCGTAGCGACGGCCTGGCGTGCGGGGCTTGCACCGCCTGCGTCTGGCTTGCGGCCGGAACGCATCCCGATTTCCGCCTTGTGACCCCGATGGCCGAGGATGAGAAGCGTCAGGGTGCCGGCGCGGACACGGACTCCGGGTCTCGGCCGGCTTCGTTCGCGTCGGGTGCGGCCGCGGGGATGCAGATCCGCATTCAGCAAATCCGGGAACTCGACGACTTCACGGCGTTGAGCAGCCATCGTGCTTATCGGGTGGTCATCGTCGATCCGGCGGACGCGTTGAACCCGGCCGCCGCCAACGCTTTTCTCAAGACTCTTGAAGAACCACCGGCACAGACCTGTTTTCTGTTGATATCCAGAAATCCAGCGCGTCTCTTGCCGACGCTGCGAAGCCGTTGCCAGGTCCTTCCTTTCCCGCGGCCCACGCGGGCTGAGGCAGTACGCTGGCTGGAAGGGCAGGGCGTAGGCGAAGCCGAATCCCTCCTCGCGTTCGGCGGTGGAATGCCGCTGACGGCGGCCGAACTGGCGGCGCCCGAGATCGCCGCCCAGCGGCAGCGCTTTGTCCGGTTGATGTCGGAGGTCTCGGGAACCACCGCCTTGCGCTGTGCCGAACAATTGGCCGGGATGTTGCCCGGGAGTGGCGCTCAGGCAAAGGGCGAGGCGACCCCGCGCACTGCAGTCGGCTTGCCGGTGCTGGTCGATTGGCTGCAGAAATGGATAATCGACGCCGCGCTGGCGACGGCGGGCGCACCGGTGATCTTTCATCCTGCCCACACCGGGCGGCTCGGGGAACTTGGACGCCGCGCCGACCTGGCGGCACTTTGCCGCTGCCATGACAGTTTCGCCGAAGCACGTGTCCTGTCGCGCCATCCCTTGAATCCGCGGTTGTTCCTTGAGGACCTGCTGTTGCGCTATCTTTCGGCGACGGGTCAATGATCGGGGCGGTGTGCTTCGCGTTTCCACCGCGCCTGCGAATCAGCGCTTCGACGGAGTCGCCGACGTGATGCTTGTTGATTCCCACTGCCACCTCGATTTTCCGCAGTTGCAGGGCGAGGAGGACATGATCCTCGCCAACATGGCCCGCAACGGGGTATCGCATGCGCTCTGTATCGCGGTCAGCGTCGAGGGGCTGCCGGGAGTCCTGGCATGGGCCGAGCGACATCCGAACATATTCGCCACCGTGGGTGTTCACCCCGATCACCGGGAGGGCGAGGAGCCGGACGTGGAGCGCCTGCTCGGGCTGGCGTCGCATCCGCGGGTGGTGGGTATTGGCGAGACCGGACTGGACTACTTTCGGGAAACGGGTGATCTGGAGTGGCAGCGACAGCGCTTCCGCACCCACATCCGGGCGGCGCGGCGGTGCGGGAAGCCCCTGGTGGTGCATACCCGGGATGCGGCGCGGGACACCCTGCGCATCATGGCAGAGGAAGGCGCGGCGGAGGTCGGAGGGGTGATGCATTGCTTCACCGAATCCATGGAAGTGGCGGAGGCCGCCATGGCGATGAATTTCCTGATCTCGTTCTCCGGCATCGTTACCTTCCGCAATGCCACGGCCATCCGGGAAGTCGCCCGCCATGTCCCGCTGGACCGCTTGCTGGTCGAGACGGACTCACCGTATCTGGCGCCGGTGCCACACCGTGGCAAGGTGAATCAGCCGGCCTTCGTGCTGCATGTGGCACAGGAGATCGCACGCCTGCGCGATCTTGATGCGGCGGCCGTCGCGCGTGCGACGACCGAAAATTTTTTCCGACTTTTCAGGATATTGGACAGATGACTGAAAGAGCAAAGCAGCAGCCTGGCGGCCGCCGGAGAGCCATGTGGTTGATGGCGGGTCTGATCGCCGCGGCGACGGCACCCTGCGCGCACGCGGATTCCCTGGGAGACGTCCTGAAAGCGGCGCGCGACGGCGACGTCGCCACCGCCACCGCGCTCATCGGGCGGGGAGTCGATGTCAACACGACCGACCGGGAGGGCAACACTTTGCTCATCATCGCGGCGCGGGAGGGGCATGCATCCCTTGTCGAGGCGCTGATTCGCCATCGAGCGCGCGTGCTGGCCCGCAATCGCCACGGTGACAGCGCGATCCTGCTTGCCGCCATCCGGGGACATCTCCCGATCGTTCGTCTGCTGGCGCAGGCCGGTGCCGATCTGAACCCCCCGGGATGGACGCCGCTCGCCTACGCGTGCTTCGACGGCCACACGGAGGTGGTGAAGTACCTGCTGGAACGCGGGGCCAACCCGAACGCTCCGGCAGACAATGGAACGACTCCCCTCATGCTTGCGGCGCGCTATGGCCACAAGAGCATCGCCGAGATGCTTCTGGCACGCAACGCCAACGTCGATGTGAAGAACCAGGACGGGGCCAGCGCACGGGACTGGGCGCTGGCCAGCGGCAACACGGAAATCGCGGACCTGCTGGCGCGGCGCAAGGCGCCTGCAGTACCCGGACAAGGCAAGTAACGGCGAATGGGCGAATTGCCACAGGCCTGGAACGCCAGCGAAGGCAGGCGCGAGGGCGCTTCCCCAAGTTCGACCCCGCCGGCAGGCCCGTTGCGGCCCACTTACCATGGGCGCTTCCCGCTTCCCGACTGGCGCGTCCCATGAACTCGCTACCCTTCCACGCCCGCTGGTTCTTGGCCCTGGGCGGCATCAACGCGGCCCTGGCCGTGGCTCTCGGCGCCGCCGGCATGCACGCCCTGAAGGCCCACCTGGCCGCCAACGATCCGACGGGCTGGTTCCAGACTGCACTTCACTACCACCAGTTCCACGCCCTGGGACTCCTGGCCGTCGGCTTGGCGGCGGCGCGCGCGCCGGCCTCCCGGTGGTTCGCCCGGGCCGGCTGGTCGCTGCTGGCGGGCATCGTCCTTTTCAGCGGCAACCTCTACCTGCGCAGCATCGCCGGCATCCATGACCTGCACGCCGTCACCCCCATCGGCGGCGGCGCCTTCATGCTGGCGTGGCTGTTCTTCGCCATCGGTGCGCTTTCCCCCGCCCGGTGCCAGGCGGAAGCCGACGAGGGGCGATGAATGACATGACGCCGAACAACGGTCCCATGTTCCGGCCCTTGACCGGCATCTACGAGCCATCCGCCATCCAGCAACTGCCGGACGGACGTTTCCTGGTCGTGGAGGATGAAAAGGGGGATCCGTTCAGCCTGGTTACGATCGGCCCCGACGGGAGCGCCGGCAGCACTCCGCTGCGCCCCGGACTGCTGGAGGGTGGCGACGCCTTCTGGAAGCTGGATGATCTTGAAGGGGTGGCGCTTGACCGGTCGGGGTACGTCTACGCCATCACCTCGCATTCCCGCGACAGCGGCGGAGGCGAGAAGAAGTCCAGGGACAAGCTGGTCCGGTTCCGGATCGAGGGCGACCGAGTGGTCGCGACCAGGGTGGTCAAGGGGCTGAAGTCCGCGTTGGTGGCGGCGCACCCGGTGCTGGCCGCGGCGGCCGGGATACTGGACGTCAAGGCCGACGGCGGGCTCAATATCGAGGCGCTGGAGATCAGCCCCGACGGGACGCGTCTGCTGATCGGCTTTCGCAGCCCGCTGCTCGACCATCGGGCCATGATCGCCTCGGTGGAGAATCCCTGCGCAATCTACGAAACAGGGGAACCGCCCCGGGTTTCGCCCACGTTGGAAACGCTGGATCTGGGCGGGAACGGGATTCGCGGCATGTCGTACATTCCCGTCCTCGACGGGTATCTGGTGCTCGGTGGTCCCGTTGGGCGCGTTCAGGTCCAGTTCCAGCTCTGGTTCTGGAGCGGACAACGCAGCGAGCCGGCACGCCGCGTCAGGGTCCCCGGCCTGCAAGGTCTTGAGCATGCCGAGGGGGTCAGCCCCGCCGTCATCGATGGGCGGCAGCGAATCATCATCGTCAGCGACGACGGCAGCAGGGAGGAAAGACGAACCGCCCGCTTCCTGCTACTTGACCCTGAGCAACTACAGATTGGGCGATGAACTGGCGACGGCGCCGGCGCTCAGTTGGGTTTCTTTTCCGGCTTGTGGAACCTGACGAATTGGGTCCTGGGCGGCTCGTCGGTGTAGTGCGGACGTTCGTTGCGGGTGAGGCCGGTTTCTTCGGCAAGTTCCGCCTCGCGGGCGGCAATCAGACCGAAGAGTTCGCGGATCGAGTGGATCGTGCCTTCCTGGAGCGGGTGCGGCATGCCGCGGGCGGGCGTGGTGTCCTTGACGATGTTGCCGAGCACCTTGCGCAGGGTGCGCAGGATACGTTGTTCCTTCGACAGGCTTTCGTCGCTCATGGTATCTCCCGGTGCGGTGGCGTGATCATCCGCATCATACAGGGGTGCGCGCGTTCCGGCCTGCGCGGCCGCGGCGTCAATGACGAGCAGTCTTGGCACGGTTGCGGCGCACCGAAACTGTCAAGCGTGGGGTTCTTGGTGCAGTGCAGGAACGGATGCGAGGTCGGTTATCGTTGTCGTTATTGGAGATTTGTGGCACCCCCGAGACGAATCGAACGTCCGACCTACTCCTTAGGAGGGAGCCGCTCTATCCACTGAGCTACGGGGGCCCGACGAGGTGGCGATTCTAGCGTCTTCGCCATGGTCCCGCCAATTTCGTTATTGGATCTGCTTCGTGGCACTGCAGATGTGGGCGGGCATGCCGCGGCTTCAGAGGGCAATTCGGCGTCGGCGCGGGTGACTTGCGGCCGCAGCCGTGTGAGTCCGATTCCTGGCCCGTCGAAACGACCGCGGCACAAGCGGGTGCGCGCTGCCGCGAATCTCAGGACTCTGCGATGGCGGGAGCGTCGGTTTCGGGTACGCCCAAGCGCTGCATCAGCGTACCGTGATCGACGTGCAGCAGGTTTTCGATTTCCGCGTAGTCGTCCGGCAGGGCGGGATCCTCCCAGCCATTGGCACTGTGCCGCGCAAGATTGACGGCGCAAGCCACGTTGCGAACCCGCGGGTGGTCGGAATGGCCCCCATCCATCAATTCGATCAGCAGCGTGGGTAAATGAAAGGAACGCGACAGGGCAAGCTGCAGGTCGTGAAGGGACAGTCCGAGGATGGCTCGCTGCGCCGCTTCGCTTCGCATGCCCGGATGGGCGGCCTGATGCTGGCGCAACTGAAGCGCCAGGTTCGGCGCGAACGCCCACAGCATCAGTTCCGAGGTGTCATGCAGCAGGGCGGCCAAGGTGACTTCGTCGACCTCGATGTCGCGGCGGCTCAGCGCCCAGTCGCGGGCCCACGCCGATGCGTGGCGCAAGCGTGCCACCAGACGTAGCAGCCCGAGCAGCGCAGTCGGGTGGGCTGCGAGCTGGTTTTCCACGGTGGGCAGGTTGGCAAACGCCTGAAGAAACCGCTCCACGCCAAGCATGATGAGGGCGCGCTCGATGGTTGTGACGTCGGTGATCTGGCTGCTGCGACGCTTCTGCTCGAGGTAGGCGAGCACCCTCAGCGCCAGCAGCGGATCGTGCATCACGATCTGCGCAAGCGCTTTGGCGCTGACCCTTTCCATATCCTGGGATAGCGCTTCGAGGTGTTCTCGGGTGCGCCGCAACACGGGGATTTCCGCAGTGCGGAAATAGGCCAGCCATGAATTGAGGTCTTTGAACGGACGCTCCAGCATTTCTCGTTTCCCCGCCATCCCCTGCACAGAACGCAGCGATGCGCATTGTTACGGCACGCAGAGTGCAGGCCTTTAGGCGCCGCATGCCAGGCGACGCGTTCCTCCCCGTCACACGAGCCGGGTGGCGCGCGACAGCGTATCCGATGCCAGGCGATGTGCCGAGCGGGTGGTCTCCGGCAGGCGATAGCGCGTCACGCAGGCCATTACCCACTGCACGGCCGTGTCGAGGCAGACGCGGTGTCCCACCGAGACGAAGAGCGGTTTCACGCCTGGGCGCGTGCGCAACACCGCGCCCAGCACTTCGCCTCCATCGATCAGCGCAGCCCAACTCCCCCGGCCTTCGGGCACCGCGCCGTAAACACCCGTCAACCGGCTCTTTGCTACGCCTATGGTGGGGATGTCGGAAAGAATGCCCAGATGGGATGCGATGCCGAGGCGGCGGGGATGGGCAATGCCCTGACCGTCACACAAGATCAGATCCGGCGCCACGCTCAAGCGCTCAAGGGCCGCGAGTATCGCCGGCACTTCCCGAAACGACAGGAGCCCGGGCACATACGGAAAGCTCGTGGGCACACAGGCGAGCGCACTATCGATGAGCTGAAGGCCGGGGAAAGACAATACGGCCACCGCTGCCCGCGTGACGCGTCCGCTGTCCTCGAACCCGGCGTCGACCCCAGCCACGCGATTCACGGTTCCGATGCGATCATGGCGTTCCACGTGCGGTGCGAGTTGTCGCTGCAGTTCAACGGCCTCGCGGGGTGTCAGTACCCAGGAATGCATCGGGGGAAATCTCACGGTCATTGTGGCCAGGCCGGGCTGGCCAAGGGTCTGGCGGGTTGGCGCAATGATCGTTCGGGGCCTTCACCATCGCAGCGCGGTCAGGCCCGTGGATTCGCGATTCCGCCGCGCTTACGCCGTCGCGGAAATCAGCGGGACCATCATCTCGTCCGCGGTGATGCCCCCATGCACCCCGACCTGGACGAAGTTACGCTCGCCGGGCACGGTGTCCCGGATTGTCCAGCCCGGCTTCATGATGAGCGTGAAATCGCCGACACGCTCGTGCAGCCTCGGGTGGGGCGTCCCCGGTCCGAACCAGCCATCGTCAATAAGATCTGCGGAGCGCAGGATCGTTGCCGTGCCGCCAAGCTGCGCATCGGCCGCTTGGGCGAACTCGCCGAAACATTCCGGTTTCACGTAGCAGTAGGCCAGGCGCCGCTCGCCGCACAGCGGCATGCGCAGCATGCCGGACAATTCCGGGCAGTTCGCCAGATCGATGCGGCGCTCCGGCGGACTGTCCACGAAGCCGTGATCGGCGGTGACCAGCACCAAGCTGTCCGTGCCTCCGATGCTCTTCAGCAAGCAACCGAACGCCTCGTCCAGCCGAAAGAGCAGTTCCCGTACCGGTTTGCTGTCGACGCCATGGACATGGGCCGCCGCGTCGAGGTCCGGCCAGTAGGCATAGGAAAAGCTGCGCGCGGCGCGTGGCGAGCGCGCCACCTCTGCGATGATGCGGAACATCTCGTCCATTCGTCCGTATGCGATCCTGCGCGCACGCCCGGCATGCAGGATGGTGAACTCCGAATCGGCGATCGATGCAGGAGAAATGACATGGGCGGGCAGTGGAAACCGGTCAAAGATCGGTGCGCGCAACAACAGCGATTCCGGCGCAACCCCGCTGCAAGGGAGCGGCGGGCCACCGTAGCGCGCCCGTAGCGGCAGCGGGGCGACCACCGCTCCGATCTCGCGAAAATACATGTGCCAGCCGGTAAGGCCGTGTTGCTGCGGGGCCAGGCCGGTGAGCAGGGTGGTGACCGCGCTGGCCGTGGTAGACGGAAAGACCGAGGTCAGCGATGCAACGAGATGGCCATGCAGGTGGCCACCCGCGGCTTCGCGCTCGAGATGGCGCAACCCCAGCCCGTCGATGACAAGAAGCACCACATGGCGGGCCTGCTTCCATGCGCAGACGTCGGCGACGCGCAGCGGGGGATAGGGAAGCGCCTCACCGCCGAGTGCCAGGCTCAGGCTGGCGGTGAGATTGACCAGACTGCCGCCGCCGTAGTCCGGACGCAACTCGTCGGCGCGATTGTCGGGAACGGGGAGGAAAAGACGCTCCGTTACATTCATGCCTGTACGCGTAGCGGTAGAGTAGATGCGCCATCGGGCGGCATGGCGTCAAGCTTCCGGCAACGTGCCCGGTAGACCTCGCCTCGCACCGCCAGCAACGTTCAATGCCGCAGCGGGATTGGACACGGGAACAACTCTACCTCCCCAACCATTGCGTGGCACAGGACTTCCGGCGCACCCGATCCTCAGTCGTCGAGCCGCGGTATCGACTCCTCCGCCGGGAGGCCGGTATCGGGATCGATCCAGTCGGCGATCCCGATCTCGTCCTCCGCCTGGTCGAGATCGGCTGGGCCGGCCTCCAGATCAGCGTCCGCACTGTACTCCATGTCGGCTTGCGCTTCAGCCAAGGTGGCGAATGGACCGTATTCCTCGCCGGTGCGACGATTCTGCCAATAGAAGCCGTCCGGGCGCTCGATGACTCTCCGGTCGTCGAAATCCGCGGGCGTTTCGGGGATGATCGTAGCCATTCGTCCTCCTTGCGACTACCAGGTCCAAAAACATGTTAAACCCTCTCGCATCCTACGGGAAGGTTGGCGTTGTCGTGGGTCACGGCGGCCGGGCGCGGAGACGTCGGACTTGACCCTTGTCAATGGGTCGACGGCCGGCTGTTGCGACGATCCTGATCCGTGCGGCACCATGGAGGCATGCAAGGTCGGCTGCGTGCAGCATTCGGCCTGATGCTCCCATGGCGGGAGAGGCAGGGCGCACCAACAACGACACGAAACATCATGACGAACCTTACTCCGCTCGCCCCCGGGCTGCTTTTCACGCAGTGCGATCCGGAAAGCCTCGGTTTTCGCACCACCGCAGACTTGCCGGACCTCGAAGACTCCTTCGGCCAGGCCCGGGCGCACGAGGCGATCCGTTTTTCCATGGGCGTTCTCCGTCCCGGCTTCAACCCATTTGTGCTCGGGGAGCCCGGCTCGGGACGCCATGCCACCGTGCGGCGCATTCTGGACGCGCAGTGCGCGCGGCAGTTGCCCCCCGGCGACTGGTGCTACGTCAACAACTTCTCCGACCCGAGTTGCCCGCGTGCGCTGCCCTTGCCCGCGGGAAGGGGCGCGCAACTGCGTGACGACATGCAGAAGTTCGTTGCCGATCTGGGGCCGACCATCGCCGCGGCATTCGAGAGCGACGAATACCGGGGCCGCATCGACGGGCTCCAGGAGGAATACAAGACACGCGAGGAAGAAGCACTGCGGCACCTCGGGCAGGCCTCGTCGGAACAGGGCATCGCCCTGCTGCGGACCCCCCACGGGTTCGTGTTCGCACCCATGAAGGACGGGGAGGCAATGGATCCGGAGGCCTTCGAGGCGCTTGCGGACGACGAGAAGCAGCGTCTCGATGGACTCATGCAGTCGTTCCACGAACAACTGCACAAGCTCCTGCACCAATTTCCGCGCTGGCGCCGGGAACTCCAGAAGGGGGTTCGCGACGCCAGCCGCGATGCGCTGCGCTCGGCGGTCGGGCACCTGGTGGAGGAGATCAAGGAGCATTACACGGATCTGCTCAACGTCTTGTCGTTTCTGGACCAGGTGCTGCAGGACGTGGTCGAGGTGGGCGAGGAACTGCGCGAACAGCCACGCCAGGAAAAGGATCTCGCTTCGGTGCTGATGAGCGGCACGATTTCGCTGCAGCGCTACCAGGTCAATCTGCTGGTGGATAACCGCGCGGCCAAGTGCGCACCGTTGATCCACGAAGATCATCCGAATTACGCCAACCTCGTGGGACGGGTCGATCAGCAATCCCACCTCGGCACGCTGGTGAGCAACTTCACCATGATCCGGGCGGGAGCCCTGCACCGTGCCAACGGCGGCTATCTGGTGCTTGACGCCATCAAGGTGCTGCTGCAGCCCTACGCCTGGGACGGTCTGAAGCGCGCGCTCAGGTCCGGGCAGGTGCGTATCGAGTCCTGGGGGCAGATGCTCGGAATCGGCAGTTCCGTGGCGCTGGAGCCCGAACCGATTCCCCTGCGGGTCAAGGTGATTCTGATCGGCACCGCCTACGAGTACTACGTGCTGCGCGAACTCGACCCCGAGTTCGCAGAACTGTTCAAGGTCGCTGCGGATTTCGAGAGCGACGTGGCGCGTGACGCAAGCAGCGTGGCGTTGCAGGCACGGCTGGTCGCCACCCTGGGCCGTGCCCACGGCCTGCGGCCTTTCGATTGCGGCGCCGTTGCGCGCCTGGTTGAGCAAAGCGCGCGCGAGGCCCAGGATGCGGACAAGCTGTCCACCCGAACCCGCTGGCTGGCCGATCTCATGTGCGAGGCCGACCACCGGGCCGCCCTGGCCAGGCAGGACACGGTGCTGCGCGATGACGTGGTCGGTGCGTTGCGGGCTCGGGAGCAGCGCGCTGACCGCCTGCGCAACCGCGTACGGGAGGCGGTGCTGCATGGGACCCTGCTCATCGATACCGGCGGCGCCCAGGTTGGACAGATCAACGGCCTGGCGGTGGTGGACCCGGGCGAATCGGCCTTCGGCCACCCGGTGCGCATCACGGCCACGGCGCGGCTGGGTGACGGCGACGTCATCGATATCGAGCGCGAGGCCGAACTGGGGGGCGCCATCCATTCCAAGGGTGTGATGATCCTGTCCTCGTTCCTGGCCATGCGCTATTCCCGAAATACCCCGCTGTCTGTTGCAGCGAGCCTCGTGTTCGAGCAGAGCTACGGGCCGGTGGAGGGCGACAGCGCCAGCCTGGCCGAGTTGTGCGCGCTGCTGTCGGCGCTCGCGGCCTTGCCGATCCGGCAGTGCCTGGCCGTGACCGGTTCGGTCAATCAGTACGGACAGGTCCAGGCCATCGGAGGCGTCAACGAGAAGATCGAGGGGTTTTTCGACGTTTGTGCAGCGCGCGGCCTCTCGGGTGATCACGGGGTCATCATCCCCCTGTCCAATGTAAGGCATCTGATGTTGCGGGAGGAGGTGGTGGCGGCAGTGGGCGAAGGCAAGTTCCATGTCTGGGCGGTGGGTGAGGTGGATCAGGCACTGGAGATCCTCACCGGCGTGCCGGCGGGTGCGCCGGACGAGGAGGGTATCGTTCCCCCCGGCAGCATCAACTATCTGGTGGCTGCCCAACTGGCCCAGATGTCGCTCATGCGGCAGTCCTTCGCGCAGGGCGCGGCTTCGCGCCGCAAGCCGCGTCGGCGGCACAACGCGAAATCCCATGGGAGCAAGGAGCCATGAGCAACTGTGCACGCCCAATCGCGCTCGAGGACGGCGATGGGCTCGTCGTGGTGGACGTCCAGAACGACTTTCTTCCTGGCGGGAGCCTTGCCGTTCCCGGAGGCGATGAGGTGATCGCGCCGCTCAACACCCTGCTCGCGCAGTTTGGCCGGCGCGGCCTGCCGGTGTTCGCCACCCGCGACTGGCACCCGGCGGATCATTGTTCCTTCAAGGCGCGCGGCGGACCCTGGCCACCGCATTGCGTGTCGGGCACCCGCGGCGCTTCGTTTGCGTCGGCGCTCGACCTGCCGTGCTCCGTGTCCATTGTCTCCAAGGCCACTGGCGCCGATCAGGACGCGTATTCCGGGTTCGGCGGCACGGATCTTGATTTGCGCCTGAGAGAACTGGGTGCGCGCCGGCTGTTCGTCGGCGGACTGGCCACCGACTACTGCGTGCTCAATACGGTACGGGACGCGCGCCGCCTGGGATACGAGGTCGTGCTGTTCGAGGACGCGATCCGCGCGGTGGATGTCAACGCTGGTGATGGAGCACGCGCGGTATCCGAAATGCGGCAACTGGGCACCATCGTGACCAGTACGGGCGCCATGGCCTCATCGCCATGACCGGGATGGATGCGGGGGGCATCCTGCTCACCGACCTCTACCAGCTCACCATGCTCCAGGCTTACTGGACGCGCGGGATGGTGGGCACGGCGGTGTTTGAGTTTTTCGTGCGCAAGCTGCCCCTCGGGCGCAACTTCCTTGTGGCCGCGGGGCTTGAGCAGGCACTCGATTATCTGGAGCAGGCGCGCTTCTCGAAGGCGGAACTCGACTGGCTTGCCGGCTGCGGGCGCTTCCGGCGTGAGTTCGTCGACAGCCTGGCGCAGTGGCGCTTTGCCGGCGACGTGGACGCCCTGCCGGAAGGCACGATCTGCTTCGCAGACGAACCGTTGTTGCGCGTGGTGGCGCCGCTCCCGCAGGCGCAACTGGTGGAGTCACGGCTGATCAACCTGTTGCAGTTCCAGACCATGGTGGCCTCCAAGGCAGCGCGCTGCACCCTGGCGGCGGAGGGCCGGATGCTGGTGGATTTCGGCCTGCGGCGCGCCCACGGCGCAGAGGCCGGCCTGCTCTCCGCCCGGGCAGCGTACGTCGCCGGCTTCACGGGGACGGCCACGGTTCTGGCTGGGTTGCGCTGGGACATCCCGCTCTTCGGCACCATGGCACATTCCTACGTCCAGGCGCATGAGCGCGAGACGGATGCTTTCGAGCATTTTGCCCGCTGCCATCCCGGCGGCACGACCTTGCTCATCGACACCTACGATACCGAGGCGGCAGCCCAGGATGTCGTCGCCCTGGCACGGCGTCTGCGCGCGGACGGCATCCCGATACAGGCGGTGCGCCTGGACAGCGGCGATCTGGCGGACCACGCGCGCCGCGTTCGCGCCATCCTCGATGGCGGGGGGATGCAGGAGGTGCGCATCTTCGCCAGCGGCAACCTGGACGAATACCGGCTGCGCGACCTGGTGCGCGGCGGCGCGCCCATCGATGGGTTCGGAGTCGGTACCCGCATGAATACCTCCGCGGATCATCCCTACCTCGACTGCGCGTACAAGCTGGAAGAGTACGATAGCCTGCCGCGGCGCAAGCGTTCGGAGGGCAAGGCCACGTGGCCGGGGCGCAAGCAGGTCTGGCGGCGGCTGGATGCCTCGGGCCATCCTGATGGCGACACGCTGGGGCTGGAAGGGGGGGAGGGTACCGGCGAACCACTGCTTCGCCCGGTCATGCGCGCGGGGCGCCGTATCGGGCCGTCACCCGCGCTGTCCGTCGTGCGTGAGCACGCGGCCGCGGAACTGGCGCGGCTGCCGGAGACACTGCGCGCGCTGGATCCGGCCCCGCGCCCGTATGCAGTGGAGGTGTCGGCGGCGCTGCAGGACATGGCGCACGCCGTGGACGCGAGCCATGTCCTGCAGCGAAGTCCGCGTTGAGCCTAACCGTGCAGCCGCTGCCCCATATGTTGCGGGAATGCCCTCACCAGAGCTTCCACCAGGGGCTGCCGGATTCCAGCCCACGCTTGTAGTACGCACTGTCGGGGAAGTTCTTGCGCATGACGCGTTCGGCGTCGTCACGCAGATCCTTCATTCCGAGTTCCTCGTACCCCTTCACGATGATGAACATCGCCTCCTCGAGCGCAGGGGCCTGGGGATAGTGCTGCACCGCGTACTGGGCCCGGTTTACCGCCGCAAGGTAGGCCCCCCGGCGCATGTAGTAGCGCGCCACATGCACCTCATGGGACGCCAGGGCATTGACCAGATACGCCATCCGTTGAATGGAGTCGGGCGCGTACTTGCTGTCTGGAAAGCGCGCCACGAGTTCCTTGAAGGTGTCGAAGGACTCGCGCGCCGCCTTGGGGTCGCGCTCGCTCTGGTCCTGCCGGGAGATGCTCGCGAACAGGCCCAGATCCTCGTTGAAATTCACCAGCCCCTTGAGGTAATGCGCGTAGTCGACATTGGGGTGGTTAGGGTGGAGCTTGATGAAGCGGTCGGCGGCCGCGATCGCCGCTGCGGGCTCGTTCTGGCGGTAGTGCGCGTAGGCCACCTCGAGTTGGGCCTGCTGCGCATAGCGCCCATAGGGGTAGCGCGCCTCGAGCTTTTCGAAGTACTTGATGGCCTGGTCGTACGAACCCTCGCCCATCGACCCGCGTGCCTCGGAATAGAGCTTCTGTGCCGACCAGCCTGCTGTCTCGTCCTTGGCTTCGGGCAGCACACCGCAGCCCGCCAGGAACAGCAGCACAATGATTGCCGCTAAACTACGCATTTGTTTGGCCTCGCACAGAAATCCGGTGAAAAATCCGACGGCGGATTATAGCGCATCGCCTCCCGGGCTCTCCGACCCCGCGCCGCCCACGGCATCGGCGAGTGCCGAGCACATTGGCATGCGCCTTGATCAGGCACTGGCGCGGATGTTTCCGGAGCATTCGCGCAGCAGGTTGCAGGAGTGGGTGCGCGAGGGGCGAGTCGAGGTGGACGGGGCACCCACCGACGTGCGCCGGCGCCTGTGGGGCGGAGAGCACATCAGGATTCGGCCGGAGCCGGCATCCTCCGACCGTGGGCATGCCGCCCAGGCCATTGCTCTCAACGTGATTTTCGAGGACGAGGCCCTGCTGGTGGTGGATAAGCCGGCGGGTCTGGTGGTCCATCCCGGCAGCGGGATTGCCGACGGCACCCTGCTCAATGCGCTGCTGCATCACTGGTCCGGGGCGGCGGCGCTGCCCCGGGCCGGCATCGTCCATCGGCTCGACAAGGACACCAGCGGACTGCTGGTCGTCGCCAAGACCCTGGAATCCCAGACCCACCTCGTGCGGCAGATGCAGGCGCGCACCGTGCGCCGTAGCTACCTAGCGCTGGTTCTCGGACGCCTCGTCGGTACGGGGGTGGTGGACGCGCCCATCGGCCGGCATCCGGTTCATCGCACCCGCATGGCCGTGGTGGCAGGTGGGCGGGAGGCGCGTACCCGCTGGCGTGCGCTGGAAGAGCTTCCCGGCGCCACGCTGACGGAGTGTTCATTGGAGACGGGGCGAACACATCAGATCCGGGTCCATATGGCCAGTCTCGGACATCCCCTCGTCGGCGACAGCACCTATGCGGGGCGTCGGATCGGGGCACACCGGTTCGGGCGTCAGGCATTGCATGCCTTTCGCCTGGCGCTTGTCCATCCCGGCAGCGGCACGGAGATGGAGTGGGAGGCGGCGCTGCCTGCGGACTTCGCGGCATTGCTCGATGACTTGCGCGGTGGGGTCGCCGGTTGAGCGCCCTTATCGTCCCTGACTGGCCCGTACCTCGTCGGGTGCGTGCCGTCATCACGACGCGTCGAGGAGGGGCGAGCAAGCCTTCTTTCGAGAGCTTCAACCTGGGCATCCACGTGGGTGACGATCCGGCCGCCGTGGCACGCAACCGCGAGTTGTTGCGCGCCCACGTGCCGTTTGAACCATTTTGGCTTGAACAGGTGCACGGCGTGGCGGTGGCCGACGCCGACCATGACGCCGCGCTCCCCCTGGCCGACGCTGCCTTGTCGAGGAAACCCGGACGGATCTGCGTGGTGACGACCGCGGATTGTCTGCCGGTGCTTCTGTGCGAGCGCGGCGGGAGTGTCGTGGCGGCCGCCCATGCGGGCTGGCGGGGTCTGGCGGGGGGTGTGCTGGAAGCCACCGTCGCGGCGATGGGCACGCACGTGGGTGAAATCATGGCGTATCTGGGCCCGGCCATCGGTCCGACGGCTTTCGAGGTGGGCGACGAGGTGAGGGAGGCTTTCGTCAACGGTGCGCCGGCTGCGCAGCGGGCGTTTCGCGCCGGCCGCACGGGAAAGTGGTTCGCGGACATCTACGCGCTTGCCCACCTTCGCCTGGCGCAGGCAGGGGTGGAACAGGTGTTCGGCGGGGGCTCTTGTACCTTCACGGACAGCGAGCGCTTCTTCTCCTTCCGACGCGATGGTGTCACCGGGCGGATGGCGAGCCTGATATGGCTGGCGGATTGAAGGCCGCATGCCGCCGGTGCGGTGTTGGGCATCCCTTGTAATCAGCGCACCACTGGCCACGTCATCACATGTCGGTACTTGCCTGGATTATTGCTTCGGCCCTGTTCGGGGCGGCATTCAGCGTGGTGGCGGCGGGTGCGTTCGCGCTAAAGGCACGGGCGACGTGGGTGCCGGTGCTCATCAGCTACGCCATTGGCGCCCTGCTGGGCGCTTCCTTCCTCGATGTGCTGCCCCACGCCATTGAAGCCGCGGGCAGCGCTGAGCGCGCCGCGACGACCGTTCTGGCGGGAATCCTCGGCTTCTTCGTGCTCGAGAAGCTGGTGCTCTGGCGTCACTGCCACGAGCAGGACCATTGCGAAGGCCACGAACGGCCTGGTGTTGGCGGTGCCCAGGATCGCAGCGGCTTGCTCATCCTGGTGGGAGACACCTTCCACAATTTTGTTGACGGTGTGCTGATCGCTGCGGCGTTCATCGAGAGCATCCCGCTGGGAATCGTGACGGCACTGGCGATGATCGCCCACGAGATTCCCCAGGAGGTGGGGGATTTCGTGATTCTCCTGCACTCGGGTTACTCCCGTCTTCGGGCCTTTGCCTTCAATCTGCTGTCCAGCGTCGCGACCCTCGTCGGCGGGCTGCTCGCGTACTACTTCCTGTCAGCGGCCGTGGGGGCCATCCCCTACTTCCTGGCCCTGGCGGCGGCGAGCATGATCTATGTCGCGGTCGCCGACCTCATCCCGGGCCTGCACCGGCGTCCCGAACTCGGCGCCACCGTCCAGCAGTCGCTCATGATCGGCCTGGGCATCGGCACCATCGTTCTCGTGGAACGATTGGTCGCCCACATCCACGGCTGAGGCTTCGCTACCTGATCCTTCAACGCAGCGTGCCCGTCGCCGACGGGGAATACCCGCGAGCCACAGAATCAGGGCCAGCGGAGCCAGGCCGTAGAACACCAGTGTCAGTAGCCCCGCCGCAATGGTGCGCTCGGCAAGTGCCATCAAGATGACCACATAAAGCCAGCCGAGAGCCACGATGTACATCGGATTGCCTGTGCTTATTGGCTCATAAGAATTGTTAAACTCTCAAGAACCCTGCTTGACAAAAAAATTGTGCAGTGCAAAATCAATCTCCGGCCCGGCAACCCAAGAGGAGAGGATGTGCCGATCCTTCCACCACGGACAGTATCAGATGAGACGCGGGCTTAGGTCCTGGAGTACCTGATGGCGGCGACACCAGAACAGACGTTGGCGGCGATGCAGAAGATTTTCCAGTCCGGACAGACGCTCGTGCAGGCGCTGATGGAGTTTGCGGGGACCGGGCAGGGCATGACGATGGCGCAACCGGGGACGAACGCACACGCAAGCGCGGCCTCGCAGACCATGGACGACGCGCTGCGCATGGGGTCGATTCAGCAGGAACATGCCGAACTCCATGCAAGGCTCTGGTCGCAGATGCTCGGCCGCAAGCCTGGTGAGGCCTTGCCTTCAGTGGTGCAACCCGAGCCCGGTGATCGGCGCTTTTCGTCGCCGGACTGGTCGGCAAGCCCGTATTTCCATTACCTGCAGCAGGTCTATCTGATCAACGCGCAGTTTCTCAAGCGGGTGTCCGAAGAGGTTCCGGTTGCGGATCGCCGCGCCAAGGACCGCATGCGATTCCTGACGCGGCAGGTTGCGGACGCGCTTGCGCCCTCGAACTTCGCTGCCACCAACCCCGAGTTCGTCAAGGCCACACTCGAAACAAAAGGAGAGAACATCCGGGCGGGCATCCACAACATGCTGGGGGACCTGCGCAAGGGACGTATCTCTATGACCGACGAGTCGGCCTTCGAGGTGGGGCGCAATCTCGCCGTTACGCCGGGCGCAGTGATCTACGAGAACGAACTGATGCAGGTGATCCAGTACGCCCCGATCACGTCAGAGGTTTTCAAACTGCCGCTGGTGATCATTCCACCGTGCATCAACAAGTACTACGTCCTCGATCTGCAGCCGGACAACTCCTTCGTCCGCCACGCGGTAGAGCAGGGGCACAGCGTCTTTCTGGCTTCCTGGCGCAATGTCACGGCGGAGCACGGTCATCTCACCTGGGACGACTACCTGGAACAGGGCGCCCTCACGGCGCTTCGGGTTGCGAAGGAGGTTGCGGGAGAGGACAGGGTCAACGCGCTGGGCTTTTGCGTCGGAGGCACGATCCTCGCCAGCGCTTTGGCCGTGGCACGGGCTCGCGGCGAAGATCCGGTACAGAGCCTTACCCTTCTGACCACGCTGCTCGATTTCACCGATAGCGGCGACATTGGCTGTCTCGTAGACGAGGCTCTGGTGGCAGCGCGGGAGACAGCCATCGGCCAGGGTGGGCTGCTTCCCGGACGTGAACTTGAGAGCGTCTTTTCCAGCCTGCGCGCCAACGACCTCGTGTGGCAGTACGTGGTAGGCAATTACCTGAAGGGCAGGACGCCCGGTGCTTTCGACATCCTGTACTGGAACAGCGACAGCACCAATCTTCCCGGACCGTTCCTGACCTGGTACCTGCGCAACATGTACCTGGAGAACAACCTGAGGATCCCGGGAAAGCTGCGGATGTGCGGTGTGCCGGCGGATCTGGGCAATGTGGATGCACCCGCCTACCTGTTGGCGACCCGCGAAGACCACATTGTGCCGTGGCAATCCGCTTATCTCTCGCGGCAGATGCTTGGCGCCGAAACGACCTTCGTGCTGGGCGCCAGCGGCCACATCGCCGGCGTGATCAATCCGCCTTCGAAGAACCGGCGCAGCTATTGGGTGGCGGGAAATTCCCCGGCGACCGCCGTGGAATGGCAGGAGGCCGCGACGGAGCACAAGGGTAGCTGGTGGGCTCACTGGCATGAATGGCTGCGTCCGCATGGGGGGACGCAGAAGGCGGCGCCGCGCACGCCCGGCAGCAAGAAGTATCCGCCGCTGGAGGCGGCACCTGGTCGATATGTGAAGGAGAGAGCCTGACGGAATCGTTCCGTTGGCGGACCGGGGGTGCCATCGGCGCATGGCCATCCCCCGCAGTACAGACAAAAAGAGGAGACAAGACATGCCAAGAGTGGCACTGGTAACAGGAGGAATGGGCGGTCTGGGCGAGGCCATCTGCATCAAGCTGGCAGCCCTCGGCTACAAGGTTGTCACGACGCATTCGCCCTCCAACACCAAGGTGCAGGAGTGGCTGCAGACCATGAACAACATGGGATACGGCTTCCGTGCCTATCCTTGCGACGTGGTGGATTTCGACGCCTGCCGCAAGTGTGTCGCCACGGTGGCCGCGGAGGCGGGTCCGGTGGATGTGCTGGTCAATAACGCCGGCATCACCCGTGACATGACCTTCAAGAAGATGACAAAGGCAGACTGGGATACGGTCATGACGACCAACCTGGACAGCTGTTTCAACATGACCAAGCAGGTCCTGGACGGCATGAGCGAGCGCAAGTGGGGGCGCATCATCAACGTGTCTTCGGTTAATGGCCAGAAGGGCGCGTTCGGGCAAACGAATTATTCGGCCGCCAAGGCGGGCATGCACGGCTTCACCAAGGCGCTGGCGCTGGAAGTGGCAAGACATGGGGTAACGGTCAACACCATTTCCCCGGGCTACATAGGAACGAAGATGGTGATGGCGATCCCGCAGGAGATCCTGGATTCGAAGATCCTGCCCCAGATCCCCGTGGGCCGGCTGGGCAAGCCGGAGGAGATCGCGGGTTTGGTGGCTTACCTCGCATCCGAGGAGGCTGCATTTGTGACGGGCGCCAACATCTCCATCAACGGCGGCCAGCACATGTTCTGAGGCTGCTCGCGCCCGGCAGGCGCGCTGGTGACATGAACCGCAGCGGCGCGTTTGCGCCCGCTCCGGGGGTGCGAGCGGGTTTTTCACGTTGATGCAGAGGAAAGAAGGCGATGGCGAAGAGGGTTGCGTTGGTTACCGGGGGCATGGGGGGTCTGGGTACGGCGATCTGTCGTGCGCTGGCCGAGAACGGTTTCGTGGTGGTGGCGAATTGCCTGCCGGGGTTCCCGCAGAAGGACGAGTGGGTGGCACAGCAACGGGCGGCGGGGTTCGAGTTTCACGCCGCTGAAGCCGACGTCGCGAACTATGAGTCGTGCTGCGAGATGGTACGCGCGATCGAGTCGGAGATCGGCCCCGTGGATGTGCTCGTCAATAATGCCGGCATTACCCGCGACGGGATGTTCCGCAAGATGTCCAAGCAGGATTGGGATGCGGTCATCGATATCAATCTGAGCAGCGTGTTCAACGTGACCCACCGGGTCTTGGCCGGCATGGCGGAGCGGGGCTGGGGGCGCATCGTCAACATGTCGTCGGTAAACGGCGTCAAGGGGCAGTTCGGGCAGGCCAATTACTCGGCCGCAAAGGCCGGCATTCTGGGCTTCACCAAGGCGATCGCCCAGGAAGTGGCACGCAAGGGCGTGACGGTGAACGCCATCGCGCCAGGGTATATCGCGACGGACATGGTGATGGCGATCAAGCCGGAGGTGCGCGAACAGATCGTGGCGCAGATTCCCATGGGGCGACTCGGCCTGCCCGAGGAGATCGGGCATCTCGTGGCCTACCTGGCCTCGGACTTCGCCGGTTTCATGACCGGGGCGACACTGCAGATCAACGGCGGCCTGCACATGTGCTGACGGCGCGCACCGGCCCCGGCGGGACCCGGCCGCATAGCCGTACTCGGCACCGTTGTGGTGCAGGAACCCCGCCGACGGCGGGGTTTTTGTTTGGCCCCGGTGTATAATTTTTATGCAAACACAAATTGAGCGTGCCGGCACGCCGTCGAGGAGAACCCATGTCCCAGTCGTTGCGCCTCATCAAGAAGTACCCCAACCGCCGCCTCTACGACACGCGCACCAGCGCTTACATCACGCTTGCCGACGTGCGCGATCTGGTGCTGCGCAACGAAGACTTCCAGGTTGTCGATGCCAAGAGCGGCGATGACCTTACCCGCAGCATCCTCCTCCAGATCATCATCGAGGAGGAGACCGGCGGCGTGCCGATGTTCTCCAGTGACCTGCTGGCCCAGATGATCCGCTTCTACGGCAATGCGATGCAGGGCTTCATGGGCAAGTACCTGGAAAGCAACATCAAGGCCTTCGCCGACATGCAGCACAAGCTTCAGGACCAGGCGCGCGCGCTCTACGGCGACAGCAACAGCATGAACAGGGATCTGTGGGCGCAGTTCCTGAATTTCCAGGGGCCGGCGCTCCAGGGCATGATGGGTGCCTATGTCGAGCAGAGCAAGAAGATGTTCATGCAGATGCAGGAACAGGTGGAAACCCAGACGCGCAGTCTGCTCTCCACATTCACTTTCCCCGGAGTGGGCGGTGACCCCAAGGGGCGGGACGAACAAGGACCCGGCAAGAAGTGAATTTGTGCCAGGCGCTCGGAGCGGCGCAGCATGAATGAAGCTCCAGCAGCGCTGCGCGTGCCACGTATCGGATTTGTTTCACTGGGGTGTCCCAAGGCCCTGGTGGACTCCGAGCAGATCCTCACCCGGCTCCGGGCTGAAGGCTACGACATTTCCCCCTCGTACGAAGGCGCTGATCTGGTAGTGGTCAATACCTGCGGCTTCATCGATGCCGCGGTGGAAGAGTCCCTCGATGCCATCGGCGAAGCGCTGGACCAGAACGGCAAGGTCTTGGTTACCGGCTGCCTCGGTGCCCGAGCCGACATGGTACGGCGGGCGTTTCCGCAGCTTCTGGCAGTGACCGGGCCCCATCAGACGGACGCCGTGATGGCGGCCGTGCACCGCAATTTGCCGCGGCCGCATGATCCATTTGTGGATCTGGTTCCCCCCCAGGGCATCAAGCTCACGCCGCAGCACTACGCCTACCTGAAGATTTCGGAGGGCTGCAACCATCGCTGTGCGTTCTGCATCATCCCGTCGCTGCGCGGCGACCTGGTGAGCCGACCGATTGGCGAGGTGATGCGCGAGGCCGAAAAGCTCGTGGATGCAGGGGTCAGGGAACTGCTGGTGATCTCGCAGGACACCAGCGCCTACGGGGTGGATGTGCGCTACCAGACCGGCTTCTGGGGAGGACGGCCGCTACGCACCCGGATGTTCGACCTCTGCAGGGCACTGGGAGAACTGGGAGTGTGGATTCGCCTGCACTATGTCTACCCCTATCCCCACGTCGACGAGCTGCTGCCACTCATGGCCGAGGGGCTCATCCTGCCCTACCTGGACGTGCCGTTCCAACACGCCAGCCCAAGGATTCTGCGCCTCATGAAACGCCCGGCAAGTGCGGAGGACAGCCTGGCCCGGGTGCGCGCCTGGCGGGATATCTGCCCGGATCTGGCCATCCGGAGCACCTTCATTACCGGTTTCCCGGGCGAGACCGATGCCGACTTCGAACAGTTGCTGGAATTTCTGGAAGCCGCCGAACTGGACCGGGTCGGCTGCTTCACGTATTCGCCCGTGGCCGGCGCCAGTGCCAACGACTTGCCCGATCAGGTCGCGGAGCAAGTGAAGGAACAGCGCCGCGCGCAGCTCATGGAACTGCAGGAAGACATCAGTACCCGTCGCCTGGAGGCGCGCATCGGGCAGACCATCGAGGTACTGGTCGATGACATCACCGAGGAAGGTGCCATCGCCCGCTCGCGCTACGATGCGCCGGAAGTCGACGGCATGGTGGTCGTCACCGACGGCGGGGATCTGGCGCCGGGCGAGTTCGCTCGGGTAACCGTCACGGACTGCGACATCCATGACCTTTACGCCGCGGTCGCCCGGGAGTGAGGGGCACCGGGAGGCGGCGATGAGCGTTCCCCGCCGACAACAAACCCGCATCGGACTGGCACTGAGCAGCGGGTCGGCGCGCGGTTGGGCCCATATCGGCGTCATCAAGGCCCTCGAACGCAACGGCATCGTGCCGGATGTGGTGTGCGGCTGTTCCGTGGGCGCCTTTGTCGGCGCCGCTTACGTGGACGGAGACCTGGAGCGGCTGGAGTCGTGGGTACGCAAGCTGACCTGGCAAGACGTGGTGTCCTTGCTGGACGTCAGCTTCAAGAGCGGGCTGCTCAAGGGCGAGCGCATCATCCAGTTCTTCATGAGCCGGTTCGTTGATTGCGAATTCAGCGCCCTTGGCCGGCCGTTCGGAGTGGTGGCCACGGACCTGGATACCGGGCGCGAAGTCTGGCTGCGCGAAGGCAGCATCGGGCGGGCGGTGCGCGCCTCCATTGCCATGCCCGGCGTGCTCACGCCGGTTCCATACGAGGGCGGTTTCCTGCTCGATGGCGGGCTGGTCAATCCCGTGCCGGTGTCGCTGTGCCGCGCACTTGGGGCCGACATCGTGATTGCGGTGGATCTGGGCGCGGACTTCGCCCGGCGGCATCTGGAGGAGGGGAGGGAGGCTGCCGAGCCGGCCGAGACCGAAGCATCCTGGACGGCACGCCTGCTCTCGCGCCTGCGCGGCAATGGCAACGCCAATGGCGATGTCAATGAATCCGGGCGGATGCCGTCGCTCATTACGGTCATGAGTGCCGGCATCAACATCATGCAGATCCGGATCGCACGCAGCCGCCTGGCGGGCGAGCCCGCCGACATGCTCATCGGGCCCAGGGTCGGACGGGTGGGCCTGTTTGACTACCATCGCGGGGCAGAATCCATTGCCGCGGGCGAGGCGGCGGTCGAACGCCTCATGCCCCTGATCCGCGACGTCATTGGCCAGTGACCGTCGGCGGGCACGCCATTCCCGACGTCAGTCCGGGGAGCACCGACCGATACTTCGATCCGTCGACGAGGAACGTTGCGTGACAGGACCTGATCCCTTCATTGACATGCTCGCCAATGTGGTGGGGCGGGAAGGCATTTTCACCGACCCGGCGGACATGGCTCCCCACCAGCGGGATTGGCGCGGGCGATACGTAGGGCGCGCGCGCTGCGTTGTGCGTCCCGCGTCCACTGCCGAAGTGGCCGCTGTGGTCGCATGCTGCAGTCAAGCAGGCGTTGGCATGGTGCCGCAGGGGGGGAACACGGGGCTATGCGGGGGCGCCACGCCGGACGCCTCCGGCCGCGAAGTCGTGGTCAGCCTCAGCCGCCTCAACCGCATTCGAGACGTGGATACCGCGGGAAACACCCTAACGGCCGAGGCCGGCTGTACCCTTCATGCCGTGCAGGCGGCGGCGGAGGCGGCAGGCCGGCTGTTTCCGCTGTCAGTCGCGTCAGAGGGTAGTTGCGAAATAGGAGGCAACCTGTCCACCAATGCGGGAGGTGTGCATGTCCTTCGGTATGGCAACATGCGCAACCTGACCCTGGGTCTGGAGGTGGTCCTCCCCGACGGGCAGATCTGGAACGGCCTGCGCCGTCTTCGCAAGGACAACAGCGGATATGACCTGAAGCAGCTCTTCATTGGCGCGGAGGGGACGCTGGGGATCATCACTTCGGCGGTGCTGGCGCTCCATCCCCGGCCGCGGTCTACGGCGCTTGCTTGGATCGCGTTGGATGATCCGTCGGCGGCGGTAAGGCTATTTGCCCTCCTGCAGGATGGTTTCGGCGAGCGGCTCAACGCCTTCGAACTGGTCGGACGTGCGGCCCTCGAACTCGTCCTGCAGCATGTTCCCGGCAGTCGCAATCCCTTCAAGGCGGCGCATCCGTGGCATGTTCTCGTGGAATTGTGCGATACGCTTCTCGACAGCCCCCTGGAGAGCATGCTCGCTGACGCCCTTGCGGCGGAACTGGGCGCGGGGCATCTGCGCGACGTGCTGCTGGCGCAGAATCTGGGACAGTCGCGCGAGCTTTGGCGGCTGCGGGAGAATATTTCCGAGGCACAGCGCATCGAGGGCTTTTCCATCAAGCACGACATTTCATTGCCCGTCGCTCGCGTCCCGGAATTTCTCGACGCTGCCGCAAGGGCACTGATCCGCGAGTTCGGTAATGTGAGAGTGGTTGTGTTCGGACATCTTGGCGATGGCAACCTCCATTACAACCTGTCGCGGCCAGTCTCCGAGGACAATGCCGTACTCATCGAACAGTCCCAAGCGGTAAATCGTATCGTCTATGATCTTGCGTCCAACCTCGGGGGGTCGATCAGCGCGGAGCATGGACTGGGGCAACTCAAGCGAGTGGAAATCCTTCGCCACAAGAGCCCTCTGGAAATGAATCTCATGCGGCGCATCAAGACCGCCTTGGACCCCCGCGGTCTTATGAACCCCGGGAAGGTGCTTTAATCGCCACTGACGACCCGGCCACACAATCAAGGTGCAGGCTGGCGATTTCCCTGGGGAGCAATGAGCCAATGTTTACTTCCCCAACCCCCCTACGTATAATGCGCGCTCCCGCGTGGGGGTATAGCTCAGCTGGGAGAGCGCTTGCATGGCATGCAAGAGGTCAGCGGTTCGATCCCGCTTACCTCCACCACGAAGTCCCCATCGTCTAGAGGCCTAGGACATCGCCCTTTCACGGCGGTAACCGGGGTTCGAATCCCCGTGGGGACGCCAACAAATTCAACGGCTTGCAGCGATGCAGGCCGTTTTTCTTTGGGTGGTCGGTAACAGGCGGGTTATGAGTGATTACGATCCGGGAGAAAGACGATCGCATCGCCGGTCAAGGGCACTGAACCGGTGCGTTGGCGTTTTCCAAATGGGAAGTACGCAGTTGCGTTGCTATCGTGAGAAGCTCTTGACAAAGATCGTTCGGAAGACGTGCTGACGACGCATAATCTGTATTATGTTGCCGTGAATTATGAGTATGGTCGAATCCACGTAGGGAGTATGGAGGTTCGCGTGGCTCCGCCGATCTCCAGGAAGGCTCCACGGTGCTGCCCGGATTTGGCACCATGGCGGCTAAACGCATCGCGAGATGCGTGTGCATCGTAAGCACTGCGCGCCGGATTTCCTGGATGGCATGCTAGCGGAGGGTTTGCCCGAGTGGATTTCGGAAAAGCCAATAGGCGTCTGCATTGCTGGAAGATCGTGCTGTCGAGGAAGGCCCGAACGACAAGGAGCTGTCATTGATGCGCAATTCGGAGTCCCGCGGGTCGGGACTTGTGCCCCCCCGCTGGGTATGGCCTCTCGTCTTCTTAGCCGCTGGGATGATCATCTTTGTTGCGATACGCAGTTCCGAGGATGGTCAGCGGGGGCCGCTTCCCGACGCGCGACGGGCTGCCGATAAGCGGTTGCCGGTGCGGGCCGTGCCGATCACAGCGCAGGATGTGGAGGTCTCCCTCTCCGGGCTGGGCACGGTCACGCCGATCAGTTCGGTCACGGTGAGATCCCGGGTGGATGGGCAGCTCGTCAGAGTTGCCTTTCGGGAGGGACAGGACGTAAGAGGCGGCGACCTGCTTGCGGAAATTGACCCTCGCCCTTTCGAGGTACAGGTTAAGCTTGCCGAAGGGCAACTGGCGCGTGATCTCGCCCTGCTGCAGAACGCCGAGCTCGATCTGGAGAGATACCGCACTCTGCTTGCCCAGGATTCCATCGCAAAGCAGCAGGTTGATACTCAGGACGCCCTGGTGCGCCAGTATCGGGGGACCGTGAAGGTCGACGAAGGTCAACTGGACAATGCCCGCCTCCAGCTTTCCTATACGCGTATTTCTGCCCCGGTCGCGGGTCGGATCGGCCTTCGGCAGGTGGATGTGGGAAACATGATCCGCGCGTCGGACGCCAACGGCCTTGCGGTCATTACGCAGGTCCGGCCGGTAGATGTGGTGTTTTCGATTCCCCAGGACAGCCTGCCGCAGGTCATGAAGAGGCTCCACGGCGGGGATAAGCTGCGCGTCGACGCGTTCGGTCGCGAGCAGGTCACCCGGCTCGCCACCGGTACCCTGCTGACCGTGGATAACCAGATCGACCCCTCGACGGGCACCATCAGACTCAAGGCGCGATTGTCGAACGAAGCATCGAACCTCTTTCCCAACCAGTTCGTGAATGTGCGGTTGCAGGTCGAGACCCGCAGGGCCGCGACGGTGGTCCCCTCGGCTGCGATCCAGCAGGGGACTCTTGGCGCCTACGTGTACGTGGTTAAGGCTGACCGGACGGTAACGGTGCGGGCGATAAAGCCCGGACCGGTTCAGGGGGACATGACGGTGGCGGAGAACGGGGTCACTGCGGGTGAACTCGTGGTGGTTGATGGCGTTGACAAGCTCAAGGAGGGGGCGTCGGTTGAACTCGTGTCTGAGGACGCTGCGGCGCGCGCAGCCGACTCCGGCGGGAAGGACGGGCAATACCCGCGCCAGCGGTCAGCCAAGCCATGATGGGGGCGGCGCGCCGGTGGGCGACGTCTTGAGGCAGAGTCGCTGAAGTGAATCCTTCGCGCCCGTTCATCCTGCGCCCCGTCGCCACGACCTTGCTGATGCTGGCAATCCTGCTGGCGGGCGCGGTGGCCTACCGGGTGCTGGCCATTTCCGCCCTCCCCCAGATCGACTATCCGACGATCCAGGTGGTCACCCTTTACCCGGGGGCCGGACCCGAGGTGGTAACGTCTTCGATTACCGCGCCACTGGAGCGGCAGTTTGGGCAGATGCCCGGCCTGCGA
This sequence comes from Betaproteobacteria bacterium, assembly GCA_016208415.1. Classification (GTDB taxonomy): domain Bacteria; phylum Pseudomonadota; class Gammaproteobacteria; order Burkholderiales; family Rhodocyclaceae; genus JACQYB01. Next base: position 105,132 of record JACQYB010000031.1, on the reverse strand, counting down.
CAGATGTCCTCGACCAGTTCGGGTGGCGCCTCGGTGATCACGCTGCAGTTCTCGCTCGATCTGGCGCTGGATACGGCGGAACAGGGAGTCCAGGCCGCCATCAATTCCGCCGGCAGCTTGTTGCCTCGAGACCTGCCGGCGCCCCCGATCTACAGCAAGGTCAACCCGGCCGACGCCCCCGTCCTCACGCTGGGCATCACGTCGAAGACGCTGCCGCTGCACCGCGTCCAGGATCTGGTCGAGACGCGCGTTGCCCAGAAGATCTCGCAACTGCCGGGTGTGGGCCTGGTGAGCCTGAGCGGCGGGCAGCGCCCGGCGGTGCGGGTACAGGTCAATCCCACGGCGCTTGCCGCCTACGGGCTGTCCTCGGCGGACGTGCGCACGGCCATCTGCAACGCCAACGTGAATGAAGCGAAGGGCGGATTCGACGGCCCTGCCCGTTCTTCAACCATCGATGCCAACGACCAGTTGCGCTCGGCCCTGGAATACGAACGCCTCATCGTCGCTTACCGCGGCGGCGCGCCGGTGCGCCTGGCCGATGTGGCGCGAGTGCTGGAGGATGCCGAAAACACCAGGCTGGCGGCGTGGGCCAACCAGGGTGCCGCGTTGATCCTCAGCGTCCAGCGTCAGCCCGGTGGCAATGTCATCGAGGTGGTGGACCGCATCAAGGCTCGGCTCCCCCAACTGCAGGCGAGCCTTCCGGGAAGCGTGGAACTGACCACCCTCACCGACCGCACGGTCACCATCCGCGCCTCGGTGCGCGATGTCCAGTTCGAGCTGGCGCTGGCGGTGGCGCTGGTGGTCATGGTGATCTTCCTGTTCCTGCGCACCCTGTCCGCCACCGTCATTCCCGCGGTGGCCGTGCCCCTGTCGCTGGTGGGCACCTTCGGGGTCATGTATCTGGCCGGATTCAGCATCAACAATCTGACGTTGATGGCGCTCACCATCGCCACGGGCTTTGTGGTGGACGACGCCATCGTGGTGATCGAAAACATCGCCCGGCACATCGAGGAGGGTGAGCCACCTCTGGAAGCGGCGTTGAAGGGCTCGCGCCAGATCGCCTTCACCATCATCTCGCTGACGTTTTCTCTGGTGGCGGTACTGATTCCCCTGCTCTTCATGGGTGAGGTGGTGGGCCGGCTGTTTCGCGAGTTCGCCATCACGCTGGCCGTCGCCATCCTCATTTCGGCGGTGGTGTCACTCACCCTCACGCCCATGATGTGTGCGCGAGTGCTGCAACGCGTACCCGAGGCGCAGCAGAGCCGCTTCCAGCGCGCCGGCGGTCGCTTTTTCGATGGCGTGATCGTGCGCTACGGCCGCATGCTGGACTGGGTGCTGGAGCGACAAGGCGCCACACTCCTGGTGGCGGTGGCGACGCTTGCTGTCACGGTGCTGCTCTACGTGGTGGTGCCCAAGGGCTTCTTCCCGTCCCAGGATACCGGACTCATTCAGGGCATTTCCGAGGGTCCGCAGTCCATTTCGTTCTCGGCCATGGCCGAGCGCCAGCAGGCGCTGGTCAGGGCGGTGCTGGAAGACTCCGCGGTGGCAAGCGTTTCTTCGTTCATCGGGGTCGATAGCGTCAACACCACGCCCAACAGCGGACGCATGTTCATCAACCTCAAGCCCGCCTCGCAGCGCGACGCCGACGCCCTGGAGGTGATCCGGAGGTTGAAGGCACGCGTGGAGCCGGTGCACGGCATCTCGCTGTACATGCAACCGGTGCAGGATCTGACCATCGAGGACACGGTCAGTCGTACCCAGTACCAGTTCGAGATGGAATCACCCGACCCGGCGGCACTGTCGGCCTGGGTTCCGCACCTGTTGGAGCGCCTGCGTGAGTTGCCCGAACTGGCGGATGTGGCCAGCAACCAGCAGGAAAACGGTCTGCAGGCCTACGTGGAAATCGACCGCGATGCCGCGGGCCGCCTGGGCATCAGCATGGCGGCAGTCGACGATGCGCTCTACGATGCCTTCGGGCAGCGACTGGTTTCGACCATCTTCACCCAGTCGAATCAGTATCGCGTGGTGCTGGAGGTCATGCCCCAGTTCCAGCGCGGGCCGCAGGCTCTCATCGACATCCATGTCCCGGCGGCGGGTGGCCGGCAGGTCCCGCTGGGTTCGATTGCGCGCGTGGTGGAGCGCCCCGCTCCGCTGGTCATCAACCATCTCGGCCAGTTTCCCGCGGCCACCATCTCCTTCAACCTGGCTGCGGGCAGCTCGCTGGGGGCGGCGGTGGCAGCCATCGAGGCGACCGAGCGGGAAATCGGACTCCCGGCGAGCATCCGGACGAGTTTCCGCGGTGCGGCCCAGGCCTTTCGCGCATCGCTGACCGATACCCTGCTGCTGATCCTGGCGGCGGTGGTAACCGTGTATATCGTGCTGGGGATACTGTACGAAAGCTACATCCATCCGGTCACCATCCTGTCCACGCTGCCGTCGGCGGGAATCGGTGCCCTCCTCGCCCTGCTGATATCCGGCACCGAACTGGGCATCATCGGCGTGATCGGCATCATCCTGCTCATCGGCATCGTGAAGAAGAACGCGATCATGATGATCGACTTTGCCCTGGAGGCGCAGCGCGAGCAGGGCCTGGCGCCGCGGGAAGCGATCTACCAGGCCTGTCTGCTGCGCTTCCGTCCCATTCTGATGACCACCCTGTCGGCGCTGCTGGGCGCCCTGCCCCTGATGCTGGGGACCGGTGTGGGGTCCGAGTTGCGCCAGCCGCTGGGCATCACCATGGTGGGGGGGCTGATCGTCAGCCAGGTATTGACGCTGTTTACCACGCCGGTGATCTATCTCGCATTCGACCGGCTGGGCGGCCGCCTCGCGGCACGGCGCCGCGCCGGAGTCGTCCCCGGCCGATGAGCAGGGTGCGGCCTTGAATTTCTTTGCACTGTTCATCAACCGGCCCGTAGGTACGAGCCTCCTGACGCTGGGTCCGGTGCTGGCCGGCGCGCTGGCGTTCCGGCTTCTGCCGGTGGCGCCGCTTCCGCAGGTGGACTTTCCGACGATCTCGGTGTCGGCGTCGCTGCCGGGCGCCAGCCCGGAAACCATGGCCGCCACGGTGGCCACGCCGCTGGAACGGGCTTTCAGCCGCATCGCCGGCGTCACGGAGATGACTTCCTGGAGCACCGCGGGATCGACGCGGGTGACGCTCCAGTTCGACCTCGATCGCAATATCGATGGTGCGGCGCGCGACGTACAGGCAGCCATCAACGCGGCCCGCGGCCTGCTGCCCACCGGACTGCCGCGCAACCCCACGTATCGCAAGGTCAATCCCGCCGACGCCCCGATCATGATCCTGGCGATGACGTCGGACACCATGACCCGGGGCCAGATGTACGACGTGGCTTCCACGATCCTGGTGCAGAGCCTCTCGCAGGTCGAAGGTATCGGGCAGGTGGATATCGGCGGCGGCTCCCTGCCCGCGGTACGCGTGGAGACCAATCCGACGGTCCTCAACAGCTACGGCATCAGCCTCGACGCCGTGCGCGAGGTCATCGTGGGCGCCAACGCGTATCGGCCGAAGGGCATTGTGGAGGACGACGACCGGCGATGGCAGGTCGCCGCCAACGACCAGGCGAAGACCGCTGCCGAATACCTGCCGCTGATCGTGGCCTACCGCAACGGCGCCGCGGTGCGGCTTGCCGACGTCGCACAGGTGGTGGATTCGGTGCAGGATCTGCGCAACACCGGTTCATCCAACGGTCGCCCGGCGGTGATGCTGATCCTGCGGCGCCAGCCCGGTGCGAACATCATCGCCACCGTGGATCGGGTCAAGGAACTGCTACCCCAACTGCGGGCCGCGATTCCCGCGGCGATCAATCTTGAACTCGCCTCCGACCGTACCCCCACCATCCGGGCTTCCCTGCGTGAGGTGGAAAAGGCCCTGCTCATTGCGGCGGCGCTGGTGGTGATGGTGGTCTTCCTGTTCCTGCGCAATGCGCGCGCGGCGATCATTCCCAGCGTGGCGGTGCCGGTATCCGTCATCGGCACGTTCTCCATCATGTATCTGGCTGGATTCAGCCTCGACAACCTGTCGCTCATGGCGCTGGTGATTGCCACGGGTTTCGTCGTCGATGACGCCATCGTCGTGGTCGAGAACGTGTCGCGCCATCTGGAGCGGGGTGAAACACCGGCGGTTGCCGCGCTCAAGGGCGTGCGGGAGGTGGGCTTCACGGTGCTGTCCATGAGCCTGTCGCTGGTGGCAGTGTTCATCCCCATCCTGCTCATGGGCGGGATCGTGGGGCGCCTGTTCCGCGAGTTTGCCGTGACCTTGTCGGCAGCCATCCTTGTGTCGCTTCTGGTCTCGCTGACCACCACGCCGGCCATGTGCGCACGCCTGCTTCGCCCCTTGCCCGACGTGGACGCCACGCGCCGGGGCGTCATCGGCGGCGGGAGAACATTTGAGCGTCTGTTGCGGGGATATCGTCGTTCGCTGTCTTGGGCGCTGCAGCACGGCCCCGTGATTCTGGTTCTACTGTTTCTCACAGTGCTTCTTAACATCTATCTCTATGTTGCCATCCCGAAAGGGTTTTTCCCTCAACAGGATACCGGGCGGCTGGTCGGCAGCATCCGCGGCGACCAGAGCATTTCGTTTCAGGCCATGTCGCGCAAGCTCGCCGATTTCATGACGATCGTGCGCAGCGATCCGGACGTGGCGAGTGTGGTCGGCTATACCGGCGGCGGGCAGCGCAACAGCGGGGTCATGTTCGTGGCGCTCAAGCCCCGCGCCGAAGGCAGGGCTTCGGCCGATCAGGTGATCAAGCGGCTGCGCGCGAAGCTCTCAAAGGAGCCGGGGGCGAGCCTGTTCTTCCGCGCGGTGCAGGACGTGCGTATCGGCGCCCGCGGGTCGAGTTCCCAGTTCGAATACACCCTGCTGGCTGACGACCTTGCCCAGCTTCGCGCCTGGGAGCCGATGGTGCGTAAGGCCCTGGGACAGATCTCCATCCTCCAAGACGTGGACACCGACCAGCAGGACAAGGGCCTGCAGACCACTGTTACCATTGATCGCGACGCGGCGGCTAGACTGGGGGTCACGCCGAAGATGATCGATACGGCGCTCAACAATTCGTTCGGCCAGCGGCAGGTGGCGACGATCTACAACCCCCTGAACCAGTACCAGGTGGTCCTGGAGGTCGCCCCTCCGTACTGGCAGAGCCCGGAGACCTTGAAATCCACGTACGTCAGCGTGCCGCCCGGGGCGCAATTGCCGCAGGGGGCGCAGATCCCGCTGGCAGCCATCGCGAGTTTTGCACCGACCAATACTGCGCTGGGGGTGAGCCACGACGGCCAGTTTGCGTCCAGCACGATCTCCTTCAACCTGGAACCCGGGATCTCGCTATCGGATGCGACCCGTGCCGTCGGCGATGCCGTCGCGCGACTGGGCATGCCCTCCTCGATCCACGGCGTCTTCGGCGGTACGGCGGGGGAGTTCGAGCGCTCCCTGGCGAGCCAGCCATGGCTCATCCTGGCTGCTCTGGTGAGCGTGTTCATCGTGCTTGGCATCCTGTATGAGAGCTACATACATCCGCTCACCATCCTCTCCACCCTGCCCTCCGCCGGCGTTGGCGCGCTGCTCGCACTTATGGCGTCGGGTTCCGAGTTCTCGATCGTGGCGTTTATCGGCGTGATCCTGCTCATCGGCATCGTGAAGAAGAACGCGATCATGATGGTCGACTTCGCGCTGAGCGGGGAAAGGGAACGGGGATTGTCGCCACGGGACGCGATTTTCGAGGCCTGTGTACTGCGCTTTCGTCCCATCATGATGACCACCGTGGCTGCGCTCCTGGCGGCAGTACCGCTCGCGCTGGGAAGCGGGGACGGCGCGGAACTGCGCCGACCGCTGGGCGTTTCCATCGTCGGCGGTCTGTTGGTGAGTCAGGTTCTCACGCTCTACACCACGCCGGTCGTGTACCTTTACCTTGACCGTCTTCGGTGCTGGAGCGGACGGCGCCTGCGAGAAGCCGCGCGGGTGGTATCCGCTGCGCCACGGCGGGGAATCCGATGATCGCGCGGCGCTGCACCATTGCGGCCACGGCCCTGCTGTTGGGGGCATGTGCCGCCGGACCCAACTACACGCGCCCGAGCGTGGATGTGCCCGGTGCGTACAAGCAACTGCCCGACACCTGGCGCCCTGCCGAGCCCCGGGATCAGATCAATCGTGGCCGCTGGTGGGAGATCTACGGCGACCCCGAACTGAACACGCTGGCCGACCGGGCCATTGCCGCCAACCACGACCTGCGCGTTGCCGCGGCACAGTACCGCCAGGCCAGCGCCATGCTTCGCGCCTCAAGGTCGGGGCTTTATCCGGTAGCGGAGGCCGGCGTGTCCTGGGATCGTGGCCGCGGCTCCACTACCCTCGGTTCGCGCGCGTCATCCTCCGGCGGCGTTGCGAGCCAGCGCAGTCTTTCTCTCGACGCTTCATGGGAGGCCGACCTTTGGGGCCGGGTGCGGCGTACCGTGGAGTCCGCGGAAGCCTACGCCGAGGCGATCGGCGCGGATCTGGAGTCCGTGCGGCTGTCCTTGGTGGCGCAACTGGCGCAGAGCTATTTCCAGTTACGCGCCGCCGATACCCAGAAGGCTTTGTTCGACGACACCGTCGCAGCCTACGAACGCTCGCTCGAACTGGTGCGCAACCGCTACGCCGTGGGTGTCGCTTCGAAGGCTGAAGTGGCGCAGGCCCGGACCCAACTCATGAGCGCGCAGGCGCAGGCGATCGACATCGATCTGCAGCGTACCCAACTCGAGCATGCAATTGCCGTTCTGGTGGGGGAGGCGCCCGCCAATTTTAGCCTTCCGCGGTCAGCATTCGCCGCTTCTGTGCCTGCCGTGCCCGTAGGCGTGCCGTCCGAATTGCTTGAGCGCCGCCCCGATGTGGCCGCGGCCGAACGCCGTGTGGCGGCCGCGAACGCCCAGATCGGCATTGCCCGCGCCGCCCGGTTCCCGTCCCTGGTGCTCACCGCCTCGGGAGGATTCGAGAGCGCCAGCTTCGCCACCTGGCTCACCACTCCGAGCCGGTTCTGGGCACTGGGTGCCGCCGCCGTCCAGACGCTGTTTGACGGCGGCTTGCGCGGCGCGCAAGTCGAGCAGGCCGAAGCGGGGTTCGAGGCCGCGGCGGAGCAATACCGTCAGATCGTGCTCAATGGCTTTCGCGAAGTCGAGGACGCACTGGCTGCCGTACGTCTGCTGGAGAGGGAGGCAGCGGTGCAGTCAGAGGCGGTGGCGGCGGCGCGCGAATCCGTACGCCTGACTGAAAACGCCTACCGGGCCGGCACCGTGAGCTTCCAGAACGTCATCAACGTGCAGACGGCCGCTCTGGCCAACGAACGTGCGGCCAACGACATTCAGGCGCGCCATCTGGTGGCAAGCACGCAACTGATCCGCGTTCTTGGCGGGGGATGGGACGGCCTGCAGTCCGCGCGCTGAGTTCCCGACGACCTCCAGAATGCGCAAAGGCGGACCCGCAGTCCGCCTTTGCATGATGGTTCCGGGGCCAGGGCGCCGTCGGGGCCCTGGCACACACGCTATCGCGAACCCAATGCGGCCACTTCCTCTGGGGTCACGGCCTTCATGGACAAGCGCAGCCTGCCCTTCTCGTCCGCCTCCAGCACCTTCACGTTCACCGCCTGGCCCTCCTTGAGGTAGTCGGCGACGCTATTGACGCGCTCGTTGGCGATCTGGGAGATGTGCAGCAGGCCGTCCTTGCCGGGCAGCACACTGACTATGGCTCCGAAATCCAGCAGTCGCAGCACCGTGCCGGAATAAACCCGGCCCACTTCGACTTCGGCGACGATATCCTCGATGCGCTTCTTCGCGTTCTGCGCGGCGTCGGCGCTCACGGACGCAATGGTGATGGTACCGCTGTCGTCGATATCGATAACGGTGCCGGTTTCCTCTGTCAGCGCGCGGATCACCGAACCGCCCTTGCCGATGACGTCGCGGATCTTTTCCGGGTTGATCTTCATGGTCAGCAGGCGCGGAGCGTAGGTGGACACCTCCCCACGGTGCGAGCCCATGGCTTGGTGCATCAGACCGAGGATGTGCAGGCGCGCTTCCTTGGCCTGGGACAGGGCCACCTGCATGATGTCCTTGTTGATACCCTCGATCTTGATGTCCATCTGCAGGGCGCTCACGCCGTTTTCGGTGCCCGCCACCTTGAAGTCCATGTCGCCCAGGTGGTCCTCGTCACCGAGGATGTCGGTGAGCACGGCAAAGCGGTTGCCCTCCTTGATCAGCCCCATGGCGATGCCCGCCACGTGCGCCTTGAGCGGCACACCCGCGTCCATGAGCGCCAGGGAGGTGCCGCACACCGTCGCCATGGAACTGGAACCATTGGACTCGGTAACCTCGGAGACCACCCGGGTGGTGTAGCTGAATTCGGCCTCGCTGGGCAGCACCGCCATGATGGCGCGCTTGGCCAGGCGACCGTGACCGATTTCGCGCCGCTTGGGCGAACCGACCCGTCCGGTTTCCCCGGTGGCAAACGGCGGCATGTTGTAGTGGAGCATGAAGCGATCCTTGTACTCACCCTGAAGCGCGTCGATGATCTGCTCGTCGCGCCCGGTTCCGAGGGTCGCCACCACCAGCGCCTGGGTCTCGCCGCGGGTGAACAGTGCCGAGCCGTGGGTGCGGGGAAGCACACCGTTGCGGATGGTGATCGGACGTACGGTGCGGGTGTCGCGCCCGTCGATGCGCGGTTCGCCCGACAGGATGCGGTTACGCACGATGCCGGCTTCCAGGTCGTGCAGGATGTTCTTGACGACGTTGTCGCCGACCGACATCTCGCTTTCCGCCAGTCCGGCAAGCACCTTCTTGCGCACTTCGGCGATGCGTTCGTTGCGCCCCTGCTTCTGGGTGATGCGGAAGGCCTCCCGCAGGTCGTCGTCGGCCAATTCAGTGATGCGGGCGATGAGCGCCTCATCACGCGCTGGCGGTTGCCAGTCCCAATCGGGCTTGCCGGCCATGTCCACCAGTTCGTTGATGGCGGCGATGGCGGTCTGCATCTGCTCGTGGCCGAATACCACCGCGCCGAGCATGACGTCTTCCGGCAATTCCTTGGCCTCGGACTCCACCATCAGCACGGCGTGCGCCGTCCCCGCCACCACCAGGTTGAGCTGGCTGGTTTTGAGTTGGGTAAAGGTCGGGTTCAACACGTACTGGCCGTCGACATATCCCACCCGCGCCGCGCCTATGGGCCCGTTGAACGGGATGCCCGAGATCGCCAAGGCCGCCGAGGCGCCGATCATCGCGGGCATGTCCGGATCGATCTCCGGGTTGAGCGACAGCACCGTGCAGATGACCTGCACTTCGTTGTAGAAGCCGTCCGGAAAGAGCGGACGAATTGGCCGGTCGATCAGCCGCGAGGTCAGCGTCTCCTTCTCGGAAGGACGCCCCTCACGCTTGAAGAAGCCGCCGGGAATACGCCCGGCAGCGTAGGTCTTCTCCACGTAATCCACCGTGAGGGGAAAGAAGTCCTGTCCCGGCTTGGCATCGCGGGCTGCCACCACCGTCGCCAGGACGACCGTGTCGTCCATATTCACTATCACGGCGCCGTGCGCCTGACGGGCGATCTCGCCGGTCTCCAGGGTTACGATATGGGCACCGTAGGCAAACGTCTTCTGAATCGGGGTTAGCAAGGGGGAATCCTCGTGTCAAAGGGGATCAATGAGGGCACGGCGGGCATCGCCTGATGCAGTCCCTTGCCGGCCCAAAAACGAGAAACCGGCGCGGGCCTCCAGGCCAACGCCGGCGTCTCGAACAATGCCCGCACCGAGCGGAATCGGGCATTCCATGAAGTGTCTCTGCCTACTTGCGCAGACCGAGCCGTTCAATCAGCGAACGGTACCGGTCCACGCTCTCGCGCTTCAGGTAGTCCAGCAGTTTGCGGCGATGATTGACCATCTGCAGCAAACCGCGGCGCGAGTGATGGTCCTTGATGTGGGCCTTGAAGTGCCCGGTCAGATCATTGATGCGCGCCGTCAGGAGCGCAACCTGAACCTCCGGCGATCCGGTGTCTCCAGCGGCACGCTGGTAGTCGGACACGATCTTCGCCTTGTCTGCGGTGTCAATAGCCATTCCGTGTTCTCGAAGTTACGACCGTTTTCTTGAATCCGTGATTATAACGTTAGCGCGATGACGGTCTCAAGGTTTCCAGCAATTCCCTCGCCCCTATTTCGAAATCAGTCTAACCGGCACGAGCCTTTGCCCCTCATCGCACCGACCCACTCCGACAAAACCACCGCCGTCGTAGACCCTGACGGAGCCGGACCACCGTTGCGCGGGAGCGCAAGGCACCGTCTGTCCATCCCTGAAGCGGGAAGCGGGGACGCCGTCAAGGCGAAGCTCTGGAAAGCCACCAAGCAACGCATCTGGCGCCAGCAGGAGTGCTTCACGGCTCCCATCCGGCATCTCCTGCAGCCGGGTCAGCGAGTGGGCATCCGCCACCATCAACCGGTCTATTCGCGTGCGTCTCAGGGCCGCAAGGTGAGCCCCGCAACCCAGAGCTTCGCCGATGTCGATGGCGAGGGAGCGAATGTAGGTTCCCTTGCTGCAATGCACCCGCAGATCCAGACAGTCATTCGCAAAGTCCCTCAATTCCAGCTCGAGGATGGTCACCCTTCTCGGAGCACGTTCGACCTCGAGTCCTTGGCGGGCAAGTTCATACAACGGCTTTCCTCGAAGCTTGATGGCGGAATGCATGGGTGGAATCTGCAGGATGGCCCCCCGGAATCGCCCGAGCACTTCCTCGACGTCCCGAACGCTGCAATCCACGGTCCTCGCTGGGCCGGCCACTCCTTCCGCATCGCCGGTATTCGTGGTTACGCCCAGGCGCACCACTGCCAGGTATTCCTTGTCCGCGTCGAGCAAGGACTGGGCAAATTTTGTCGCTTCCCCGAAGCACAAGGGAAGCAGACCGGTGGCCATCGGATCGAGCGTGCCGGTGTGGCCTGCCTTGGCCGCGCGGAAAAGGCGGCGGGCGGTCTGGAGCGCGGCATTGGAAGTGATCCCGGCGTCCTTATCAAGAAGCAGCACGCCGTCGACGCGCGTCCACCTGCTCTTGCCGTTCATGTCACACAGGATCCGGGTGACCGGGAAGTCACGAGTGGCCGTCGGAATCGTCCGAAGGCGGAGCCTTCACCGCCTCGTCGATCAGCCTGCTCAGTCGTGCCCCCCGCTCCACGGATTCGTCATAGACGAAGTGAAGTTCGGGCAGTGTGTGGAGACGGATCCTCCGCCCGAGTTCATGGCGAAGGAACCCGCCAGCGCGCTTGAACCCCGCCTGAAGCTCCGGGAGATGCTCCTCTGCGGACAGCGACGTGAAGTAGACCCGGGCATGGGCATAGTCCGGGGTAACCTCCACGTCGGTGAGCGTCACCATACGCACCCGCGGGTCCTTGATCTCGAGGCGGATCAACTCCGCCAACTCCCGCCGGATCTGCTCCGCGACCCGCTCGCCGCGATGGGGCCTGTGCACCATGGGTCAGAGCGTGCGGGCGACTTCCTGGATCTCGAAGACCTCCAGATGGTCGCCTTCCTGGATGTCGTTGTAGTTGCGCAGCGACAGTCCGCACTCGAATCCAGCCTTGACCTCGCGCACGTCGTCCTTGAAGCGTTTGAGGGATTCCAGATCCCCGGTATGGACCACGACGTTTGCCCGCAGCAGCCGCACGTGGGCACTGCGGCGCACGATACCGTCGAGAACATAGCAGCCGGCCACGGCACCCACCTTGGAGATGCGGAACACCTGCCGAATCTCGACCAGGCCGATGACGTTTTCCTTGCGCTCCGGTGCCAGCATGCCCGCCATGGCGGCGCGAACCTCGTCCACGGCGCCGTAGATGATGTTGTAGTAGCGGATATCCACCCCGAAGTGTTCCGCGAGCTTGCGCGCCTGGGCGTCGGCACGGGTGTTGAAACCGATGATCACGGCCTTGGAAGCCGTCGCAAGATTGACGTCCGACTCCGTGATCCCGCCTACTGCGGCGTGGATGATATTGACCTTGACCTCATCGGTGGAGAGCTTTTGCAGCGCATGGGCAAGCGCCTCTTGCGAGCCCTGCACGTCGGCCTTGATGATCAGCGCAAGGGACTTCACCTCCCCCTCACCCATCTGGTCGAAGATGTTCTCCAGCTTCGCCGCCTGTTGCTTGGCGAGCTTGACGTCCCGGAACTTGCCCTGGCGGAAAAGCGCAATCTCGCGTGCCTTGCGCTCGTCGGACAACGCGATGGCATCATCCCCGGCGCTGGGCACGTCCGAAAGCCCCTGGATTTCCACTGGAATGGACGGACCGGCCACGTCGACGGATCCCCCCGACTCATCGTTCATCGAACGTACGCGCCCAAAGGTCGCACCGGCAAGCACAACATCGCCGCGGCGCAGCGTGCCGGAGAGCACCAGGATCGACGCCACCGGGCCGCGACCCTTGTCCAGCCGGGCCTCGATCACCAGTCCCTTGGCCGGGGCCTCCTTGGGCGCTTTCAGTTCCAGCACCTCGGCCTGCAGCAGCACGCTTTCCAGCAACTCGTCGATCCCCTGCCCCGTCTTGGCGGACACCGGCACGAAGATCGCGTCGCCGCCATACTCTTCGGGCAACACCCCTTCGGCCACCAGTTCCTGCTTGACGCGATCGGGATTGGCGCCGGGTTTGTCGATCTTGTTGATTGCCACCACCAGAGGAACATTCGCGGCCTTGGCATGGTGGATCGCTTCCCGCGTCTGGGGCATCACGCCGTCGTCGGCGGCCACGACCAGGATAACGATGTCGGTGGCTTTGGCACCGCGTGCGCGCATGGCCGTGAAGGCCTCGTGACCGGGGGTGTCGAGGAAGGTGACCATCCCGCGCGGCGTTTCAACGTGATAGGCACCGATGTGCTGGGTGATGCCACCTGCCTCGCCGTGAGCCACGCGGCTCTTGCGGATGTAGTCCAGCAACGACGTCTTGCCGTGGTCCACGTGGCCCATCACGGTCACCACCGGCGCGCGCGCCTCCACCGCCACGTCGCCGTGCTGCTGCGTCTCCTCGGCCAGGAACGCGTCGGGTTCGTCCAGCTTCGCCGGCTTGGCCGCGTGGCCCATTTCAGACACGACGATCATGGCCGTCTCCTGGTCCAGCACCTGATTGATCGTCACCATGGAGCCCAGCTTCATCATCGTCTTGATGACTTCAGCGGCCTTCACGGCCATCTTGTGGGCCAGTTCGGAAACCGTGATTGTCTCGGGGACAAGAACCTCGCGGACCATCTGTTCCACGGGCGCCGCGGCGGGATGATGCTCGCCCGCACCGCGCCCGTGCCGGCCATGACGCGCCCCACGCCAGCCGGCAGCGCCTGCATCCCCGCGAGTCTTGATGCCGCGCTTGCGTGCCGCGTCGTCCTTCCAACTGGTGGCGGGCTTCTTTACGGCGGGCTTCTTCTCTTCCTTCTTCTCTGCCCGCACCTCAGGCTTGACGGCGGGCTTCGCCGGTGCCGCAGCGACCGGTGCCGCTTCGGGCACCAGCGTCGCCGGCACTTCCGCTGGCGCCGCCCGTTCCGCGGCTTCGCTTGCCGCCTGCTGAGTCCCGAGCCGCTCCTCGGTTTCCTGCCGGGCGCGCGCCTCGCGCTCCTGCCTTTCCTTGATTTCCTGCGCCTGGCGAGACGACAGCTCGGACTGGCGTTGGGATTCGCGCTCGCGCAGCGCCAATTCCTCTTCGTTGATCACCGATGTCGGGGCTTCGACGGTCGCGGCAGCCTGCTCGGGCACATCGCGCTTCACCAGCACCCGCTTCTTGCGCACCTCCACCTGGATGGTGCGGGCCTTTCCTGTGGAATCGGATTGCCGGATCTCGCTGGTCTGCTTGCGCGTCAGCGTGATCTTGGCGCGCGCCTGTGCGCCACTGCCGTGGGCGCGACGCAAGTACTCCAGCAGTTTGGTCTTGTCCTGTTCGCTCAGGGTATCTTGCGCGTTTCGTTTTTCCACCCCGGCCCGCTGAAGTTGCTCCAGGAGTGCCGCCGCAGGCATCTTCAACTCGGTCGCGAATTCAGTCACACTCATCTGCGCCATACGCCCACCTCCGCCGTCATTGGAACCAGTGTGCGCGGGCAGTCGTGATCAACGACTTCGCACGCTCTGAGTCAATTCCTGAGATCTCCACAAGTTCGTCCACCGCCAGATCCGCGAGCTCGTCGCGGTTGCGCACGTTGGCGCGGGCGAGCTTGGCCGCCAATGGCTTATCCATGCCGTCGAGGTTCAGGAGATCCTCGGCCACGTTCTCGAGTTGCTCCTCGTCGACGATCGCTTCGGTGAGCAAGACGTTGCGCGCGCGGTTGCGCAGTTCGTGGACGGTGTCCTCATCGAAGGCTCCGATCTCCAGCATTTCGGAAAGCGGCACGTACGCCACCTCCTCGAGGGTCGAGAAGCCCTCCTCGATGAGCACATCCGCGACATCCTCGTCCACGTCCAGCCTTTCCATGAACAGACTGCGAATCGAGACGGTCTCCTCCTGGGCCTTGCGCTGGGACTCCTCGACCGTCATGAGGTTGATGGTCCAGCCGGTGAGTTCCGATGCCAGGCGAACGTTCTGTCCGTTGCGGCCAATGGCCATGGCAAGGTTGTCCTCGTCCACCACCACGTCCATGCTGTGGGATTCCTCATCCACGACGATGCTGGTCACCTCCGCGGGTGATAGGGCCCCCACCACGAATTGCGCCGGATCCGCCGACCACAACACGATATCCACGCGCTCGCCCCCAAGCTCGTTGGTGACCGCCTGAACGCGGGATCCGCGCATGCCGACGCAGGTGCCGATGGGGTCGACGCGCGGGTCGTTGGATTTCACGGCGATCTTGGCGCGCACCCCGGCGTCGCGCGCTGCCGCCTTGATTTCCAGCAGCCCGTCTTCCATCTCCGGCACTTCCAGTTCGAACAGCTTGATGATGAGTTGAGGCGCTGTTCGCGACAGGATGAGCTGCGGACCGCGCCCGCCGCGCTCCACCCGCAACAGGCAGCAGCGTACCCGATCCCCCACCCGCAGATTCTCCTTCGGAATCATCTGGTCGCGCGGCAGCACGGCCTCGAGCCGCCCGACCTCGATGATGGCGTTGCCCCGCTCCATGCGCTTGATCGGGCCGGTGACCAGATGCTCCTTGCGCTCCAGAAAGTCGTTGAGAATCTGTTCGCGCTCGGCGTCTCGGATGCGTTGCAGGATCACCTGCTTGGCGGCCTGGGCGCCGATGCGCCCGAACTCGATGGGCTCCAGTGCCTCCTCGATGTACTCGTCGAGCTGCACGTCGGACACCTTGTCCTTCGCTGCCGTCAGCCCCACCTCGCTGGCCGGGTTTTCCACCGCTTCGTCGTCCACCACATGCCAGCGGCGGAAGGACTCGTACTCGCCGGTTTCGCGGTCGATGGAAACGCGCACGTCCGCCTCGTCGTCGATACGCTTCTTGGTGGCGGAGGCCAGCGCCGATTCCAGCGAGACGAAGACGATGTCCTTGGAGACATTCTTCTCCCTCGCCAGCGCATCCACCAGCAACAAGATCTCACGACTCATTTCCCACCTCCAAACAATGCGAACCCGTTACAGCTTCGGCACCAGCCGCGCCTTTTCGACCTGCGCAAGCTCGAATTGCGTCATCGTGCCACCGACGTCGAGGTGGAGTTGCCCATCCTCCAGGCCCCGCAGCACGCCAGTGAAATTGCGCTTGCCGTTCATCGGCAGGCGCAGCCTGACCTGCACCTCGTGCCCCGCAAAGCGGGCAAAGTCCGCAGGCTTCTTGAGGACTCGATCCAGGCCTGGCGAGGACACCTCCAGCCGATCGAAATCCACGTTCTCCACGGTGAACAAGCGCGTGAGATGGTGGCTCACCCGCTCGCAGTCATCCACCGTGATTCCCTGGGGACTGTCGATGAAGACGCGCAACAATCGCCCCCGGGGACTTGACTCGAAGTCCACCAGCTCATAACCGAGGCCACTGACCGCGCGTTCGACGACGCCTTCTACCTGCATGCTCTACCGGCAGCACAAATAAAAAATGGGCGAAACGCCCATTCTTGTTTTCGGAAGGAGCCCATTTGCGCCCCCTCCTCGGCTGGTGCCAGCCAAGAATCCTTGAAATTCTATCATTCCCGGCGACTTCGAGTAAATCGCTTCGGCTTTGGCGGGGTGGTGACCGGTGCTCCGGCACTCCCATCTGTCGTGTCCGCCACGGCCTCGTCTGTGCGGAGCAGCGCTTGCACCTCGAAACGTGGCAGTTCATGAATCATGCCGCGGCGCAACTGCGGCGGCAGACGAATCGGGCCATAGCGCACGCGCAAGAGGCGGCTGACCATGACGCCCACGGCTTCGAACATGCGCCGAACTTCGCGATTTCGTCCCTCGCCCAGGCTCACCCGGTACCAGTGGTTGGAGCCCATTCCGCCTGCGTCTTCAAGGGTATTGAAGCGTGCCGGGCCATCCTCCAGTTGCACGCCCTTCAGCAACTCGTTGCGCTGTGCATCGGAAAGCTCCCCGACGACACGCACGGCATATTCCCGTTCGAGGCCATGGCGCGGATGCATCAGGCGGTTGGCAAGCTCTCCGCTGGTGGTGAACAGGAGCAGACCTTCGGTATTGATGTCCAGCCGGCCGACGGCGATCCACCGCCCTCCCCTGATCGGCGGCAATGCGTCAAATACGGTGGCGCGGCCGGAAGGATCGTCCCGCGTCACGAGTTCTCCTTCCGGCTTGTGGTACACGAGGACCCGTGGCAGCCGTGGAGCAAACCGGAGCTTGACGATCCGCCCATTGACCCGCACGCGGTCGCCGGGGGACAGGCGCTGGCCGAGTTGAGCCGGCTCGTTGTTGACCTGGATGCGTCCGGCGCTGATCCATTCCTCGATCTCGCGGCGCGACCCGAAGCCGGCCTCGGCCAGCACCTTTTGCAGCCTCACCGCGGGTACGGCGTCGCCACCCGGTGCGCGCCTGGGGGGCGCAGTCCTGCGGCCTTGCGGCGTATCGGGTGCGGCAGCCGGAGTTCCGGCGCCGGATTCGCCCTCGCGCTTATGATTGGGGAAGCGTTTGCGCAAGGTCCATCACCTTCTCAATCTCCGCCAACGGCGGGAGTTCAGCCAGACTGCGCAACCTCAGATCGTCGAGAAAGACCCGGGTCGTCGCGTACAGTGCCGGGCGTCCCGGCGTGTCGCGATGCCCCACCACGTCGACCCATCCGCGCGATTCCAGCGTCTTCAGCACATTTGTCGATACCGCCACTCCGCGGATATCCTCGATGTCGCCCCGCGTCACCGGTTGGCGGTAAGCAATGATGGTCAGCGTCTCCAGTACGGCGCGGGAGTAACGCGGCGGTTTCTCACCCGAGCGCCGCGAGATGAACGGCTGGAATTCCGGGCGCGTCTGGAAGCGCCACCCCGAGGCGACCTGAGCCAGCTCCACGCCACGACCGGCCCACTCGGCCCGCAACTCGTCCAGCAGGGCGCGCACCGTGTCCGCGCCCGGATCGAGCTCGAACGCATGCCGCAGGTCGGCCACCGTCATGGGTTCGTCGGCCGCGAGCAATACCGTCTCCAGCACGATCTTGAGTTGCGCCGGCGCCAGGGGTTCGGCGAGCACAGACCGCCCGGAATCGGAACCTTCAGTCCGGGGTATCAGTTGCAGCATCGGCCGACCTCACGTAGATCGGGGCGAAAAGCTCCCGTTGCACCAACTCGATCAGCCCCTCGCGCACCAACTCCAGTACCGCGAGAAAGCTGACCACCAGTCCCGCCACCCCGAGGGCCACGTCGAAGAGTGCGCTGAATTCCACGAAACCCGACAGGGGTTTCAACCTGCGCAGGATCAGACCCATGTGCTCGCGCACCGAGAGCTCTTCCTTCCGCACCCGGTGGTGCTGATGCACCCGGGCACGGTGCATGAGATCGAGCCATGCGGCCTGAAGGTCATTGAGACTGACCTGCGGCTGTCGCTGCACCACCTCCCCGGCCACCCACACGCCGATGCGCTCGAAATCCCTTCCGGCTTGGGGAAGCTCGTCGAGCCGGGCGCCGGTCTGCTTCATCTGTTCATATTCCAGCAACCGCCGCACCAGTTCCGCCCGCGGGTCGGCCTCCTCCGCCTCGCTCCTCGATGGGCGCGGCAGGAGCATGCGGGACTTGATCTCCAGCAGGATGGCCGCCATGACCAGGTATTCGGCCGTCAGGTCCAGATTTGTCGTGCGCATCGCCTCCACGTAGCCGAGATACTGGGCCGTGAGCTGCGCCATGGGAATGTCGAGGACATCGATGTTGGCGCGCCGGATCAGATAGAGCAGCAGGTCCAGTGGGCCTTCGAAGGCGTCGAGTATGACCTCCAGGGCATCCGGCGGAATGTACAGATCATGCGGCAACTGCGCCATGGGCTGGCCGTAGAGCCGCGGCGCCGATACCGAGTCGATGATGCCTGCTTCGACGTTACCTGCCATTTGCCCTGTCACCGGAACGCCCGGCGTGCCCTGAGGGCAGCCGCGGGTTGAAACACATCCTGCTCAGGAATAGTTCAGCCCCATGGCGTCGCGCACCTCCCGCATCGTCTCCTGGGCGAGCTTGTGGGCGTGCTCGCAGCCGTCGGCGACGATATTGCGCAACAACCCCGGGTCTTCCACGTACGGCGCCGCCCGCTCGCGCATCGGCTCCTGCTCCTTGAGCACCGCCTCGACCACGGGCTGCTTGCACTCCAGACAGCCAATTGCGGCGCTGCGGCAGCCCTCCTGGACCCACTGGCGCGTGCCATCGTCGGAGTAGATGAGGTGGAACTGCCATACCGGGCAACGTTCCGGATCGCCCGGGTCGGTTCGCCTCACCCGCGCCGGATCCGTCTGCATGGTGCGAATCTTCTTGCGCACCACCTCCGGCTCCTCGCGCAGGTTGATGGTGTTGTTGTACGACTTGGACATCTTCTGGCCGTCCAGTCCGGGCATGCGCGAGGCCTCGGTCAGCAGCGACCCCGGCTCCACCAGGATCATTTTTCCGCCACCTTCAAGATAGCCGAATAGGCGCTCGCGATCTCCAAGGCTCAGGTTCTGAGCATCTTCAAGCAACGCGTGGGCCTGCTCCAGGGCTCCAGCGTCGCCGTGCTCCTGGAAGCGCACACGCAATTCCTCGTACAGCTTCGCCCGCTTCGAACCGAGCTTCCTCACCGCCTCGCGGGCCTTTTCCTCGAAGCCGGGTTCGCGCCCGTAGAGGTGGTTGAAGCGCCGCGCAATCTCGCGGGTGAACTCGATATGGGGCACCTGGTCCTCGCCCACCGGCACCAGGTTGGCACGGTAGATGAGGATGTCGGCGGCCTGCAGCAGCGGGTAGCCGAGGAAGCCGTACGTCGTGAGATCCTTGTGGCTGAGCTTTTCCTGCTGGTCCTTGTAGGTGGGAACCCGTTCGAGCCAGCCCAGCGGTGCCATCATGGACAGCAGCAGGTGCAGTTCGGCGTGCTCGGGCACCCGTGACTGGATGAACAGCGTCGCCATCGAGGGATCCACGCCCGCCGCGAGCCAGTCGATGAGCATTTCCCAGACGTTGGCCTCGATGCTGGCCGGCTCGTCGTAGCTGGTGGTCAGGGCATGCCAGTCGGCGACGAAGAACAGGCAGGGATACTCCTGCTGGAGGCGCACCCAGTTCCTCAGCACGCCGTGATAATGGCCGAGATGGAGCCGGCCCGTGGGCCGCATGCCGGAAAGCACCTTTTCGCCGTACATGGTGGTCAGATCTGGAAGACTGCGGAAAGCAGGTGACGAAAAACGATCATGAGCGGCCAGAGGATGTTGCCCAGCAGACCGGTGAACAGCAGCACCAGCAGCAACGGGAATCCATAAGGCTCAAGCCGTGCGAAGTTATAGGCCGCCCGGTGCGGCAGCAGGCTCACCGCAATCCTCCCCCCATCGAGCGGAGGAATGGGCAGCAGGTTGAGCAGCATCAACACCGAGTTGATCTGGATGCCGGCATCGGCCATGCGCATCAGTGGCGTCGAATAGGCGTTCTCGGGCATGAGCAGCGCCGACTTGAGGATCAGCGCCCAGCACATGGCCATGAACAGGTTGGTCGCGGGGCCCGCGGCGGCCACCCAGAGCATGTCCGCCTTGGGGCGGCGCAGGCGCGAGAAATCGACCGGGACCGGCTTGGCCCAGCCGAAAAGAATCCCACCGCCGCCGAGAAAACTACTCGCCATGAGGATGAGCGCGGGCACAAGCAGTGTGCCCACCGGATCGATATGCCGCAGCGGATTCAGGCTGATGCGTCCCGCAAGGTAGGCCGTGGGGTCGCCGAAATGACGCGCGACGTAACCGTGCGCCGCTTCGTGGAGCGTGATGGCCAGCAGTACGGGCAGCGCCCAGATGGCCAGTGTGGGGATCAGTTCTTCCATGGCGGGAGCAGGGATTCTACCAGACGGGCGGGCACGGGCTAATCCAGGCCGAGCGCGGCCAGGCTGCCTCGACCGCGGCGGATGACCTCGGGCGCGCCGCCGGTAAGATCGATGACCGTGGTCACCTCCGTGCCGCAACCCCCGGCATCGATGACCACGTCCAGATCCTTCTCCAGACGCTGCCGGATTTCATAGGGATCGCTCAAGGGCACGTCCTCGCCGGGCAGGATGAGCGTGGAGGTGAGCAACGGCCCCCCCAGCGCCGCCAGCAGGGCCTGACACACCGGGTGATCCGGCACCCGCAACCCGATGGTCTTGCGTCGCGGGTGAAGGATGCGGCGTGGCAGTTCCCGGCTGCCTTCGAGGATGAAGGTATAGCTGCCCGGCGTGGCCGCCTTGAGCATCCTGAACTGGGCATTGTCCACCCGCGCGTAGAAGGAGATCTCGGCCAGATCGCGGCACATCAGGGTGAAGTGGTGGCGTTCATCGACGCCGCGGATGCGGCGGATGCGCTGCATCGCGTGCGCGTCGCCCGTGGCGCAGCCGATGGCGTAGGCCGAATCCGTGGGCAGGGCGATGACCCCACCGCGCTGCACCAGCTCGGCCGCCTGGCGGATCAGGCGCGGCTGGGGATATTCGGGATGAACGGTGAAGAACTGGGCCATGCGAAGACGTTCAGACGAACCGCTCCCACACCGGCGTCAAGCCATCGGGCAGGCCGGGCATGCTGCCCACGTCACGGGCGCTCTCCCCCGGACCGTGGAAATCGGAGGCCACCGAGGCAAGCAGTCCATAGTGTCTTGCCACGCGCGCGAAATCGCGCTGCTGGTTGCGGCCATGGGCGCCAGACACCACCTCCACAGCCTCCCCGCCGACCGCCACGAACTGATCGAACAGGCGCTTTCGCATCGCGCTGCTGACACGATAACGTCCCGGATGGGCGAGCACGGCAACCCCCCCGGCAGCCCGGATCCAGCCCACCGCCTCGGCCAGTTCCGCCCAGCGATGTTCCACGTAGGCCGGCTTGCCCCGGGCGAGGTAGCGATCGAAAGCCGACTGCATGTCGGGCGTGATGCCCCGTTCCAACAGAAAGCGAGCGAAATGAGTGCGTCCGATGATGGAGGCACCACGCGCCTGCCGGGCCGTCCCCTCCTGCGCGCCGTCGATGCCCAGCCGCGCCAGCGCCGCACTCATGCGCTGCGCGCGTCCCCATCGGCCGGCACGAATTGCAGCAAGTCCCTGCGCCAGTTCGGGCTGGGTGGGACAAATCCCCAGACCCACCATGTGCAGGGTCATATCCTCCCAGGTGATCGAGACTTCGACGCCATCGACCAGGCGGATTCCGGCTTCGGCCGCCGCCTCGCGAGCCTCTGCCAGCCCGGCGGTGTCGTCATGATCGGTCAATGCCAGCACCTGGACGCCGTTGGCCGCGGCCCGGCGCACCAGCGCCGCCGGCTCCAGCAATCCGTCCGAAACGCTTGAATGGCAATGAAGATCGACGTGCAGCATTCGCCGATGATAACAGCCGCGCCGAACGGCTGCCGCCCTTCCGGGCAGGGCACCGCCTCTCAGGCCGCTCCACATGAGAGGCAGGCCCGGTCGAAGCACATCCTCCCGGGTTACTCGCTGCGGCAGGAACTCCATAAGAGCCACCCGCGCCGCAGCGCATCCACCACGAACTGGAAGCTCGCCGAAACATCCATCCACCCGTGCAGCGCGAACATCGTGGGCGCCTCCGCCTCTCCCCAACTTCGTACGTGGCAGCGCACATCGTGGAACCGAAGGCATTCGGAACGGCCTGTCTTCACGCCCGAGGCCGCTGACAGGCCCGGCTTGCCAGCCTGTGCAGTTGCTGGGTATAGTCGCTCCCGTTCCCGCGGGAGAGCGCGGCCTGGAATGGCCGCCGCCGAAGGCGCAATCACCCCCTGAATCGCTCAGGCAAAAGGACTGCGGAACGATACGGAACTCTGGAGAGCGACGGGGCGTGGGGAGCCACGCAGGCCCGTCCACCGAAGGGGCACGCGGCAACGGCACGATGTGCAGGCCGCAAACTCTCAGGTACAAGGGACAGAAGGGGCAGAGCAGCCTGTGCTCACCCTTTCCAGTCTATTTGCGTGCTCTCTCAAGTTCATGACCCATCCAGATGAATCCCTGAAGAAAACACCGCTTCATCCTGTCCATGTGAGCCTCGGTGGGCGCATGGTGCCATTTTCCGGCTGGGACATGCCGCTGCATTACGGCTCGCAGATCGAGGAGCACCACGCGGTGCGCCGTGCCTGCGGCATCTTCGACGTTTCGCACATGCTGGCGGTGGACGTGGAAGGCTCGGCCGCGCTTGCCTTTCTCCGCGCCCTGCTCGCCAACGACGCGGCCCGTCTGGACCACGCGGGCCGCGCGCTCTACGCCTGCATGCTGCGCGACGACGGAGGCGTGCTGGACGACCTGATCTGTTACCGCCGGGGCGATGCCTGCTACCGCCTCGTCGTCAATGCCGGCACCGCCGAGGCCGACCTGGCCTGGTTGCGCGCCCACGCCGGCATCAGCGGTGAAGCGCCGGAAATCCGGGCACGCCGAGACCTGGCGATGATCGCCGTACAGGGACCCACTGCCCAGGCGACACTGGCCACCGCCATTCCGGCTGCCCGGGAACTCCTGGCCGGACTGCGACCCTTCCATGCCGCCGCCCTCGCGGAACTGTTCATCGCCCGTACCGGGTACACGGGCGAGGACGGCTTCGAAATCCTCCTCCCGGCCGAGCGCGCCGTGGCGCTATGGAACGATCTCCAATCCGCCGGCGCCCGCCCCTGCGGACTTGGCGCCCGCGACACCCTGCGACTCGAAGCCGGCATGAATCTCTACGGCCAGGACATGGACCAGAGCGTCTCGCCGCTGGAATCTGGCCTGGCCTGGACGGTGGACCTCTCCGGCGAACGCGCCTTCATCGGACGTGACGCCCTGACTGCCATCGCCAGCCCCCGCGCGTTCCTCGGCCTGCTCCTGCTGGACCCCGGCGTCCTGCGTGCGCACCAGGCGGTGCGCACGCGCCATGGCGAGGGCGTCGTCACCAGCGGCGGGTTCTCCCCCACACTGCAACGTTCCATCGCGTTGGCCCGGTTGCCGGCCGGAAGCGTCGCCGGCGAGGAAGTGACCGTCGATATTCGCGGCCGCAGCCTGCGCGCCCGGGTGGTGAAGCCGCCGTTCGTGCGCCATGGTCATGCCATGGTTGAGCTTTGATCTTCAATCCATTGATACAAGAGGGGAAAGCAATGAATACGCCGGAAGAACTCCGCTACACGTCCAGCCACGAATGGTCCCGCCTCGAGGCCGACGGACTGGTCAGCGTCGGGATCACCGACCATGCCCAGCAGGCGCTGGGCGATATCGTCTACCTCGATCTGCCCCAACCCGGCCGCAAGGTGAGCGCCGGTCAGGATTGCGCCGTGGTGGAATCGGTCAAGGCCGCCTCGGACATCTACGCCCCGGTGGCAGGGGAAATCGTCGCCGCCAACGCCGAGCTGGCCGCAGCGCCGGAGACGGTCAACAGCGATCCCTATGGCGCCTGGCTGTTCCGCATTCGTCCCGACAACGTCGCCGATCTGGACGGCCTGCTCGACGCCGGCGCCTATCGGCAGGTGGCGGAATCGGAGTCGCACTGACATGCCGTTCATTCCCCACACCGCCGACGACGTGGCCCAGATGCTGGCGTCCATCGGCGTCCGATCCATCGATGACCTGTTCGATGAGGTTCCCGCGGAGCTGGGGTTTGACGGTCTCCCCCAGCTTGCGCCGGGAGCCAGCGAACTGGAACTCACGCGGCTGATGGAGGAGCGGGCCAGCGGCGATGGCCGCTGGCTCAATTTCATCGGCGCAGGAGCGTACGAACATCACATTCCGGCGGCGGTGTGGCAGCTTGCCGGCCGCGGCGAGTTCTACACCGCCTACACACCCTATCAGGCCGAGGCCAGCCAGGGCACGCTGCAACTGCTCTACGAGTGGCAGAGCATGATGGCCTCGCTCACCGCGCTGGATGTGTCCAATGCCAGCCTGTACGACGGCGCCACCGCGCTGGCGGAGGCGCTGCTCATGGCCGTGCGGGCCTTGCCCCAGGCTGCGCGACGGGTGCTGGTGCCGCGCAATCTGCATCCCTTCTACCGTGCGACCCTGAAGACGGTTCTGCACCAGCAGGCCATCGACGTGGTGGAGATTGCCTTCGACCGCGCCACCGGCCGCATCGATCCGGCGGCGCTGGAGTCCCAGGGCGCGGGGGGCTTCGCCGCCCTGGCCATCAACCAGCCCAACTTCTTTGGCGTGCTGGAGGATGCCTCGGCGGTGACGGACTGGGCGCATGGGCAAGGAGCCCTGGTGGTGGGCGTGTGCAATCCCCTCGCCATGGCGGTCATCGCGCCCCCCGGCGAATGGGCTGAAGACGGGGCGGACGTCGCCTGCGGCGATGCCCAGCCGTTCGGCATCCCGCTCTCCGGGGGCGGGCCCTACCTGGGCTACCTCACCTGTCGATCCGCCCTGGTGCGCCAGATGCCCGGGCGCATCGTCGGGCGCACGGTCGATCTGGACGGCCGAAGCGGCTTCGCGCTGACGCTTCAGGCGCGCGAGCAGCACATCCGCCGTTCCAAGGCCACCTCCAACATCTGTACCAACCAGGGCCTGATGGTCACCGCCGCCACCATCCATCTGGCACTGATCGGCAGGCAGGGGCTGGAGCGCGTCGCCATGCAGTGCCATTCGCGGTCGAGGGAACTGGGCGCGCTGCTTGCGCAGGTGCCGGGGGTTGCCCCCCTGTTCGACGCGCCGGTGTTCCATGAAACCGTGCTGCGCCTGCCCCTGCCGGTGCCGCAGGTGCTCGGGCGCATGCGCGGGGAGGGAATTCTCGGCGGCCTGGACCTGGCGCCGTTCTACCCTGAACTGGGCCATGCCATGCTGGTCTGCACCACTGAAACCCGTACCGCCGACGACCTGCAACGCTACGCACGCGCCCTGCAAGCGGCGCTGGAGAGCTGACATCTTGCTGATCTTCGAACTGTCTCGGCCGCAGCGCGGCAACCACGCCCAATTCGTCGCCGAACCCTTCCTGGGCCTGGACGACATCCCCCCTGCCCTGCGCCGCCGCGGTACCCCCGCGCTGCCGGAGGTATCGGAACTCGACGCAGTGCGGCACTACACCCGCCTGTCGCAGCGGAATTTTTCCATCGACACCCATTTCTACCCCCTGGGCTCGTGCACCATGAAGTACAACCCGCGGGCCTGCAATTCCCTGGCGATGCTGCCCCAGTACCTGGCACGGCACCCCCTGGCCGACCCGGCGACCGGCCAGGGCTTCCTGTCCTGCCTGTACGAACTGCAGGAGATCCTCAAGGAGGTGACCGGCATGGCGGGGGTGAGCCTCACGCCCATGGCCGGTGCGCAGGGCGAGTTCGCGGGAGTGGCGATGATCCGCGCCTACCACGCGGCACGCGGCGATACGGCACGCACGGAAATCATCGTTCCGGACGCCGCCCACGGAACCAACCCGGCCACCGCCACCATGTGCGGCTTCAAGGTGCGTGAGGTGCCCACCGGTCCCGACGGCGACGTGGATGTGGAGGCGCTGCGCGCCGCCGTGGGGCCGCAGACGGCCGGCCTGATGCTCACCAATCCCTCCACGCTGGGGGTGTTCGAGCGGCCCATCCGCGAGCTGCAGCGCGTCGTGCATGAAGCCGGCGGGCTGAGCTACTACGACGGCGCCAACCTCAACGCCATCCTGGGCCGGGTCCGGCCGGGGGACATGGGTTTCGACGTCATCCACGTCAATCTCCACAAGACCTTCTCCACGCCCCACGGCGGCGGAGGACCGGGTTCCGGCGCCGTGGGCGTGGCGCCGAGGCTGCTGCCCTTCCTGCCGATACCCGTGGTGGGTCGCGACGAGAACGGGTACCGCTGGCTGACCGAGGCCGACCTGCCGCAGTCCATCGGCCGGTTGTCCGCCTTCATGGGCAATGCCGGAATCCTGTTGCGCGCCTGGGTCTATGCCCGCATGCTGGGACGGGAGGGCATGCGCCGGGTGGCCGACTACGCTACGCTCAACGCGAACTACCTGATGGCCGAACTCGCCCGGGCGGGCTTCGATCCGGCGTTTCCGGCGCGCCGGGCGACCCACGAGTTCGTGGTCTCGCTCAAGGCCCTGAAGGCTCAAACGGGTGTGACGGCCATGGACGTGGCCAAGCGTCTGCTCGACAAGGGTTTTCATGCCCCGACCACGTACTTTCCGCTACTGGTGCCGGAGTGCCTGCTGATCGAGCCCACGGAGACCGAGTCCCGCGAAACCCTGGACGCCTTCGTGCGAGCCATGGCCGAAATCCTCGAAGAGGCCCGTGCCGCGCCCGAGATGCTGAAGGCCGCGCCTTACACCCTGCCCGTGCGGCGGCTCGACGACGTGCGCGCCGCGCGTCAGCCCGATCTGGCCTGGGGCTCCGCCCCCGGCTGAACGGCTTGTCCGCGATCTGACCGAGGCGCAAGCGTGAAACAGAAGGTGGCGCCCTGTTGCGGCGCGCCTTCTGCCCAGATTCGTCCGCCGTGGAGGCTGACGATGCGGTGAGCCAATGCCAACCCAATACCGAGCCCAGGAAACTCGGTGGCATTGTGCAGTCTCTGGAAAGTCCCGAAGAGCTTGCGGGCATGGGCCATGTCGAAGCCAGCCCCGTTGTCGCGAATAAAGAACACCTGTTCGCCGTTGGCGCGCCTAGCGCCGATTTCAATGTGCGCTTCGCTGCGCCCGGCGGTGTATTTCCATGCGTTTGAGAGCAGGTTTCGCAGCAGGTTGCGAACCAGCGCACCGTCGGCCTCGGCATGCAGGCATTCAGCCACCGTGGTCCGTACCTGGCGCTGGGGCTCCCGGGCCTGCAGTTCCTGAAGCAGATCCTCGGCCATCGAGGTGAGATCTATTTCGGCCGGCGACACCGTCCTGCGCGCCAGGCGTGCGAGTTCCTGCAGTCCGTCAATCAGTTCCGCCATGCGCAGGGCCGAATTCTCCACCCGCGCCAGGTACTGGCGGGCCTGTGCGTCCAGTTGGGTGGAGTGTTCCCGGAGCACGATCTGTGCGTATCCATTGATGGCCCGCAAAGGCGTACGCAGATCGTGCGCGATGGCCTGGCGGAACGATTCCAGCTCGCCGTGGGCGCGCTGCAGCGCCCCGTCACGTTGCTCCAGCACGGCTTCAAGTGCGGAGTGCCCGTCCTCCAGCTCTCGTCGTGCACCCGAAATCCGCCGCAGCACGACCAGCGATGCCACCAGCAGAACGCCCGTTTCCAGCAACCGTCGCAGACCGTCCACTGACCACGCACGGACCACGTCGTGGCGAGGAACCCCGGCCACGACCAGCAAAGGCAGGTCTCGCAGACTCCGTATCGCCAGAGCGTAGTTGGCGTCGGCCGCCCCAGTGGCCTTCCCGCCGCCCTGGATGTCGGGTCCACCGTCCCTTCGGACCGATACTTCCGATCGGCCCTCCGGCGGCCCGCGGTGCATCAGCAGCGCCGAATCGTCCTTGCGATAGAGCGAGAGGCTCGTCGTGGAAAGCGCATGCGGCGACCCGTCGAGACCGTCCAGAACGTCCGCCGCAAGAGCGGCGGCCACCACCCCGGCGAACGATCCGTCCTGGCCGACCAGCCTGCGTGACAGAATGACTGACTCTGCCGAAGGGCCTTTGGCGGCGGTGGCAACACTGATCGCCATTCCCTTGGCGGGATCGTTGCGGTGCTGGCTGAGAAGTTGCGCTTCGATGGCCTCCCCGGCGACGCCCGCGAAATCGCCACCGACGATCATTCGGCCCGACGGTCTGATCACCGCGGAATCCGGCGTCGCACCCGTGCGTGCGTGCACCGTGGCAAGGAGTCTTCCCAGGCGGGACTCGTCGATGGCACTCAAGCCACCCGCCCTTTCGACCGCGCTGCGAACGCCGAGCAGATACGCATCGGCGTCGCCAACCACGCGGGCCATGCGCTCCTCGAGCGCCAACGCGAGGGCCTCGGCATGCCTCCGGGCGGATTCGTCTGTGCGGCGGAGGCTGAAATAGAAACCTACGCATTGCGTCGCGGCCAAGATCAGTGCAAGCAGCACGAAGCCACCCGCGATCGCCCGCCGCAGCCTGAGCGCGGCGACATTCGTCCTTCCCATCGGTGCCGCACCTTCCGTGGCATCCGGATTCGCAGCGGCGCGGATGATGCCGTCGGCACCCGCGGAGCCAAAGCCCGCGCCCCTGCATACCGGATGTAGCGCCGCCCCGGTTCATCGCAAGCGGCTTTGGTTGTTTTGTGCAATGATTTTGCCTGATCTCCACTTGCCAATGCTGAAAAAATGTCGCTCTTCTCCCTGGGGGATCGCCAGCCCCGACTCCTCGGCGAGTGCTGGATTGCGGACAACGCGGTGGTGATCGGGTCTGTCGTGCTTCACGAGAACGTCAGCATATGGTTCAACAGCGTCCTGCGCGGTGACAACGACCCCATCGTGATCGGCCGCAACACCAATATCCAGGACGGCTCGGTGCTGCATACGGATCTCGGCGTTCCGCTCACCATCGGCTCCGAGGTCACGGTCGGGCACATGGCCATGCTGCACGGTTGTGCCGTGGGAGACGGGTCGCTCATCGGCATCAAGGCGGTGGTCCTCAACAACGCGGTGATCGGAAGCGAGTGCATCATTGGTGCCAATACCCTCATTCCCGAGGGCAAGGTGATTCCGGATCGGAGCCTGGTCATGGGGTCGCCGGGGCGTGTCGTGCGGCAGGTCGCCGACGAGGAGGCGGCGCGGTTGCGCGAGAGTGCGCGTCATTACGTGGAAAACTGGCGGCGCTTTCAGCAACAACTTCAACCCCGGTGAGCTTGCCGATACGGTGAGAGGCATCGTGCCGGTGGGGATGCGCGCAGGTCGCTTGCTCGCGCCTTGTGTCGACCGCACCGTTGCCGCGCTGCCGGAGGGGTCTAAACGGAACTGAATTGAGGTGGTCCATGCGCAAGTCGTCCCTGGCATTTCTCGTCGCCGCAACCCTGATCTCGTTCTCCCTCAGCGCCGCCGAATCGACAAAGTCCGCCGGCACCCTCATCGAACTGTCGGCAGAAGCCTCTCGCACTGCACCCAACGATCTCGCGGCGGCGGTGGTCTTCACCGAGGCCACATCCACCAGTCCCGCCGAACTGGCGCGCGACGTCAATGCCAGGGTCGCCGGCGCGCTGCAGACCGCCCGGACGGCCCCGGCCGTCAAGGTCCGTAGCGGTTCCACGCATACCTTCCCCGTGTATTCGAAGGACGGACGCATTGCGTCGTGGCGGATGCGTTCCGACCTCCAGCTGGAAACGCGTGATTCCGTGGCGCTCGGCGAACTCCTGGGCAAGCTTCAGACCACCATGATGGTGGGCCAGATCGTCCTGCGGCCCGCTCCCGAAACCCGTCGGCAGGTCGAAAATGATGCCGCGCTCGACGCGGTGAGCGCCTTCCGCGCCCGCGCCAGGGCCGTGGCCGACGCCTTTGGCAAGTCCTTCCGCATCGTGCGCATCAATATCGGCCAGAGCGGGCGCCCGCCCGTGTTCCCCGTGGCACGTCACGCCCCCATGGCCGCCGAGGCAATGCCCATGCCCATCGAGGCGGGGGAGACGGCGATCAACGTCAGCGTGAACGGCCAGATCGAGCTGATCGAAAACTGATCCTCAAGCCGGGACGTTCCCGGGTGCCCTGAACGGAAGCTACCTGCGGGCATGTCTTGCAGCCATCGCTGGAACCGCTATGATTATAAAAATCATGGCGTAGAAGCATTTTCTTAATGATCGCTCTCATACAGCGCGTGCTTGAGGCCCGGGTCACAGTGGATGGCGAAGAGGTCGGTCGGATTGGCGCCGGCCTTCTGGCGCTCATCGGCGTCCAGCGCCACGACGACGAGGCCGGTGGCGAGCGCCTGGCGCAGCGGCTCGTCGGCTACCGGGTGTTCGGCGACGACGAGGGCCGGATGAATCGATCTGTCGCAGACGTGGGCGGCGGATTGCTGCTGGTACCTCAATTCACCCTGGCGGCGGACACCCGCAAGGGAACGCGTCCCGGCTTCAGCACCGCGGCTGCGCCCGCCGAGGCGCAGCAACTGTTCGAACGCTTCGTGCTCCAGGTGTGCCGCATTCACGGCGACGTCGCTACCGGCCGTTTCGGCGCGGAGATGTGCGTCAGCCTGGTCAATCACGGACCTGTCACCTTCTGGCTGGAGACCTGAGCGTGCCGATGCTGCGCACCGTGCTTCTTGGCCTCGCGACGGCCGTGCTGCTGCTCACCGGATGCGGCAGCGTGCCCCGTCCGGTTCCGCTTCCTGCCAGCTATTTGAGGGTTGGCGACCCGTCCAAGGCCGACGACGTCGTCGTCTACGCGCTGGGCTTGATCGATACGGGATATCGCTATGGCGGGACCAGCCCCGAGGGCGGGCTCGACTGTTCAGGGATGGTAAGCCACATCTATGAGCGCGTGGCCGGCCTGCGGCTGCCCCACAGCGCTGCAAGGATTGCCTGGAACACCCGCCCGGTCGATCGTGAAGCGCTGCGTCCGGGCGATCTGGTGTTCTTCAACACCCTGGACCGGGCGTTCTCGCATGTGGGGATCTACATCGGGGACGGGCGCTTCGTGCACGCGCCCAGCGGCAGCGGACGCGTGCGGGTGTCGCGCCTCGACCAGCCCTACTTCGCCCAGCGTTTCGAGGCGGCACGCACGCTATTTACCGACTGACGCGGCGGGTGCGGGCGCGATCATTCCATCAGCCTGGAGGCGCATGCGCAGCGCCGTCACCACCTCCTCCACCAGCCTGGGTGTTGAGCCCGCGTTATCCGTCTCGGTCAGCGCCGACCATATCCGACGTCCGTCCGGCACGGTGAACAGCGTCGTTTCGACCACCGCAGTAGAGACCTCCACGATCCGACCCGGAGCATAGGCGTACTCATCCACCCAGATGGTGACGGGATGCATCGCCCCCGGCGGCATCACCAGAACCGGCCTGATTCCGACGAGTTCCCGCTGGGGCGGGAACTGAATGTTGTGCCGATCAACGCTCACCAGGCGCGCCAGGATCAGCCCGTCGAACCCCTTCCCGCCCAGCGCCCTTGACGTACGTACGCCATCCGGATCGAGGCGTTCGAAAAGTGTATAGCTGGCCACAGCGCGTGTGCCGGGAGAAATCGCCCGCACGGCTGCATCCTCGGCGAAACGACGGACGCCCTCCTCGGCATCGTCCACAGCGATCACGACATTGCGCCGCACCGCCATGTCGGCGGCGGGGTCTTTCCATGTCTGGGTGATGCGCGTTGACGCACAGCCGGAAAGCATGAAGGCCGCAAGCGCAGCCGTCCACCAGAGTACGCGGGATCGGGAAGCCCCTTGCCGGTGAATTGCGGCGGGAGACGAGGGGACATTCGGCGAAACGGCGAACAGGGATATCAAGTTACGCATCTCCGCCTCCAACTCCCCACGGCCACGCCGCCGTCAGCGCCTCTCCTGGGGAACCTGCACGAAGATCTCGTCGCCTCGGACCAGGCCAAGCTCAAAGCGCGCACGTTCCTCGATCGCATCATAGCCACTCTTGAGGTCGCGCACATCGGCATCCAGTCCGCCGTTTCGGGCCTCCAACTGCCGGTTCAGGGCGCGCTGGGCGGCCAGTTGCCGATCGACCTCCCACACCCGCAACCATCCCCCCTTGCCGAACCATAGAGGGTATTGCAGCAGAACGACGATGATGATCAGCACGACGGCGGACCACTTCATGATGTACGACCATCCCGCCACAGCCATGGCGCGGCTGCAACGCGCGAAACCGCGAACTGCAGCCCGCCGGGGGATCCTTTGTCAGGCGTCCCCTGGCGGGTGAGCAGACCGGAGCTGCGCCGTTCAACCACGGATGTTGTAGAACGCCTCCCGACCGGGATAGCTGGCGGTATCGCCGAGATCCTCCTCGATGCGCAGCAACTGGTTGTACTTGGCGACGCGGTCGGAACGCGACAGTGAACCAGTCTTGATCTGCATGGCGTTGAGGCCCACGGCGATGTCGGCGATGGTGGAGTCCTCGGTCTCGCCGGAGCGGTGGGAAATGACTGCGGTGTAGCCGGCACGCT
Source organism: Betaproteobacteria bacterium (assembly GCA_016208415.1). Classification (GTDB taxonomy): domain Bacteria; phylum Pseudomonadota; class Gammaproteobacteria; order Burkholderiales; family Rhodocyclaceae; genus JACQYB01. The sequence continues at coordinate 72,650 of JACQYB010000031.1, read as the reverse complement.
TGGCCATCTCCACGGCAGCGAAGGTCTCGGTAAGCGTGCCGATCTGGTTGATCTTGATAAGGATGGAGTTGGCTACGCCCTGGCTGATGCCTTCGCGCAGGATGCGAGTGTTGGTCACGAACAGGTCGTCGCCAACCAGTTGCACCTTGCGGCCCAGCTTCTCGGTAAGCAGCTTCCAGCCCACCCAGTCGTTCTCTGCCATGCCATCCTCGATGGAGACGATGGGGAACTTGTCGGCCAACACGGCCAGGTAGTCCGCAAACTGCTCCGAAGTCAGGCTCAGGCCTTCACCCTCCAGAACGTACTTGCCGTCCTTGAAGAACTCCGAACTGGCGCAGTCCAGAGCCAGAAGCACTTCGCTGCCAGGCTCGTAGCCGGCATTCGACACCGCCTCCAGGATCATGTTGAGCGCTTCATCCGTCCCCGAAACGTTGGGCGCAAAGCCGCCCTCGTCACCCACGGTGGTGGGATAGCCCTTCCTGTCGGTGAGCTTCTTCAGGGCGTGGAACACCTCGGCGCCACAGCGCAGCGCCTCGCGGAAGCTCTGGGCGCCCACCGGCATGATCATGCACTCCTGGATGTCCAGGCTGTTGTTGGCATGCGCCCCGCCGTTGATCACGTTCATCATCGGCACCGGCATGGCCATGGGTCCGCAACCGCCGAAGTAGCGATACAGCGGCAGGCCGGCTTCCTCAGCCGCCGCCTTGGCCACCGCCATGGACACCGCCAGCATGGCGTTGGCGCCCAGGCGCGACTTGTTTTCCGTGCCGTCCAGCTCGATCAGGGTACGGTCGATGAAGCTCTGCTCCTCCGCATCGAGCCCGATGACGGCTTCGGAGATCTCGGTATTGACGTTCTCCACGGCCTGCAGCACGCCCTTGCCCAGGTAGCGCTGGGCATCGCCGTCGCGCAGTTCGATCGCCTCCCGCGAGCCGGTGGACGCCCCCGAGGGCACCGCCGCGCGGCCCATCACGCCGGACTCCAGCACCACGTCTGCTTCCACCGTCGGATTGCCGCGCGAATCGAGGATCTCGCGCGCCACCACGTCAACGATTGCACTCATGTTCCATTGCCTTCCATCACAAATGATTCATCTCTCCGACGCCGACCGCTACGGTAGCGGCGCCACAAGCCCGCGCGCCGCTTGGGCGATGCGGGCGCCCATGTCGTCCCGTTTGAGCTTCAGGTCTCGAAGTCGCAGAAAACCAGTTCGGCGATCTCGCTCCACATGATCACCACCGGGACGTGCTGCGGGTGTTCGAAGTAGGCATGCAGATCCGCCTCGTTGTCGAACAGTGCCCGAAGCCCGTATGTCCCTGCTTGCTCGTCCGCGGTCAGGTTGTACCCGTGTTCGAAGGCGCGAATTTGTGGAATCTGCTGCGGCAGTGCCAGCATGGCTTCCACTGCGCGCGTGAGCCGCGGGTCATCACGACGCACATCCGGCTTCAGGCTGAGGATCACCAGATGGACGATCATTCCGTCCGCAACTCCTCGAAGCCCTGGCGCTTCACCAGTGCATCCAGTTCCGTCAGCGCGGACAACAGCGAGCGCATGCGTCCGAGGGGCCAGGCGTTGGGGCCATCGGAAAGCGCCCGAGCAGGATCCGGGTGGGTCTCCATGAACAGTCCGGCGATGCCGGTGGCCACTGCCGCCCGCGCCAGGACGGGTACGAATTCCCGCTGGCCGCCGGACGCCGTGCCGCGTCCGCCGGGCAATTGCACCGAGTGGGTGGCATCGAACACCACCGGGCAGCCTGTGTCCCGCATGATGGCCAGGCTGCGCATATCGGATACCAGGTTGTTGTAGCCGAAGGAGGCGCCGCGCTCGCATACCAGGATGTTGTCGGCGCCGCCGCTGGCTTCGCGCGCCTTGGCGACGACGTTGGCCATGTCCTGGGGGGCCAGGAACTGCCCCTTCTTGATGTTCACCGGCTTGCCCGTGGCCGCCACGGCGCGGATGAAGTCCGTCTGCCGGCACAGGAAAGCCGGGGTTTGCAGCACGTCGACCACCCGCGCCGCCGCCCGGATTTCATCTTCCGAATGCACATCCGTGATCACGGGAACGCCGAGCGTCTCGCGCACTTCGGCGAGGATACCCAGTCCTTCCTCGATCCCCGGCCCACGAAAGCTGGTACCGGCGCTGCGATTGGCCTTGTCGTAGGACGCCTTGAAAATGAAGGGCATCCCCAGGCCGGCACAGATGTCCTTGAGTTCGGCGGCCGTGTCCATCACCAGGGAGCGCGATTCGATCACGCATGGCCCGGCGATGAGGAATAGCGGCCGGTCCAGGCCGGCATCGAAGCCACACAGTCTCATGCGGCGGCAACCTGCGGCGCTTCGGCGCGGATTTCCGCCCGGTGGGCCAGCGCCGCGCGGACGAAGGCGATGAACAGCGGATGGCCCTCGCGCGGCGTGGAGGTGAATTCGGGATGGAACTGACAGCCCAGGAACCAGGGGTGGTCGGGAAGCTCGATGACCTCGACGAGTTCCTTGCCCTCCGAGGAACGCCCCGCCACGCGCAACCCGGCCTCGACGAGCTGGGGAAGGTAATGGTTATTGACCTCGTAGCGGTGACGATGACGTTCCATCACGCGCTCCGAGCCGTAGACGCGGCGCGCAAGCGAATCCGCGACGAGTTCGCACACCTGCCCACCGAGGCGCATGGTGCCCCCGAGATCGGAACTGGCGGTGCGCCGCTCGATGCGGCCCTCCCGATCCAGCCACTCGGTGATCAGCGCCACCACCGGGTGCGGGGTGTCGCCGTCGAACTCCGTGCTGTGCGCCCCGGGCAGGCCCGCCACGTGGCGGGCGAACTCGATCACCGCCAGCTGCATGCCGAGACAGATCCCGAGATACGGTACCCGATTCTCCCGCGCGTAGCGGATCGCCGCGATCTTGCCCTCCACGCCCCGCCGTCCGAACCCCCCGGGGACAAGAATGGCGTCCATGCTCTCCAGCACGCCGCAGCCTTCGCGTTCCATGGCTTCGGAATCGATGTAGTGAATGGCGATGCGGCTGCGGGTATGGATGCCGGCGTGGTTCAGCGACTCGGTGAGCGACTTGTAGGACTCCGTGAGGTCGACGTACTTGCCGACAAAGGCGATGTCCACCTCGTGTTCCGGATACTCAAGCGCATCCACGAGCTTCTTCCATGTCGAGAGGTTCGCCGCCCGCGCGAGGATGTTCAACTTGTGGCAGACGATCTCGTCGAGCATCTGATCGTGCAGCATCGCCGGGATCTTGTAGATGCTGTCCGAATCGACCACGGAGATCACCGCCTCCGGCTGGACATTGGTGAATAGCGCGATCTTGCGCCGTTCATCGTCGGGAACGGCCCGGTCCGCACGGCACAGCAGGATATCCGGCTGGATGCCGATCTCGCGCAACTCCTTGACCGAGTGCTGGGTGGGCTTGGTCTTCAGTTCGCCCGCGGTGGCGATGTACGGGAGCAGCGTCAAATGAATGAAGCAGGTACTCTGGCGGCCCTCCTCGATGCCCATCTGGCGGATGGCCTCCAGGAAAGGCAGGGATTCGATGTCGCCCACCGTCCCGCCCACTTCTATGATGGCCACGTCAGCACCCTCGGCGCCGCGCTTGATGAACAGCTTGATCTCGTCGGTGATGTGCGGGATGACCTGCACCGTGCGACCCAGGTATTCCCCGCGCCGCTCCTTCTTGATCACGCTTTCGTAGATCTGTCCGGTGGTGAAGTTGTTGCGCTTGCCCATCTTGGCATGGGTGAAGCGCTCGTAATGGCCCAGGTCGAGATCCGTCTCCGCACCATCCTCGGTCACGAACACCTCCCCGTGCTGGAAAGGGCTCATGGTGCCGGGATCGACGTTGATATAGGGATCGAGCTTGAGGTGGGTGACCTTGATGCCGCGGGATTCGAGGATGGCACCGAGCGAAGCGGCCGCGATCCCCTTGCCCAGTGAGGAGACCACGCCGCCAGTGACGAACACGTACTTTGTCATGAAACGTGCGGCTTCTGGAAAGCGGCATTCTAGCCGATATGACCCACCGCCTCAAACGCACCACAACAATGGGAGGCGCCTCAGCTACTTCAGGAACGTGCTGCTGATCTCGCGGAATTCGTTGGTGCCGGCCTTGCGTAGCCATTCAAAGGCGACCATCTCGCGGGTCACCAATTCCACGCCGTGAGCGCGCATCCGCGCCAGCGCGAACTCCCGGCTGGAGGGATCGCGCGAGGACACGGCATCGGCCACCACGAATACCTCCCGTCCCTGCCAGCGCAGTTCCAGGGCGGTCTGCAGCACGCAGACGTGGGACTCGATGCCGCAGATGACCAACTGGCGTCGCTGCGCCCCCGGAAGGCCGGTCAGGCACTGCGCGGCGGCACAGGAGAAATGCAGCTTCTCGGCGACGCTGCCCACCGGCAGTAGCGCGCGCACCTCGGCGTGGGTCGGGCCGATCCCCTTCGGATACTGCTCCGAAGCCAGGACCGGCACATCGAGCCTTTGCGCCACCTGCACCAGCCACACGACGTTGGCCAGGAGGCGCTGCCAGTCGTGGACGTGCGGCAGCAACCGTTCCTGCACGTCCACCACCAGCAGCGCGGAATGATCACGATCGATGAGCATGGGAGATCCTCGGGTGCTTGATTGTTGATGGCAGCGCCAAGAGCAGCCCCACGCCGCCTGGATGGCTCTCAAACCCGAAGTTCGGGCCGGTTGCGGAACTGCTCCAGGGCCTCGGGGTTGGCCAGCGCCTCCACGTTCTTCACTTCCTCGCCGTGTATCACCGCGCGTACCGCCAGTTCCACGATCTTGCCGCTACGGGTGCGGGGAATGTCGGTCACCTGGATCACCTTCGCCGGCACGTGGCGCGGCGAGGCGTTGTCGCGGATGGTGCGGCGGATGCGCTCGGTCAGGCCTGCATCCAGGGTCAGTCCTTCGCGCAGCTTGATGAACAGCACCACGCGCACGTCGTCGTCCCAGGTCTGCCCGATCACCAGCGACTCCAGAACCTCCGGAAGTGTCTCCACCTGACGGTAGATCTCCGCGGTGCCGATGCGCACCCCGCCCGGATTGAGCGTGGCATCGGAGCGCCCGTAGATGATGAAGCCGTCGTGCGCCGTGCGCTCGGCAAAGTCGCCGTGACACCACACGCCGGGGAAGCGTTCGAAATAAGCAGCGCGATAGCGGCTGCCGTGGGCATCGTTCCAGAACCCCAGGGGCATCACCGGAAAGGGACGCGTGCAGACCAGTTCGCCCTTTTCGCCCCGTACGGCCTGACCGGTCTCATTGAAAACGTCCACCGCCATGCCCAGCCCGGCGCACTGGATTTCCCCGGGCCACACCGGCAGCATCGGGTTGCCCAGCACGAAGCATGACACCAGATCCGTACCGCCCGAGATCGAGGCCAACTGCACATCCGCCTTGATGCTGCGATAGACGTACTCGAAGCCCTCCGGCGACAGCGGGCTGCCGGTGGAAAGCACGGACCGCAACGCCGACAAATCGTGGGTCCGTGCCGGTTCCAACCCGAGCTTGACGGCGGCGTCCAGATACTTTGCCGAGGTACCGAAATGGGTCATGCCCTCGGCCTCGGCAAAATCGAACAGCACCCTTCCCCTCCCCGCAAACGGGCTGCCGTCGTAGAGCAGCAGCGTCGCCCCGGACGCCAGCCCTGACATGAGCCAGTTCCACATCATCCAGCCGCAGGTGGTGAAGTAGAACAGCCGGTCGTCGGGACGCACGTCCGCGTGCAGTTGATGCTCCTTGAGGTGCTGCAGCAGCACCCCGCCGGCACCGTGGACGATGCACTTGGGCACTCCCGTCGTACCGGACGAATACAGGATGTAGAGCGGGTGATCGAAGGGCAGTTGCTCGAATTCGATCTCGGTCTGCCCACGCCATGGATCCACGAAGCTGGGCAGCATGACGCCGCCGGGGATGCCCGAGATGTCGTGCCCTTCGCGCGGGGTGTAGCGCGCCACCACCACGGCCCGAAGGGACGGCAGCCGCTGCGCAATCTCCCGCACCCTGTCCAGGGAGTCGATGGTCTTGCCGCTGTAGTCGTACCCGTCCGCCACGAACAGCAGCTTGGGTTCCACCTGCCCGAAGCGGTCGAGCACGCCCTGCACGCCGAAATCCGGCGAGGCGGAAGTGAAGACCGCCCCGATGGACGCCGCCGCCAGCATGGCGATGAGCGTCTCGGGCATGTTGGGCATGTAGGCGGCAATGCGATCTCCGGGGCCCACGCCCTCGGCGCGCATCGCTGCGGCAAGGCAGGCGACGCGTCGGTAGAGTTCGCCATGGCCGATGCGCCGGCGCACGCGATCCTCGCCCCAGAACACCAGCGCATCGGAATCATCCCGCCGCCGCAGCAGGTTCCGGGCATAGTTGAGGCGGGCGCCGGGAAACCAGCGCGCGCCCGGCATCCGCTCGCCGTCCTCGACGACGGCGTGTCCGCGTTCACTGGCGATCACCTGGCAGAAGTCCCAGACTGCGGCCCAGAATTCGTCCGGCCGCGCCACCGACCAGCGGTGCAGCGCCGCGTAGTCCGGCAATTCCCGCCCGTAGCGCCGCTGTATGTCGGCGACGAATGCCGCCAGGCGGGTGGCGCCGGCACGCTCCGTGGAGGGCGACCACAAGGGTCGATCAGCCATGGCTACGGTTCCGGCACATGCGGGGATGGCACCCCGCTTCCCTCGAACAGGCCCCGTAGCGCCTCGGGAAGCGGCGCCGAACGCCCGGTGGCCGGGTCCATCCACACCACCTTGGCCGAGCCCTCGGCGCACAGGCGCCCATCGCCCCCGCGCCGCATCTCGTAGAACGTGGGGAGGCTGCTGCGTCCCGGCGGCCCGGCAAACATGCGCACCTCCACCGTGTCCGGGTAGGTCAGCGGAACCAGGAAAGTGCAGCTTGCGTTGATGATCACCGGCGTCGCCTGGCGCGGACTGACGCCGTATCCCATGCCTTCGAACCACTCCACCCGCGCCTGCTCCGCGTAGCGAAAGTAGACGGTGTTATTGACGTGCCCCATCGCATCCATGTCGCCCCAGCGAATGGGGATGCGGGTCACGTGAAGTAGAAGCTTTTGTTTGTCCATTTCCAGCGCAGCAGTCAAATCGGCCGAATTATAATCCCCATCACAATCCTGCATTGGCCGATAAGCCCGGCTACTGGCGCACAAGCAGGAAGCCACGGAGAAACGAGGAGAACATGGACCGCGAATCGATGGAATTCGACGTGCTCGTCGTCGGCGGCGGGCCCGCCGGCCTGGCGGCGGCCATTCGGCTCAAGCAACTCGCCGCCCGGGAGCAACGCGACGTCAGCGTGTGCGTCATCGAGAAGGGCAGCGAGATCGGCGCCCACATTCTCTCCGGCGCGGTCATGGATCCACAGGCGCTCACCGAACTGCTCCCCGACTGGCACGAACAGGGAGCGCCCCTGGAAACGCCGGTCGGTGAAGATCGCTTCCTGTTCCTCACGGAAACCGGCGGCCATGCGCTTTCCACCTCCCTGCTGCCGGCCTGTTTCCGCAACGAAGGCAACTACGTGGTGAGCCTGGGCAGCGTCTGCCGCTGGCTGGCCCAGCAGGCCGAGGCGCTGGGCGTGGAGGTGTTTCCCGGATTCGCCGGCGCCGGCATGCTGTTCCACGCCGACGGTTCCGTGAAGGGGGTGGTGACCGGCGACATGGGCGTGGGCCGCGACGGCAAGCCCGGCACCGCCTATCAACCGGGCATGGAATTGCACGCCCGGTACACGCTGTTTGCCGAGGGCTGCCGCGGCCATCTCGGCAGGCAACTGGAGGAGCGCTTCGATCTGCGTCATGGCGCGGACCCGCAGGTGTACGGCCTCGGCATCAAGGAGCTGTGGGAGATCAAGCCCGGGAAGCACCACTCGGGGCTGGTCATGCACACCGCCGGCTGGCCCCTGGATGCAGCGACCTACGGCGGTTCCTTCATGTACCACTACGGGGAAAACCTGGTGTCGGTAGGGCTGGTGGTGGGCCTCAACTACCGTAACCCGTATCTGAATCCCTACGAGGAATTCCAGCGCCTCAAGACCCACCCCATGGTGCGCGACTTCTTCGACGATGGACGGCGCATTGCCTACGGCGCGCGCGCCATCACCGCCGGCGGGCTGCAAGCCCTGCCCAAGCTGATCTTCCCCGGCGGCTGCCTGGTGGGCGACGACGCCGGTTTCCTCAACACATCGAGGATCAAGGGGTCCCACACCGCCATCAAGTCCGGCATGCTGGCGGCGGAGGCTGTGTCCGAGGCGCTGGCGGCGGGCCGCGCCAGCGACGAACTCACCGACTATCCTCGCCGCTTCAGGCAGTCGTGGCTGTACGACGAACTGCATCGCGCCCGCAACTTCAAGCCCTGGATGAGCAAGGGGTTGTGGTTGGGATCGGCGATGTTCGGAATCGACCAGCACGTCTTTCGCGGCCGCGCGCCATGGACCCTGCACCTCGACGCCGACCACACCAAGCTCCTTCCGGCCGCCCGCTGCATCCCCATCGACTACCCGCGGCCCGACGGCGTGTTGACCTTTGACCGGCTGTCGTCGGTCTTCCTCTCCAACACCAACCACGAAGAAAACCAGCCCTGCCATTTGCGGCTGAAGGACGCCCAGACGCCGATCGCGGTCAATCTCGCGGTCTATGACGCCCCGGAGCAGCGCTATTGCCCGGCCGGGGTGTACGAAATCGTGCGCGACACCGACGGCGCCAATCCCCGCCTTCAGATCAACGCGCAGAACTGTGTCCACTGCAAGACCTGCGACATCAAGGATCCAACCCAGAACATCGTGTGGATGCCTCCCCAGGGCGGTGAGGGACCGCTCTACATGGGCATGTAGGGCGAGTCGCGAGACACCGGCGATAGGGAGGCCCCGCGGCGATGAAGCGCTGGTTGGTGCTGTTGCTTGCGCTGTGCGCGTGGGGAGGGCTGTCCGCCTGGTCGGATCGACCCATGGACCGGCCGGATGGCATGCTGGCGCCTGGAGAGCCGCTCCAGACTCCCCTTTCGGAGGTGCCACGCCTGATTCGGCCCGGATACCAGATCGAAGCCCTGGCCCGGTTCAAAGTCGAGGCCCGGGTGCTCGGTCGGGAGATCTACCGCTTCGACCGTGGCGCCGATCTGGTTCCCATCGACCTCGCGCTGGGCTGGGGACCCATGTCCGACGGCGCCATCCTGCGCACCATCGACATCACGCAGTCATCGCGTTTCTACTACTGGCGCACCGCCCAGGCACCCATCCCGCACCAGGCCATTGCCGGGCACAGTGCAAACATGCACCTCATCCCTTCCGACGCTGCCACGGAACGGCGCCTGCGGCGGGTGCGCGTGGGTGAGGTGGTGCACCTTCAGGGATATCTCGTCCAGATCACGGCCAGCGATGGATGGCGCTGGCGCTCCTCCCTCACCCGTGCGGACACGGGCAACGGAGCCTGCGAGCTCGTCTGGGTCGAGTCGATCATCGTTCATTGAGCGGCCACCGCGCCTGCCGTTTGCGGCGCCCGGCGACACAGTGCGCCATCGCCTCTGTGCACCCGCCGGCTCCGGCCCCCAAGTCGTCAACTACGCCGCCGCCTTCCTATTTTGCCGGCCGTCTGCCAAAATGCAAACGATGGCCCTGGGGATGACGGCCCGTGAAAATCGCCGCGCCATCGGGCCTTCCCCAACTCGCCAGACATCCGAATCCCACATCGCCGGCAGATACGCACAAGCCCATCCGGCGAAGGAAATCCGAGTTGATGCCATACGACGAACTCGCCGACGAGCCCGATTATTCGGCGCTTCGCAAGTCCCAGGACAAGGAACTCACGGACGAGGGTCTGCGCTTTCTCGTGCGCCTGCCGGAATCCGTGCGACCTTCCCAGGCTGCCCACCGTTTTCCCCACGTCATCAACCGGCTGGCCAGGCTGTGGACGCATCCGCGCGCCGTGGAGCGCTATTTCGACGATCTGCTGATCGACCAGCGGGGGGGACGACAGGGGTTTCCGCTGGCCATCCTGTCGGAGTTCTTCGCCCTGAAGGAACACTACATGACCAAGGTCAATCCCGCGCCCAAGACGGCCTGGGATGACCTCTACGTTTCCGACGGCCGCAACAAATCCTGAACCGCTGACATGCACCCGGCGGGGGTGCCCGAGTGAGACGCCGCCAACACGGGTGTTGGGTTGAGAAGCCCCCGGCCACCCTTGGCAGGTGGCTGCGTTGAGATGCACCCTCGGCAGGTGCTCGGTTGAAGCGCACCCTCATCAGGTGCCGGGTTGAAACGCACCCTCAGCAGGTGCCGGGTTGAAACGCACCCTCAGCAGGTGCTCAGTGCATCTCACCCGTCGGGGGAACGGGCAGCGGAAGCACCGCGATTCCTTCCTCCAGCAGTTCCACCGCTTCTGCGACCGTCGAGCGTCCGCGGATGCTGCGCTGTGGCGCTTCGTTGCCATGGATGCGCCGCGCCTCGACGGCAAAGCGCTCCCCCACGTCCTCGGATTCCGCAATGATGTGCTCGACGATGCGCGCCAGTGCGTCGAAGGAGCGGATGGCCAGTTCCTTCTCGCCCACGCCGACGGGTTTCCTCCCCTGCTGCGACGCGCCATGACGCCGGATGCGCGGCGCCGACGGCAAGCGGCTTACCTGATGGTCGCCACAGAATGGGCAGACGAGTTCCCCGCCCTCCCATTGCCGGGTGAACTCATCGTTGGAAGCGAACCAACCCTCGAAGGGGTGCCCCTTGCTGCAGGAAAGATTGATGACGATCATCGACGGATTAACGGCTCGCGCGCGGAAAATGAAAGAACAGTGCGCGCCGATCAGGGTGATCGGCGCTCTATATCCAAGCTTACCCGATATTGCAGGCGCTCGCCCGCCGTCGTATCCGCCTGTCTTGGCGACGCCGGAACGCCCCCTTGCGCGATCAACCCCGCCGGGGGCGTCCCGGTCCCGCCAGCCCCTGCGGGAGTCAGCCCAAACCGGTCACCGACTTCAGTCTGGGCGGCAGCGCTCGTCCCTTGCGGGCGCGCCTGCCGAGGAACGTTTCAAGTTCGCGGCGCGCCAGAACGAGCTCGACCTCCCGCCCGCCGCGCCCCACTCCGCTCACCCGTAGCTCGGCGGCCGTCGCCCGCGCCGCGATCACCTTTTCCCTCCCGTCCAGCGCCATGAGGATCACGCCCTTGCCTCCGGGAAGCGCCTTCAGTTCGGCGCACGGGAAAACCAGCAGCCGCAGCGCGTCCGTCACCACGGCGACATGCGTAGCCTCCTCGGCGACCATTACGGGCGGCAGCAGCGTCGCACCCTCGTCGACGTTCACGTAGGCCTTCCCCGCCCGGTTGCGCGCCACCATGTCGGCCAGGGTGCCGATGAATCCAACTCCAGCGGTGGTCGCCAGCAGCACCCGCGTCTCTGAAACCGCCGAAAGCACTCCGACGATCCGCCCGTTCTGCAGGTCGACGAGCGAACTCAGGGGAACACCGTCGCCCTTGCCGCCCGGCAGATCGGCAGGGCGCACGGTGTAGGCGCGCCCGCGCCCGTCCAGCAGCACCACCGGATGCACGCTGCGGGTCTCCACCACGGCATACTCGCCGTCGCCTGCCTTCCAGGTCAGCGCGGCGCGGTCCACGCCATGCCCAGAGCGGCAGCGGATGAAGCCGTTGCGCGACAGGATCACGGTGACCGGTTCGTCCGCCACGGAATCCACCCGCGCGGCGCTCACCCGCTCGGAGGCCTCGATGAGCGTGCGCCGCCCGTCGCCGAAGCTGGCCACATCCTTGCGCAGTTCCTCGCTCACCAGTTGGCGCCGCGCCTCCTCGCTGCCGAGCAGGTGGGTGAGGCCGTCTCGCTCCTGGCGCAGTTCGCCCAGTTCGCGCTCGATGCGGAACCCTTCCAGACGGGCGAGTTGCCGCAGACGAATCTCCAGGATGTCCTCGACCTGCTCCGGCGTAAGCGCGAAATGCGCTGCGAGTTCGACCTTCGGATCGTCGGCCTGGCGGATGATCCGGATGACCTCTTCGATGTGCAGGAAGGCGATCATCCGCCCTTCCAGGATGTGGACGCGCCGCTCCACCTCGTTGAAGCGGTGGCGCAGGCGCCGTTCCACCACGACCAGACGAAAGTCGCACCATTCGCGTACCACCTGTGGCAGCGGCTTCTGCTGCGGACGTCCGTCGCGCCCGATCATGGTCATGTTGATGGGGACATTGCCTTCGAGCGAGGTGTTGGCCAGCAGCACCTTCATCAGGTCGTCCGCCGACACGGTGCGGCTGCGCGGCTCCAGCACGATGCGCACCGGGTGCGCCTTGTCCGAGTCGTCGCGGAAACTGTCCACCACCGCCAACAGCGCGCCGCGCAGGCTCTGCTGTTCCGGGGTGAGCGCCTTGCGCCCGGACTTCACCTTGGGATTGATCAGTTCCTCGATCTCGGCGAGCACCCGCGCCGTGCTGGTGTTCGGCGGCAACTCCGTAACCGCCACGCGGTACTGGCCCCGCGCCAGCGGTTCGACCGCCCAGCGGGCGCGCACCCGCAGGCTCCCGCGTCCCGTCTCGTAGGCGCGGCGGATGTCCTCGGCCGGCGAGATGATCTGCCCGCCGCCGGGGAAGTCCGGCGCCGGAATGGCGGCGTAGACGGCCTCGTCGTCGCCCTGCGCGATCACCGCCAGGCAGGCCTGGGCCACCTCACCCAGGTTGTGGGGCGGCATCTCGGTGGCCATGCCCACCGCGATGCCCGAGACGCCGTTGAGCAGCAGCACCGGCAGGCGTGCCGGCAGCAGCGCCGGCTCCCTTAGCGTGCCGTCGTAGTTCTCACGGAAATCCACGGTGCCGCGGTCGATTTCCGCCAGCAGGATGTCTTCGGCAAAGCGCGACAGCCGCACCTCGGTGTAGCGCATGGCGGCGGGCGAGTCGCCGTCGCGGGAGCCGAAGTTGCCCTGGCCCTCGATGAGCGGGTAGCGCAGGGTGAAGTCCTGGGCCATGCGCACCGCCGCCTCATACACCGCCGAATCGCCGTGGGGGTGGAACTTGCCGATGACGTCGCCGACGATGCGCGCCGATTTCTTGAACGGTGCATCGGCCCGGTTGCCCAACTCGCGCATGGCGTAGAGGATGCGCCGCTGCACCGGCTTCTGGCCGTCCTCGACGAAGGGCAGCGCCCTGTCCAGCACGGTGGACATGGCGTAGGTGAGGTAGGCGCGCTCGGCGAAGACGTGCAGCGGCACGCCCTCCCCGTCCGCGTCCGGGCTGGGCCCGGGTGGGGGGGGTTCAGGCGGGGGCGGTTCAGGCGGGACGTCTGGGCCGGGGGCGGCGGCCTGGTCCACTGCCCCGAAGAGATCGTTCTGTTCGTTGCTCATGTCGTCCGCTTCGTCCGCTTCAGATGTCCGCTTCCACCAGGTTGCCGTTGGCCTCCATCCACGCGCGTCGCCCGGCGGCCTCGCCGCGGCCCATGAGCAGCGTGAAAATGCTCCGTGCCTGCTCCAGGGCTTCCGGCGGCAGCGTCACCGGCAGCAGGCGCCGCGTGTCGGGGTGCATGGTCGTCTCGCGCAGTTGCTCCGGATTCATCTCGCCCAGGCCCTTGAAGCGGCCCACGTGGACGTGGTCGATGCGCACCCGGTCTTCGCGCAGGCGCTCCAGGATCTGGTCGCGCTCCGCTTCATCCAGGGCGTAAAGGCGCCGCTCCGGGCGGCCCTTGCCCTGGGCTGCGACCTTCACGGCGTACAGCGGCGGCTGGGCGATGAACACGTGGCCATGCTCGACGAGCCTCGGAAAGTGGCGGAAGAACAGGGTCAGGAGCAGGGTCTGGATGTGGCTGCCGTCTACGTCGGCATCGGCCATGATGATGACCCGGCCGTAGCGCAGGTTGTCCAGCACGCCCTGCGGCGCTTCTGCACCGTGGGGATCGATACCCAGAGCCACGGCGATGTCATGCACCTCGTTGTTGCCCAGGATCTCGCCGCGCGCCACTTCCCAGGTGTTGAGGACCTTGCCGCGCAGCGGCAGGATCGCCTGGTACTCCCGGTCGCGCCCCTGCTTGGCGGAGCCCCCGGCGGAATCACCTTCCACGAGAAAGAGCTCGTTGCGGGCGATGTCCTGGGACTCGCAGTCGGTGAGCTTGCCGGGGAGCACCGCCGCACCCGACTGCTTCCTCTTCTCCACCACCTTGCCGGCCTTCTGGCGGGTGAGCGCCGCCTTGATGGCCAGTTCGGCGATGCGCTTGCCCTCCTCCACATGGCCGTTGAGCCAGGCATCCAGCGGATCCTTGATGCGCGAGGCCACCAGCCGCAGCGCGTCGCGGCTGGTGAGCCGTTCCTTGGTCTGGCCCTGGAACTGGGGATCGAGGATGCGCACCGACAGCAGGAAGCGCACGTGCCGCCACACGTCCTCCGCCTGCAAATTCACCTTGCCCGGCAACAGGCCGTGGTGGGTCACGAATTCCTTGACCGACTCGTAGATGCCCGAACGCAGACCCGCCTCGTGGGTACCGCCGGTGAGCGTGGGGATGAGGTTTACATAGGACTCGCCCGCTCCGCCCGCCTCGCACCAGGCCAACGCCCAGGCCGCGCCCTCGCCTTCGGAAAAGCCGCCGGAATCGCCGGCACCGGCATAGGCTTCGCCGGCAAAGATGGGACTCACGTAGCCCGCCGCGTCCCCTGTCGGCAGGCTCTCGCCGAGGTAGGACACCAGGCCGTCGGCGTACTGCCAGGCCTTTTCCTCGCCCGTCTCCTCGTCCGTCAAGGTGACGCGCAGGCCCGGCAGCAGGATGGCCTTGGCGCGCAGTAGCCGCTCCAGTTCGGCGCGGCGCACCCGCGGGGCGTCGAAGTAGCGCCCGTCCGGCCACACCCGTACCAGCGTGCCGCAACTGCGCGCGCCCACCGTTCCCACCACGGCAAGAGGCTCCGCGACCTCACCCCCGGCAAAGGCCATGCGGTGGATGCGCCCTTCGCGCCGGATGCTCACCTCCAGCCGCGTGGACAACGCGTTGGTCACCGACACGCCCACGCCGTGAAGCCCGCCGGCGAAAGCGTAGGCCCCGCCGGCCTTCTTGTCGAACTTGCCGCCGGCGTGCAGCCGGGTGAACACCACCTCCACCGTCGGCACCCCCTCCACCGGGTGCAGTCCCACCGGAATGCCGCGCCCATCGTCGTCCACCGACACCGATCCGTCGCCGTGCAGCGTTACGGCGATCTTCCTGGCGAAGCCGCCCAACGCCTCGTCGGCGGCGTTGTCGATCACCTCCTGGATGATGTGGGTCGGCGAATCGGTGCGGGTGTACATGCCGGGACGTTCACGCACCGGCTCCAGGCCCTTGAGGACCCGGATGGATGATTCTGAATAGCTCATGTTTTCAATGTGTTGTCGTCACAGGCCGGGACTGCGCCCTCCGCAGAGGCGCGATGATGACAGAAAGGCGGCCCTTGGTCGCCCCCTGGCGGGTCAGAACGAGGCTTCCGCCGGGTCATTCGCGACCCGGTTCAAAGGCCGAATTTCCAGCTTCCCCTGAGCCAGGCACCGGGACAGGATCTTGTACGTATCCAGTTCAAAAGCCGCCCGATGGCCGGCATCTCCAAGCAATGCCCACAGATCATCCTCGCTGCGGGCCGTGCCAAGGTAGCACCAGTTGTCCAGCACATGGACCTCTTCGCGGCCGCGCATCACGTCCCGCTCCACCAGTCCCACCGCGCCCGGAAAGGGCCAGGCCTTGATCCGCAGCCGCGCCAGGGCCGACATCAGCCGTGCGCTGTGCGTCGACCGCGGTTCCGCCCCCACGCACGCGCCGGCGCAGCGACCGAGCTGGCGTCCGAAACATGGGCGTCCGCTGCCCGCGGGCTTCTCCAGTCCCAGCACGACCGGGCACAGTCCATGGGCTTCACCGATTTTGACCAGGGTATTGCGCGCCTCCCGCTGCGACACGAACAGCCCATACAGATCGGATTGACGCCCGAAATCCACGTCCCGCGCCCACACCAGCCGCGGGCGGAAATCTCCCGGCCCCTCCTCATGCAACTGCCAGGCGCACAGGTCGTCCCCGCGCCGAAGCCGCCGGTTGTGGGCGGGCTGCATGGCCTTGACCAGTTCCGCCTCCAGCAGCAGCGCGCCGATTTCGCCCGCGGTCTCGCGCCACTCCAGCCGCGTCACCTCCCCGGACAGACGCATCTCCCGCTGCTGGCCATGATCGGCGGCGAAATGCGAGAGCACGCGCTGGCGCAGGTTGACGCCCTTGCCGACGTAGAGGGTCGCCCCATTCTCGCCGAAAAACAGATACACCCCCGGCCCTTCGGGCAGGTCGTCCACCACGCCGTCGCTGAGCTGGGGCGGCAGACTGGGGCGGCGTGTCAGTTCGGCAATGGCCAGGTCGATGGCCTGTGCGGGCAACTCCTCGTGGATGTGGCGCCAGAACTGCCACAGCAGGTCGGCGTCGGCGAGTGCACGATGGCGATCTTGCGGCACCAGCCCGTGGCGCTCCACGAGGGAGTCCAGGTTGTGCTTGTGGAAGGCCGGGAAGAGCTTGCGGGAGAGCTTCACGGTGCACAGCACGTCGGCCTGAAAACGGCGCCCCGCGCGGCGGAACTCGTTGCGCAGGAAGCCATAGTCGAAGCGGGCGTTGTGGGCAACGAACAGGGCACCACCCAGCCGCTCAAGCAGTTCACCCGCCACCGCCTCGAACGGCGGGGCATCGGCGACCATGTTGTCGCTGATGCCCGTAAGTCGGCGAATGAATTCAGGGATTGGCGTGCCCGGATTGACAAGGGTGCTCCACGACGCGCTGCCCGTCGGCGTGACCTCGACGATGCCGATCTCGGTAATCCGGTCGCGCACCGGGTCGGCGCCCGTGGTCTCCAGATCCACGAAGACCATGCGCTCAATACCCACGGTTGCTCCCCGCCCTGGGCGCCTTCGCCGCTTGCCGCGCCGACAGCACGAGTTGGGCTGCCTTCGGATCGGAAGGCGCCGATCCATCCAGGCGCAGCATGGAAAGCACGTAGGACACCAGCGCCCGGCGCACCGTCAGCAGCAGGCGTCCATCCTCCATGCCGTAGTCGTCGGCGATGGCCGCCTGCTGCTTCAACGACAACCCCGGATGGGGCTCAATCTGCAGCGTTTCCCAATACTGCCAGTCGTCGTCGTCGGCCGCACCGTGCCTTGCTGGTCCTACCTCCACCGGCACCGCCGGGAACCGACCCAGAACAAAATCCCGAAAATCTCCGTGCTCGGCGCACCACGCCCGCACGTGCCAGCGAAAGCCGTTGAACACCAGCGCGTGGGGCTCCAGTTCGAGGCTGCGGGTCTCCCGGGTGAGCGAATGGTAGGGTGCCGAGATGCGCTGTCCCGCCCGGATCGCGCCATGCATCGCCCGCAGCACCCCCAGGTCTGCCGTGCGTGCCGGTGGGCGCAGCGTCTCCACGGCCACACAACCGGGCGTGATCGGTACCACCACCGACCGCCCGAGGGCGCTTCCCGCCTCGGCCAGCAAGAGGAATTCCTCCGCCGTGCCGAGCATGAAGCGCGGCGCGAAAGACCCGGACGCCCGGTAGGCCTTGAGGTGGAGGTCGTAGAGCAAATTGTCGGGCGCGAGTCGCTGGTAAAGGCTGAAATCCTTGGATGCCTGCCCGCGGGAGATGCCGAACAGGCGGGTGAGCGCTGCGGTGGTAACCCGCACCTCCCACAGCACCGTGGCCTCCAGCATCGCCAGCCGCTGGCGCACGTCCCACTTCAGTTCTTCCGCCGCGGTGGGGAACAGGCCACGGCTGGTCACGGTCTTCATGGCGCCATTATATGGCACGTTTGATGACACGTCTTGTTTGTTTGTATAAATTGGTGAAGCCCCGCCGCCACACACAAGCCTGTTGCGCCCATCTCGCGGCAAGAGACTTCAACAGCCATTCCGGCGCGGCGCGCAACTCCGGCCAGACTCCTCCCATTGCGAGAGTATGCGACGCACGGCCTCCGCCGGTAGCGCGGACGTCCGCCACAGGGTGGCCTCCGTGCCGAAGCGCGCACCCAGGGCAAGGGCGTCGGACATCGGGAGGTGGCTCACCAGGCCGTGCACCAACCCTGCGGCAAAGGCATCCCCTGCTCCGGTGGTATCCACGGTCTGCACGAGCTGGGCCGCGGCTGTCAGCGATTGCGTCGCTGAAACGGCCCGCGCGCCCGCCGCGCCGTCCGTCACGACCATCCAGCACAAGCCCTGCCCGGCGACCTCATTTCCCAAGCCCAGCGGATCAGCCGCCTGTGCCGGTGTGAGATCGGACCGGGAAGCCACGAGCACCTGCGCCGGTCGGCAGCGCGGCTCCACCGGCGGAACGTGGGCCACGACCAGCGTCGTCGCGGCCCTCGCAGCCAGCAGGGGAGCCAGTTCACGGCGGCGGCTGCGCACGTAGATGGCGTCGGCGGGCAAGTCCAGCAGCCGCCGAGGCGGCTCTTCCTCCTCGCAGCGCGCCACATTGACGACGGTGCGCTCGCCTGTGGGGTCCACGAGGATGAGCGATCGGGTCGTGGGGCGGGGAACCCGGGCCACATGCTCCGTCTCCACGCCGGCCGCAACAAGTTCGGCCAGCAACGCTTCGCCTGCCGCATCCTGTCCCACGGCGGCCACGAGCGTTACCCGATGCCCGGCGGCAGCAAGCGCGATGGCGGTATTCGCACCCCCGCCTCCCAGCCGGTAGCCACAGAGCGTGCCGTTCAGGTGGGAGCCGGTCCGCAGCGGCTCCGCCATCCGGAGGATTTCATCCCGCGCCACGGATCCGATGACGATGATTCCGGCCAAACAGCTGTCCTCCCGGCCCGCGGAACACACACAAGAATGGAAAAAGGGCTGAAATCCGACGATTTCAGCCCTTCTCGATGTCTTGGCGCGCCCGGCAGGATTCGAACCCACGACCCCCTGGTTCGTAGCCAGGTACTCTATCCAACTGAGCTACGGGCGCCCTGGAAAGCCGCGCATTATACGCGACTTTGGCGGAGAGAGAGGGATTCGAACCCTCGATACAGGTTTTGGCCCATATACTCCCTTAGCAGGGGAGCGCCTTCGACCTCTCGGCCATCTCTCCGAAGCCGCCAGATCATACAGATTCGCCTCAGGGCGGTCAAACTCACGCCGAAACTCACGCCGAAATCTGGTCGAGTTCAAACGCCTTGTGCAGGACGCGCACGGCCAGTTCCAGGTACTTCTCGTCGATCACGACCGCGATCTTGATTTCCGAGGTGGAGATCATCTGGATATTGATTCCCTCCTCGGAGAGCGTACGAAACATCTTGCTGGCGATGCCCACGTGGGAACGCATGCCGACTCCCACCACCGAGACTTTGGCAATGCGGTTATCCCCGACCACCTCGCGCGCACCCACCTGTTGCCTGACGCCATCGAGAATCCCCATGGCGCGAGTGAACTCGTTGCGATTCACCGTGAATGAGAAATCGGTCATGCCGTCATGGCCGACGTTCTGGATGATCATGTCCACGTCGATCTTGGCATCGGCGATGGGCCCCAGGATCTGGTACGCAATCCCGGGCCGGTCCGGAACCCCCAACACGGTGATCTTGGCTTCGTCGCGGTTGAACGCGATTCCGGAAATGATCGGCTGTTCCATCTTGATGTCTTCCTCAAACGTGATCAGCGTACCTTGCCCGTCCTCCTCAAAACTCGAAAGGACTCGCAGTTTGACCTTGTACTTTCCTGCAAACTCGACCGAACGAATCTGCAACACCTTCGATCCCTGGCTCGCCATCTCCAGCATCTCCTCGAAGGTGATGGTGGTGAGCCGGCGTGCCTCCGGCACGATGCGCGGATCGGTCGTGTAAACACCATCCACATCGGTGTAGATCTGACATTCATCCGCCCGCAGCGCCGCTGCCAGCGCCACACCCGTGGTATCCGAACCGCCGCGTCCCAGGGTGGTGATGTTTCCGCTTTCGTCGACGCCCTGAAACCCTGCCACAACGACGACATGCCCCGCGTCCAGATCCGCTCGGACATTGCTCTCATCGATGCTCACGATCCGCGCCTTGGTGAAGGAACTGTCGGTCAGGATGCGCACCTGCGCACCGGTATAGCTTCGTGCCTTGACGCCAAGCTCCATGAGCGCCATCGACAACAGGCCGATGGTCACCTGCTCGCCGGTGGAAACCATCACATCAAGTTCGCGTGGATCGGGGCTCGCCTGCACCTCCTTGGCCAGCGCGATCAGCCGGTTGGTCTCGCCGCTCATGGCCGACACCACAACCACGAGCTGATGCCCGGCGGCGTGGAAGCGCGCCACCCGACGCGCGACGTTCTTGATGCGCTCGGCCGTCCCGACCGAGGTTCCGCCGTATTTCTGGACAATCAGTGCCATCAGTTCATCCGCAGAGCCAAAATGGTGGCGAATTTTACTTGAATTCCACACTGCAAGCAGATGCGCAGTGCGGACGCCACAACACCACCGCACCCAAGTACCGGGGCACCGGCAAGGACTTCACGCGCTGGTCAAAATGCGCCTTTTCTCCGCCCGGGGACTCCTCCGCAGCGGATAGACGCCACGCCGACGCCGGGAAAGAGCAGTAGCCACCTCCGCCAGCCCCCACGTCATCCCCGGTGATGGCCTAGCGCGCCGCGAGCCGCGCCTGGTCTGCTCCCCCGATGACGCGAAAAGCCCCATCACCTCACGTACATGGACAAACCGGTCATACCGCTCGGGCTTAGGGGCAACAGAACGAAAAATATCATCCAAAACCCGATTGTATGGTTTCCGAATATTGGTCTATACTTTACACACTATAACTTTAGTTATAGGCTGCATGCAGATGGCCTTGCTTTCCGTGCAACGGGTCGGCATGCCCATAAACCCCTGTCCAAGGAACTGGATATGAAGGCACCTGAGAAGATCGACGCGCGTGAAATCCGCCGGAAGCTCGGCATGAACCAGTCAGAGTTCTGGTCAAAGATCGGAGTTACCCAAAGCGGGGGCTCACGCTATGAGAGTGGCCGAAACATGCCACGCCCCGTACAGACCCTGCTGCGTCTTGTCCATGTCGAGCAGATCGACCCCGCCAAGGTCAAGCGCGAGGACTTTGAGGTCGTCGAGTACCTCAAGAGCGCCGACCCGGAGATGTTCAAGAACCTGAAAAAGGCCGCCCGAGGCGCCCGCAAGAAGGGTTAGTGACGAAGCGGGGGCTTGAGTCAAGGGCTGACGCGCACCGTCAGCCCAATTTTCTCGATCGCCGCGGCGATCTTCCTCATTTCATCGTCGGCCAGTCGTGTCAACCTGGGGCGTTCCGGTTGGCTTGAGTTGCGGGCCAGTCCGTACAGGTGCACCCCGGCGAGCCGGTGTGGTTCTGCACTCGCCAGAATTTCCAGGTAGCGGTCGATCTCCTCAGCCGTCGGTCCCGCGCCATCCAGGGCGAACATGCAGCTTTGCACCCACGTCCTGCACAACGACGAGCAGTGCGCAAGCCAACGGACCACCTGAGCCGAATTGAGGCTCACGCTGTTGATGCGGCCGAAACCAGCAGCCGTACCCGCATCGACCTTGAACCACACCTCGCCGCCGATGCCCGCAAGCCGCCGCAACCCTTCTCCCACCCGTTCCCTGAGCACCAGACTGCCGTTGGTGATCAGGCGCGGAGTCACCGATCCGCCCAGCCCAAATTCCTCGATTGCCGCCCCGATCAGGCTTACCACCTCGGGAAATTCCCGCGCGCTGGTGGGCTCACCGTTGCCCGACAACGCGATGTCCACTACACGCGCAGACTCACCCTGCTTACCCGCCTGACGAACCCCCCCAGACAGCGCCTCGTGCAGGAACTGCCGCAATTCGCTCGCAAGCCATTCAACATCAATATGCGGCGCCCCGCCACGAACCAATCCGGGGACCTGGCAATAGATGCATCGCCAGTTGCAGGCATTGTTCGGATTGAGATTGACGCCGATCGAGACCCCGCCCGATCGCCGAGACGCCACCGCGTAGACATACCGAAGGCCGGCATTGTCGCGGCTGTGATCCGAAGTACTCAGTTGCCGAAGCACTGGCATGACCGTCGTTTCCTACGTGTAGCCCTGGCGCGCATCCCACGCCGGGGCGAGGGGTTTCCGACCGGGTGATATAATTTGCGCCCTGCCCATGGGCACTTGGCCGCGCTCCTCCATGCGTATTACCCGCCGACTTGAGTTCGACGCCGGGCATCGAATTCCGGACCATCGAAGTCACTGCCGCAACGTTCATGGGCATCGCTACGCGCTCGAGATCACTCTTTCCGGCGATATTCTCCACACACCTGGGGAATCCTCCAACGGCATGGTCATGGATTTCACCGACATCAAGGCGCTGGCGCGGCGAGCGCTCGTCGACCTGTGGGACCACGCCTTCCTGGTATGGCGTGGCGACCGCGCCCTGATGGAGTTTCTGGGTTCCCTGCCGGACCACAAGACCGTCGTTCTCGAATCCGTACCGACGGCCGAGAACCTGGCATTGGAGGCGTTCAGGATTCTCGACGGTGCCTACCGCGACCGCTTCGGAAGCCACCTCCACCTGGAACAGGTCCGGCTCTATGAAACCCCAAATTGTTGGGCAGACGCCCGACGTGAGGATCTCACCTGAACGGTCTTACTGGCGGATGGGGTGGGATTCGAACCCACGAGCCCCGCGAAGGACTGCCGGTTTTCAAGACCGGTGCAATCGACCACTCTGCCACCCATCCAGTTCCCCAGGCCAACTTAATCACCTGCGTCGGGCCATCGGCGGAGCGCAGTGTAACATCCCCAACCCGCCTGCCATCATACCCGGCGGTCGGCCGAACCACACGGAGTCTCGCCCGACGCGGACGTCTCCGCAGACCGCGTCGTGGCAACAATCCGGCTTGAAACTTTCGCTGTCGCCGTTTAGTCTTACGACCAGTTTGGTCTGACTGGAGAACCTGATGCAACCTGACATTCGCGTCGCAACCACCGGCTACCAGGACGTCTCAGTGCGCCAGAATCGCGTGCTGCGCAACACCTATCTGCTGTTGGCACTGAGCATGGTGCCCACGGTGATGGGAGCCTTGGTGGGCGTGCAAGCCGGCTTTTCGTTCCTCGCCGGGAGCCCCGTTCTGGCTTTCGTGTTGTTCCTGGGCATTGCGTGGGCGTTCATGTGGGGGATCGAGCGCAACAAGAATTCCGGCGTGGGCGTGGCCCTGCTCCTGGGCTTCACGTTCTTCATGGGTCTGATGCTCAGCCGCATCCTTCAGGTTGCGCTGGGTTTCGCCAACGGCCCGACGGTGATCGCCATGGCCGGAGCGGGAACCGGTGCGATCTTCTTCACGTTGTCTGCGGTTGCCACCGTCACCAGGAAGGATTTCGGCTTCCTGGGCAAGTTCCTGTTCGTCGGGCTGATCGTGGTACTCCTGGCCGCGCTGGCAAACGCGTTCTTCCAGGTTCCCGCGTTTGCTCTCACGATTTCGGCCGTCGTGGTGGTGCTTTTCTCCCTCTACATCCTTTTCGACATAAGCCGGATCGTAAACGGCGGTGAGGACAACTACGTTTCCGCCACCCTCGCCATCTACCTTGACGTGTACAACGTGTTCGTCAGCCTGCTCCACCTTCTGCTGGCCTTCACCGGACAGCGCGATTGACGGGGGCGCCCACTCCTCTACCAAGGCGGCGCAAGCCGCCTTTTTCATGCACGCTCCAACAGCGCGACGGATTCCACATGTGAGGTGTGCGGGAACATGTTGGCGATGCCTACACCGCGCAGCCGATAGCCCTTATCGTGAACCAGCACCGCCGCATCCCGCGCCAGCGTCGCAGGGTTGCACGACACATACACGATCCGGCGCGGAGCATCTCGTCCAAGTGCCTTCACGAGTGCGATGGCCCCCTCCCGCGGTGGGTCAATAAGCATCTTGTCCAGCCTGCCAAGCGCCGACAGGGTTTGCTCATCGGTCTCAAAGAGATTGGCGAGGGAAAACTCGGCGCTGCCCTCAAGCCCGTTTCTCCTCGCGTTCGCCTGCGCGGCAGCGACCAGGGCCGGACTTCCCTCGACACCGACCACCTGCGCGCCGCATCGGGCGATGGGCAGGGAGAAATTGCCGAGCCCGCAGAACATGTCCGAAACGCGTTCCCCGGGGCGAGGGTCGAGCAAGGCCATCGCACGCCTGACCAGCATGCGATTCACGAAGGGATTCACCTGGGTGAAATGCGTGGGGGAAAAGTCGATCCGCACATCGAATTCGGGCAGCGCATACCAGAGTTCAGCCGGACGCTCCGGGAAGAACGGCGCTGCTGAATCCGGGCCTCCGGTTTGCAGATAGACATGCACGCCGTGACGCCCGGCAAAGTCGCGAATCAACTGCTCATCGATGCGCGTCAGTCGCTGCAGAATGCGCAGCACGAGAACGGTAACCTCATCCCCTACCGCCACCTCGATCTGCGGCAGCCGATCTGCGATCGACAGTGACCCCACCAAGGTCTTCAATTCAGGCAGCAGTCTTCCGACGTGGGGCGGAAGCACGTCGCACGACCTCATGTCCGCAACGTAGCTGCTGCGTCGCTCATGGAATCCCACAAGCACGCCGCCCTTCTTCGGAACCAGCCGTACGGACAGGCGCGCACGGTGCCGGTAGCCCCGGCATGCGCCCGAAATCGCAGGGTAGACCTGCCCCGGCCGCAGCCGCGCGAGATGCCAGAGGACATCCTCCAGCACCCGCTGCTTTGTCGCAGCTTGGGCCGCCGCTTCCAGATGCTGCATGCTGCAGCCGCCGCAGGTCCCGAAGTGCGGGCAGACGGGCTCAACGCGCTGCGAACTGCGCGCCAGCACCCGAGCCAGGCTCGCCAGCTCATAGGAAGGCTTGCGCCGATAAGACGAGTACTCGACCCGCTCCGCCGGAAGCGCGCCTTCCACAAATACGGTCTTTCCGTCGGCGCGGGTGACACCGCGGCCTTCGTGGTCCAGGGATTCGATCACACCGATGGGCATGGGAGGCTAATCAGGCAATGCGGAAGACACGCGCTTGTCGTGGGCCTTGGACCGCCTTTAGCAAGCGAAGTCCCTTTGCACACCTGGCTCCCGCGGAACCTGCAGAATGCAGCGCCGGATGAACTCGAACATCGGATCGTTCTCATCCAGCTGCGGCAATCGCGGAAAACCACGCATGCCCCTAAAGTGCTGGAGTGGTGCCGATGTTGACCGCGGCAGAGCCCTGCCGCTCAGCCAGGTTCGCGAAATCCTGAAGCCCACGCCGCCCGTGAGCAGCCATGCCGCCCAAGACGCCGAC
>JACQYB010000031.1:34108-47431 GCA_016208415.1 Betaproteobacteria bacterium | reverse complement strand
CAACAGTACGAATGCGCGCATCATGGGCATTGCGTCTCTTCTTGCTGGCCCCCACCAAGCGAGCATGCAGGGCCGTGCGCGGACCGATCATCCGGCAGCATCCGCACATCGAGGCGCCGCTTGTTGCGCCGCTGGTAAGTCCGTGCCAGCAATACCGCCACCGTGAAACCGATCCCCGCTCCCGCCAGAGACGTCACGTCGCTCGCCGCCGTCCCTGCCAGATGGGTGGCGAGCGCAGCGAACCCCACCAAAAGTGCCACGGGAAGCAAATAGACGACCAAAGCCACACGCAAACCTGCGTAATCGTCAACCACCAAGCGCACACAGTCCCCTGCAACGACACCGATGTCATTGCTCAGGCGCAACCTGCGCCGCTTGCCGCCGACAAGTCCCGCAAGTCCGCCGCCGCATCCGCCCGTCTCATGGCAGCGCCCGCATCCGCCGCCGTGCTCCACCAACTCCACGACGGCATCACCACCCTCGACCCGCGTCACCCGTGCCCTGGCCTCCATCACCGTCCGCGCGGCTCGACGCCGTCTCCCAGCACCACCAGGCTTTGATGAGGCACTTCACCGAGCACGGTGACAAGATGCCCAGCCGACACACGCTGATAGACGTTCACGGCGCCGGCCGACCTGGACCGCGGCTCCAGGCCGACATGACTCGCTCCGAGCCGCTCGATGAACACCGAAATTGATGCAAGCCCATCGGAAAAGACGTAATGCATGACCTCCCCACCCTGATCCCCCTTGCGTCGCAATCCCGGACTCGGCCGGAACCCCCGCACGGCGGTCCGAAAAACCCACTTGGATTCGTTGGAGTTCTCCTCTGTCGCCCTGGCGTCGTGCACCTTCCATTCCGCCACCTTCCGCTCCAGGCGGGATCGCAACGCGTCACGCGCGATGACCCCACCGATGTTCACCGACGTGAAATGGAATTGCTCGAGGGACTCACCACGCTCATCGACCGTGCGCGCCTTAAGCAACAAACCCGTCGCCTGATCGACCCAAAACAGATACCCATGGCGAAGTCTGTCCTTGGGTTCGAGGATGAGCAACTGGCTTTCACGATCAGCCACCCGCGACGCCTCACCCTTGGCGACACGATAGTTCTCCGTCAGATCCGTGAGACCGACAGGCAGCCTCCCGGGGAAACGGGAGCGCTCGGCGTACTTCTCGATGATGACGGTGCGGATGTCTGCAACGAAACACCGTACTTCGTCATTTACGCGGACGATCTCCCTGGGGCTTCCGTCGAGAACCTCGATTTTCTCCCGTTCGACGCCAGCGTCCAGCGCGTGGGTGATACGCGAGGTTTCGGTACGGCTCCCGCTCTGGTAGACGAATGTTCCGGTGAAATTCAGACTGCGCGCGGCACTCGCCACGCGCGACAACCAGACGTTGGCCTCCTGGCCGCTATCGGCACCAGCCGGAAGGGCGACGAACCCTAACACGGCCAGCGAAGCAACCAACCGCCTCATTGCGAGGGGTTCCGCCCTGATTCCGACACACTTCCGACAATGCCCGCACCCCCATGGATCGAATCGGTTGGCGGAAATCCCCGATGCACCAACAGATATTCCCGAAGCTGCGGCGAAAGATGGAGCTCACGGTCCGCCTTGGGCGCAGACGGTTTCGCCGCCTCCGCGAGCGATCCCGAAGGCATTGCCGCCACGGACTGGACACCGGCCGCCACAGGGCGCTGCATCTGCACCAAGGTTGTTTGCTCAGGGCCGCTGTTCAATGCCTGGGCCACCCATGCCACGGCACCGATGCCCGCGAGCGACGCCGCCAGCGGCATGAAGATACGATAGTTCGAACGACGCGAAGCCGCCGCCGAGGGTGCAAGAACCGTCGGTTCTTTTGCCAGGTGCTCCATCACCTCGTCGGTGAAACCGCGCCGTACCTGCGCGTTACCGCGCAGTACATCACCGATGAGATGATAAGTCTCCCAGCATTTCCGCGAATCCTCGTCGGAGACCAGGCCGCGCAACACCTGATCACTGGAACTCTCGCCTGGAGCTCCATCCATCATGGCTGAAATGTCTGTATTCACTGCTCACCACCTCTTGTCTGGCGCCGTATCCAGAAGCGGCCTCAGCTTTTCCGCAATGGCCTCGCGCGCCCGGAATATGCGCGATCGCACGGTACCGATCGGGCACTCCATAATCTGAGAGATCTCTTCATAGCTCAGGCCTTCGATCTCGCGAAGCGAAATCGCCGTACGCAACTCTTCTGGCAACGCTTCCATCGCTGAATTGACCGTCTCGCCAATTTGCTTGGACATCAACACACGCTCCGGCGTGTTGATGTCACGAAGCTGTCCTCCATCCTCAAACGACTCTGCCTCCTCCGAATCGAACTCCGTGGACGTCGGCGCCCGCCTTCCCTGAGAAACCAGATAGTTCTTGGCTGTATTGACGCCGATGCGATAGAGCCACGTGTAGAAGGCACTGTCCCCCCGAAAGCTGGGCAATGCCCGGTAGGCCTTGATGAACGCCTCCTGCGCGACATCTTCAACCTCTGCTGGGTTACGGATAAGCCGCGACAGCAAACGCACGAGCTTGCGCTGATACTTGGAGACAAGCAGGCCGAAAGCCTGCTTGTCGCCGCGCTGAGCGCGCTCAACCAAAGCCTGGTCTACTTGGCGGTCTCCCATCTACGGGTCGTTGTAATCGTTATGATCGGGTTGCCCCTCGAATGAGGGCATCCGGAAGTATAAACGACGGGAATCTCGCCATGCTCGCAGACCCGCTTCAACAGACACGTCAACCGGCAAATAGTTCAGACAGCGGTATGGTTTCTCGGCGCGGCCTCGGGTTGCGGAAACGTCTGCTATATTCTGCCCGTTCTGACTGGGGAGGCGGATACCGCCGTGCTGAACTTCGACGTACTCATCATCGGTAGCGGATTGGCAGGACAGGCACTTGCACTGGAACTCGCCGATCATCGACGCGTCTGCCTCATCACCAAGCGCAAGCTGCAAGATAGCGCCAGCGGCTGGGCTCAGGGCGGCATTGCTGCGGTGCTTGACCCGGTGCAGGACTCGGTCGCCGATCACGTGCGCGACACCCTCGTGGCCGGTGCCGGTTTGAGCGACCCGAAGGCGACCAGCTTCGTCGTGGAACGCGGACGCCAGGCGATCGAATGGCTAATCGGCCAAGGCGTCCCATTTACGCGTGATCCTGCCAGCGATCTCGGGTATCACCTCACACGAGAAGGTGGCCACAGCCATCGACGCGTCATCCATGTTGCTGATGCCACCGGCTCGTCTGTCCAGGAAACGCTCACGGACCGGCTGCGATCCCACCCCGGCATCACCGTGCTTGAGCGACATGTCGCGATCGACCTGCTGGTCGGTGCGAAACACGGCCGACCCGACGCCGGCTGCATGGGTGCGTATGTCCTGGACATCGGAAACGACGAGGTCGTGACCATCGGCGCCGCCCACACCGTCCTGGCCACAGGTGGCACGGGTAAGGTCTACCTCTACACCACGAACCCAGATACCGCCACCGGCGACGGAATCGCCATGGCCTGGCGCGCAGGCTGCCGGGTGGCCAACATGGAGTTCATCCAGTTCCATCCCACCTGCCTCTACCATCCCCACGCGAAGTCCTTCCTCATTACCGAGGCCATGCGGGGCGAGGGTGGAGTGCTTCGATTGCCGGACGGTACGCGCTTCATGCCGCAGCACGACGCCCGCGCCGAACTCGCGCCGCGCGACATCGTCGCACGCGCCATCGATTTCGAAATGAAGCGTCACGGCCTGGACTGCGTCTTCCTGGACGTAACCCATAAGCCCGCCGCATTCCTGCTTGAACACTTCCCGAACATCCACGCGCGCTGCATGTCGCTCGGCATCGACATGACGCGCCAGCCCATTCCGGTGGTGCCGGCAGCGCACTACCTTTGTGGGGGAATCGTTACCGACCTGCGAGCCCGCACGGATCTGGCAGGGTTGTACGCGGTGGGAGAGAGCGCCTGCACAGGACTGCACGGGGCGAATCGCCTTGCCAGCAATTCCCTGCTGGAATGCCTGGTCTTCGCCAAGGCCGCAGCACAGGACATCCTGACCGGCGCGCCCCGAGCGATAGACTCGTTGCCTGACTGGGACGAAAGCCGCGTCTCCGACGCCGACGAAATGATCGTGATCTCCCACAACTGGGACGAACTTCGTCGCTTCATGTGGGACTACGTGGGCATTGTGCGCACCAACAAGCGGCTGGAACGCGCGGAACACCGCATCCGTCTCCTGCGCAGGGAGATCGACGAGTACTACGCAAATTTCCGCGTCAGCAACGATCTCATCGAACTGAGAAATCTGGTGCTTACCGCCGATCTTATCGTCCGATGCGCCATGCGCCGCCACGAAAGCCGCGGACTGCATCACAGCAGGGATTATCCGGAGACGGCGCCCATTGCGCGCAATACCGTGTTGCGCAACGCCCTTAGACAGGCTGCCCACTTCGCCAGCGTGCCCATATCCTGAGTCGGCGGAAACTTTGATCATCCAGGGTGTCGGGCAAGATCACCAATGTCTTGGTCGTGAAGCCCTTGGCCCACCCCCGTGCAGAGGTCGGTACGAGCCGCAGCACAACCAGCCACGCGGTCACGATGCTTGCGCCGGACACCGTAGCGTCCATAACGTATCCGCCTCGCATGCTGGCCTCGACGCGCCCGTCGCCACGCAGGAACGCAGAGGTGATCGAGTCATCTTGCGCAAGCAGGGCGTGCCGCCTCATTGCATGGAGGGACGGCACGGCCAGCAGCAGTGCAACGAGAGGAGCTGCCGGCCAGGGGATGGCAAGGAAAGCTCCTCCGGCGCCGAAGAGCCAGAGCGCAATCAGGAAGGCCTGAAGCAGGCGCGAGCGCCCTAGATCCAGCCGCAAGGCCCCGCACCCCCCGCGCGCCCCGACCTATATGCGTCTAAAGACGAGGGTGCTGTTGGTGCCGCCGAACCCAAATGCATTCGATAGCGCGACATCGATGGCGAGATTCCGCGCCGAGTTGGGGACATAGTCGAGATCGCAACGCGGGTCGGGATCCACCAAATTGATGGTCGGCGGGGCGATCTGGTCACGGATGGCCAGCGCGGTGAATACCGCCTCGATGCCACCAGCGGCGCCGAGCAGGTGTCCGGTCATGGACTTCGTGGAGCTCACCGCCAAGCATCTTGCATGATCGCCGAAGCAGCGCTTCATACCCAGCGTTTCCGCAACGTCCCCAAGCGGTGTCGACGTGCCATGCGCGTTGATGTAATTCACTGCCTCGCACGCTACGCCCGCGTTGCGCAAGGCGTTGATCATGCTGCGCGATGCGCCGTCGCCATCCTCCGCCGGAGCGGTCATGTGGAAGGCGTCGGCGCTCATGCCATAGCCCGCGACCTCGCAATAGATTGAGGCACCCCGGGCTTTGGCGTGCTCCAGTTCCTCGAGCACCAGAACGCCCGCACCCTCCCCGAGCACGAAACCGTCCCGTCCCGAATCCCATGGCCGACTCGCTGCAACCGGATCATCGTTGCGGGTGGACAACGCCTTGGCGGAACAGAACCCACCCAGCCCCAGCGGCGAGACCGTGCCCTCCGCGCCGCCAGCAACCATGACGTCGGCATCGCCATATTCGATGATGCGCTGCGCCTCACCGATGGCGTGATTGGCCGTGGCACAAGCGCTCACAGTAGCCAGATTGGGGCCCTTGAAGCCGAAATTGATGGACAGGATGCCCGAGATCATGTTGATGATCGAACCAGGCACAAAGAAAGGCGAGATCTTGCGGGGTCCACCCGCCGTCAGCACCTCCTTCGTGTCCTCGATCATCGGCAG
The DNA here is from genome assembly GCA_016208415.1 of Betaproteobacteria bacterium. Classification (GTDB taxonomy): domain Bacteria; phylum Pseudomonadota; class Gammaproteobacteria; order Burkholderiales; family Rhodocyclaceae; genus JACQYB01. The sequence continues at coordinate 41,607 of JACQYB010000031.1, read as the reverse complement.
GCCGCCGATCCCCGATCCGATGCACACGCCCACCCGTTCTGCGAATGCGGGACGCTCCCCGATCCCCGAGTCCCGGACAGCGTCCATCGCCGCCGCAAGGCCATAGTGGATGAAGAGGTCCAACCGGCGCGCTTCCTTGGGTGAGAGATAACGGGCGACGTCGAAGTTGCGAACTTCGCCCGCAATCCGCGTGGAAAACGCCGACGCATCGAAGCGCGTGATCCCGGAAATGCCGGAGCGCCCATTGACGATGTTGTCCCACGCCTCGGCGACGGAGTTCCCGACCGGGGAAATGATCCCCATCCCTGTAACAACGACCCTGCGACGCGCCACGATCAAGCCCCGCTCTTTCAGGCGTTCTTGGCAAGATGCGCCTGGATGTAATCCATCGCTTGCTGCACGGTGGTGATCTTTTCCGCTTCCTCATCGGGGATCTCGCACTCGAACTCTTCCTCGAGCGCCATCACCAGCTCCACCGTGTCCAGGGAATCTGCCCCCAGGTCCTCGACAAAAGAGGACTCGTTCTTGATCTCCCCCTCATTAACGCCAAGTTGCTCGGCAACGATCTTCTTGACGCGTTGTTCCACGTTCTCCATTTGGTACTCCTTCCCTTATGTAACGGGTACGACGAAACCGCGCGATTCTACCAGAGGGCTGCCCGCGGGCGACATGGCAGGTCTGCGCGGAGCTCAATTCATGAACATGCCGCCGTTCACGTGCAACGTGCTGCCGGTGATGTACGCGGCTTCGGACGATGCAAGAAACGCCACGGCGGATGCAACCTCCTCGCTGCGGCCAAGCCGCCCAAGCGGAATCTGCCCCATGAGCGCCTGCCTCTGGGTCGCGGCAAGCCCATGGGTCATGTCGGTCTCGATGAAACCCGGTGCTACGCAATTCACCGTAATGTTGCGGCTGCCCAGTTCCCGCGCGAGGGCACGGGTCATTCCCGCCACACCGGCCTTTGCCGCAGCATAGTTTGCCTGTCCAGGATTGCCGGCACTTCCAACCACCGAGGTAATGTTGATGATGCGGCCACCCCGCGCCTTCATCATGCCTTTCATGACCGCCCGGGACATGCGAAACACCGCCTTGAGATTGGTATCCAGGACCGCGTCCCAGTCTTCGTCCTTCATGCGTAACGCAAGGTTGTCGCGCGTGATGCCCGCGTTGTTGACCAGCACCGATACGGTCCCGAAACGCTTTTCCACCTCCATCACAAGCGCCTCGCAGGCACCCGCAGCGGTGACGTCAAGCTCAGCGCCCCACCCGCCGATCTGCTCCTCATCGAACGCCCGCTGAATCCCCTCGGCGCCCTCCACGGTGGTCGCCGTGCCCACCACCGTGGCACCGCGGCGACCCAGCAGGAGTGCAATCGCGCGGCCGATGCCGCGGCTGGCGCCTGTCACGAGCGCCACCTGATTCTCGATAACCCGGTCCATCGTCATTGCAGTGTCGCCAATGCCTGTTGCAGGGATGCGTCATCGACGATGCCCCCACCCTGCAATGCACCGTCGATGCGTTTCGTCAATCCGGCCAATACCTTACCAGGGCCTGCCTCAAAGACGTGGGACACGCCCATGTGCGCCATGGCACGGATGGTATCCACCCAGAGCACCGGAGAATGTGCCTGGCGCACCAGCGCCGCGCGAATCGCCCTCGCATCGCCCCGCGGTAGCGCGTCAACATTGTGCAGAACCGGAAATGTCGGCTCGCTCACCGGAATGGATTCAAGCCGCGTCGCCAGCCTCGCCGCCGCCGGCGCCATCAGGCTGCAGTGGAAGGGGGCACTGACCGGCAGCATGACCGCGCGCTTGGCGCCTCGGGCTTTGGCCGCCTCGGCGGCCCGCGCCACCGCCAACGCATGCCCCGCGATAACCACCTGGCTCGGTGCGTTGAAGTTGACCGGCTCAACTACCTGGCCCTGCGCCGCTTCTGCGCAGGCGCTGCGCACGGCATCGTCGTCCAGGCCGAGCACCGCGGCCATGGCGCCCTCGCCCTGCGGCACAGCTTCCTGCATCGCCTGGGCGCGCAGTTGCACGGCCTCGACTGCGTCCGGAAACCGCAGCGCTCCCGCCGCCACCAAGGCCGAATACTCGCCGAGGCTGTGCCCCGCCGCCACCGCCGGAAAGGGCCCACCCCGGTCGCGCCAAAGCCGAAATACCGCAACACCGGCCGCCAACATCAGCGGTTGCGTGTTAATCGTCTGCGACAGCACCTCGGCCGGACCATCCATCACCATCCGCCATAGATCCCGTCCAAGCACGGCAGAGGCCTCATCGAAGGTGGCACGCACGATGGATGATTCGCCATATCCGTTCATCATGCCAACGGACTGCGATCCCTGCCCAGGAAATACGAGCGCGAACTTCATTTCTCTAGTTGCCTCCTGCCTCTCAGAAGCGCAGCAGCGCCGCGCCCCACGTGAAGCCCCCGCCGACGCCTTCAAGGAGCAGTGTCTGCCCGGGTCGAATGCGCCCATCCCGCACCGCGGCATCCAGTGCCAGCGGCACTGACGCGGCGGAGGTATTGCCATGCTCCGCAACGGTGGTCACCACATTGGCCATCGGCACGCCAAGCCGCCGCGCAGTCGCCTGAATGATGCGCATATTCGCCTGATGGGGGATCAACCAGTCCAACGCCGCAGCATCAATCCCGGCGGCGAGGAGCACCTCCTGCGCCACATCGTCCAGCACTTTCACGGCGAATTTGAATACTGCCTGACCTTCCATTTGCACGAAGGGGGAACCAATGACGGCTCCGCCGCAGACGTTGCCTGGTACCGAAAGGATCTCGTTGTACCGCCCATCGGCGTGCAGGGCGGTCGCCAGTATGCCCGGCGTGCCGCAGGCCTCAAGGATGACCGCACCCGCACCGTCCCCGAAAAGCACGCAGGTGGACCGATCCTTCCAGTCGAGGATTCGGGAAAACACCTCCGCGCCGACCACAAGTGCGCGCCGGTGGCTGCCAGAGTGGATGAACTTGTCGGCAACTGCCAGCGCGTAGACGAATCCGCTGCACACCGCTTGCACATCGAAGGCGGCTGCTCCGTTGTCCATGCCGAGTTTGGCCTGGAGAAGCGTTGCCGTGCTGGGAAAAACGAAATCCGGCGTTGACGTCGCAACAATGACGAGATCGATGTCGTTGGCCTGCAGCCCGGCGGCGTTCAGCGCAGCGAGACTTGCCGCGAGTGCGAGTTCGCTTGATGTCTGGGATGGCTCTGCCAGGTAGCGCGCACAGATGCCGGTACGCTCCACGATCCATTTATGGGACGTATCGATCCCGCGCGCCACGAGATCCTCGTTTGTGACAGGCGTCCCGGGCAGGAAGCTACCCGTCCCGACCACCCGCGAGAAGATCATGCCGGGGCCTCTGCCGGCGCCATGCGTTGGCTGATGCGCTCGATCAGGCGGTTACGCACGGCATCGGCCGCCCGTGCCAACGCTCTCTCGAATGCATACGCGTCGGCGCTGCCATGGCTCTTGACCACCACGCCGCGCAAACCCAACAGACTCGCGCCGTTGTAGCAACGATGGTCGACACGCTTCTTGAACGCCCGCAGGGCAGGCATGGCCACAAGGCCCGAAATCCTGGTGAAGATGTTGCGACCAAACTCCCGCCGCAGAAATGTCGCAAGCATTTGCGCCAGGCCCTCCGAAGTCTTCAGCGCGACATTCCCGACAAACCCGTCGCACACCACGACGTCCGTGGTTCCCTTGTAGATATCATCGCCCTCGACATTGCCGTGGAAATTCAGGCCGCTGGCGCGCAACAACTCGGAAGCCTGCTTGACCACCTCATTGCCCTTGATCTCCTCCTCCCCGATGTTGAGCAGGCCCACACTTGGCCGCTCCTTGTGCTCGAGTGCCGCAGCAAGCATGGATCCCATGATGCCAAACTGAAGAAGATGTTCCGGCGAACAATCCACGTTCGCCCCGAGATCCAGAATGTAGGTATGCCCCTTCATTGTGGGAAGCACGGTCGCGATGGCAGGACGGTCGATGCCGGGCAGAGTCTTGAGTACGAAACGGGAAATCGCCATGAGCGCGCCCGTGTTTCCGGCAGAAACCGCCGCCTGGGCTTCCCCGGACTTCACCAGGTTGATCGCTACCCGCATCGACGAGTCTTTCTTCGTCCGCAATGCGGCGGAGGGAGGCTCATCCATCCCCACGACCTCGGAGGCATGGCAGGCTCGCAACCGCTCACCCAAACGGCCCCCGTGGCGGGCGACGGCCTCGTCCACCACCTCCGGCAAACCCACGAGCACGACACGCGCCGACGGATCCCGCTCAAGGAAGCCAAGGGCTGCCGGTATCGTGACCGGCGGCCCGTGGTCGCCACCCATGCAGTCAACAGCGACTGTGGGAGCCATCGTCAGCGCACGCAATCCGGTGAACGATCAGGCGGGAAAAATGCCCAGAGCAAGATCCCGGCATTCCAGCGCCGGAACCCAGGGGCTTTAGTCACCCTTGGCCTTGACGACTTTCTTGCCGCGATAGTAGCCGCTCGGGCTGATGTGATGGCGAAGATGGACCTCACCAGTGGTCGGCTCGACCGCAACGGGCGGAGCAACGAGGAAGTCGTGGGCCCGGTGCATGCCGCGTTTGGACGGGGATTTCTTGTTCTGCTGAACAGCCATCAAAAACTCCTTCTAAACCTGATCAATCAATGGCGCGGAACGTTCAGGTCCGCGAGCACCGAGAAAGGCGATTGGTCGCCAACACCACCGAGTCCTTTCTGGGGCAACAAACAGTACTCGTGATGCGGATACGGCGGGAGCCCCAGCAGTATCTCCTCTTCGATCAGCATCAACACATCCACCGCGCCCACCGCATCGATCGCGTCAAAGCTGTCATCCTGGAGCGCTTCGTCCGGCCAGACTTCGCCAGGACGCACCAGACGCAGCCGATTTGACAGCTCCAACGGATAGTTGACCGGTGCGAGACAGCGCTGGCAACGCAACTGCAGCGAGCCCCCCACGTGCAGGTGCAGGAAGGGCACGCCGTCCTTGTCCGTTTCGCCCTCGACGGAAAAAGTCACAAACCCGTCGGAGACTTCGAGCATGTCGCGGAGCCGCTCCAGGGAAACAACCGGCACCTGTCCCTCAAGATGGCGCGCCTCGCGTGCCCACGCCACCGCATCAATGCAATGCGTAGAAGGATTGCGAGAATCGGACATAAGTTTTTGATGATATTATTTTTACCGAACCCTGTCAAAGAACCGATACCGCCCGGAGGCCGGTGCAATGCCGCTGCCCAGACCGCTTGTCCTAGCATCCACATCCGTCTACCGACAACAGCTTCTCGCTCGCCTCAACCTACCTTTTTCAATTGCCAAACCGCACGTCGACGAAAGTGCCCGTGACGGAGAGATCGCTGTCGTCACGGCGGAACGGCTGAGCCGGGAGAAGGCAGCGGCGGTCGCCACCGACTTCCCCGATGCCCTCATCATCGGCAGCGACCAGGTAGCCGTCATGGGATCGGAAGTATTCGGAAAACCGATGGAGCGCCAGCGCGCCATACAACAGCTCCAGCGCATGCGCGGCCGCACGGTGCTGTTCCATACCGGCGTCTGTTTGCTCGACAGCCGCACCGGGAATTCGGATACCCGAGTCGTCAGCACCGAAATCGCTTTCCGACCTCTAACCGACGCCGAGATCGAACGCTACGTGGACGCCGAGCAGCCCTTCGACTGCGCAGGCAGCGCGAAATCGGAGGGCTACGGCATCGCCCTGCTTGAGTACATTCGCAGCAATGATCCCACTGCGCTCATTGGCCTACCGCTGATCACCCTATGCCAGATGCTTCGCTCGGCCGGCGTCCCTCTCCCCTGACGACGCCGTGAATCCGGGAAGCCTCTACTTGGTCCCCGCTCCGCTGTCGGACGCGCAGTGGGAAGACTGGCTCCCACCGCACGTGCGAGACCGTATCATCTCTCTCGACTATTTCATCGCCGAAAATGCGCGCAGCGCCCGTGCGGCGCTCAAAAGCCTGGGGCTGGGTCGCCCGGTCCGGGAGGTGGAGATTCGGGAATTACCCCGCGGCAAAGCCTACGGAACCGCACCCGAACTGCTCGCCCCCATCATCCATGGCCGGTCAGCGGGTCTCATCTCCGAGGCAGGCATGCCCGCGGTGGCCGACCCTGGCGCGGACGTGGTGCGCGCCGCCCACTTGGCAAACATCGCCGTGATACCGCTCACCGGCCCATCCTCCGTGCTGCTCGCCCTCACAGCTTCCGGACTGTGCGGCCAGCGCTTCTGCTTCCATGGCTATCTGCCGGCAAAGCCGGATCAAAGGGCGAAAAGAATCTCCGAGCTTGAGCGTGACGCCCACAGCGAGGCCCGAACTCACATCTTCATCGAGGCCCCCTACCGCAACAACGCCATCCTCAGCACGATTCTGGACACCTGCCAACTCGACACCTGGCTGACCGTGGCAAGCGATCTCACCGCCTCCTCGGAGTTCATACTCACGCGGCGGGTGGGGGACTGGCGCAGCCATCCGCGGCCGGCGCTTGACCGCCACCCGACGGTCTTCCTTCTCGCCGCCTCCTGAAGCGGGCAAGCCGTCGCGCATCCTCACTGCAAGCGCAGGAAGGCGCTGCCGACGCGCTCCCCGAGATCGGCGCCGAAACGCCGCGCCAAGCGTTCCGCAAGGTTCCCCTTCAGGGTGTAATCTCGCATGTGTTCGGCCTTGATGACTTCGCGGGCAACATACTCCGCGCTGCCGAAACCATCCGCCAGACCAAGGTCTACGCTTTTCTCCCCCGTCCACATGAGCCCGGTGAACATCTCCGGCGTTTCCTTAAGCCGTGCGCCCCGACCGGCGCGCACCGCCCCGATGAACTGTTTGTGGATATCGTTCAGCAGAATCTGGGCGTGGCCCCTCTGCTTCGCATCCTGCGGTGAAAACGGGTCGAGAAACCCCTTGTTTTCCCCGGCAGTCAGAAGACGGCGTTCCACACCCAGCTTGTCCATGGCCCCGGTGAATCCGAAGCCGTCCATCAGTACCCCGATTGACCCCAGGATACTGGCCCGATCTACGTAGATCTGGTCTGCGGCCGCCGCCACATAGTAGCCACCGGATGCACAGATATCCTCCACCACGGCATAGAGGAGCTTCTGCGGGTACTTGGAGCGCAGGCGCCGTATTTCCTCGTACACCATGCCGGACTGAACAGGGCTCCCGCCGGGGCTGTTGATGCGCAGGATCACGCCCTGCGAGCCCTTGTCCTCGAAGGCGTGCTGCAGAGCGGAAATGATGTTCTCGGCGCTGGCGTCACTGCGCCCGGAGATAACCCCGTGCAACTCCACGACGGCACTGTGCTTCTGGCCGTCAGACAGCCGTTCCGCCGAATCCCCCCAGTCCACAAAGGCGACGAGCAGGAAGGTCAGATAGGCAAATCCAACGATCCTGAAGAAGACGCTCCAGCGCCGACGGCGTCGCTGCTCGGCAAGGGCCTCAAATGCGAGGCGCTCCAGCACGCTCCGCTCCCAGCCAGCA
>JACQYB010000031.1:0-34048 GCA_016208415.1 Betaproteobacteria bacterium | reverse complement strand
ATCACTCAGTCGCCTGCTTCCAGAAAACCAGACCATCACGCTCCTCGACTCCCACCGGGACAAGCGCTCCGCCGCTGCACGGACCCGCAACGCACAGTCCGGTGTCCGGCATATAGACAGCGCCGTGGGTGGCGCAGATCAAGTATAAACCCGATTGATCGAAGAACTTTCCTGGAAGCAAATCGAGCCGCATTGGGCGGTGTGCGCAGCGGTTCAGCCACCCGAACACGCGTCCGCCATGACGAACAACAAACGCCGGCGTGATCTCGTGCGCGCGCTCCGCGTCAAAGCAAACCCCGTCGCCGCCATCGACGAGCCGGGATGCCTCGCAGATCAGATGCTCTCTCGCAGCCACTGACCCAGGTCGCCGACACTCTCCACGTACGCAAGGGGCCCTTCGGCGAGGAGCGCCTCCCGGGGATGCGCTCCGAACCCCACCGCCACCGCATCCGTGCCCGCCGCTCGCGCCATCTGGAGGTCATGGGTCGTGTCGCCGATCATCAGGGTTTGCCCGGGATGAACGTCGAAGCGCTCCATGATCTCGCGCAGCATCGCCGGGTGCGGCTTGGGGTGAGTCTCGTCCGCGCAGCGTGTGCAATGGAAGAACTTGCGCAACCCGCTGGCGGCGAGCGACCGATCAAGGCCCAGGCGGCTCTTGCCGGTCGCCACCCCGAGCAGCAGCCCTTTGGCGTGGAGCCAGGAAACCAGATCGAATGCCCCCGGAAAGAGTTCCAGTTCCTGGTCCCGGGAAAGGAAATGATGGCGATAGCGCTCCGCAAGCCGCCCATACTGCGCCGCTTCCAGTTGAGGCACGGCCACGCCCAGAGCATCCTGAAGGCCCAGTCCGATCACGAAGCGGGCCCGTTCCGCGGTGGGAGGTTCGACCCCCAGGTCCGTGCACGCCAACTGGATGCAGGCCACGATGGTCGCCGCCGAATCAAGCAGCGTCCCGTCCCAGTCAAAGACGATCAGTTCGTAGCGTCTCGCCATATTCCCTCTTTTCGCATCGTTCCAGGGCTCCGAGAACATCGCGCAGGTCCTTTGGCAACGGGGCTTTCACCTCCAGCATCGCGCCGGTCACCGGGTGCCGCAGACGCATCCGAGCGGCGTGCAGGAACATGCGCTTCAATCCCTCGCGCTGCAACTGCCGATTCCACGCGAAATCCCCATACTTGTCGTCACCCCGGATGGGGTAGCCAAGGTGCGCAAGATGTACCCGAATCTGGTGCGTGCGGCCGGTCATCAGTTCCACCTCCACCAGGCTGGCGCTGCTCCACCGGGCCAGAAGACGCACCATGCTGCGCGACTCCTTCCCCTCGGCCGCCACGACCACACGGCGTTCCCCGCTTTCGCTCACATACTTGTGCAGGGGCAGCCGGACATCCCGCTGCGGACTCGTCCAGCGCCCCTGCACCAGCGCAAGATATGACTTGTGCGCTCCCCCTTCTCGCAACTGGCCATGAAGTGACAGCAGCGCACGGCGCGTCTTGGCCAAGACGAGCACGCCCGAAGTCTCCCGGTCAAGTCGATGCGCAAGCTCCAGAAAGCGCTCCTCGGGGCGCGCCGTCCGTAGCTGCTCGATGACGCCGAAACTGACGCCGCTGCCGCCATGGACCGCTACGCCTGCGGGCTTGTCGATGACCAGCAGGTGATCATCTTCAAAGAGGACAGGGAAACTGCGGCCGGGGGCCTTACGCCCGGACTCCGGCGCGGCCATCCGCATCGGCGGGACGCGCACCTCGTCGCCGCTCTGAAGGCGGTAGTCCGGCGCAACCCGGCGGCTGTTCACCCGTACCTCGCCGCTGCGAAGCACACGGTATATGTGGCTTTTCGGTACCCCCTTGCACAAGCGCACCAGGAAGTTGTCGATGCGCTGACCCGTGGACGACTCCCCCACTACTTGTCGCGTGATCTCAGGGACTTTGCTTAACACCTTCATTTTCCATATACTGCCGCGTACCTGTCCGATCCAGCGCCTTGGGGCATACGAAGCCGTGGTGCGCGGGAATCTGCCGGAGCATTATCAACCGCCGTCGAACCTTGGCGGAAAAGAGGTGCGGGCAGGGCCGGAAACCATGGCGAATGTCGCTCGCCAAAAAAGTAGCGATGTTAATTGATTTTGCGCGCACGAGACGTACGCAGAATATGTGATCCTGGGACGCCATTGTCGCCTGGATCGGTTGGCAAGCCCCTGATAGTCTTAGTTTGAGTCCTGTCGGTCTGTCCAAGGTCAATCCGTGGCCCCACCAAACCAAACTAACTGTGTCCGCCCAATCAGCAGAGATGGCGGCAGCGGTTTGCCCTGCCCGTGTCCAGTGCGCGGGAGAAGAATGAATGAAGCGCATGCTGTTCAACGCGACGCAAGCCGAAGAACTACGCGTCGCCATCGTCGATGGGCAAAAGCTCATCGACCTTGACATCGAGTCGGCAGCCCGGGAGCAACGCAAGAGCAATATATACAAGGCGGTCATTACCCGCATCGAACCGAGTCTCGAGGCATGTTTCGTAGATTACGGTACGGACAGGCACGGCTTCCTCCCCTTCAAGGAGGTATCGCGTTCCTATTTCCGTAGTGACGCCGAGCCTGCTCGGGCGCGCATCCAGGACGCGCTGCAGGTCGGCCAGAACCTGATTGTCCAGGTGGATAAGGATGAGCGCGGCAACAAGGGCGCTGCACTCACGACCTTCATTTCGCTGGCCGGTCGATACCTGGTGGTCATGCCCAACAACCCGCGCGGAGGCGGCGTTTCCCGGCGGGTCGAAGGAGAAGATCGAGCCGAACTGCGGGAGATCATAGACAACCTCGAGATCCCCCAGGGGATGAGCCTGATTGCCCGTACCGCCGCCATCGGCAGGACGCAAGAGGAACTGCAGTGGGACCTGAATTACCTGCTGCAACTGTGGACCGCCATTGACGGTGCCGCCACGGCCCAGCCCGGTCCCTTCCTGATCTACCAGGAAGGCAGCCTCGTCATCCGCGCCATCCGCGACTACTTCTCGCCGGACATCGGCGAGATCCTGATCGACACCGACGACATCTACGAACAGGCCCGGCAATTCATGGGCCACGTGATGCCCACCAACGTCACCCGCGTCAAGCGCTACCGTGACGACGTGCCGCTGTTTTCCCGCTTCCAGATTGAACACCAGATCGAAACGGCGTTCGCTCGCGAGGTTTCGCTGCCATCGGGCGGCCACGTGGTCATAGACCATACCGAGGCGCTGGTCGCGATCGATGTCAACTCCGGTCGGGCCACGCGTGGTGCCGACATCGAGGAAACGGCGCTGCGCACCAACTGCGAGGCCGCCGATGAAGTCGCACGGCAACTAAGACTACGCGACCTGGGCGGCCTGATCGTCATTGACTTCATCGACATGGAGGCTTCCCGCAATCAGCGGGAAGTCGAGAACCGCCTTCGCGACGCCCTTCGCTATGATCGCGCACGCGTGCAGACGGGCAAGATCTCGCGCTTCGGACTGCTGGAATTGTCGCGTCAGCGGTTGAGGCCGGCGCTTGCCGAAACCAGCTACATTCCCTGCCCGCGTTGCGGCGGCACGGGACACATCCGCAGCACCGAATCCATGGCCCTGCACATCCTTCGCATCCTCGAGGAGGAGGCAATGAAGGAGAACACCGGCGCCATTCGCGCACAGCTTCCCGTGGATGTGGCCACGTTCCTCCTCAATGAAAAGCGCACCGAAGTGCATGATCTGGAGTTGCGCCACAAGGTGAATCTCACACTGATCCCGAATCAGCACCTTGAGACACCCGCCCACGAGATCACCCGCCTGCGGCATGATCAACTGAATCAGGAAGAGCCGCCTCCGCCCAGCTACCGCATGCGCGAGGTACCTGCCACGGAGGAACAGAAAGCGGCCGCGGCCCAGGCCGAAGTCAAGGTGGCGCGCCAGGAGGCCGCAGTCAAGGGCATCACCCCCGCCCAGCCGGCGCCCGTGTCCGAACCCAGGGCGGCCGCGCAACCCATGGCGTCGGCGCAGCCATCGCGCACGCCCGGATTCATGGACCGGATCTTGAGCTGGTTCCGCGCCGGGCCCGCCGCCGAGCAGGCCCCAACGTCACAGGAGACGCCTGCCGCAATCCCGGCCCAACGCGAGACGCAGCACGGCGAGGCCGCACGGGATACCCGCCGTCGCGGCCGTGACCGCGATCGCGACCGTGATCGCAAGGAACCAGGCACGCGTCCACCGCGCACTGAAGAGCGCCGCGAACGGGGCGAACGCGCCGAGGCCAAGGGATCCCAGTCTCGCCAGGAAGCCCAGCAGGAACGCGCTGAGCAACGCCGAGGCAAGGAACCGGGCGGGGAAGCCAGGGCTGCGAGAACCCAGCCATCCGAGCGCCAACCCTCCGAACGCAGATCCGCGCCGAGGGAGCAGGCCGTGCGCGTCTCCGATGAAGCCGCCCGCCCTCCGGTACCCGGGGAAGAGACCGCGGAGCAAGCAGCAAGCAGCCGCGGACGTCGCCGCCGCGGCCGGCGCGGGCAGGGTGAGCGTCGCCCGTCCGAAGCCGAGACTGCGGTTTCCGTCGGCGCCGAGATGGCGGAGATGCAAGCAGAAGCTCCGCAATCCGCCACAGCCGACGTAGTCGCAGCCGCCGAGGCTGGTCCCGCTGAACAGCCACAGCCCTCTGTTGTGCTGACTCCAGTGGAGCCGACCGGTGCCACCCCGGCGGCCGACGAGACGCCCAAACCCGTACCGGTTCGCGAATCGGAATACGCCACCACGGCCGTGGTGCAGGAGGCTCAACCCGAGCTACCGGTGCCGGTAGCGGACGTCTTGGTGGAACCCCAGGCCGAGGTGCCGCAGGCAGTAGCCGCAGCCGAGCCTGCGGTTGCACCAGATGTTCAAATGGCATCCTCACTGAGCGGCGGGGTGATCCCGCCCGAGTCGGAAGCGCTGGTGGCGGAAACTCCGCCCCCTGCCCCGGCGCTGGATCTTCAGCGCCTGGAGGGAGAAACCACTGCCGAAGTCCCCGTACTGGCCGAATCCGAAGCGTCCGTGCCCGAGGCGCCTGGCACTGAGCCATCCGCTGCGCTGTTGGAAAGCGGCCTGGTTCTGGTGGAAACGGATCGCGGCAAGACGCTTGCACGGAAGGCCGATGCGCCCGAACCCGCCCAACCGGCCGTACCCCCGCCGCGAAGGCGCCAGCGTGCGACGAAGGCTCCCGTCGACGAGCCCTTGGTCCAGGTGGAGACAGCCACCAAACAGGACGCCTGACTGACCCTCCCGTCTACGATCTGCCGGGGATCGGCGTTGCGAGCCGATCCCCGGCAGATCGTTGTTATCGCGCTCCCGGTCAGCCCACCGATTTCCTCAGGTTCTCCACGAGCCCGCGTGCTGCATCTTCCACGAGGTCCAGCACGGTCTCGAAGCCGGCTGCACCCCCATAGTACGGGTCCGGCACCTCTTCACGGCCCCTGTGGCTGGCATAGCCCATGAAAAGCCGCACTCTGTGGCGATGAGTCCGCGGGCAACGTTCCATGAGATAGGCGAGGTTGTCCCGGTCCATGGCCAGGATCAGGTCAAAGCGCTCGAAGTCGGCGTCCTCCACCTGCCGGGCACGCAGATCGGACAGTTCAAATCCGCGCCTGCGCGCCGCACTCTGCATGCGTCCATCCGGCGCATGGCCCACGTGATAGCCGTGGGTGCCGGCCGAATCCACGGCAATCCTGTGCGACAAACCGTGTTCATGAAGCATTGACCGGGTTACCGCCTCCGCCACCGGCGAGCGGCAGATGTTGCCCATGCACACCATCAGAATACGCGTCACCGTCCTGCCCCCTCAGCCTTTCTCCACGTGTTCGTCGCCGAAAACCATGCGCCGCAGCCGGAACAGCTCGTCCCGTGCCTGCGCGGCCTTTTCGAATTCCAGATTGCGAGCTGATTCCATCATCAGCTTCTCGAGCCTCTTGATCTCCCGCCCCACTTCGCGTTCGCTCATGGCCTGGTAATGCGCCGCGCGTTCGGCAGCCTTGAACTGCCCCTCCAGCGTTTCCTCGTCGTAGATACCGTCGATGATGTCCTTGATTCGCTTGGAGACACTGCGTGGCGTGATGCCCTTGTCTTCATTGTAGGCGGTCTGCCTTTCGCGGCGCCGCTCTGTTTCCGCCATGGCGCGCTGCATGGAATTCGTGACCTGGTCGGCGTAGAGGATCGCGGTGCCGTGGATGTGGCGTGCGGCGCGCCCGATGGTCTGGATCAGGGAACGCTCCGAGCGCAGGAAGCCTTCCTTGTCCGCGTCGAGAATTGCCACCAGCGAGACCTCCGGAATGTCCAGCCCCTCGCGCAGCAGGTTGATGCCCACCAGCACGTCGAATTCGCCCAGGCGCAGGTCGCGGATGATCTCCACGCGCTCTACGGTATCGATGTCGGAATGCAGGTAGCGCACACGCTCGCCGTGTTCCGCCAGATAGGCGGAAAGGTCCTCCGCCATTCGTTTTGTCAGCGTGGTCGCCAGTACCCGCTCGCCAGCGGCCACGCGTAGCCGGATCTCGCCCAGCAGATCGTCCACCTGCGTCGTGGCCGGGCGCACCTCCACCACCGGGTCCACGAGTCCGGTTGGACGCACCACCTGCTCCACCACCTGCCCCTGGTGGCACCGCTCGTACTCGGCCGGCGTCGCGGAGACGAAGACCGTCTGCGGCATCAGCTTCTCAAACTCGTCGAAGCGCAGCGGCCGATTATCCAGCGCCGAGGGCAGACGGAATCCGAAGTCCACCAGGTTTTGCTTGCGCGAAAGGTCCCCGCGGTACATGCCGCCCGCCTGCGGAATGGTGACGTGGCTCTCATCGACGAACAGAATGGCGTCGTAGGGCAGGTAGTCCATGAGCGTGGGCGGGGGCTCGCCGGGTTGCCGGCCGGAGAGGTGCCTGGAGTAGTTCTCGATGCCCTTGCAGAAGCCCAGTTCGTTGAGCATCTCGAGGTCGAAGCGCGTGCGCTGTTCGATGCGCTGCGCCTCGACCAGCTTGCCCTGATCCTGAAAGAAGTCGATGCGCTGCGCCAGTTCGGTCTTGATTGCGTCGATGGCCTTGAGCACCGTTTCCCGGGGAGTAACGTAATGGCTGGACGGATAGACGGTGAAGCGTCCCACCTTGTGCTTCTGCTGGCCTGTGAGCGGATCGAACAGCACCAGGGACTCAACCACGTCGTCGAACAGTTCGATGCGCAGCGCGTACTCGGCATTCTCCGCAGGAAACACGTCGATCACGTCTCCACGCACGCGAAACACTCCGCGGCGAAACTCCACGTCGTTGCGCGTGTATTGCATCTCGGTGAGGCGCCGGATCACCTCCCGCTGGCGTGCGGTTTCCCCGTCCCGCAAGTGAAGGATCATGCTGTGATAGTCCACAGGATCGCCGATGCCATAAATGGCGGAGACGGTGGCCACGATGACGCAGTCGCGACGTTCCAGCACCGACTTGGTGGCCGAGAGCCGCATCTGCTCGATGTGCTCGTTGATGCTCGAGTCCTTCTCGATATACAGATCGCGTGAAGGCACGTAGGCTTCCGGCTGGTAGTAATCGTAATAGGAGACGAAGTACTCCACGGCGTTGTCGGGGAAGAACTCACGGAACTCCGCATACAGTTGGGCCGCCAGCGTCTTGTTGGGCGCCAGCACCATGGCCGGACGCCCCAGCCTGGCGATGACATTCGCCATGGTGTAGGTCTTGCCGGAGCCCGTCACCCCCAGCAGGGTCTGGTACATCAGACCGTCGGAAATTCCCTCGACGAGCTTGCGGATCGCGTCCGGCTGGTCGCCGGCAGGCGGAAACAGCTCCTGGATGCGAAATCCGCCCCCGGTAAACGTCATCACCGACATCTGCGCACAGGCTCCATCCTGCTGGGCCGAAACGGGAGAGCTTAACCTGTAGGGCCGGGGGATGTCAGTGCCGATACCCAAACCCGGGCGCAACGCCGCGCCGCAGCGCGAAAGACCAGCCATGAATGCCGAGACAGCATCCCGTTCAATGTCGTCAGTCTTGGGAATCGGCCTGCTACGTCGTAAAATTCGGTGTTCACTTATCCACCCAGGACCTCCCATGAATTTCCTCTCGACCCGTGTTCAAGCCATCAAGGAATCGCCCACCCTGGCCGTGACCGCACGCGCGGCCCGCCTCAAGGCCGAGGGCAAGGACGTCATTGGCCTCGGTGCCGGCGAACCCGACTTCGACACCCCCGCACACATCAAAGCTGCGGCGATCAAGGCCATCAACGACGGCTTCACGAAATACACGCCCGTCGGAGGAATTCCCGGACTCAAGAAGGCGATCGTGGCGAAATTCAGCCGCGACAACGGCTTCGAGTATTCGATGAAGGAAGTGATCGTCGGCGTCGGCGGCAAGCAGTGCATCTTCAATCTAGCCCTGGCTGTCCTCAACCCGGGTGATGAGGTCGTGATTCCGGCACCGTACTGGGTCTCGTATGCCGACATCGCCCTCGTGGCCGAGGCCACCCCGGTAATCGTTCCGTGCGGCATCGAACAGGGATTCAAGATCACGCCGGCGCAACTCGAGGCGGCCATCACGCCCAAGACCCGGCTATTCATGATCAACAGTCCTTCCAATCCGACTGGGGCGGTCTATTCCCTCGACGAATTGCGGGGTCTGGGTGCGGTGCTGCTGCGCCACCCGCAGGTCCTGATCGCCACCGACGACATGTATGAGCACATCAACCTGTCTGGGCAGCCGTTCGCCAACATTCTCAACGCCACCCCTGCCCTGCGCGATCGCACCGTGGTTCTCAACGGGGTGTCCAAGGCCTACGCCATGACCGGTTGGCGCATCGGCTACGCGGCGGGGCCGGAGAACATCATCAAGGCGATGGAAAACCTGCAGTCCCAGTCCACCTCCAATCCCACGTCGATCGCGCAGGTGGCCGCCCAAGCGGCACTCGAAGGTGACCAGTCGGTGATCGAGCCCATGCTCAAGGCCTTCCGCGAGCGCCACGAGTTCGTGGTGACCCGCTTGAACGCCATGCCCGGCCTGAACTGCATCCCCGCCAGCGGCGCGTTCTACTCCTTCCCGGATGCGCGCGAGGCCATCGCGTCGCTCCACGGGAAGGGCCGCATTCCGACGGCAAGCGACATGGCGCTTTCCGAATACCTTCTGGAAACCGTCGGCGTCGCAGTGGTACCGGGTTCAGCCTTCGGGGCGGAAGGCTACTTCCGGATCTCCTTCGCCACCTCGATGACGAACCTCGAGGCGGCCATGCGGCGGATTGCGCAGGCACTCGCCTGATCACCGCTTGCCGCGGAGCCACCGGCATCATCCGGTGGCTCCGGTTTCCCCCCGCCTTACATCATCCGAAGGCAACCGCAGCGGTAAAGGCCAGTGAGCCGAGCAACGCCACAACCACCCAGAGGTGATTGCGGTGCCGCGGAAATTCCAGCCCCGACGCTTCCCATGCGAGGCGCGGAGCCTCGTGCCTCGGCGTCGGAGCGGGATATACGGGAGAGAAGCCCGATTGCGATCCGATGATGCTGGCCCATTCGCCAGACAACTCTTCCGGTTTCGCCGATCGCGACCCGGCGGATCCGAATTGGTAAACGGTTGCGGTGGGTGCCCACCCCTTGCCGTCGCTGCGAAGAGCAATCAACCCCAACGCTTCAAGCTGCCGCAACGCATCGGCCACCAAGGTAGCGTCGCCGAATTGCTGGCTGAGTCCGTCTACCGTCTTGCGTCCATCGACAAGCGCCAGAAGCAAGCGCAGATTGCGCTGCAACAAGCGCAGTGGCTGCGACAGCGCGTCATCGCCCGCACGAGTTCGCTCATAGACATGTGCTGACGCCGAATGCTCAGGCACTGGAGCATTCATTCCAAAGGTATCATTCAGTTTCATATCTCGGCCTTCTTTCGGTCTTCGCTGACCGATGCGGGCCTTGACGCACCGGGACGAAATCTCTAACATTCGCAGCCTTGCCGATCCCCGATAGCTCAGTCGGTAGAGCGACGGACTGTTAATCCGCAGGTCCCTGGTTCGAGCCCAGGTCGGGGAGCCAAGCTTCTTTTCCTTCGCAACCCGCTACTTGCGAACATCTCACTCGCCTTATCCGCGGCACAATTCGCCCCGTATCGATTGGCCTAATATAGTTTCTTCGCATCAAGATCCGCTGTTAATTTGAGCACGAAGGTCCCCGAACCTTGCCCAACATCGGGAATGTGACCGCTTCTTGAGGGCAGGGCCAGCCCCCCGGGGGGTTTGACCGGCTTGACGCAAACGGCTAGAATCCATGCGCTTCGGGGTGTAGCGCAGTCTGGTAGCGCGCTTGCTTTGGGAGCAAGATGTCGGGAGTTCAAATCTCTCCACCCCGACCAGAAATGTCCGACAGGCTGCCCGTAGCTCAATTGGATAGAGCACCAGCCTTCTAAGCTGGGGGTTACAGGTTCGATCCCTGTCGGGCAGGCCAGGTTGTCAGTGGCAATCAGTGGTGGCTGTAGCTCAGCTGGTAGAGTCCCGGATTGTGATTCCGGTTGTCGTGGGTTCGAGTCCCATCAGCCACCCCATCTGCACCTAGCTAGGCGTCCGCCGTGCTGGTACAAGTACAAGGCAAGGCGATCAACGCGCGCGGGCTGGGATAGACCGGTGCGCGCGATGGCGGTTGCCCAAAGAAAAGACCGCCTCACGGCGGTCCGATGTCAGCTACATCTACCTGATTTCCTGTGGAAACCTGGTAGGCGCGATTGGACTCGAACCAACGACCCCCACCATGTCAAGGTGGTGCTCTAACCAGCTGAGCTACGCGCCTGGGAGGGCGAATTCTAGCCTAAGCCGTCGCCGGTTTCAAATACGGCCGCACGCCTCTCCGGAATCGTCCCAGGCGAGCAGGAATTCCTGCAGGTGATCCTGCGGGGATGCCTCCAGCGTCGCCCTGAGCAGCGCGATCTCTGTCTCGTACTCCCGGGCCGACAGCGCCCCGCGCATGCGCTGAAACCCAAGAAAGACCAGGAAGGTGTTAAGGACGTCCGTTTCGCAGTAGTTGCGGATTTCGACGATCCGTCCCTCGCGGAAGGCGCCCCAAACCGCCGAGCCATCCATCCCGAGCTTTCCCGGCTGGCCCATCAGTCGGGCCAGTTCATCCAGCGGAGCATTGGCGCGCGGCTGATACAGCGCCAGCAGGTCCATGAGATCCAGATGCCGCGTGTGGTAGCGGCTGATGTAATTGTTCCACTTGAACTCCCGGTCGTCATCGCCGAGATCCCAGTAGCGCGGTGCAACCACCCCGTGGATGAGACCGCGATAGTGCAGGACGGGCAGATCGAATCCGCCGCCGTTCCAGGACACGAGTTGGGGCGTGAATTTCTCGATGCCGTCGAAGAAGCGCTGAATCAGCGCCCGCTCCGAATCCCCTGGTGTTCCGAGCGACCACACTTTCACCCCGCCTCCGTCCCGCAGCACGCAGGAGATGGCCACAACGCGCTGGAGGTGCAAGGGCAGGAAGTCGTTGCCGCTCGCGGCGCGGCGGCGCTGGAAGGCGAATTCCGCCACCTCGTCATCGGGCAGCGCCGCATCGAGTTCATGCAGCAGGCGGATGCCTTCCGTGTCGGGTACAGATTCGATGTCGAAGACGAGGGTGGGTTTCACGTCAGGCGGGGAATACCCCGGTGGACAGATAGCGGTCACCGCGATCGCACACGATGGTGACGATCGTCGCGTTGCGCAGTTCCGTGGCCACCCGCAGCGCCACCGTCATGGCGCCACCGGATGAAACGCCAGCAAAGATGCCCTCCTCGCGTGCCATCCGACGGGTCATCTCCTCGGCGTCGGTCTGGCTCACGTATTCGAGCCGATCCACCCTCCTGGATTCATAAATGCGCGGAAGATACTCCTGAGGCCACTTGCGGATGCCGGGGATCTGCGAACCCTCCTGGGGTTGGCAACCGATGATCTGGATCGCGGAATTCTGCTCCTTGAGGAAGCGCGACACTCCCATGATGGTACCAGTGGTCCCCATGCTGCTGACGAAGTGGGTCACCCGTCCCTCCGTGTCGCGCCAGATCTCGGGACCCGTTCCCTCGTAATGGGCCAGCGGGTTGTCGGGGTTCGCGAACTGGTCCAGGATGACGCCCTGGCCCTCGTCGCGCATGCGCTCGGCCACGTCCCGCGCCAGTTCCATGCCGCCCTGGCGGGGAGTAAGGACAATCTCCGCACCAAAGGCGCGCATGGTCTGGCGGCGTTCCAACGAGAGATGCTCGGGCATCACCAGCACCATGCGATAGCCATGCATCGCCGCCGCCATGGCCAGGGCAATGCCGGTGTTTCCGCTAGTGGCCTCGATGAGACAGTCCCCGGGCTTGATGTCACCACGCGCCTCGGCACGGACAATCATCGACAGGGCCGGGCGGTCCTTCACGGAACCGGCAGGATTGTTGCCCTCGAGCTTGGCAAGGATGACGTTCCCCCGCCGCTGGTTATCTTCGCCAGGCAGGCGTTTCAACCGCACGAGCGGAGTATTGCCAACGAAGTCCTCGAGGGTACCGCGCATGGTCAGCCCTTCAGAAGATGCTGGACGTAGCTCATTACCCCCTGCTCCACTGTCGCAAACTGCTCGCCGTAGCCGGCGGCGCGCAGGTTCGAGAGGTCCCCCTCGGTGTAGCTCTGGTACTTGCCCTTCAGGGCCTCGGGGAAGCTCACGTATTCGATGATCCCCTGTGCGCGCATCTCGGCGAGATTCAGCAGCGACTCGCCGCGCGCCACGCGACAGGCATTGATGGTCGCCACCGCCACATCGTTGAAGCTTTGCGCGCGCCCGGTGCCGAGATTGAAGATCCCGGAACGGTCGGGATTGTCCAGGAAGTACATATTGACCTTCGCCACATCCTCGACGTACACGAAATCGCGTCTCTGCTCGCCGTCCGCGAACCCCGCCGAACCTTCGAACAGGCGTACCCGCCCGTCAGCCTGGAACTGGTGGAAGAAGTGAAACGCCACCGAGGCCATGCGCCCCTTGTGCTGCTCCCGGGGCCCATAGACGTTAAAGTAGCGAAAACCCACGACCTGGGAGTTCGCATCGCCCAGGCGCCTGCGCACCACCTGGTCGAACAGGAACTTGGAGTAGCCATAGACGTTGAGCGGCCCTTCGAACTCCCGCGACTCGTGGAACACGCGGCCGCCCCCGTACACCGACGCCGACGAGGCATAGAGCAGCGGCAATTCCTGGTCCAGGCAATAGTCCAGCAGCGCCAGCGAGTAACGGTAGTTGTTCTGCATCATGTACTGACCATTGGTCTCCATGGTGTCGGAACAGGCCCCTTCGTGGAACACTGCCTCGATGGCGCCGTCAAGATCGCCCGCTTCGAGGCGTTCCAGGAATTCACCCTTGTCGAGGTAGTCCGCAATTTCACCGTCCACGAGATTGCGAAACTTGTCGGCGCGCGTCAGGTTGTCCACGGCGATGATGTTGGTGATCCCTCGCTGGTTCAGGCTATGGACCAGATTGGCCCCGATGAAGCCGGCCGCGCCGGTAACCACGTGGTACAGGGACATTGCCCCCTCCGTTTCGGTTGATGTTCTACGGCTGTGCGCGCAACTCGTCCAGGTGCGCCACCGCCGTCCCGAGTTTTCCAACGACGATTCCGGCGGCACGATTGGCCACCCTCATGGCTGCGGCCAACGGCATGCCGCTGGCGAGCATGGCTGCAAGCGTGGCGATCACGGTATCGCCGGCACCGCTCACGTCATAGACCTCGCGTGTCTGGGCGGACTCGTTGACCACCTCTCCATCCAGGAACAAGCTCATGCCCTCTTCGCTGCGGGTCACCAACAGCGCGGAAAGCCCCAAGCGCCGCCGCAGATCCTCGGCGCGACGCGCAAGATCGTGTTCATCAACCCATTTTCCCACGACCTCGCGCAACTCCGCGCGGTTGGGCGTGATGACGGTGGCGCCGGCGTAGCGTTCATAGTCGTCGCCCTTGGGGTCCACCAGCACCGGCTTGCGGGCCTCCCGCGCCAGAGCAATCATCTCCCGGATGTGTGCAAGCCCACCCTTTCCATAGTCCGAGAGAACGACGATGTCTACCTCGCCGATGAGTTGGGCGAACTCCAGCAACTTCGCGCGGAGTACCTCGTGGGTGGGCCAGTTCTCAAAGTCGATACGCAGCAACTGCTGTTGCCGCCCGATGACGCGCAGCTTGATCGTGGTGGACAGTTCGCTGTCCCGCTGCAGGCTGACATCGATCCCCGCTGCGTCCAGCAGGCGCTCCAGCGTCTGCCCCGCCTCGTCGGCACCCACCACCGACAGCAAGGTCGCGCCGGCGCCAAGCGCCGCCACATTGAGCGCCACGTTGGCAGCACCCCCCGGACGCTCCTCCACGCGCTCGATCTTCACCACCGGCACCGGCGCCTCCGGCGAAATGCGGCTCACGTCTCCGAACCAGTACCGATCCAGCATGACATCGCCGACCACGAGCACCCTGGCACGGCTGGTGTCGGGAATCTCGATCACGCCGTCACGCTCAGCCACGACCGATCCCATGATATTCGAGACCCGCTGCCCGCACCTGAGGCGGATCGAAAACGTTACGCCCGTCGAATAGCAGCGGCGACTTCAACATCGTCTTGATGGTTTCGAAGTCTGGACTGCGGAATTCCTTCCACTCCGTCGCCACCACGAGTGCGTCTGCCCCCTCCAGCGCGGCCATGGGAGCCGATGCGTAGGTCAGGCGCGGCCGCTCGCCCAGCATGCGGCGCGCCTCTTCCATCGATGCCGGATCATAGGCGGCGATGGTCGCGCCACGCCGGAGCAACTCCTCGATGAGTACCAGGCTTGGCGCCTCGCGCATGTCGTCGGTGTTGGGCTTGAAGGCGAGGCCCCACAGGGCGAGGTGACGGCCGGACAGATCTTCCCCCAGGCGCGCGACGATCTTGCGCCCCAGGACGCCCTTCTGAATCTCGTTGGCGCGCTCGACGGCATCCAGCACCGCCAGGTCCATGCCCGCTTCACGAGCGGTACGCAGCAACGCCTTGACGTCTTTGGGGAAGCAGGAACCGCCGTAGCCGCAACCCGGATAGAGGAAGTGATAGCCGATACGCGGATCCGAGCCGATTCCCTGGCGCACCAGTTCGATGTCGGCGCCCAGGCGTTCGGCCAGGTTGGCCAGTTCGTTCATGAACGAGATGCGCGTGGCCAGCATGGCATTTGCCGCGTACTTCGTCAGTTCGGCGGACCGCACGTCCATCGCAAGCAGGCGCTCGTGACTGCGCTGGAAGGGGGCGTAGAGGTGTCGCATGGTCTCGATCGCCCGGGCGTCGTCTGCGCCGACGATGATGCGGTCGGGACGCATGAAGTCCTCCACCGCGGCGCCTTCCTTGAGGAACTCTGGATTGGACACCACAGAGAACTCGATGGCTTCGCCCCGAGCAGCCAGCTCGCGCGCCACGGTCTCGCGTACCAGATCGGCCGTGCCCACCGGCACCGTGGACTTGTCCACGATCAGCCGATAGCCCCTCATGTGCCGGCCGATTTGCGCCGCGGCCGCCTGCACGTGGCGCAGGTCGGCAGAGCCATCCTCGTCGGGCGGGGTGCCAACGGCAATGAACTGCACCGTTCCGTGGGTCACCGCTTCGGCAACATCGGTCGTAAACCGAAGCCTTCCCGCCGTGCGGTTGCGCGCCACCATATCCTGCAACCCGGGCTCGAAGATGGGAATGCCGCCGTCGTTGAGCACGCGGATCTTGTCGAGATTGGTGTCCAGGCACAGAACGTCGTTGCCCACCTCGGAAAGGCAGGCGCCACTGACCAGGCCGACGTAGCCAGTGCCGATCATGGTGATTTTCAAGTCATCCTCCCAGGGAATTCGCTAAACAGGTGTCGCGGCGCAGTGTCTGCGCCATGCCGTGGCGACACCATCGTCATGGCCCGAGATCGTACTCTTCCGTTCGTCTCGGCGGGTAGGTCTCCCACCCCCCGCATGCCGGACAGCGCCAGTAGAACTGTCGTGCCTTGAAGCCACAATTGTCGCACCGATAGCGCGCCACGCGCCGGGTGTGGGCGTGAATGAGGTCCTTCATCAACTCCAGATCCTGGCGCGCGTCAGTGGGTGATATCAGCACCAGCGCCTCAAGGAGTTTGCCCAGTCCGAGCAGCGTGGGATTGCGTCGCAGTTCGTTGCGTACCAGGCGGCAGGCCGCATCCGCGCCCTCCAGATCCAGTTCCCACTGGAATACCGTGTCAAGGAGGTCCAGCGAGGGCTGCCGCTCAAGGTAGCCGCGGAGCAACTGAAGGCCCTGTCGCTCACGCCCCAGGCGACGATGAGCGTCGGCGATCCTGGGCGCCGCCAGGGCCAGATACACGGGGTCTTGCTGTTCGATCCGTTTCCATGTGGTGAGCGCCGCATCCAGGTCGCCTGCAGCCGCACGTATGTCCCCCAAGAGAAGCGTCGCGCGGACACACCGCCGGTTGATCGTGTGAGCGTGATCGAGATGGCGCTCGGCCTCGGTCGGATTCGATTCCGCCAGCGCGACCGCCGCCCGCTCACAATAGAAGTTGGCGATTTCACGGGCCCAGAGGTGCCCGGCATGATCCGGGAGTTCCTGTGCCGCGTTGATCGCCTTCTGCCAATCTTTCTCCTGTTGGTAGATCTCCAGCAGATACCGCAGCGCGTCCTCGTTCAGCGGACTACCCCGCAAGCGATGGAACGTTTCCTCGGCGCGATCGAGCAATCCGGCCTTGAGATAGTCCTGTCCCAGTTCGGAAAGCGCCTGCAGCCTTTGGTCGTCCGGAAGTTCGTCGCGATCGAGCACATTCTGATGCATCCGAATCGCCCGGTCCGTCTCGCCCCTGCGCCGGAACAGGCTGCCGAGGGCAAAATGCACTTCGATCGTTTCCGGATCGACCTTCACCGCCTCGATGAAGGCCTCGATCGCCTTGTCAGGCTGCTCGTTGACGAGGAAATTCAGTCCCGCGAAGTAAGACCGGGGAAGCTCCCTCGACTCTCGCACGACATGGCGGATGTCGACGCGCGCCGCCACCCAGCCTAGGGCGAAAAACAGCGGGAAGGCCAGCAGCCACCAGAGTTCGTATTCCATCGTGCGCCGGCTTCCAGTATTGGGGCTACGCCCGCGGGCGCCGCGCCTCTCCAGCGGCGGAGGACTTGGCCTCTCGCCGCAGACGGCCAATGTCCCGACGTTGCCGCAGGGCGACGCCTGCCGCAGCCGTCAGGCCCACCAGGGATCCGGCAGCAAAGCACGTCAGCATGACGAACACCAGTGGAAGCTGCCAGGCCGCTCCAAAGAAGAACTGCACGGTGACCATGGAGGTGTTCTTGATCGCAAGACCCAGCAACACGAAGAACACTGCCAAACGAAGAATCCAGACAACAGCTTGCATGCCCTCGATCTCCCTTCGCATATCCCGCAGGCAAAAAAAGGGCGGCATGTTTCCGCCGCCTTTCTGGCCCGCACTTCGCAGGACGCCTGAAGCGTCGCCACGCGTCAGCCCATCTCGTCAACGCGCTCGCGCAACTCCTTGCCAGCCTTGAAGTGCGGCACATGCTTCTCGGGCACTTGAACCTTGTCACCCGACTTCGGATTGCGACCAACGCGCGGCGGACGGTAATTGAGGGCAAAGCTGCCGAAACCCCGGATCTCGATCCTGTCGCCCTTGGCGAGCGAATCCGCCATCGCCTCAATGATCACCTTCACCGCAAAATCGGCATCCTTAGCCACCAGCTGAGGAAAGCGCACCGCCAGTTGCGCGATCAGTTCGGACTTGGTCATCGCAACCGGCGTGGCTGGTTACTGCTGGCTATTGCCCAGCTTCGCCTTGAGCAGAGCGCCCAGGTTCGTGGTGCCGCTCGCCCCGGAACTCTCGCTGGAGAGGCGTTGCATCGCAGCGGTTTGCTCGGCCTGGTCCTTCGCCTTCACCGAAAGGTTGATGGAGCGCGTCTTGCGATCAACATTGATGATCATCGTTTCGACGGCGTCGCCCTCCTTGTAAAGGTGACGCAGGTCATCCACACGCTCCCGGGAAGCCTCGGACGCCCGCAGATAGCCCTCCACTTCCCCGTCGAACTGGATGACCGCACCCTTCTGGTCGACGCTCTTGACGGTACCCTTCACGACGCTGTTCTTGTCGTGGGTGGCGATGAAGGAGGTGAAGGGGTCGCCTTCGAGCTGTTTGACACCCAGGGAGATGCGCTCGCGCTCGACGTCGATGCCCAACACCATGGCCTCGACTTCGTCGCCCTTGCGGAAGTTGCGAACCGTCTCCTCGCCAGGCTGGCTCCACGACAGGTCGGACAGATGGACCAGACCGTCGATGCCGCCCGGCAGCCCGATGAACACGCCGAAATCCGTGATGGACTTGATCTGGCCGCGGACCTTGTCGCCCTTCTTGTGGTTCATGGCGAACTCTTCCCACGGGTTGGCCATGCACTGCTTCATGCCCAGCGAGATACGACGGCGATCCTCGTCGATTTCCAGGACCATGACCTCCACCTCGTCACCCAACTGCACGACCTTGGTGGGATGGATGTTCTTGTTGGTCCAGTCCATCTCGGACACGTGCACCAGACCCTCGATACCCGGCTCGATCTCGACGAACGCGCCGTAATCGGTAAGGTTGGTGACCTTGCCGAACAGCCTAGTGCCAGAGGGGTAGCGGCGGGAAATGCCCACCCACGGATCCTCGCCGAGCTGCTTCATGCCCAGGGAGACGCGGTTCTTCTCCTGGTCGAACTTGAGGATCTTGGCCGAGACCTCGTCCCCCACCGTCAGCACCTCGGACGGGTGACGCACGCGACGCCACGCGATGTCGGTGATGTGCAACAGGCCGTCGATGCCGCCCAGATCGATGAACGCACCGTAATCGGTGATGTTCTTCACTATGCCACGCACCACCGTGCCTTCCTTGAGGCTCTCGAGCAGTTTCTCGCGTTCCTCGCCGGCAGTGGCTTCCAGCACGGCGCGGCGCGACATCACCACGTTGTTGCGCTTGCGATCCAGCTTGATGACCTTGAATTCGAATTCCTTGCCCTCGTACGGCGTGGTGTCCTTCACCGGCCGCATATCCACCAGCGACCCCGGGAGGAAGGCACGAATGCCGCCAGTCATGACCGTGAGGCCGCCCTTGACCTTGCCGGTAATCACACCCTTGACGAGACTGCTCTCATTGAGAGCCTTCTCGAGTTCGTTCCACGCCGCGATGCGCTTCGCCTTTTCGCGGGATAGACGGGTTTCGCCGTATCCATCTTCGAGAGCCTCGATCGCTACGCTTACAAAATCGCCGGGATGGACCTCGATCTCGTTCCGGTCGTTAAGAAATTCCTCCAGGGCGATATGGCTTTCGGACTTCAAGCCTGCATTGACCACAACGAAGTTCTGGTCGACACGGACGACTTCGGCGGTGATGACCTCGCCCGCGCGCATCTCCTGGCGCGACAGGCTTTCTTCGAACAGAGAGGCGAAGCTTTCCTCGTTGAGTACAGCGGAAGTGGCAGTGGACATAAAAAACCTAATGCCGCCGCAAGACGGCGTCTGATGTTGAACCAAGCCGCGGTATGGAAGGCTTGCGGTCCTTCCACTTGCGACACCCTAGTTTCGCAGCATCACGCTGCACCGACGCCGGCAAGGCTCAGTCCCTGCCGCACGTCCCTCCCGGAAGCCGGGCCCTTACAAGATCGATGACGAATTCCACGGCCTGATCGACCGTCAAGTCCGTCGTATCCAGAGGTACTGCATCCGTACTCATTTGCAGGGGCGCCGCACGCCGGTTCGTATCACGGGCATCGCGATCACGCAGGTCCTGCAAAAGATCGTCAATGTTAGCAGCCAACCCTTTTTCCATCAACTGCTTATGGCGTCTTTCGGCTCTCGCCTCGACGCTGGCGGTAAGGAACACCTTGACACGTGCAGCGGGGAAAACCACCGTGCCCATGTCCCTTCCCTCTGCCACCAGACCTGGGGCAGCCCGGAATGCGCGCTGGCGTGCCAGAAGGGCCGCCCTGACGCCCGGATAGGCCGCGATGCGGGACGCACCGTTGGAAACCTCCTCGGCGCGGATGGCCGAACCCACGTCCTCACCTGACAGCAGAACGTGCTCGCCGTCGAAGTGTGCAGGCAGATCCCGGGCGAGCCCGGAAAGGACCTCCTCAGCATCCAGCGCGACGCCCTCGCGCATTGCCATGAGTGCGACGAGGCGATAGAGCGCACCGCTGTCGAGGTAATGGAAACCGAGTCGCCGCGCCACCGCAGCCGCCACCGTACCCTTGCCCGACGCCGACGGTCCGTCGATGGCCACCACCGGGGCAGCCTGCACTCCGATCCGCGCGAAACGCTCAAAGTAATCGGGAAAGGTCTTTGCCACGCACTGCGGATCATTGATGCGCAGTCCCACACCCGCCAGCGTGACGAGCGACAGGCACATTGCCATGCGATGGTCGTCGTAAGTGTCGATGGTGGCGGAGCAAAACTGTCGGGGCGGTGTGACGCGCAGCCAGTC
Source organism: Betaproteobacteria bacterium (assembly GCA_016208415.1). Taxonomy (GTDB): domain Bacteria; phylum Pseudomonadota; class Gammaproteobacteria; order Burkholderiales; family Rhodocyclaceae; genus JACQYB01. The sequence continues at coordinate 13,596 of JACQYB010000031.1, read as the reverse complement.
CGTGCCCTCTTCAACCTCCCCACCCACCTTCCGCAACTCCCTGCCCAGGGCATGGATGCGGTCCGTCTCCTTGACCCGCCAGCTTCCGATATTGCGAAGAACGCTTGGCCCCTCGGCGAACAGCGCCAGGACGGCGAGCGTCATCGCGGCATCCGGAATATGGTTCAGATCCAGGTCAAAGGCCCTGAGCCGGTGGTCTTGCGACGCAGCGCACTCGATCCAGTTGTCGCCCTTGCCTATCCGGGCGCCCATCTGTTCCAGCGCCTCGGTGAAGCGCACATCGCCCTGGATGCTGCGCCGTCCCACCCCTTCGACGCGAACCGGCCCACCGCCAATGGCGCCCGCCGCCAGGAAATATGACGCCGACGAGGCATCGCCCTCGACGAAGATCGTGCCGGGCGAGCGGTAGCACGCCCCGGCGGGAAGCCGGAACCGCTGCCAGCCTTCACGCCGCACCTCCACACCGAAGCGTGCCATGAGATTCAGGGTGATCTCGATGTAGGGCTTGGAGATCAACTCGCCCAACACATCGATCACCACCTCTTCGCCCGTCAACGGCAGCGCCATCAGCAACGCCGTGAGGAACTGGCTGGAGACATCGCCGCGCACGCGCACGGGCGACTCGATGCGGATACGCCCCGGCAGGATCTCCAGCGGGGGATAGCCCTCCTGCCCGGTGCAGGCGATCCGCGCCCCAACCGCACGCAGCGCCTCGACGAGATCGCCGATGGGCCGCTCATGCATCCGGGGCACGCCGCTCAGCCGGTAGTGTCCCCCCGACAGCGCCAGCACCGCGGTCAGTGGGCGAAAAGCGGTACCCGCATTGCCCAGGAAAAGGTCGGCCTCGCGCCTCGGCAGTTCTCCGGCCCCGCCTCGAATTCGACAGGTTCCCTCCTGCGGCGAGCGCGACACATCCACACCGAGCCGTTGCAGCGCGTCGAGCATGCGATCGGTGTCATCGGAGGAAAGCAGGTCCCTGATTTCGGTCTCGCCATCCGCCAGGGCGGCCAGCAACAGCACTCGATTGGAGATGCTCTTCGAGCCGGGCAGGCGCACGCACCCGGCGGCGCCTTCCAGGGGAGGCAGATCCAGTGTCTGCATCATTGCGGGGCAGGATCGAAGCCGGGCGCCCAGCGGATGCGCGCGTCGCGCGCGCGGGTGAAGGCGGCTTCGAGCGCCGCATCGTCTGCATCGCGCAAAGCGTCCCGCATCACGCCGAGGTGCGCCATGTAGGCGTCCAGTTCAGCGCTCAGCAAGTCGCGGTTCGCCATGCAGATGTCGCGCCACATTTCAGGATGACTACCGGCAATGCGGGTGAAGTCGCGAAACCCGCCCGCGGCAAAGCCAAACAATTGCTCGGCGTCCGAGCGGGCAGCGAGTTCGTCCACCAGAGCGAACGCAAGCAGATGCGGCAGATGGCTGACGGTGGCGAATATGCGGTCATGGGCCTCGGGGCTCAGTTCCCGCACCACCGCGCCGCATCGCAGCCAGCATGCCCGCACCCGTTGAACGGCAGCGGGTTCGTTCTCCGGCAGGGGCGTCAGGATCACACGCCGTCCGCGGTAGAGATCGATCCGGGCCTCCTCGACACCGCTCTTTTCGGCTCCCGCAATGGGGTGGCCCGGCACGAACTGGCCGATCCGCTCGCCAAAGATCTCCCTCGCCGCCGAGACAACGTCGCGCTTGGTGCTTCCCGCATCCGTCACCACGGTTCCCGGAGCCAGGTGCGGCACGAGGCTCGACATCACCGCCCGCATCTGCCCCACCGGCATGGCCAGCAGAACCAGATCGGCGCCTTCCAGCGCCTCTGCCCAACCGCTGGCGATCCTGTCAATGACTCCCGAGTCCCGCGCGCGCTGCAGCGATGCCGCGCTGCGCCCGAGCCCGATGATCTCGCCGACCGCGCCGGCCTCCCGCAGGGCCATGGCGAAAGATCCACCGATCAGTCCGACCCCGCAGACCACCACCCGATTCATCAGCTTTGCCACGTCCGCTCCCCGGTCAGCCCTGAAGCGCCCGTTCCAGCGCTTCGAGAAAGCGCCGGCTCTCGTCGGGCAGGCCGATGGTCACCCGCAGATGCTCCGGCATGGCATAGCCTCCCAGGGGCCGCACGATCACGCCCTGGCGCAACAGGCGCTGATTCACGCCCGCGGTACCGGGCACGCGGAAGGTCACGAAGTTGCCGTGAGAGGGGATGTGATCCAGACCCAGGCGCTTCAGCCCTGCCACGATCTGCTCCATGCCCGCGCGGTTGAGCTGGTAGCTTTCGGCCACGAAAACGTGGTCTTCCAGCGCAGCGCACGCCGCCGCCAATGCCAGATTGTTGCAGTTGAAGGGCTGGCGCAGCCGGTTCATGAGATCTGCGATCTCTGCCGAGGCCAGCGCGTAACCCACGCGCAACCCCGCAAGACCATACACCTTGGAGAAGGTGCGGGTGATCACGAGATTGGGAAACTCCTCCAGCCAGGGCACCGAGTCCACCCGCTCCGCAGGCGGGATGTACTCATTGTAGGCCTCGTCCAGGACCACCACGACGTCCTCGGACAGCGACGCGATGAAGGACTTTACCTGGGTGCCGGGGACGAAGGTCCCGGTCGGGTTGTTGGGATTGGCGATCCAGACCACCCGGGTATCCGGCCGAATCGCGGCCCGCATGGCCTGCAGATCGTGCCCGTAATCCCTGGCCGGTATTTCGACGAGTTGCGCGCCCGCCGACAGGCTCGCCAGGGAATAGACGGCAAAGGCGTGGCGCGAGAATACGGTGGAACGCCCGGGGGCCAGAAATACCCGGGCCACCAGGTCCAGTACGTCATTGGAGCCGTTTCCCAGCACGAAGTGCTCCATCCCGAGGCCGTAATACCCGGATAGCGCCTTCTTCAGTTCGAAGTCGTCGGGATAGCGCTCCAGGCTCGAGACAGCCCGCTCCAGCGCCGCCCTCGCCCGCGGGCTCATGCCCCGCGGGTTTTCGTTGGAAGCCAGCTTGACGATGCTTTCGACGGAAATGCCCATCTCCCTCGCCAGTTCGGTGATGGGCTTGCCCGGCTGGTAGGGAGAAATGGCGCGCACGTAGGACAGCGCGATGTCGCAAAGAGCCATGGATTGCATTTCCTCAGAAGACCGCGGCAGGGTAGGAACCCAGCACCTTTACGAAGCCGGCACGACTGCGCAGGCCTTCAAGTGCCTCTGCAACCCCTGGTTCGCTCTGGTGGCCTTCAACGTCGATGTAGAACACGTATTCCCACAGCCCCATGCGCGAGGGGCGAGATTCCAGCTTGGTCATGCTCACACCCTGTCTGGCGAGCGGCTCCAGCAGCGCGTGCATGGCGCCCGGGCGGTTCTGGGCCGAACAAGCCAGCGAAGTCTTGTCGCGCCCGGAGGGACCCGCCTCGTGCCGGCCCAGCACCAGAAAGCGGGTCGTGTTGTTGGGGTCGTCCTCGATGTTGGCGGAGAGGATGTGCAGACCATACAGCCGCGCCGCCGCCTCGCCGGCGATGGCGACGGCTGATGGGTCCTCTGCCGCCAACTGCGCCGCGTGGGCATTGCTGGTGGTCGCCTCCCTGGGCAACGCGGGTAGATTGCGGTTGAGCCACTCATGGCACTGGGCCAGTGACTGGGCATGGGACAGCACCCGCGTTACGCCATCCAGCCCCGTGGACCTGCCCATCAGGTTTTGGTGCACGCGCACCACAACCTCGCCGCAGATCCTGATCGGCGCGCCGAGCAGCAAGTCGAGGGTACGGCCGATGGCGCCCTCGGTGGAGTTTTCCACGGGTACCACGCCGTAGTCGGCATTGCCGGCCTCCACCGCACGGAACACTTCATCGATGGTGGCGAGGGGAGAAAAGGTAGGCGCGTCACCGAAATGCTTGCGGGCAGCGGTTTCGGAAAAAGTGCCGGCCGGCCCCAGGTAGGCGATGGTCAGCGGCTGCTCCAGCGCCAGGCAGGCCGACATGATCTCCCGGAAGACTCGCCCCACGGCGCTGCCGTCCAGCGGGCCGCCATTCAGATCCATCACCCGCTGCAGGACCTGGGCCTCGCGCTCAGGCCGATAGATTGCGCCGTGCTTGACTTCCCCGATGCGATGGGCAAGCCGCGCCCGCGCGTTGAGCCTGGCGAGTATCTCTTCGTCGATGCGGTCGATCTCGACGCGCAGCTTGCCCAGTTCGTCACCCATCCGTCGGCCCTAGGCGGATAGCGGCAAATAGTGTACGGCCAGCACCCCTCCGATGTCGCGGATCGCGGCGATCACGCCTTCAGACACCTCGCTGTCCACGTCAAGCAGCGTATACGCCATCTCGCCGCGCGACTTGTTGACCATGTTGTGGATGTTGAGGTTGGCCTTGGCCATGAGCGTGGTGATCTGCCCCACCATGTTGGGCACATTGGCGTTGGCCACCGCGAGGCGGTAGCGCGACTCCCGCGGCATGGCCACCGCGGGGAAGTTCACGGAGTTCTGGACGTTGCCGTGTTCGAGGAAATCAGCCATCCGGTCTGCCACCATCACGGCACAGTTGTCCTCCGCTTCCCGAGTGGAGGCCCCCAGATGCGGCAGAGCGATCACCTGAGGGTGGCAGTTGACCCGGGGCCCGGGGAAATCGCACACGTACTGGCGCAGCTTCTGGCTTTCCAGCGCCGCGAGTACCGCCTCCTCGCTCACCACGCCCTCCCGGGAGAAGTTCAGCAACACCGCACCGTGCTTCATCTGGTCCAGGTTCTGGGCATTGATGAGGTGCCTGGTGGCCGGCACCAGCGGCACGTGCAAGGTCACGAAGTGGCAATGCTTCAACACCTCGCCGATGCTGCCCGCCTTGCGCACCTGCGACGGAAGGCTCCAGGCGGCGTCCACAGTGATGTCCGGATCGTAGCCGAGCACGTTCATGCCGAGCTTGATGGCCGCATCCGCCACCAGGCAGCCGATCTTGCCCAGACCGATGACCCCCAGCGTGTGGCCCGCCAACTCGAACCCGGCAAAGCGCTTCTTGCCGTCCTCCACGAGCTTCTCCATGTGCGGATCGGCGGGGTCGAGGTCACCCACATAACGAAGGGCACCGGTGAGATTGCGCGCCGACATGAGCATGCCGGCCAACACCAGTTCCTTGACGGCGTTGGCGTTGGCCCCCGGGGCGTTGAACACCGGAACCCCACGCTCGGTCATGCGCACCACCGGGATGTTGTTGGTGCCCGAACCCGCCCGGCCGATGGCCTTGACGCTGGAGGGGATGTCCATCTCGCGCATGTCGTAGGAGCGCACCAGGATGGCATCGGGGGCTTCCACGTCCTTGCCCACCACGTAGCGCTCGTGGGGCAGACGACGCAATCCGACGGACGAGATGTTGTTCAGGACAAGGATGCGTTTGATCTCAGCCATGATTCTTCCCGAATTCCGTCATGTACTCCACCAGGCAGCGCACACCTTCCAGCGGCATGGCGTTGTAGATGGACGCGCGCATACCGCCCACGGAGCGGTGTCCCTTGAGCTGCACCATGCCCCGTTCCTTGGCGCCCTTGAGGAAGATCTCGTCCAGTTCCGGGTTCTTGATGGTGAAGGGCACGTTCATGCGCGAACGGTCCTCGCGCTGCACGGGACTGACGAAGATGCCGCTGCGATCCAGGAAATCGTAGAGCAACCCGGCCTTCTCGATGTTGTGCCGCTCCATTGCAGCCAGTCCGCCATTGCGCCTGAGCCACTTGAACACCAGTCCAGCGACATACACGGCGTAGGTGGGCGGGGTGTTGTACATCGACCCGTTGTCGGCGTGCGTCTTGTAGTTGAGCATCACCGGCGTCTTTGGAAGTACCTGGCCGACGAGATCCTCGCGAACGATGACCATGGTCAGGCCGGCAGGACCGACGTTCTTTTGCGCTCCGGCGTAGATCAGGCCATAGCGGCTGACATCCACAGGGCGCGACAGGATGTTGGAGGACATGTCCGCCACCAGTGGTACGTCGCCGGTCTCCGGCACCCACTGGAATTCGACCCCGCCGATTGTCTCGTTGGGCGTGTAGTGCACGTAGGCCGCATCGGGCGTCAGCTTCCACTGGTCCTGGGTGGGAGCGTAGCTGAAATTGCGGTCCTCGCTGGAGGCCGCGACGTTGACCTGGCAGAACTGCTTCGCCTCCTTGATGGCCTTCTTGGACCACTCGCCGGTGTTCACGTAGTCAGCCACGGTACGACCGCGCAACAGATTGAGCGGCACCATGGCGAACTGGAGGCTGGCGCCTCCCTGGAGGAACAACACCTTGTAGTCGGCAGGGACTGCAAGCAATTCACGCAGATCCGCCTCGGCCTCCTCGGCGATGCGCACGAATTCCTTGCCGCGGTGGCTCATCTCCATCACCGACTGACCGCTCCCCTGCCAGTCGAGCATCTCGTCACGCGCCTGGGCGAGAACCTCTTCCGGAAGCATGGCGGGGCCGGCGCTGAAATTGAATACACGTCCCATGGATTACTCCTCTTCGTCCTCGGTTTCCACAACCTTTTCGATACCGGCCAGGCGGCTGCCCTCTTCCAGCGCGATCAATGTCACGCCCTGGGTGGATCGCCCCATCTCCCGTATCTGGCCGACCTCCACGCGGATCAGCACTCCTGCAGTGGAAATCAGCATTGCTTCGTCTCGCGGCTCGACAAGCACCGCGCCCACCAGCGGACCGTTACGATCCGAGGTGTTGATGGCGATCATGCCCTTGGTGCCACGACCATGGCGCGTGTATTCGGCAATCGGGGTGCGCTTGCCGAAACCGTTCTCGGTGGCCGTCAGTACCGCATAGGCTTCGTTCTCGGCCACCAGCATGCTGATGACGCGCTGCCCCCGATCGAGTTGCATCCCGCGCACACCCCGGGCGTTGCGCCCCATGGGCCGGACATCGTCCTCCTGGAAACGCACCGCCTTGCCCGCATCCGAGAACAGCATCACATCATAGCTGCCGTCAGTGATGGCGACCCCGACCAGGTAGTCGCCCTCGTCCAGACCCACGGCGATAATGCCCGCCCGGCGCGGATTGGCGAAGTCCGACAACGGCGTTTTCTTCACCGTCCCCTGGGACGTGGCCATGAATACAAAGTGACGCTCGTCGAACTCCCGCACCGGCAGCACGGCGGTGATCTTCTCGCCTTCCTGCAGCGGGAAAAGATTGACGATGGGTTTGCCGCGGCTCTGGCGGCTTCCTTGCGGAACTTCATAGACCTTCAGCCAGTACACGCGGCCGCGGTTGGAGAAACACAGGATGTAGTCGTGGGTGTTGGCGACGAACAGTTGATCGACGAAATCGTCTTCCTTCACCGCGGCCGCCTGCTTGCCCCGCCCGCCACGGCGCTGCGAGCGATAGTCGGCCAGCGGCTGCGCCTTGAAATAGCCGCCATGGGACAAGGTCACCACCATGTCCTGAGGCGCGATCAGATCCTCGATGCCCAAGTCCTGGGCGTGGGTGACAATTTCGCTGCGGCGGGCATCGCCGAACTGATCGCGAATGCCGGCCAGCTCGTCCGAAATGATGGCGGTGATACGCTCCGGACGGGCCAGGATATCCAGGAGATCGGCAATGCGGTCCATGATCTCGCGGTACTCGGCGACGATCTTGTCCTGCTCCAGCCCGGTCAGGCGCTGCAGCCGCAGTTCGAGGATCGCCTGCGCCTGGGCGTCCGAGAGGCGATAGCCCTGAGCGGAAAGCCCGAACTCCAGCGCCAGGCCGTCCGGGCGGGAGGCATCGGAACTCGCACGGGCAAGCATCTCCTCCACCATGGCCGAGCGCCACTGGCGGGCCATCAGTTCGCGCTTCGCTTCGGCCGGCGTGGCCGCCGCCTTGATGAGGGCAATGACTTCGTCCACATTGGATAGCGCAACGGCCAGGCCCTCGAGGGTGTGTCCCCGCTCCCGCGCCTTGCGCAACTCGAACACGGTACGCCGCGTGACGACCTCACGGCGATGGGCGAGGAAGGACTCCAGCATCTGCTTGAGGTTGAGCAGCCGCGGCCGCCCCCCCACCAGCGCCACCATGTTCATGCCGAAGGTATCCTGCAGCTGGGTCAGCTTGTACAGGTTGTTGAGCACCACCTCCGGCACTTCGCCGCGCTTGAGTTCGATTACGACGCGCATCCCGGACTTGTCCGACTCGTCCTGGATATGCGCGACGCCCTCCACCTTTTTCTCATTGACCAGGTCGGCGATGCGTTCCAGCAACACCCGCTTGTTGACCTGGTAGGGCAGTTCGTCGATGACGATGGCCTGGCGACCGGCCTTCTCCAGATCCTCGACGTGGGTGCGGGCCCGCATCACCACGCGTCCGCGCCCGGTGCGATAGCCTTCGCGCACCCCGACCAGGCCGTAGATGATTCCTGCCGTGGGGAAATCGGGCGCCGGGACGAGCTCGATCAGGTCATCGACCGACATGTCCGGCGACTGGAGCAGCGCCAGGCAAGCGTTCACCACCTCGCCCAGGTTGTGGGGCGGAATGTTGGTGGCCATGCCCACGGCAATCCCCGAACTGCCGTTGATCAACAGGTTGGGGATGCGCGCCGGAAGAATGAGCGGTTCGCGCTCCGAGCCGTCGTAGTTCGGCCCGAAATCCACCGTTTCCTTGTCGATATCCGCCAGCAGTTCATGGCCGATTCGCGCCATGCGGATTTCGGTGTAACGCATGGCCGCAGCATTGTCGCCGTCCACCGACCCGAAATTCCCCTGGCCATCGACGAGCATGTAGCGCAGCGAAAAGTGCTGCGCCATGCGCACGATGGTGTCGTACACCGCGGAATCGCCATGGGGGTGGTACTTGCCGATGACATCGCCAACGATACGGGCCGACTTCTTGTACGCCTTGTTCCAGTCATTGCCCAGTTCGTGCATGGCGAAGAGCACGCGCCGGTGAACAGGCTTGAGACCATCGCGCACATCGGGAAGCGCGCGCCCCACGATCACGCTCATGGCGTAATCAAGGTAGGAGTGCCTCATCTCCTCCTCGAGGCTGATCGGAAGGGTTTCCTTTGCGAACTGAACCATCTTGAAAGGGTGTTGGATCGCGATGCCGAGCGCCGCGCCTGGTGACGGACGGGTGACCGCTAAAACTGCGAACAATAGCACGACACGCCATCATCGCGGTACGCCGGCCTCCGTCCGCAGCATGCTCCGGGCCATATCTCCCCGTAGCCGGAACTACGCAGCGCCGACTCATCACCCCATCGAAGCGGCGCCCTCGCACACGACCAAGGTGGGTGAACGCAGGGCCACGTCTCGTTGTCCGACCACTACAATTTGTGCTTAAATATTTCTTGAAGGCGTCCCTGCAACGGCTCGCCCCAGCGCGCCCGGCACGAGAATTCATCACGCACCGTGGAGGAAGAAGAAGTGACGAAGACCAGAATCATTCCCGCCATGCTCGCTCTGACCGGAGCATTCGCCATCTCTCCAGCGGCGCTGGCCCAGCAAGTAAAGGACATCGTCGCTGACACCAAGCTCGAAGTGCCCTACGCCATTGACCAGCGCGGTGTTGTCGCTCGCAACAGCACCGGGCTGTGCTGGCGAACCGGGTCGTGGACCCCACAGTCTGCCGCCGCCAACACCGCCGCGGGCTGTGCCTGCGACAAGGATTTGCTGCCGAGGGAAAAATGCGAGCCCCCGGCTCCCCCTCCTGCTGCGGCCCCGGCCCCGGCTCCAGCCCCGGCTGCCGCACCAGCGCCCGCTGTCAAATCCATCACCATCAAGGGTTCCGCTCTTTTCGCCTTCGACCAGACGGTTCTGAAGCCTGAGGGTCGAGCGGTGCTGGACAAGGACGTCATTGCCAAGCTGAACGACTTCGAAAAGATCAGCCTGATCATGATCACGGGCCATACGGACCGCCTCGGTTCACACCCTTACAATCAGAAGCTCTCGGAGAAGAGGGCCGACGCCGTACGCGCCTATCTCGAAAGCAAGGCCGTGAAGGCCGGCCAGATCGAAACCCTGGGTGCGGGCAAGACCCAGGCGGTCCCCGGCGTGAGCTGCAGCGACAAACTACCCCGCAAGAAGCTCATCGAGTGCCTGGCACCCAATCGTCGGGTGGAGGTGGAAATCAAGGGCACCCCAAGAAAATAGTGTCACGACTTGCCTGTAAGGGATGCCCCGCTCCTGCGCGGGGCATTCTGTTTGCATGAAGTGCGCGGACCTTCTCATTACTCCGCGGTGGCTGGTTCCCATGGAGCCCGGGACCACGGTGCTGTCCGGCCACAGTGTGGTCGTGTCCGGAAGAAGAATTCTCGCGGTCGCGCCCACGGCCGAATGCGAGACCGCCTACGACACCGCCACTCGCGTAGAACTCCCGGACCACGTGCTCATTCCGGGGCTCGTCAATCTGCACACCCATGCCGCAATGAGCCTGCTGCGCGGCATCGCCGACGACCTCGCGCTCATGGACTGGTTGCGGCGGCGCATCTGGCCAGCGGAGACCCGCCACGTCTCAGCGCAGTTCGTGCGCGACGGAACACTCCTTGCATGCGCCGAAATGCTCCGTGGGGGCGTCACCTGCTTCAATGACATGTACTTCTTTCCGGGAGCAGCCGCCGAAGCGGCCCTGCGCCTTGGAATGCGGGCAGTCCTGGGCATCGTGGTCATCGAATTCCCCACACCGTTCGCGTCGGACGCCGACGACTACATCGCGAAGGGTCTTGCGGCCCGAGATGAGCACCGAGGCGAACCGCTGATTTCTTTTTCCATGGCGCCACATTCGCCCTATACCGTCAGCGACCGCAGCTTCGCCCGGGTGCTCACGCTTGCCCAGCAACTGGACATCCCCATCCACGTTCACCTGCATGAGACGCTTGATGAAATACGCCAGAGCATGGCGCTCCATGGGGTCCGGCCGCTGGAACGGTTGCGCCGCCTTGGGTTGGCAGGACCCCATCTACTCGCAGTACATGGCGTACATCTGGAGGCCAACGAGATCGACCTCCTGGCCCGCAGCGGCTGCAGCCTCGTGCATTGCCCGACATCGAACATGAAGCTTGCGAGCGGCGCCGCCCCGGTCGCCAGCGCCCTGGCGGCAGGAATCAAGCTCGGGCTTGGCACCGATGGTGCGGCCAGCAACAATCGTCTCGACATTCTGCAGGAGGTGCGACACGCAGCACTGCTCGGCAAGCTCACAAGCGGTGATGCCACCGCCCTGGACGCACACGCGGTTCTGCGCATGGCAACGCTCGACGGAGCAACCGCACTGGGGCTAGGAGACGAGATCGGTTCGATCCGTCCAGGCAAGCAAGCCGACATGTGCGCAATTTGCCTTTCCACGCCGGAAACCAGACCGTGTTACGATCCCGTCTCGCATCTGGTCCATGTCGCCGGCCGGGAGCATGTCAGTCACGTATGGATTGCGGGCCACCTGTGCGTGCAAGACCACAGACTGTTGCAAATTCACAACACGGAATTGCTTGACATAGCTTCCTTGTGGCAAAATCGATTGCACCAATAAGCTGAATAGGCAATCGTTCTTTAAGGACTCATCTCCGCGTCAGTGATCGTTCGAAAGGCTCTCCGGAACGACCGCTTCCTTCCGATTCTCTTTGCCAAGAGGGGAACATGATCAAACAAGTCTACAAACCGCTAACTTTGGCAACCTCGGTCGTGCTGCTAGGTATGGCCTCGCTTGCTCAAGCCCAACAAGTCAAGGACATCGTGGCCGACACGAAGGTGGAAGTGCCGTATATGATTGACCAGCGCGGCGTCGTCGCGCGCAACAGTACGGGCCTCTGCTGGCGCACCGGATACTGGACGCCCCAAGCCGCGGCCGCCAACACTGCTGCTGGCTGCGCGTGCGACAAGGACCTGCTGCCCAAGGAAAAGTGCGAGCCGCCCGCACCGCCCGCAGTCACGCCGCCTCCGCCGGCAGTCGTGCCCCCGCCCGTCAAGCCGACGGTTGAGAAGGTCACCTTGAACGCCGATGCCCTGTTCGACTTCGACAAGGCGACGCTGCGTCCCGAGGGCAAGGCGAAGCTTGACGATCTCGCTGGCAAGACCAAGGGCATCAAGCTTGAGGTCATCATCGCCGTGGGCCATGCCGACCGCATCGGCTCTGACAAATACAACCTGAAGCTGTCCGAGCGTCGTGCCGCCGCCGTCAAGACCTACCTGGTCGAAAAGGGCATCGAGCCGAACCGCGTCTATACCGAAGGCAAGGGTGAGAAGCAGTCCGTGACCGGCGACAACTGCAAGAAGATGGGCCGCGAGAGCGGCGGCAACAAGAAACTGGTCGCCTGCCTGCAGCCTGACCGCCGTGTCGAAATTGAAGTGATCGGCACGCAACAGAAGTAAGAACCCGCTCTGAAAGCAGGAGTTGGGAAAGGCCCTGCGGTTCCCGCAGGGCCTTTTTGCGTACAGAGGCTGACTTCGACACGGCGAGCGGAGAAAATCCACGTTGCGAGGTCCAGTTTCCAAACATGCCCCTGTGTCAAGGTATCCCTCCCATGTCACCAAACCTGAACGTCGATCCGGCGGAATTGCGAAAATTCGCCGACCTTGCCCATCGCTGGTGGGATCCGGACTCCGAGTTCAAACCATTGCACGACATCAATCCGCTTCGCCTCGATTACATCGACGCCGGCGCCGGCCTCTCCGGCAAGAAGGTACTGGATGTCGGCTGTGGCGGGGGAATACTGTCCGAGGGGATGGCACAGCGAGGGGCACTGGTCACCGGGATTGACCTTGCCGACAAGGCATTGTCCGTCGCACGGTTGCACCTCTATGAGAGTGGCCTCGAAGTTGAGTATCTCGGGACATCAGCCGAGCAGTTTGCGCAGGAACGACCGGCGAGCTTCGATCTCGTGACCTGCCTGGAAATGCTTGAACATGTGCCGAACCCGGCCAGCACGGTCGCAGCCTGCGCCAGTCTTGTAAAGCCCGGCGGAGACGTCGTGTTTTCGACCATCAACCGCAACCCCAAGGCGTACATGCTTGCCGTCGTCGGCGCCGAATACCTACTGCGCCTGCTTCCGCGCGGCACACACGACTATGCCCGGTTCATCCGGCCCGCCGAATTGGCCCGGTACTGCCGCGATGCCGGCCTGCGGGTCGTCGATATCACGGGGATGGCCTACAACCCCTTTACGCGCACCTACGCCTTGGGCCGCGACACCGACGTCAACTACCTGATGCGCTGTGTGCGCGACGATTGACGGTAAGCGATCCATCAACCCCAGCCTGTTTAGCTGACGGTTTCGGTGGTCAAATCCGTGGCATGCAAATTCCACGGCAACAAGGCTTCGTAGTGATCGGCGGTGGTCGCCTCGGGCAAGCGCCGGAGCACCCGACGCAGCCAGGTAAAGGGCTCGAGGCCATTGGCCTTGGCGGTCTCGATCAACGAGTAGATCAAGGCGCTGGCGTGTGCGCCGGCCGGCGTGTCGGAGAACATCCACGCCTTCCTGCCGATGACGAACGGGCGGATCGCGTTTTCGGCCGGATTGTTGTCGATCGGCAGATCGCCACGTTCGGTGTAACGGATCAGGCGCGGCCAATACCCGTGCAGGTACGCCAGCGCTTCACCGAGCACCGTCTTCGGCGGCACCCGCGGCAAGGTCTCGTCGAGCCAGTGACGCAATTGGGCGAGCACCGGCAGGCTGCGCCTCTGGCGCGCCGCGAA
>JACQYB010000085.1 GCA_016208415.1 Betaproteobacteria bacterium | reverse complement strand
CGCCTTGCGCTCGGCGCCCCAGGCCGCTCTCGGTGCTGACGCAGACTTGTGCAAGTAGGCACTAGCCCAGACCGTGAACCGCTCCGTGACGGCGCGAGCCATGCGCGCGGGGCAACACGTTCGCGGGCAGGCCTCCGCCAGGAGTCACTCGGAACGCGGACTACGCCGCTTGGCGTCGCGCACGGATCATCAGGTTGCGCGGCGTTTCCGCGCGACGGCAAAACTGCAGAACCTCCACCGCGTACCCGTGCCGGCCGAGGTACAGCGCGGCGTCCAGTACCAGCCAGACCTCCAGGGCGCGCCGAAAGGCCAGCCGCGGCAGGGACAGGCGCATCACTTCGGCATTGCGCCGCAGGCCCGCCGCCTCGAACTCGCCCCACGGCAGCGACGCAGGCAGGGCCACCCCTTCGCGGGCAGCGAGCTGGCGGCAGAAGGTGGCGAAATCGGCCTTCAGCCAGGACTGGGGCACGGGCCTGAAGGAGCGGTAGGCGTGGTCTTCGGTCACGCGCCGCCGCAGGGCGACGAAGCCCAGCTTCCACGCCGCCTCGCGCATGCGCAGCCGGATCTCCCGCGGCGGGGCCGTGACGCTGTCGGCCACCGCCAGGCGCAGGTCGTCGCGCTGCACGCGCAGGCCGGGCGTGCCGCTCAGCGGCCGGTGGTGCGCCGCCACCGTGCGCGGGTAACAGCAGGGCGCCACGTCGACGGCCGCGGCGCCCGCGCTCACGGCGCCCTCGATGAGCGCCCGGTGCAGATCGCCGCAGGCGTGCAGCGCCACCACATGGCGCCCGGCCAGCAGCCTGCCGGTGTGCGCCGCCAGCGCGTCGGCCTGGACGAATCGCTGGACGCCGGGGCGGGCCAGGCCAGCCAGGGACGCACCGGCCGCGCACAGCGCCGGGTCGTGGTCCAGGCTCAGCACCTCCGCGCCCCGGCTCGCCGCCAGCCAGCGCCCCAGATGGCCCTTGCCGGCACACCACTCGACGACGGGCGCCACCGGCGCTGCGACGGCGGCGGCGAAGTGCCCGATCTGGGCCAGCTTGCGTCCGGGAATGTCGCGCGACAGATGGGCGTGGGGTGCCGGCTCCGCCGCCGCCTGCTGCGGCAGTGCCACCAGGCCGGCAAGCTCGCCCAGCGCGGGCAGGTGCCGGGCCGCCAGCCCGATCAGGGCTCCATCGTCGCCGGCCAGCCGTGCCACGTCGGCATCGTCCAGCGCCAGCACCTCGGCGGCCAGCGCCGGCAGCCGCCCGGTCCAGTCCGGACGGGGGGTGCGAAACGGCAGGGGGCGCCACAGCCAGTCGTGGGCCGCGAGCAGCGCATCCAGTCGCGCCAGGCGCTGCTCCAGCCCGGCCGGGTCGCACGGAGGCCCGCAAACGGCCATGATCAAGACGGTGGCAGGAAATGCCGCGCACTCTACCAGTCCCGCGCAGATGCGGCGGGCGGCGATAGAATGCAGCGTTTCCCCGCCGCGCCGCGGCCCCAGCATTGCGGAGTCCGACCATGCCCCAGTACCGTTCCGCCACCTCCACCCACGGCCGCAACATGGCCGGCGCGCGCGCCCTGTGGCGCGCCACCGGCATGAAGGACGGCGACTTCGGCAAGCCCATCATCGCCGTGGTCAATTCCTTCACCCAGTTCGTGCCGGGACATGTGCATCTGAAGGATCTGGGCCAGTTGGTGGCCCGCGAGATCGAGGCCGCCGGCGGTGTGGCCAAGGAGTTCAACACCATCGCCATCGACGACGGCATCGCCATGGGCCATGGCGGCATGCTGTACTCGCTGCCCTCGCGGGAGCTGATCGCCGATTCGGTGGAGTACATGTGCAACGCCCACACGGCGGATGCCATGGTGTGCATCTCCAACTGCGACAAGATCACGCCCGGCATGTTGATGGCGGCGCTGCGGCTCAACATCCCCGCGGTGTTCGTTTCCGGCGGGCCGATGGAGGCGGGCAAGGTGAACTGGGGTGGCAAGACCATCGCGGCGGATCTCGTCGATGCCATCGTCAAGGGCGTGGACACGGCCTCGTCGGACGCCGAAGTCGCCGCCTACGAGCGCTCCGCCTGCCCCACCTGCGGTTCCTGTTCCGGCATGTTCACCGCCAACTCCATGAACTGCCTCACCGAGGCGCTGGGCCTGTCGCTGCCGGGCAACGGCACCCTGGTCGCCACCCACGCCGACCGCAGGCAGCTTTTCCTGGAGGCCGGCCGCACCATCGTCGCGCTGGCGCGGCGCTGGTACGAGCAGGACGACGCCACGGCGCTGCCGCGTTCCATCGCCACCCGCGCGGCGTTCGAAAATGCCATGAGCCTGGACGTGGCCATGGGCGGCTGCACCAACACCGTGCTGCACCTGCTGGCCGCCGCCCGCGAGGCCGGGGTGGATTTCACCATGGCCGACATCGACCGCATCTCGCGCCGCGTGCCCTGCCTGTGCAAGGTGGCGCCGGCGGTGCCGGACGTGCATGTCGAGGACGTGCACCGCGCCGGCGGCATCATGGCCATCCTCGGCGAACTGGCGCGCGCCGGGCTGATCCACCGCGAGGCCCACACCGTGCATGCCCGCACCCTGGGCGATGCCCTGCAATCCTGGGACGTGATGCACGCCCACGATACCTCGGTGTTCGACTTTTTCCGCGCCGCGCCGGGCGGCGTGCCGACGCAGGAAGCCTTCTGCCAGTCGCGCCGCTACCCGGAACTGGACCTGGACCGGGCCCACGGCGTGATCCGCTCGCGCGCCTGCGCCTTCTCCCAGGACGGCGGCCTGGCGGTGCTCCACGGCAACCTCGCCCGCAACGGCTGCATCGTCAAGACGGCCGGGGTGGACGAGAGCGTCTGGACTTTCCGCGGTCGGGCGCGGGTCTACGAGAGCCAGGAGGACGCGGTGGCGGGGATACTCGGCGAGCAGGTGCAGGCCGGCGACGTGGTGGTGATCCGCTACGAAGGCCCCAAGGGCGGGCCGGGCATGCAGGAGATGCTCTACCCCACCAGCTACCTGAAGAGCCGCGGCCTGGGCAAGCAGTGCGCGCTGCTCACCGACGGGCGCTTCTCCGGCGGCACCTCGGGCCTGTCCATCGGCCACGCCTCGCCGGAAGCGGCCATGGGCGGGGAGATCGCCCTGGTTGAGGACGGCGACGTCATCGAGATCGACATCCCCAATCGCATCGTCAACCTGGCCGTGTGCGATGCGGATCTGTCGCTGCGGCGCGCCGCGCAGGAAGCCCGCGGCGCCATGGCCTGGAAGCCGAAGAGCCGCCGGCGCGAGGTCTCCCCCGCGCTGCAGGCTTACGCCGCCATGACCACCAGCGCCGACACCGGCGCCGTGCGGGACGTGACCCAGTTGCAGCGCTGAGCAAACGCCCGCCCGTCCAGGTGGCGCGGACGGGTCGGGGCGATGGCACCGGGCGGCAATAGTTGAGTGTTTTGCTCGGCTACTGTCCGCTCCGTGCTAGACTGGCCCGACCTGCGCAAGGAGCGTCGCCATGTCCAACCGCCTCGCCCGCGAGACCTCGCCCTACCTCCTGCAACACGCCGACAACCCGGTGGACTGGCACCCCTGGGGTGAGGAAGCGCTCACCCTCGCGCGTCGCGAGGATCGTCCGATCCTGCTGTCCATCGGCTACTCCGCCTGCCACTGGTGCCACGTCATGGCTCACGAGTCCTTCGAGGATGCCGGGGTGGCGGCGACCATGAACCGGCTGTTCGTCAATATCAAGGTCGACCGGGAGGAGCGTCCCGACCTGGACCAGATCTACCAGAGCGCCCACCAATTGCTGGCACGGCGCCCCGGCGGCTGGCCGCTGACCATGTTCCTCACGCCCGACGGCGTTCCGTTCTACGGCGGCACCTATTTCCCCAGGGTGCCCCGTCACGGCCTGCCCGGCTTTGGCGACCTGCTGGAGCGGGTGGCCGAGGTCTATCGCGACCGGCGCGCGGACGTGCAGGCCCAGGCCGAGGACGTGCGCGGGGCCCTCGCCCGCGACGAGCCCGGCAGCGCCGGGCGGCGACAGCCATTCACCACTGCGCCGCTTGAGGCCTTCGTGGACACGCTGGCCGGCAGTTTCGACGAACGCCACGGCGGATTCGGCGGTGCGCCGAAGTTCCCCCATCCCGCCAACCTGATGCTGCTGCTGCGCCGCCACGCCGCCACCGGCGACGAACGGGCGCGCCACATGGCCCTGCTGACCCTCGCGCGCATGGCCGAGGGCGGCATCCACGACCAGATTGGCGGGGGCTTCTGCCGCTACAGCGTCGATGCCTCGTGGAACATCCCCCACTTCGAGAAGATGCTGTACGACAACGGCCCGCTGCTGCGCCTTTATGCGGAAGCCTGGGCGCTGTCCGGCGACGAGGTGTTCCGCGCCGCCGCCGCGGGCATCGCCGCCTGGACGATGCGCGAGATGCAGTCAGCCGAGGGCGGTTACTACGCCGCCCTGGATGCGGACTCGGAACACGAGGAAGGCAGGTTCTACGTGTGGACGCCCGGCCAGGCGCAGCAGGTGCTCACATCGCAGGAGTACGCCGTGGCGGCACGGCATTTCGGCCTTGCCGGGGCGGCCAATTTCGAACGCCACGCCTGGCATCTTTACGTGGCGCGGCCGCTGGACGAGGTGGCGCGGGAACTCGGCCTGGCGCGCGACGAGGCAATGCGGTTGCTGGCCGGCGCGCGCGACAAGCTCCTCGCCGAGCGCGAACGGCGCGTGCATCCCGGTCGCGACGACAAGATCCTCACCGGCTGGAACGCCCTCATGATCGAGGGCATGGCTCGGGCGGCAAGCGTCTTCGGCCGGCGGGACTGGCTGGACTCGGCGCGCCGCGCGCTGGATTTCGTCCGCGCCACCCTGTGGCGCGACGGGCGGCTGCTGGCCACCTTCAAGGACGGGCGTGCCCATCTCAACGCCTACCTGGACGACCACGCCTTCCTGCTCCTGGCCCTGCTGGAGCTGCTGCAGGCGGACTTCCGCACCGCCGACCTGGAATTCGCCGAGGATCTGGCGGACCTGCTGCTGGATCGGTTCGAGGATCGCGAAGGCGGAGGCTTCTACTTCACCAGCCACGACCACGAGCGCCTCATCCAGCGGCCCAGGACAGGCCATGACGGTGCCACACCCGCCGGCAACGGCGTGGCGGCCCTGGCCCTGCAGCGCCTCGGCCACATCACCGGCGAGGTACGCTACCTGGATGCCGCCGAACGCACGCTGCAGGCGTTCCTTCCCCAGATGGCAAGACAGCCCGCGGGCTTCGCCACCCTGCTGATGGCGCTGGAGGAAGCCCTCCAGCCGCCCCGGACCGTGGTGCTGTCGGGACCCGCGGGGCAGGCGCGGGAATGGCATCGCCGCCTGCTGGCGGGCTTCCGTCCGCAGACGATGGTGCTGCACCCCGGAGAAGCCGCGGGTAGCCTGCCGCCGACGCTGGAAACGCCGCCTGCCGAAGAGGTCAACGCCCGCTTGTGTACGGGCGTTACGTGCCTTGCTCCCACCCGTGACTGGACCGAACTCGAACGAATGGTCAACGCCCCCGGTTTGCGGTAGCATCGGCCCCGTTTTTTT
>JACQYB010000082.1 GCA_016208415.1 Betaproteobacteria bacterium | reverse complement strand
TCTCGAATACATTTTCCATGACAGACCCCATCGATCAGCGATGGGGCGGAGTTTAACAGGAAAGCTCATGTTATGTTAGCGCTTATGCCCCCGGGGGGGCAGGTGAACGGCCCCCACGCTGCGCTGCCCCCCGGGGGGGGCTTCATGCCGCCTTGGGGCGGCCCGGCGGCGGCATGAACACCCCGAAGAACAGTGACGGGCGTCCCTCGGCGGTGGCGCTGGCGTACCGGGAGGGGGATGCCGCGCCGCGGGTGACGGCCCGGGGATGTGGGCTGATTGCCGAGGCCATCGTTGCCCGTGCAAGGGAGCACGGCATTTACGTCCACGAGTCCCGCGAACTGGTTTCCCTGCTGATGCAGGTGGACCTGGACACGCACATCCCGCCGCAACTCTATGTGGCGGTGGCCGAACTGCTGGCCTGGCTCTACCGGATGGAGCAGCAGGCCGCAAGACATGCGACGGGACGGGGGAGCCCGTCCGCGATCTAAACTTTGTCCGGGGTTTGCCGATACTGGAGCAAACACGGAGCCATCAAAATGCCGGAACAGCTCGCCGACAACCACGAACCTCTCCCGGTGGACGCACTCAGTCGCTACGTCCTGCGCAACCGGACCGAAATCCTTTATCTCCTTCGCGCGCTACAGAAGAAGCGCAGCCTGATCACCGCGTTCTTCGGCGAGGGCAGGCATTTCTTCCTGACCGCGGTGCTGGACGCCGACGACCGTGGGCTCATACTCGACCACAGTAGCGACGAGCGTCTCCACGAAGCCGCGCTGAACGCGGAAAAGCTGGTCTGCACCACCAAGCTTGACCGCGTGAAGGTGCAGTTTTCCGTGCGCGATCTGTCGGAAGCATCCTTCGAGGGGCAGCCCGCCATCCGTTGCGGCCTGCCGGAGTCGCTGCTGCGACTGCAGCGCCGCGAGTACTTCCGGCTGTCGGCGCCGGCGGAGCATGCGCTCAAGTGCCGCGTCTGCCTGCCGCCGGGAACGGATCCGCGGCGGGTGATCAACCTGGGGATCGTCGACATCAGCGCCGGCGGGGTGGCGATGCTTGCGCCGCCGGACGGCATGGTGCTCGAACCCGGGATGCGTTTCGAGAAATGCCGCATCGACCTGCCGCTCGTGGGCTTCATCGAGGCAACGCTGGAAGTGCGCAACGTATTCGACATGGCTCTCGGCGAGGGACACCAGGTCATGCGTGCCGGCTGCCAGTTCCTTGACATGTCCGGGACCATGACCAATGCGGTGCAGCGCTACATCATGGCAGCGGAGAGGGAGCGCCGGGCGCGGGAAGCGGCGCTGGGTTAGTGTCGCTGCTGGCGCAGCGGATTTCCGAAGCGTTGGTGAAACTCGGGCGTGGCCGGCGGCAGCGGCCCTTCCAACGTCAGCAGCACGTCCTGGAGGTGGCGTTCCGCGCGTTCCCCGGTCAGCAGGTAGAGCTCGCGGCACAGTGACCGGGCGGTCGCGCCGGGCCAGTCGTCGGGTAACAATAGGGCCGGCAGTTGCGGATCCCGAAGCTGTACCCGGCGGAACTCGTGGATCAACAGCGTACGAACCGCGAAGCACTGCTGGGGGTCCAGGCTGTCGGCCTCCCTGAGCGCTTGCAGCACCGGCGTAAAGGCGGCGACGAACCGTTGATGGCGGTCGGCGATCCGCGCCAGGTTCCAGCACTCCTGCACCATCTGGCGCAGTGAGTCCAGGCTGGTGCCGGCGAGAGCCGCCCCCTGCATGACCGCCACCCGATCTGCGGCGTCCGCGCTTTGCAGGATTTCCATCACCGTCTCCTGATCGGCCGAAGGGTGGGCCAGGATCCCGGGGGCCATCGCGCCGAACCCCTCCCACATGAGTTCCCGTCGTATCGCCTCGCGCTGCGCGGCCGGAAGCTTGCTCCCGGTCATGACGACCAGCAACCAGGTCCCGTTCCACTGGGCCTGCGGCTCGAAATAGATCCGCCGGTAGGCGTGTTCGAAGCGACGCTGGCCCGCCGAGGTCAGGCTGTAGAAGCTGCGACGCCCGATCTGGCGCGAGGTCAGCCACTGCTCCTTCGACAACCGGAACACGCTGGTGCGCACCATGCGTGCATTCAACCCGAGCGCCTCCACCAGACGGATGAAGCTGCCCAGCCATACGGTACCCCCGTGGGGGGCGATGGAATCCCCGTAGACGGTGATGATGAGAGAGTTGGCACGAACCGGCTGATTGGCGAGGAAGGCGTCGATCCAATCGCTGACGAATCGGTTCTTCATGTCGGGTTGCCAGGAAGTTGGGGCTTGTTGAGTCTCGAACGCTTGGGTCCGGCGGAGATCGCCGGGGTCGCATGCACGGTTTCCCATCCCGCGGCAGACGGGCCCATGGGCAGCGGTCTTCAAAATGATACCTCGTTGCGACAACGTCTGTAACACGTCCCGAGGATGGAGAGAAGGCTGCCTGGGTCGCTGTGCGGATGTCGATGCTTGAGGTCAAAACATTCCTGATCCGGCCAAGACGATACATTACTGATCATCGTATGTCTGACGTTCGAGCCGCCTGAAGCACTCCGGGATCGCCCGCGGGATTTCAACGCCGTGCGGCGCGAGTGGGATGACGTGGGCCGGGACGCCGGATTCGGCATCCCGGCCCACGACGCCAAGCTGCAGGACTGGCGCAATGCCATGTTCAACCTCAAGTCGGTGCTGGACCGCTGCGGTGTTCCATTTCCGGGGATCCCCGAGGTCGGCATCACGGGCGAGGAGATCGTCGACGTGGTGGATATGGCGGACATCATTCCGGTCTTCTAGCCCAACTTACTCAACTGAAGAGGTCAACGGGTCCGGACCCCGCGTGGAATCGTGACGCGGCGCCCCAGGTCTCCACTACATTGGCGTGACGGGTGCGCTGAGCGGTGGAGTGGAGGGGGCGGTGATGCGCGGCGGCGGTTGCGGGGGGAGCAGGAGCTTGAGCTGTTCGAGCAGGATTTTCTGGTCGGTGTCCGGCTCGGTATAGCGGCTCAGGATCAGGGTGCGCTCGTCGGTGGTGGGCAGATGGACATCGAGCATCTGCAGGGCGGCGAACTTGTCGAGTACGGCGCGCGCGGTGAGGCCGCTGGCGAGCGGGCGCAGGCGTGCGCGCAAGATGACGTGCAGGCAGTAGGCCATGAAGGCGACGAAGATGTGCGCCTCGATACGCTGTTCGAGTTGGTGATGGATGGGGCGCAGCGCCAGATCGTCCTTGGGGTTCTTGAAGGCGGCCTCGACCTCGGTAAGCTGAATGTAGAAGCGCCACAGTTCGGCCGGATCGCGCCCGCACAGATTTGTGCGCAACAGGTAGCGGCCCTCGCGCCGGCGTGCCCGGCGCAGTTTCTGGCGATTGATGCGGAAGGCGAATGGCGCCGGTGAAGCCGTGGCCTCGGGCAGGGTGAAATCCATCAGCCGCCACGCCGCCGGGAAGCGGGCTTTGGCCTGGCCCAGTTTGAGCAGCAAGGCCTTGGCCAAACCGATCAGTGAGGAACTCGTGATCGAGTGGGGGACCGCCGATGCGCATCCCCGCCACTTTCCCCCGCGGGAAAACCTCCCGTACGTTGTAATCGGCCGATTTGCGAGTACGGCGCGCATCCTGGAACTCCACGTCAGGCCGACGGTGACCCGATGCGCTTCTGGCCTGGGCAATTCGTGCTGCTGGGCAGGGGCGACGCGGAGGCCTTCGTGCGTGCCTACTCCATCGCACCGATGCACCCCGGCCGGATGGCGGTGCTGCACGTTACCCGCGTTGAACACGGTGCAACCGGCCGCTGGCTGCACGTGGCAGGCGACGGGGCAGGCGCTTGACGTGCTCCTTGATCACAGTGGATAATTCGCCCACTCCGACGCGGGGTGGAGCAGTCTGGCAGCTCGTCGGGCTCATAACCCGAAGGTCGCAAGTTCAAATCTTGCCCCCGCAACCAAACAAATCAAGGGCTTACGTCTACTTGCGTAAGCCCTTGTGCATTTCTGCGGGGACGGAGCCGCGCGCAAACCGGATGGGCGTGCGTCGGTGCTGATGCACTGCGTCCCGCCTTTGTGCTCAACCATCTGGTGCCGTCGGCGGGCGTTCGGGTGCCAATTCCGCCCTGGCCGTCTACGGTGATCCGCCGCCGCGTTTTTTGCAACCGTGGATTCTCTTTAGGCGGTGGTTGCCTCGGGACCAGCCAAGAAGGCGTTGACGAGCGGCATATGGTCCCGTAAAATTCGCCTTCTCCGCTGATGGCGGGGCAAGAGGTAGCAAGCCGTTCTTTAACAAAACCGAACAGCCGATAGGTGTGGGTGCTTGGTGGTTATTGGCGCGGGTCTGGGGTGGGTGTTGAGCCTGTCCTGGCCTGAAAGCTGTTAAGAATCAAGTACCTCGAGTGATGGGATTTTGGGGTCG
>JACQYB010000019.1 GCA_016208415.1 Betaproteobacteria bacterium | reverse complement strand
TCAACCTCATCCGCGCCGACACCACCGACAAGCCCAAGGCCAGCCTGCGGCGCAAGCGCAAGCGCGCGGCTTGGGACGACGAGATCCGGATGAACATGCTGGGGTTGAAGCCGTTATGATGTCCGAGTGCGGCGGCCGTGCATGGTGCACAGATCGAGCAGTCGGTACCAGTCAGAATTATTGCGCGCCAGGCGCGAGACTTCCAGCCCGAGAATGATGCCAACATGTCCGAGCGCAACTTCGGCGGTCATCCGCGCAAAACCGCTCCGACCCGACGTGCTCGCCCCCGAGAGGCCCAGATCCTCATCGACCACGCTGACCTGTCGCTCGTGCCAGCCGAGGGCGATGGCTCGTTGGGCGAGCGCGTACTGGCGCTGTGTCGATTCCCTGTTGTGCTCGACCTGACTGGCGCTGGACTGACGGATGTAGACGAAAGCGGCCCGTTGCAAATGGCTCGGACCGATCTTGTTGGCGGCGTCACTCATTATCGTTCTCCTGTTGGATCGGATGGTTGTCCGTCACGACCTTTGCGATCGCTTGAGCAAGCCGGTCGATCGCCGCTTCGCGTGTTGTTTCGTCGAGTTGCTCCCACAGACCGTCGTTGCTCGACGGCAGGTCTGCGAAGGTCAGGTTCAGTTGCATCGTTGCTCTCCTGTTCCGTCTGGCGCAGTAAAGCGTCAATGATCAGGCGAGCGTGGAGCAAGTCGGCAAGCGCGCCCAGCGCGTCCGATGTCGGGGTGGTCCTCGCGGGAATGTCGCCGGCGGCGAAATCAGTCCAGTCGATAGGAATCAGCCCGCGTGACTGGTCGGGAAGAATCAGTAGAAGGTGTAATCGCCCGGCCCGTTGTCGCCGGCTGATGACCTGGAGGCGCAGGCCTTCGAACGGGTGGCCGGCTCGCGTGATGACGACGGATTCAGGAGCGTCGTGGAGAGGGGTAGTCTGTCGTGGTTTCCTTTGATCGGGTCAATCACGACCGGCTCATGGTGCGGCTCAAACAGCACACCCACGATCCGGCCCTGCTGCGACTCATCAACCGCTATCTCAAGGCCGGTGTCAGCGTGGACGGCAGCGTACAGGCCACGGCACGAGGCGTACCGCAAGGCGGCCCCCTGTCGCCGGTGCTGGCGAATGTCGTACTGGACGAACTCGACTGGGAACTGGAACGGCGCGGCCACCGCTTTGCCCGCTACGCCGATGACTGCAACATCATGGTCAAAAGCAAAACCGCGGGCGAGCGGGTCATGGCAAGCGTGACACGCTTCGTCAGTGACACACTGCGACTCACAGTGAATCCGCTGAAAAGCGCGGTAGATCGCCCAGCCAAACGCAAGTTTCTGGGCTTTACGGTCAGCCGGAACGGAGCAAGGCTGAAGGTGGCCGATAAAGCCATCGACAAACTCAAAGACCGCATCCGGGAACTGACCCGCCGCACCCGAGGCCACCGTTTGACCGACGTCGTTGCAGAGCTGAGAGTAACCCTGCTTGGTTGGAAAGCGTACTTCGGCATCGCCGAAGTGCTGAGTCCTCTGCGCGACATCGACAAATGGCTGCGGCGCAAGTTGCGATGCTATATCTGGAAGCAATGGGGAAGGTCAGGCTACCGGGAACTGCGCAAACGCGGTGTGTCTGTGCGAGAAGCATGGAACACCAGCAAGAGCGCACATGGCCCGTGGCGCCTGTCGAAAACCCCGGCGCTATCGCTGGCCCTGCCGGCGAGGGTCTTCAGCAGTTTAGGTCTGCCATCCCTTGCAGGATGACAGGAATTCGTTCATTGAACCGCCGTGTACGGTCCCGTATGCACGGTGGTGTGGGAGGGAGGGGCCGTGAGGCTTCTTCCTATCCCGATTAGCCGACGAAAACGCGCTCTTGTGCTGAATTGCTGCATACTTCAAACTATCGCATCGTAATTGGAGCGAAGACATGGGAAACGTGAAGTCTATTGAGAAGGCTGTGGAATTGCTGCCCCCGGTGGAGCTGGCCGAGTTTCGGCGCTGGTTCTCCGAGTTCGATGCCACCGCGTGGGATAAGCAAATCGAGCAAGACGCCGCATCCGGCAAGCTTGACGGGCTGGCTGCAGAAGCACTCGCCGACTTTCGCGCTGGCTCGGCGCGGGATATTTGAAACACACAGCGTCAAAGCGCTTCTGGCTATGCTTGGAAGCGCTACCCGCTGACATTCAAGCCCTCGCGCGTCGGAGCTACGCCCAGCTCAAAATTGACCCGGCGCATCCGTCGCTGCATTTCAAGACGGTAGGAAGCGGCAAGTATCACAGCGTCCGAATTGGCCTTTATTACAGGGCGCTCGGGTTGCCTGTGCCTGGCGGCGTCCATTGGTTCTGGATCGGCACGCATGGTGAGTACGACAAACTCGTCGGCTAACCCTGCGTTCGAGGTGGGCTGAAGCGCTCAAGGAACGGGCTTGCGCCAACGTCGCGGCGGTTGCTCTGGCCGCCAAGAATGCACGTATCATCTGGGCGATGCTGTCCCGCGGTACCGAGGCTGTCCGCATTCCGCTACTTCGTGGGGCGGTGGTGGTGGCGAACGCTGAGACGTCGCAGTCAACGCGATGGCTTCAGTGCGAAGCGACTCGCCCGTCTGGTGACCGACTGGCTGCCACCGGCTCGTATCCTTCATCCCTGGCCGGAGGCACGCTTTGCCGTCAATCATCCAAGGTAGGAGCCCGGTGCCCGAATTGGGCACGCCGGGATCTGTGCGGGGGGTGTCCAGTAATGGGCATCCCTACCGCGATTTTTTCGCCCCGCCACGGTCAACCCGAACATGAGCCAGGAAATGTCCCAAACCGACGAAATCGTGCACGCGCCCCACGTCCCCCTCACCGCCTATTACGCCAGCGAGCAGGAGCGCCACGGCTGGGTGCGTGGCATCTTCAACAGCACCGCCCCGGACTACGACCGCGTCGAGCGGCTGCTGGCGCTTGGCAGCGGCTCCTGGTACCGCGGACAGGCGCTGCTGCGGGCGGGTCTCAAGCCCGGCATGCGGGTGGTGGACGTGGGCATCGGCACCGGCCTGGTGGCGTGCGAGGCGGTGAAGATCGTCGGCGATCCGACCCTGGTCACCGGGGTGGACCCCAGCGTCGGCATGATGGCCAACGCCAGGGTGCCGGCCGGTGTGGAACTGGTGCAGGGACGCGCCGAGGAGATTCCGTTCCCCGACGCTAGCTTCGAATTCCTCAGCATGGGCTACGCCCTGCGCCACATCGGCGATCTGTCGGTGGCGTTCAAGGAGTTTCATCGCGTGCTGAAACCCGGCGCCCGCGTCTGCCTGCTGGAAATCACCAGGCCCGAGGCGGCGTGGAGCATGGCCTTGCTGAAGATCTACATGCGCGGCGTGGTGCCGGTGCTGGCCCGCCTCATCGGCGCCAGCCCCGATACGGCCAAACTCTGGCGCTACTACTGGGACACCGTCGAGGCCTGTGCCGCCCCGGCGCAGGTGCTTGCCACCCTGGAGGCGGCAGGCTTCGAGCAGGTCGGGCGCCACGTGGAGCACCGCGCGCTGTCGATCTTCGCCGAGTACCGGGCGGTCAAGCCGGGCGGAGGGGAGTGGGGCTGAGGGGGCCGCCCGCGGAAATCGCCGGAATCTCGGCGCCCGCCAGGGCCAGGAGGCGGGTTATACAAATGTGGAATGAGATTGCAGATTTGTATAAGTACATGTGCGAACGCCACCGGGAATAGTGCAGCCCGGTGCAACTTACTCACGGTAAATCGAGCCCCCCTGCCGTCCTACCCCCCCGCCGCCACCCGCAGCAGCGCCGACAAGGTGGCGAGGCCGCCGTCGAACAGCCGCTCGAAGGCCGGCGCGAAGTAGGGCATGCCCAGGCCGACCATGGCCAGGCCCACCGTGAGGGTGACGGGGAAGCCGACGTTGAACAGGTTGAGTTGCGGCGCGGCGCGGGTGAGCACGCCCAGGGCGATGTTGGTCATGAGCAGCGCGGCGATGATGGGCAGGGCCAGCAGCAGGCCGGCGGAAAACACCGTGGCGCCGGCGCGGGCCAGGGCCGACCAGGTGGCGCCGGCCAGCGGCGTGGTGGAGATGGGCAGTACGTGGAAGCTCTCGGAGAGCACCGCCAGCAGCGCCAGGTGTCCGTTGAGCGAGAGGAAGACCAGGGTGGCGGTGATGCCGATGAACTCGCCCAGCACGGCGGTCTGGCCGCCGGAGTCGCGGTCGTAGAACGAGGCGAAGGACAGGCCCATTTCCAGGCCGATCAGCTCGCCGGCCATGTCCACCGCCGCGAACACCAGCCGCATGGCGAAACCCAGGGCGGTGCCGATGAGGATCTGCTGCACCAGCACCGCCAGGCCGATGCCCGAGGCCGGCGCGATGGCCGGCTGGGGCGGCAGCACCGGCAGCAGCGCCACGGTGATGGCCACCCCCAGGCCCACCTTGACGGCGACGGGCACGCCCGTGCTGCTCCAGGCCGGCGCCGCCGCCAGCAGCGCCAGGATGCGCGCCAGCGGGAAGAAGAAGCCGGCCACCCAGGCGTTGAGATGGGCTTCGGTGAAGCTGATCATGGGGCGCCGCCGCCGGTCGAGATGCGCCTTTGGCGCTTCACCCCAGCAGCCCCGGCAGGCTCTCGAACAGCCGCCGCATGTAGTCGGTGAACAGGGTGATCATCCACGGCCCGGCGACGATGAGGGTGACGAAGATGGCCACCAGCTTGGGCACGAAGGAGAGCGTCATCTCGTTGATCTGCGTGGCCGCCTGCAGGATGCTGACGATCAGGCCGGTAACCAGCGCCGCCAGGAACAGCGGCGCCGAGACGAGCAGCGTCACCTCGATGGCCTGGCGGCCCAGTTCGACGACGGTGGTGGGAGTCATGGCGGAGGTTTCCCGAGGGGCGAAGGGGGTGCCGCTAGCCGAAGCTCTGCACCAGCGATCCGATGAGCAGGTTCCAGCCATCCACCAGCACGAACAGCATCAGCTTGAAGGGCAGGGCGACGATCACCGGCGACATCATCATCATGCCCATGGACATGAGCACGCTGGCCACCACCATGTCGATGACCAGGAAGGGGATGAAGATGACGAAGCCGATCTGGAAGGCGGTCTTCAGTTCCGAGGTGACGAAGGCCGGGATCAGCACCCGCATGGGAATCTGCTGCGGGCTGGCCACCTTGGGCATGTGCGCCATCTTGGCGAACAGGTTGAGGTCGGCCTCGCGCGTCTGGCGCAGCATGAAGGCGTGCAGCGGCACGGCGCCGCGCTCCAGCGCCTGGTCGAAGGCGATGCGGTTCTCGGAGAGCGGCAGGTAGGCGTCGTTGTAGACCTTCTCCACCGTGGGCGCCATGACGAAAAAGGTGAGGAACAGCGACAGCCCCACGATCACCTGGTTGGGCGGTGAGGTCTGCATGCCCATGGCGTGGCGCAGCAGAGACAGCACGATGATGATGCGGGTGAAGCTGGTCATCATCAGCAGCACCGCCGGCAGGAAGGACAGGGCGGTGAGCAGCAGCAGGGTCTGGATGCTGAGGCTGTAGGTCTGGCCGCCGCCGGGGCCCGGCGTGGCGGTGAGCGCCGGCAGGGCCTGGGCCAGCGCCGCGACGGGGGCGGCCAGCAGGGCCAGGCCGGCGGCGGCCCGCAGCAGGCGGTCAGCCTTCATGGTGCCCCCGCTGGGTGAGTTTCTGCATCCACGCGGCGAAGGGCGGGATGGCGGGTTGTGCGGGTGCGCTGCCGCCCGGGTCGGACTGCGCCGGCCGGGGCAGGCTGTGGAGCAGGCTCACCCGGCCCGGGCCCACGCCCACCACCAGCCAGGTGTCGTCCACTTCCACCACCACCACCCGTTCGCGGGCGCCCACCGCGGTTCCTCCCACCACCCGCAGCAGCCCGGCGGCCGCCCCGCGCGACGACTGCAGGCGCTTGAGCAGGTACAGCCCGGCGAACAGCACGGCGATCACCACCGCCAGGCCGACCAGCATGTCGACGATGCCGCCGGCGAGGCTGGGCACCTGGGGTGCCGCCGCCGGCGCCGCAGGCGCGGTCTGGGCCCACGTGGGGCCGGCGGCCAGCGTGGCCAGGGCGCCGAAGAAGCGAAGTTGCAGGCTCATGAGACTCGAACGGGAGGACAGGACGGGCACAGCATAGCCTCGCCCGGCCAGCCGACAGATCGCGATTAGCCCGGCAAAGACCGCCCAATTCGGCGCACGCCTACAAGGAAAGACGGCACCCGCCCGCAGCGCTGCAGGGGGGTGCGCGGAAGAAGAAGCACCACCGCTGGCGCCCCCGGGTGGGCGCCGGCGCGCCGCAGGTTCCCGGCTGGCGGCTGTGGTGCAAGAAGGATATCGGGCCGATCGGCAGCGACTTTAGGCCTTCATGGACGTGCGGCGTCGCAGGGCATCACCCCGCGTCGTCGTCGCCCACCACGACGACGGCCCGGCATGGGGCCGCGGGTTGCGGCGGGTCCGGGATGTTCATGAGCCTGCCGCGACGCCGTCCGGCGTGGATGCCGTGGTCCGGCTTCCGAACAGCTTCTTCATGCGTTCCAGGTCGGTGATTTCCACCGACCTGTGCCGCGCCACGATCAGGCCCTCTTCCCTGAACAAGCGCAGCAGGCGGCTCACCGTCTCGAAGGACATGCCGAGATAGCTGCCGATGTCCTCGCGCGTCATGTGCAGCGCGATGTGGGTGGGCGAATTGCCGCGGGCGGCGCGCCGCTGCGACAGGCCCAGCAGGAAGGCGCCCATGCGTTGTCCCGCACGCATGCCGCCCAGCAGCGCCATGAGACCCTGGTCGCGCTGGATCTCGCCGCTGATCAAGCGATGGATGCGCCGCTGCAGCGCGGGCATTTCGCGCGACAGGCGCACCAGCGCGGCGTAGGGAATTTCGCAGATCTTGCAGTCCTCGATGGCCACGGTGCTGCTGTGGTGCACGCCGAAGCCGATGGCATCGACACCGATCAGCTCGCCCGGCACGTGGAAGGCGGTGATCTGTTGGCGACCGCCCTCGGTGACCACCAGGCTTTTCAGCGAGCCGGACCGCACCGCGTACAGCGAACCGAAGCGTGCCCCCGTGTGGTACAGGCGCTCCCCGCGACGCAGCGTCCTGGGGGCACCGATCATGTGGTCGAGGCGTTCCAGCTCATCGTCGGCGAGCCCGGCGCCGATGCACAGGCCTTGCATGCCGCATGACGCGCAGGCGATCTGGAGGCGGGGCAGGCGAACCGTTTTCAGGGCGACTCTGGCATTCATGCGTAGGCTCCTGTCAGGGGTCGGACACCGGGAGACGCGCAATGTTCTCACGGCAGCAGCCTGGCAGGAGGAAGTCCCCGCACGATGTCGCGAACCAGGCCCTCGGTAACGGTGTGTAACGCAGGTGTCCCGGCGTCGCCATGCGGCTGCCGAGGGCTTGAAATGAACCCGCCCTGGACTATGTTGAAGGCAGGCACTGCGCGAACGAGGAGGCAGAAATGGCGACCGCGACGACCCTGAGGAAATTCCTTCAGACCCATCACGTGGAATGCGAGACCGTGCCGCATCCGCACACGGCCACGACGCTGGACAGCGCCATCGCCGCGCGCATCAATTCCGATTGCATGGCCAAGGCGGTGATGCTCGGCGACGACGACGGCCACATGGTGATGGCGGTGGTGCCCGCATCCCACCAGCTCAAGCTCAAGCAGGTCCGCAAGGCCACCGGGCGCCACCTGCACCTGGTGCGGGAGGTGGACTTTGCGCAACTGTTCCCCGATTGCGAGGTGGGGGCGATTCCGGCCCTGGGTACCGCCTATGGCATGGACATGGTTTGGGACGACTGTCTGGCGGACCAGAGCGACATCTTCCTCGAGGCGGGCGACCACGAGTCGCTGGTGCACGTAACGGGGCGCGACTTCATCGACCTGGTGCGCGCGTGCAGGCACGGCAGCATCAGCGTGCACCGCTAGCAGCCTGTCGGACTTGAGACTGATCTACTGCGCCGGTGGGAGAGCGGGCTTGCGCGCAATCTGACCCGCCCCATTCGCGGGCAGGCCCGCTCGCACGAGTTGCCTGCGAGCCGCCTCAATGGGGCGGCTGTGTCGGCCGGTTCATGCTCATGACGCGACCGATGGCCTGGGAGAGGGTGAGCGGCTTGAAGGGCTTGAGCAGGTAGCCCTGGACGCCGATCTGCGCCATCTCGCAGACGATGCTGCGCTCCGCCTGGGCGGTGATCATGATGACGGGCGTGCGGTCGCCGCTGCGGCGCAGGTTGCGCACGAAGTCGGCGCCGGTCATGCCCGGCATGTTCCAGTCGGAGAGGATGACGTCGAACTTGCAGCTTTGCGCCGCTTGCAGGGCCTTTTCGCCATTCTCCGCCTCGTAGGTGTCGAACCCCAGTTCCTTCAGCAGCGCGGCCACGATCTTGCGCATCGACGCCATGTCGTCCAACACCAAAGCCCGTCTTGCAATGCCCATCCCTGCGTTCTCCTCCCTGCGTTCTTCCCGCGCGGCGGGTAGCCCGGCGCGGTGATGTGGCCCGGTGTCGCTCCGCGGCCGTCTGTCGTGGTCAACGGAACGCCTGGTGGCTTCCTGAACTCGCGCAGCGCCGCAAGGGGGCCTTCGAATGCAAATAAATGCTGAGGATGCGCGCGGCGCCGCTGTCCCAATCCGCCACGAGCGTCTATGGTAGGAGAGTCGATTCCTGGGCATGGCCGGCGGCAGGCCGGCTCCGACATCGGCATATGCAGGGACTCCGGCGGTGCGACCCGGCCGCGCCCGGAAAGTCCATGGAAGGGGGGCAGCATGACGACAAACGCCGCCGCGGGAGCGCGGACGAGGGAGGTTCCCGCCGATTCCCGCCATGCCGCCGGCCGGGACCGGCCCGCAGCCGCGGCGCCGGCGGGCATGCCGCGCATCGTGGTGCACCGTTTGCCGGACGGCGTCGAGGATCTCGCGCGGCTGAAGGCCGGGGTGGTGGAGCGCGCGTCGCGCATCGAACCCAAGTTTTTCTACGACGAGCAGGGATGCGCGCTGTTCGGCGCCATCCGCGTGCTGCCGGAATACTACCTGACGCGCGTCGAGGCGGGCGTCTTCGAGCATTACCGGGACGACATGGCGCGTTGCCTGCCCTCGCGTGCGCAGTGGATCGACCTGGGCTGCGGCGACGGCCTCAAGTCCCGGCCGTGGATCCGGGCCACCGGGGCCTGCCGCTTCATCGGCGTGGACATCGCCCGCGCCAGCCTGGCCACGGCGCTGGCGGACATGGCGCGCGAGTTCCCGGCGCTGGAGTGCCTGGGCGTGGTCACCGACCTGGCCGAGCCGCTGGAGTTGCAGTGCTTTCTGGCCGAACGGCCGGCGCGTCCGCCGGTGTTCTTCTATCCCGGCTCGTCCCTGGGCAACTTCACGACGCGCGGGGCGCTGGCACTGCTGAAGGCCGTCCGCGACCACGTGGGCGCCGACGGCGCGCTGCTGGTGGGCGTGGATCTGGTCAAGGACGTGCCGCTGCTGGAGGCCGCCTACGACGATGCCCTGGGTGTCACGGCGGCGTTCAACCGCAACGTGCTGCGGGTGGTGAACCGGCTGCTGGACGCGGACTTCGACCCCGGCCGCTTTGCCCATCGCGCCTCGTGGAACGCCCGGGAGAGCCGCATCGAGATGCGCCTGGAGGCGACGCAGCCCCAGCGCGTGCGCATCGATGGGCTGGTACGCGAATACGGCCACGGCGAGTCCATCCTCACCGAGTACTCGCACAAGTACACCGTTGCCGGCTTCCTTGACCTGCTCGCCGCGGCGGGGTTCTCGCGCCAGCGGGTGTGGACCGACGAGCGGGGCTGGTTCGGCGTGTTCCTGGCGATGGCGTGAGACGGCCCCCACGCTTCGCTGCCCCCCGAGGGGGTGGCACGCCACCTTGGGGCGGCCCGGCTGCGGCGTGAGCCCGCCGGGAGGTGGCAGAGGGCGGGTCGGCGGGAGGCGGCATGCAGCGACAGGGGGAATTGCTTCAGGCCTTTCGGGCCGTGCGGGGGCAGACCACGGCACTGGCGGCGGGGCTCAGCGCCGAGGACTGCATGGTCCAGTCCATGACGGACGCCAGCCCGGTGAAATGGCATCTGGCCCACGTCACCTGGTTCTTCGAGACCTTCGTGCTGGAGCGGGCGCTGCCCGCCGCGGGGCGGGCGTTCCGGCCGTTCTGCCAGCCGTTCCGGGTGCTGTTCAACTCCTACTACCTGGGGGTGGGGCCCATGCACCCGCGCCCCGAGCGGGGCGTGCTGTCGCGCCCCGGGCTGGAGGAGGTGCTGGAATACCGGCGGGCGGTGGATGAGCAGCTCGGCGGGCTGCTGGAGACGGCGCAACTGTGCGCGGCGCATCTTGACCTCGTCGAACTGGGCCTGCACCACGAGCAGCAGCACCAGGAACTGATCCTCACCGACCTCAAGCACCACTTCTCGCGCAATCCGCTGCTGCCGGCCTATCGCGCACCGTGCGCGCCGGCCGCGGGAGCGGGGCTGCCGGACATCGGCTTCATTGCCTACGCCGGCGGGCGCAGCCACCTCGGCCATGACGGGCGCGGCTTCGCCTTCGACAACGAGGGGCCGCGCCACGGCGTGTGGCTGGAGCCCTTCGCCCTGGGCACCCGGCTGGTGAGCAACGGCGAATACCTGCGCTTCATGGCGGAGGAAGGCTACCGGCGCCCGGAGCTGTGGCTCTCCGATGCCTGGGACACGGTGCGCCGCGAAGGCTGGCAGGCGCCGCTGTACTGGCGTCGGGCGGAGGACGGCTGGCGCGTCTTCACCCTGGGCGGCGAGCGCCCGGTGGAGCCGAACGAAGCGCTGTGCCACGTGAGCTACTACGAGGCGGAGGCCTACGCGCGCTGGGCAGGGGCGCGGCTGCCCAGCGAGGCGCAGTGGGAACATGCCGCCCGGGCGGCATGGCCGAATCCGGCGGGGGAGGGTGTGGCGGGGACGCAGGCGGGCAACTTCCTCGAGGACGGGCATTTCCATCCCCGCCCGCCGCAGGCGGGTGCCGGCCCCGGTGCCGTGGCCCAGCTTTTCGGCGACGCCTGGGAATGGACCCAGAGTGCCTACCTGCCCTATCCGGGCTACCGGCCGGCCGCCGGCGCCGTGGGCGAGTACAACGGCAAGTTCATGATCAACCAGATGGTGCTGCGGGGCGGTTCCTGCGCCACGCCGCGCAGCCACATCCGGCCGAGCTACCGCAATTTCTTCCCGCCCGCGGCGCGGTGGCAGTTTTCGGGGATACGGCTGGTGCGCGACGGCTGAGCGGCCGTGGAGGGCGCACCGACAGCCTGCACCACCGAGGCGATCGCTCCTCACGCCCGACGTGGTTCGCCCCCTTCACGCCCTCCGGTGCTCAGCGCAGTTTTCGCATGCGCTCCGAGGGCGTGATGATGTCCGTCAGGCGGATGCCGAACTTGTCGTTGACCACCACCACCTCGCCCTGGGCAATGAGGGTGCCGTTGACCAGCACGTTGAGGGGTTCGCCCGCCAGGGCGTCCAGTTCCACCACCGAGCCGTGGGCGAGCTGGAGCAGGTCGCGGATGGAGATCCGGGTGCGTCCCAGTTCCACCGTGAGTTGCACGGGGATGTCCAGGATCATGTCGAAGTCGTGCAGCGGCCCCTTCGCCGCACCGTCGCCGAACTGCGGGAAGATGGGCGCAGGTCGCGCCTGCGCCGCCGGCGTGACGGGTTGCTGCGGCGGCGGCGAAACCTCTGCCTGCTCGGACAGGGCGGCTGCCCAGTCGTCCTCGCTGACCTGGTCGGGAGCTTCGGCCAACAGTTCTTCTGTGCTCATGGGGCGTTCCTGGTTGCAACGGCGGCGCAGGCTGCAGGGACGCGCCGCTAGGTGGCTGCCTCGCTTGCGAGTTCCGGGTCGCCATAGTCCTGATCGTCTGCCGCGCCACCGGCACCGGCGGACCCACCAGGGAGCGGGAGGTGGTCATCGGCATGGCCGATGAATCGCTCCAGCTTCAGGGCGTAGCGCGCGTTCTGGATGCCGTAGCGGCACTGCATCACCGGCACCTGGTCCACTTCCGCGGTGATGATCTCATCGATGTTGACGGGCAGAACGTCGCCGACCTTTAGCCCCATGAGATCGCGCAGCCGCGCCGAGCCGTTGCCCAGCGTGGCCACCAGTTCGACGTGGGCGCTCTGCAGCTCCCGCGTCAGCATCGACACCCAGCGATTGTCGGTGGACACCTGGTCGCTCTGCATGGTGCTGTAGAGCGTCTCGCGGATGGGCTCGATCATGGCGTAGGGAATGCACAGGTGCATGGCGGCACTGGCGCTGCCGAGCTCGATGGTGAAGGCAGCGGTGACCACGAGTTCGCTGGGGGTGGCGATGTTGGCGAACTGGCAGTTCATCTCCGAACGGATGTAATCGAACCGGATGGTGAATACCGGCTGCCACGCCTTTTCCATCTCCGTGAACACCACCTTGAGCATGCCCTGGATGATGCGCTGCTCGGTGGGCGTGAACTCCCGGCCCTCGACGCGCATGTGGAAACGCCCGTCGCCGCCGAACAGGTTGTCCACCACCAGGAACACCAGGTTGGGATCGAACACGATCATGGCCGTGCCGCGCAGCGGCCTGGCCTGCACCAGGTTGAGGTTGGTGGGCACCACCAGGTTGCGCACGAATTCCGCGTACTTCTCCACCTTGATGGGGTGGACGGAGATCTCGCAGTTGCGCTGCATGTAGTTGAACAGGCCCAGGCGCAGGTTGCGCGCGAAGCGCTCGTGGATGAGTTCCAGCGTGGGCATGCGCCCGCGCACGATGCGTTCCTGCCGCCCCAGGTCGTAGCCCCGGATGCCGCCTTCTTCCTGCGGCGCGGCCGCCTGCTCGTCGGTTTCACCGGTGACGCCCTTGAGCAGGGCGTCCACCTCGTCCTGGGAGAGAAAGTCGTCGGGCATGGGGGTCAGGCCCTGGGTTGGCGGGTCAGCGTGCGGCCGGGGTTACTGGATGATGAAGGAGGTGAAGAACACGCTCTCCACCGGCCCCTCGTCATCCGCCGCCGCCTTGCCCTTGCGCTTCTTCTTCGCCGGCTTGTGAAAGGCGGCGGAGAGCACTTCGTTGGCCTCGCCGCGGATTTCGTCGGCCAGTGTTTCGCGCCCGTCGGGGCCGGAGATCTCCGAGGCCTTCTTGCGCGACAGCAGCATCAGCACGCGATGGCGAAGCTCCGGCATGTACTGCTTGGTGGCATCGCTGACCTTGGCGTCCTCCACCCGCATGACTGCGATCACCTGCAGATACTGCTCGCCGTGCTCGGGCTGCAGATTCACCGTGAACGGCTCCAGATGCACGAACACCGGCGGCGCGCCGGGCGTGCCGCGGGCCTCCTTGGCGGGCGGCGCATCTTCCTCGTCGCCCTCGGCGGCGTGCTTCTTCGACATGAAGATCATCGCTGCGCCACCGGCGGCCACGAGCAGCACCACCGCGGCGATGATGATGACGAGCAGTTTGCCCTTCTTCTTCGGCGCTTCGCCGCCTTCAGCGGGGGCGGCGCCGGGTTTGATCGCTGCAGCCTTGGACATGGTTTCGTTCTCCTTGAGTGCGGATTATTGGTCTTGGTTCAGCGCGCCGATGGGTGGAAAAGAAGCCCTGGCACGTGGCTATTTGCCGGCCGGTTTCAGGCGAACGTGTCCACCAGGCCATTGCCGGAGCGCAGCATGGCCGGCGTACCCGAGGCGAAGGCCGGTAGTGCGGGACCCGCGGGTGCGCCGCGCCGTCCCGGTTCGCCGTCGTGGCGGCCTCCCGACGAGGTGTCGGCGCTTACGCTCGACTGGCCCAGGGAGACGCCGGCATCGGCCAGCATTTCCCGCAGCCGCGGCAGCGCCTGGTCGAGGGCGTCGCGTACGGTTGGGCTGGCGGCCACGAAATGTACCGTCGCCTGGTCGTTGGCCATGGACAGCGTCACTTCGACGCGCCCCAGGTTGGGCGGGGTCAGCACCAGTTCCGCCTTGTGCTCGCCGCGACCCACTATCCAGGTCAGGGAATTGCCCACGGCGTCGCGCCAGCCGTCGGCTCCGAAGGGCGTCTGGAGCTGCAGCGCCGGGGCCGGGGCTGGCGCGGGCGCGGTGGCGCCCGTTTGGGCGGATGCCGCCGTCTGGACGGGCGAGGGCAGTGCCCCGGAGGCGGGAGGCATTCCATCGGGCAGCGGCGCCCGCAGTTCCGGCGTCGGCGTGCCGGCAGCCGGAGGCTGGCTGGCGATTTCCGTGGCATCGCCGGCGACGGCGAGGCCGCCCGGGTTTTCGATCTGGGGCGCCGATGCCGTTGCGGTGACGGGTTGCGCCCCGGTCGTGGGCACCGCGGCTGCGGCAACGGCCGCAGCGGCGGTGCCGTCCGCGACCTGCCCCGCGGGGGCTGCGGTGCTTACCTTGCCGGCAGGCAGTGGTGCGTTGTCGGTGGCTGCGACCCGGGAGGCGATTGCCGCGGCAAAGGGCGGCGCGTTGCCGGCGACGCCAGGCGTCGGGTTGCCGGCGACGCCAGGCGTCGCGGCGGTCACGGCCGGCGGCACGGCGCCGGTTGCGCCCGGCATGACCTGGGGCAGGACGGGGGCGGCGTCCGGTGTCGTGGCAGGGGTCGCCGCGCCCGGGGCGCTTGCGCCGGCAGTGGCGGCGCCGGGAAGCGGCGCAGCGGCGATCCCTGCCGCCGCGGCAGGATCCGCCGGCGCCTTGCCGCCGGGGGCGGTCTGGGTGCCGGGGGGCGGTGCGCCCCGGGCGGCGAGCATCATCGCCAGCCATTC
The DNA here is from genome assembly GCA_016208415.1 of Betaproteobacteria bacterium. Lineage (GTDB taxonomy): Bacteria > Pseudomonadota > Gammaproteobacteria > Burkholderiales > Rhodocyclaceae > JACQYB01. The sequence goes on along the minus strand of JACQYB010000019.1, from coordinate 31,623 downwards.
CGTGGAACCGGGGGGCGGGGCAGCCATGCCGTTGGTGCCCGCCGCCCCATCCGTCGTCCCCGGCTCGGCGCCTGCTTGCGTCGCCGCTGCCGCCTTGCCGTCGAGGCCGGCGGCGTCGGTGCGCGCCTGACCCGCACCCTCGGCCGGCGCTGCCTGGCTGGCCGTGCCGTCGGTCCCGGACTGCTGCGTCGCGGCCTGGCCGTTCGCGGCGCCGGACGCGGGCGGGCGTGAGCCGGCGGGGCGGACGGGATCGGCCGTGCGGCCTTCCTGCTTCGGCCGCGTCCCCGCCTGCGGGCGTGGCGAGGACGACGTGTCCTGGCGCGGCGGCGTGGGTGGCATGGGCGGGGTGGTGGCGGGGCCGTTGTCGATGCGGCGCGCGAGCATCGCCTGGAAGTCGTCGTCGCGGCGGGCCGCCGGGTCGGAAGACAGCCGCGCCGTGCCCGGCTGGTCGGCACCGCCGCCCGCCTGGGCAGGATTGACGCGAACCGCGGCCTGGATGGGCAGGGTGGCGGAGTTGAGCTGGGGCATGGCGGTTCCTTTCGTACGACGGATGACGCGCTCAGCCAGCAAGCGGCGTGCCGGTCATGGGTTGTCCTGGTCGCCCATGCGGCGCTTGGCCCCATGGTCGTCGCTGATCCGCTGCTCGCGCTTGGCTTCGATCCGGCTCTGTCGCAGGTGGTGACGCTGCTCCAGCAGGTCGAAGGCCTTGGCGCGGGTGCGCTGGTCCACCACCTGGCGCTGTCCGGCGTGGCGGCGTTCGCGGGCCATGTCGACGTTTTGCTGCTGCTGTGCGACGGCCTGGTCGAGGCGCTCGAGAAAGGCGCGGAAGTTGCGCCACTGCTCGGGGGCCATGCCCACGGCGACGGCTTCGCGAAAGCGGCCCAGGTATTCGTCGCGGTAGCCGGTGAGCAAGGCGAGTTTCTGCTCGTCGCTGGTTTCGGCGGCGAGCAGGCGTCCCAGTTCGCGCGTCGCCTCGTCCAGGCGCGAGCGGGAAACTTCCAGCAGGGTCTGCAGTGGAAACGGTCTGGACATGCTCATCCCTTCGGGAAAACTACGGCACGGGCGGGGGAGACTTGAACCTTGATTCCTCGGTTGAACCCGGAGCCTGTGGTTCGGCGACAGCTGAGCGCCCCGTGGGAACGCGCTCCCACACGACCCCGCTCCCACGTTTGCGACCATCCCTTGTTCCTCACGCCGTTCACGACGTCGCAAAGGACTGCTCCAGCGCCGTCATGGCGGCGTCGAAGTCGGCACTGTGCTGGATGCCCTGCTGCAGGAAGGCTTCCAGCCGCGGGTAGAGGGCCACCGCCTGGTCGAGCTGGGGGTCGGAACCGCGCACGTAGGCGCCGACGGTGATGAGGTCGCGGGAGCGCTGGTAGCGCGAGTAGAGCTGCTTGAAGCGGCGCACCAGTTCGAGGTGCGCCGGCTTGATCAGCCCGTGCATGGCCCGCGAGATGGACTGCTCGATGTCGATGGCCGGGTAGTGACCGGCATCCGCCAGGGCGCGGGAGAGCACGATGTGGCCGTCGAGGATGGCGCGCGCCGCGTCGGCCACCGGGTCCTGCTGGTCGTCGCCCTCCGCCAGCACGGTGTAGAAGGCGGTGATCGAGCCGCCGCCCTCGGGGCCGTTGCCGGCGCGCTCCACCAGTTGCGGCAGGCGCGCGAACACGCTCGGCGGGTAGCCGCGGGTCACCGGCGGCTCGCCGATGGCCAGGGCGATCTCGCGCTGCGCCATGGCGTAGCGGGTGAGCGAGTCCATGATCAGCAGCACGTGGCGGCCCTGGTCGCGGAAGTACTCGGCCACGGCGGTGGCGTAGGCGGCGCCCTGCAGGCGCATCAGCGGGCTGGTGTCGGCGGGGGCGGCTACCACCACGGCGCGCTTGCGGCCCTCGTCGCCCAGGATCTGTTCGATGAATTCCTTGACCTCGCGGCCCCGTTCGCCGATCAGTCCGACGACGATCACCTCGGCCTCGGTGAAGCGCGCCATCATGCCCAGCAGCACGCTCTTGCCCACGCCGGAGCCGGCAAACAGCCCGAGGCGCTGGCCGCGCCCCACGGTGAGCAGGCCGTTGATGGCGCGCACGCCCACGTCCAGCACGCGGGCGATGGGGGCGCGCGACAGGGGGTTGAAGGGGCGGCTGTGCAGCGAGCGCCATTCGGCCCGGGCGATGGGCCCGGCGCCGTCCAGGGGCCGGCCGTTGCCATCGACCACGCGGCCCAGCAGGGCGTCGCCCACGGGCACGTGCTTGGCGCGGTCCGAGGCGCGGCGGCGCGGCGGGTTGGGGCGTTCGGCGTGGGGCAGGACGTGGGGGATCTCCAGAGGCGCCACCTCGGCGCCCGGCGACAGCCCGAACACGTCGTCGGTGGGCATCATGTACAGGCGGTCGCCGTGGAAGCCCACCACCTCGGCCTCGGCCGTGGCGCCTCCGGGCACGGCGATGCGGCAGCCGGCGCCCAGGGGCAGGCGCAGTCCGGAGGCTTCCATCACCAGGCCGTTGATGCGGGTGAGCCGGCCGATGGTGCGCAGCGGCTGGGCCTGCGCCGCCAGCATGCGGCAGTCGTGCAGGAAGCCGGCCCAGCGTTCGGCGTGGGGCGGGCGTAGCGCGCCGCTCATGGTGCGGTGTCTCCGGACCAGGCGGCACGTGCCCCCATGGCGTCCATGACGCGCTGCCAGCGCGTGGCCAGGGTGGCGTCCACGGTGCCGCTTTCGCAGTCGATGCGGCAGCTGCCGCGCTCCACGGAACCATCCTCGATGATGCGATGGCTGCCATGCTCCAGCAGGTCGTGCAGCGCCTGGCGCACCAGGGCGCCGTCTTCGGGATGGAGGCAGATCACGGCGCTGCGCTGGGGGAGTTCCTGCAACGCCTCGCGCACCACGGCCAGCACGGCCTCCGGGCGCACCGCCAGGGTGTCGCGCACCACCAGGCGCGCCACCTCCAGGGCCAGGGCGAGCATTTCCTCGGCCACCTGCTGATCGACCTGCACCAGCGCGGCTTCGAGGTTTTCCACCAGGCCGTGCAGGCGCATGGCGTCCAGGCGCGCGCGGGCGGTGCCTTCCTCGTAGCCCGCCTCGAAGCCTTCCTTGTGGGACTGCTGGTGAAGTTGCTCGATGTCCTCGGCGGTGGGGAGGCGGAAGATGGCCTGGATGTCGGGCGGCGCCGGTGCGGGTGGGGGCGCGGCCATGGCTTCGGCGTGCGGGCTGGCCTGCTTCGGCATGGCCTGGGCCGTTTCGGACGGTGGCTGTTGCCGCGCCGCCGGGCGCCCGTCGCGGCCGGGATGGTTGTCGGGGGCGGCGGGGCGCGGGGGCCGGCGTGCGCCGAAGTCGTGCGGTTGCCAGCGGCGCACGGAGGGGAGCTTGTCGTCGGCGCTCATTGGGGCACCCTCGCGCTACGCGCGGTCCCGCCAAGCGGGACTTCGCCTTCCTTGGGGCGGCCCGGCGGAAGTCTCATGCGGGCTCACCGGCGCTCAGACAAACGCGTCGTCGCCCTTGCCGCCGAGCATGATCTGGCCTTCGTCGGCGAGGCGGCGGGCGACCTTGAGGATCTCCTTCTGGGCGCCCTCCACCTCGGACAGGCGCACCGGACCCTTGCCCTCCAGGTCCTCGCGCAGGATCTGGGCGGCCCGCTGGGACATGTTCTTGAAGACCTTTTCCCGCAGTGGTTCAGAGGAGCCCTTGAGCGCCAGCACCAGCATGTCCGACTGGGTTTCGCGCAGCAGCAACTGGATGCCGCGGTCGTCCACCTGCAGCAGGTTTTCGAACACGAACATCTCGTCGATGATCTTCTGTGCCAGGTCGGGGTCGTATTCGCGCACCGCGTCGATGATGGACGTCTCGTTGGCGGAGCCGACGAAGTTGAGCATCTCGGCGGCGGTGCGCACGCCGCCCATGCCGGTCTTCTTCATGTTGCCGGAGCCGGAGAGGATGCGTCCGAGCGCCTCGTTGAGCTCGCGCAGGGCCACCGGCTGCACGCCGCTGAGGGTCGCCACCCGCAGCACGATGTCGTTGCGCAGGCGGTCGCCGAAATGCTTGAGGATGTCGCCCGCCTGGTCGAACTCCAGATGGACGAGGATGGTGGCGATGATCTGCGGGTGTTCGTTCTTGATCAGGTCGGCCACGGTGGGCGCGTCCATCCACTTCAGGCTCTCGATGCCGGCGGTGTCGCCGCCCTGCAGGATGCGCGACAGCAGGCTGGCGGCACGGTCATCGCCCAGGGCCTTGGTGAGCATGGAGCGGATCATCTCCTCGTCCACCGTCACCGGACCGCCGCCGGCGGTCTTGGCATGCAGCTCGTCGAGGACCTGCTCGATCTTGTCCCGCGGCACGCGCTTGAGCCCCGCCATGGCCACGCCGATCTTCTGCACCTCCTTGGGACCAAGATGCTTGAGCACCTCGGCGGCCTCGTCCCCGCCCAGGGACAGCAGCAGCGTTGCGCTCTTCTCGATGCCTTCATCATTCATTGGCGCCCACCCAGTCCTTGATCACGTTGGCGATGAGCTTGGGATCCTGGCGCGCCAGGTCCCTGGCCTGCTGGAGCTTGTGTTCGAGGCTCAAGGGGCCGTCCGGGCCGGTGAGGGCATCCTGGCCTTCCAGCTCCCCCTCCAGCGCCGCGTTGCCTTCCTCGGCCTCGGGCGGGGTCTCGGGCTCGGTGAGGCGGCGCACCATCGGCCGCAGGATGCCGAACCACGCCCATGCCGCCAGCCCGGCCAGCAGCAGGTAGCGGCCGATTTCCTTGCCCAGGGCGATGGCGCCGGGGTCCTTCCACAGCGGCACTTCCTCCACGGTTTCCCGGGTGGCGGTGAAGGGGCTGTTGGCCACGTTCACCGTGTCGCCGCGCTCCTGGTTGAAGCCCATGGCCTCGCGCACCAGGTCCTGGATCTGCTTCATCTCCGCTTCGGCCAGCGGCTTGCTCACTTCGCGTCCGTCCGGGAGCGTGGTCTTGCGATGATTGACCACCACCGCCACGGACAGCCGCTTGACGCTGCCCACGGGCTTGCGCAGGTGCTGCACCGTCTTGTCCAGCTCGTAATTGACGGTGGCGTCCTTGCGGCTGGTGATCGGAGTGCCGGCGGCGCCGCCTGCCGTCGCCCCGGGGGTGCCGGGGGCGGGGGGCGAGGTGACGGGCGCCGTGGCCGGTGCCGGCGGCTGGTTGGTGAGCGCGCCGGGCACGCCGGCGGGCCCCTGCTGGGAGCTGAGGGATTCGCTGCTCTGCTGGCTGCGCACCGAGGGCTGGTTGGGCGTCTGGTTGGGGCGGTAGGTCTCCGCCGTCTGCTCGGCCTGGGAGAAGTCCACGTCCGCCGTGACCTGGGCGCGGATGTTGCCCGCGCCGGTGATGGGGCTGAGGATGTCCTCGATGCGCTTGATGTAGCTGGATTCCAGCTCCCTGACGTACTTGAGCTGGTTGGCGTCGAGCCCGGCGGCGCGCATGGGATCGCCGCCCTTGGACAGCAGGTTGCCGTTCTGGTCGATGACGTCCACGCCCGAGGCCGGCATGTGGGGCACGCTGGAGGACACCAGGTGCACGATGCCGGCCACCTGCGAGGGCTCCAGGCTGCGGCCGGGGTGGAGGTTCACCAGCACCGAGGCGCTGGGCTTCTGCTCGTCGCGCAGGAAGGCGGTCTGGCGCGGGATGGCCAGGTGCACCCGGGCGCCGGCCACGGAATTGAGCGCCTGGATGGAGCGCGACAGCTCGCCCTCCAATGCACGCTGGTAATTGACCTGTTCGAGGAACTGGCTGATGCCCAGCTTCTGGGTCTCCATCAGTTCGAAACCCACCAGCCCGCCCTTGGGCAGGCCCTGGGAGGCCAGGCGCAGGCGCACGTCGTGGACCACGTCGGCCGGCACCAGGATGGCGCCGCCGCCTTCGCTGAAGCGGTAGGGCACGTTCTGCTGCGTGAGCGCGGTGACGATGGCGCCGCCGTCGCGCTCCGAGAGGTTGGAAAACAGCACCGAATATTCGGGCGTGCGGCTCCACAGCACCGCGGCCACCACCATGGCCACCGCCACGGCCGCCGCGAACATCATGCCCAGCCGCTGCTTCTGGGGCATGTCGTTGAAGCGCGACCACGCCAGGGCCAGCGGCGTCGTGGCCGGTACGGGCAGCGGGGCGGTCTGTTCTGCGGATTCCATGGACGGTGCGGGGGGTGCCGGATGGGAACGAATTGTGGAATCGGCAGGCGGCAAACGGTGCGGCAATTAGCGGCAGGTTTTGCCGCCTATTTGCCGCTGCGGGATGGGCGGGGCGGCGCTAATGTGGCGCCATCCGCTACCCCGCCCCGGCCGGCACCCAGGCATGAGCATCACAGCGCTGCCTAACACCAGCACCCACGCCAGCACCGAGGTCGTCGACCTGGCCGAGGCCTTCCGCGTCTTCAACCGGGCGTCCGAGGAACTGTCGGTGGCCTACGCCGCGCTCTCGCGCCAGGTGGCCCAGCTCACCGAGGAACTGGCGCTGGCCAACGGCAAGCTGCGCCAGCAGTACCGGGAGAAGGCGGCGCTGACCGAGCGCCTGGCCTTGCTGCTGCACGCCCTGCCTGCCGGCGTGGTGGTGCTCGATCCGGCGGGCGTGGTTATCCAGTCCAATCCGGCCGCGGAGCACATTCTCGGGGCGACGCCGGAAGGCGAGAACTGGTCCGGCATCGCCGCCCGCCTGCGGGCGGCGGCGGACACGCCGGGGGAATGGCTGCTCGCCGGCGGCGAAGCGATGGGCGGGGAGGCCGGGCGCCGCCTGGCCATCGCCACCACCGATCTGGATTTTGCCGGCGGGCGGCTGGTCCTGCTGCACGACATCACCGAGCCCCACCGCCTCAAGGAGCAGGCCGGGCGCAACCAGCGCCTGGCGGCCATGGGGCAGATGGCCGCCGGCCTGGCACACCAGTTGCGTACGCCCTTGGCGGCGGCGCTGCTCTACGTGGCGCAACTGGCACGCGAGGACCTGCCGCCCGAGCGGCGCGCCCAGGTGGCCAGCCGCACCGCGGGTCGGCTGCGCGACCTGGAAGGACTGATCGAGGACACGTTGATGTATGCCCGCGGCGAAGCCGTGGGCCGCAGCCGCTGCGACACGGACGCCCTCCTGGCCGATGTGGCGGCCGTGGCCGAGCCCCTGGCGAAGCAGCATGGCGTGGGCCTGCGCACCACGCACATCGGCGACCCGGTGACGCTGATGGGCAACCGCAAGGCCCTGGTGGGGGCGCTCACGGCACTGCTGGAAAACGCGCTGCGGGCCGCGGGACCGGGCGGCGAGGTGGAGGTGAGCTGCGAGCCCGGCGCCGCGCAGGTATTCCTGCGGGTGCGCGACGACGGCCCCGGCATCGAACCCGCCTTGCGTGAGCGCCTGTTCGAGCCCTTTTTCACCACCGGCGCCCGCGGGACCGGGCTGGGCCTGGCCATCGTGCGCGGCGTCGCCCGCGCCCACGGCGGCACCGTGGAGGTCCGCCCGGCGGCAGGCCGCGGCACGGAATTCGAACTGGTGCTGCCGCGGGGGGCGCGCCGCCGGCGCGGCCGAAGCGCGCAGCCGAGGCAGGACGGAAAGGGGAAGCCATGACGGATTCGCTGAACATTCTGGTGGTCGACGATGACTCGTACCTGTGCGACGCCCTGTGCATGACGCTGGAGGCCGCCGGCCACCGCGTCACCGGGGCGGCGGAAGGCGCCACCGCGCTGCGTCTGGTGGAGCGCCAGGATTTCCACCTGGTGGTGTCCGACCTGCGCATGCACCCCATGGACGGGCTGGAACTGCTGGACCGCATCCGCGACCGCGAGCCCCTGCTGCCGGTGTTGCTGATGACCGCCTTCGCCGACGTGGACACGGCGGTATCGGCGATGCGCAAGGGCGCCTGCGATTTCCTCATCAAGCCCTTCGAGCCCCACACCCTGGTGGGGCACGTGGATCGCTACGCCGTGCGGCCGCTGCATTCCGAGGGCCTGGTGGCGGCCGATCCGCGCACCCAGATGGTGCTGCAGCTTGCGGCCCGGGTGGCGCGCAGCGATGCCACCGTGCTGCTGGCGGGGGAGAGCGGCACCGGCAAGGAAGTGTTTGCGCGCTTCATCCACGCCGAATCGCCCCGGGCGGCGGGGCCGTTCGTGGCCATCAACTGTGCCGCCATCCCGGAGAACCTGCTGGAGGCCACGCTGTTCGGCTACGAGAAGGGCGCCTTCACCGGCGCCCAGGGCGCCCAGGCCGGCAAGTTCGAACAGGCCCAGGGCGGCACCCTGCTGCTGGACGAGATCTCGGAGATGCCGCTGGGGCTCCAGGCCAAGCTGCTGCGGGTGCTGCAGGAGCGGGAGGTGGAGCGGCTGGGGGGCAAGAAGGCCGTGGCCCTGAACATCCGCGTGCTGGCCACCTCCAACCGCGACATGGTGGAGGAGGTGACCTGCGGCCGCTTCCGCGAGGATCTGTTCTACCGCCTCAACGTTTTTCCGCTGACCATCCCGCCGCTGCGCGAGCGGCCCAGCGACATCGGGCCCCTGGCACGCCACTTCGCCGCCGTACACGGCCAGCGCAATGGTGGAGCCGGACGCCTGAGCGCCCAGGCGGAGGCCATGTTGCGTGCCCACGCATGGCCGGGCAACGTGCGCGAACTGGAGAACGTCGTTCAGCGGGCGCTCATCCTGGCCGATAACAAGCCCATCGAGCCCCACCACCTGCATTTCGGCGCGGCGCAGCAGCGGCCGCCTGCCGCGCCGCCGGGCGTCGCCCGGGCGCCGTCGGTGCGCGCGACCACGCCCAGCATGAAGGATCTGGAGCGCCGGCACATCCTGGAGACGCTGGCCGCGGTGGGCGGCTCGCGCAAGCGCGCGGTGGAGCAGTTGGGCATCTCGGAGCGTACCCTGCGCTACAAGCTGCAGCAGTACCGCACCGAGGGCGTCCTCTGATCCGGCACATCGGGCCACGAACAAGGAGCAGGGCATGGAACTAGGCGGCATCGACAGGATGCTCACCGAACTGCGCAGTACCGCCCAGGTGGCGGCCGGCAAGCCGGCGGCCGCGCCCCAGGCGGCGGGCGGCACGGATTTCGGCCAGGCGCTGAAGTCGGCCATCGACCAGGTGAACCAGGCGCAGCAGATCGCCCAGCAGATGGCGCAGGACTTCTCCGGCGGCGACACCACCACCAACCTGCAGGACGTCATGATCAACCTGCAGAAGGCCAATCTCTCCTTCCAGCAGATGGTGCAGGTACGCAACCGCGTCGTCTCCGCCTACCACGAGATCATGAACATGCAGGTGTAGCAGGCTGCTAAAAATGAGCCATCGCGATCCACGGCAATGGTGTCATGGGGCCATCGTTGGGGCCGATCGGGCGACTTAATCCCCCAATCGCATTGGTGTTGCTGGCATCAACGCCGGAGGTCGTCCAGCGTGCTGGCGATGTCGCCGAGGGTACTTTCGATTCTCACGATCCGTCGAAGCTGCTCATTAGCGACGCTCCAGGTTCCGCGGTCAAGCCTGTCAATTGCCAGCGCCAGCAGCAGCACCACGGCGAGTCTGTGGCACAAAGAGACAAGCGGCTCATGTTCCCGCAGCCAACCAGAAAAGCGCGTCCCAACGCCTTCGCCAGATACAGGCATACCCTTGCGTTTGGGGCGTGCCCTTGAGATGGAAGAGACGATCCATGCCAAGAGGGCAACTGCGACCAAAGACCCGGAGATACTTGGCGCCAGATGCGAGCCGCCTTCGACAGCGGCGTTCCACCAATTCCAGATCGAACGCCTTGGTGATCTGCGTCAGGATGTAGGCCAGTCGCCCGGCTTCTGACGTGTCCAGCCTGCCCGATCGGGCATCGCGATACACCCGCGCCATCTCCACCCGGGTGTTCTCGATGGAAGACAGGTTTAAAGACAGGTTCAGCCGGGGGGCACGGGGCAGAACCTGACCGCTTACGGCGCGGCTTGTGGTGCGGGTATTCGTGCGGTTCGTGGACCTTATTGCGCTCATGGCATGGTCGGCAAATGAGATAATTCCCTTTGAAAAACAACGTCGAAAGGAGAAACTTCCATGCCGGCCTACCAGCTCTACACCCGCAGCGGAGGCGACGTGTACTACCACGGCGCCACGCTCGAACTCGAACAGGCCAAGGCTGCGGCGCGCACCCACGTGCGCTATACCGAGGCCGACATCGAAACCGGGGCCATCCTCGGACCCGATACGGCCTACGTGAAGGAAATCGGTCAGCATGGCGCCGTCTTCTTCATCGCTCGCGAGGGCTACCAGGGGCGTCGGTCAGTGGCAGAGCAAACCGTACAGCCATGATCATGAACATGCAGGTGTAGCGCCACGGGCGCGTTCCCGCGCTGTTTCGCCCGCGCTCCTCCGCCACTGCGCCGCGTCGGCCGGCGCCGCTCGGGTATACTCCGCGCCCGTCCCAGGGAGGCGCCGGCCGCCCGCCGCCCGCCCCGAACTCCACCGCATTGACAACGCAACCGCGCGACAAACGTTGTTACAACCTTGCGGCCCCGGCACGGGGCCCCTGGGCATGTCGCCCCGACCCGAAACGCCCGGTCACATGAAAGTGGAATCCCTTCCCCCGGCACCTGCCGGCAGCCTCCCGCCCGAAACCTGGCGTGCCGGACTGGACGCCCGCCTTGCTCCCGGCGAGTGCGTCCTGGCCTGGCTGGAGACCGACCTGGACGAGCGCCTGCAGTTTGCCCGCGGCCTGCTGGCGGTGACGGACCAGCGCCTGCTCGCCGTTGCGCCGGCCGGGACGTGGCAGGAATGGTCCTACCGCGACGCACTGGAACTGCTGCACCACGACCACGCCGGAGTGGGCACCCTGGAACTGCAGGACGGGACGGGCCGAAAGGCGCGCTGGCGCTATACCCTGGGGCGCAACGTGGCGGCGCTGCGGGTGATCGACGAGTTCGAACGCCAGCGCGACAGCCACGTCTGCGGCCACCCGGTGACCCGCGAGGCGGATGGCCTGTGCCCGCGCTGCAAGGCGCCGCTGGAACCCGGGCAGGAGGAGTGCCCCATCTGCACGCGGGAGATGCACATCCCGCCATCCACCTGGACCCTGCTGCGGCTGTGGCGCTTCGCCCGGCCCTACCGGTGGCGGCTGCTGGCCGGGTTCCTGCTCACGCTGGCGGCCACGGCGGCCACCCTGGTGCCGCCGTACATGACCATGCCGCTGATGGACAACGTGCTGATTCCTTACCAGAACGGCAGGCCCATCGACACCGGCCTGGTGGCGCTCTACCTGGGGGGTCTGTTCGCCGCCGCGATCTTTGCCTGGGTACTGGGCTGGGCGCGCAGCTACATCCTGGCGCTGGTGAGCGAGCGCATCGGCGCCGACCTGCGCACCGCCACCTTCGAACACCTGCTCAAGCTGTCTCTGGAGTACTTCGGCGGCAAGCGCACCGGCGACCTGATGGCGCGCATCGGCTCGGAGACGGACCGCATCAACATCTTCTTGTCGCTGCACCTGCTGGATTTCGCCAACGACGTGCTGATGATCGGCATGACATCGCTGATCCTGGTGTCCATCAATCCCTGGCTGGCGCTGGTGACCTTGCTGCCGCTGCCGCTCATCGCCTGGCTCATCCACGTGGTGCGCGACCGCCTGCGCACCGGCTTCGAGAAGGTGGACCGCATCTGGGCAGAGGTGACCAACGTGCTGGCCGACACCATTCCGGGGATCCGCGTGGTCAAGGCCTTCGCCCAGGAAAAGCGCGAGACGCAGCGCTTCCGCGCCGCCAACCACCACAACCTGCAGGTCAATGACCGGGTGAACCGGGTGTGGTCGCTGTTCTCCCCCACCGTCACGCTGCTCACCGAGGTGGGGCTGCTGGTGGTGTGGGCCTTCGGCATCTGGCAGGTGTCCCGCGACGAGATCACCGTGGGCGTGCTCACGGCCTTCCTGGCCTACATCAGCCGCTTCTACCTGCGGCTCGATTCCATGAGCCGCATCGTGTCGGTGACGCAGAAGGCGGCGGCCGGCGCCAAGCGCATCTTCGACATCCTCGACCACGTCTCCAGCGTGCCGGAGCCGCTCAGTCCGGTGCATCTGGAGCAGGTTCAGGGCCGCATCGAGCTGCGCGACGTGGGTTTTCGCTACGGCAACCGCGCCGTCATCCGCAGCGTGGACCTGACCATCCATCCCGGCGAGCTCATCGGTCTGGTGGGCCACAGCGGTTCGGGGAAGAGCACGCTGGTAAACCTCATGTGCCGCTTCTACGACGTCACCGAGGGTTCCGTACTGGTCGACGGCACGGACGTGCGCTCGCTGCCCGTGGCCGAGTTCCGGCGGCATATCGGGCTGGTGCTGCAGGAGCCGTTCCTGTTCTTCGGCACCATCGCCGAGAACATCGCCTACGGCCAGCCGGATGCCACGCGCGCGGAGATCATCGCCGCCGCCCGCGCCGCCCACGCCCACGAGTTCATCCTGCGCCTGCCCCACGGCTACGATTCGCTGGTGGGCGAGCGCGGCCAGGGGCTGTCCGGCGGCGAGCGCCAGCGCATCTCGATTGCGCGGGCGCTGCTCATCGACCCGCGCATCCTGATCCTGGACGAGGCCACCTCGTCGGTGGATACCGAGACCGAGAAGGAAATCCAGAAGGCGCTGGACAACCTGGTACAGGGCCGCACCACCATCGCCATCGCCCACCGCCTGTCCACCCTGCGCAAGGCCGACCGGCTGGTGGTGATGGATCGCGGCCAGATCGTCGAAGTGGGCAACCACGAACAACTGATGGCCCGCGAAGGCGCCTACTTCCGGCTCTACCAGGCGCAGGCGCGCAATGTCGATGTGGACGCGGAAGACGTGCGCCCCCCGAGCGCCGTACATGAAACCAAGGAGATCGCAGCGTGACCCGGGGCGCAATCCATGCCGACGCCTGACTTCCGGCTGAGCCGCAACGCCTTCGGCAGCCTGGTGCTCACGGCGGCCGACGGCAGCGTACACGAGGGCGTCGTGCCGGTGCGCTCCTTCCCCATGGCGGCGCCGCGGGAGGGCATCTCGCTGGTGAGCGCCGATGGCCATGAACTCGCCTGGATCGACCGCCTGGACACCGTTCCCGAGGCGCTGCGGGCGCTGGTGGAGGAGGAACTGGCGAGCCGCGAGTTCGTGCCGGAGATCCGCCGCATCCGCCATGTCTCAAGCTTCGCCACGCCCAGCACCTGGGAGGTGGAAACCGACCGTGGCGACGCCAGCCTGGTGCTCAAGGGCGAGGAGGATATCCGGCGGCTGTCCGCCGACACGCTGCTGGTGGCGGATACCCACGGCATCCACTTCCTCATCCGCGACCTGCGCGCGCTGGACAAGGCCAGCCGCAAGCTGCTGGACCGCTTCCTGTGATGGACATCGCAACCGTGCGTGCGGGCTGGTGCGGCGTGGCAGCCCCGGGCCGCGTGGTGCCGGCGGCGGGGCGCAGACCTTGCCGCAGTCATGGCTGAACGGCATCGAATCCCCCGCAGCGCCTTTTTACGTTTCTTCACAGTCTGGTAAACCAATCCCCGCCTGCGGCGTTGAATTCCCCATTTTTCCCCCGCACTGCCTGCCCTGCCCCAACACACCATGACCAAGAAAGACATTGAATTCCTCGATGTCCTGTCCCTGCGCGGACCGAACATGTGGACCTACCGGCCGGTGCTGGAGGCGTGGGTCGACATCGGGGATCTGGAGGATTGCCCCTCCAACACCATCCCCGGCTTCTACGAGCGTCTTTCCTCCTGGCTGCCCTCGCTCGTCGAGCATCGCTGCAGCTACGGCGAGCCGGGCGGCTTCCTGCGGCGCGTGAAGGAAGGCACCTGGCCGGCCCACATCCTGGAGCACGTGACGCTGGAGCTGCAGAACCTGGCGGGCCTGCCGGGGGGCTTCGGCAAGGCCCGGGAAACCCCGCAGCGGGGCGTCTACAAGGTGGTGGTGCGGGCGTGGCAGGAGCAGGTCACGCGCACCGCGCTCGCCGGCGCCCGCGATCTGGTGATGGCGGCCATCGAGGACCGCCCGTTCGACGTGCAGGGCCTGGTGGACGAACTGCGGGACATGGTCGACTCGCTGTGCCTGGGCCCCAGCACCGCCAGCATCGTCGATGCCGCCGACGACCGGGACATTCCCTCCATCCGCCTGTCGGAGGGCAACCTGGTGCAACTGGGCTACGGTGCGGCCATGCGCCGCATCTGGACGGCCGAGACCGATCGCACCAGCGCCATCGCCGAGACCATCTCCCGCGACAAGGATCTGACCAAGAGCCTGCTGGCCTCCTGCGGCGTGCCGGTGCCCGAGGGCCGCATGGTCGACAGCGCCGACGACGCCTGGGAGGCGGCCCAGGACATCGGCCTGCCGGTGGTGGTCAAGCCCTACGACGGCAACCACGGCCGCGGCGTGTTCATCGACCTCGCCACCCGCGCGGACGTGGCAGCCGCCTATCCCGTGGCGCTGGACGAGGGCAGCGGCGTGATCGTGGAGCGTTCCCTGCCCGGCACCGAGCACCGGCTGCTGGTGGTGGGCGGGCGCATGGTGGCCGCCACCCGGGGTGACTTCGTTGCCGTGACGGGCGACGGCCATTGCTCCATCCGGGATCTGATCGGTGCGCAGATCAACTCCGATCCGCGCCGCGGCACCACCGAGGACCACCCCCTCAATTTCATCCGTCTCGATTCGTCGGCGCGCATGGAGATCGCCCGGCAAGGCTTCACCCCCGATGACGTGCCCCCCGAAGGGCGCACGGTGGTGATCCAGCGCTGCGGCAACCACGCCTTCGACGTCACCGACGAGGTGCATCCGGAAACCGCAGAACTGGCGGCGCTGGCCGCGCGCGTCGTGGGACTGGACATCGCCGGCATCGACCTGGTGGTGGAAGACATCTCCCGGCCGCTGGTGGAGCAGCGCGGCGCCATCGTCGAAGTCAATGCCGGGCCGAGCCTGCTCATGCACCTCAAGCCCGGCATCGGCAAGCCGCGGCCGGTGGGCAAGGCCATCGTCGATAACCTCTTTCCCGGGGCCGAGAGCGGCCGCATTCCCATCGTCGGCGTCACCGGCAGCCACGGCAAGACCATGGTGGCGCGCCTGGTGGCGCGGCTGCTGCACCTGTCGGGCAAGCACGTGGGACTGGCCTGCAGCGACGGCGGCTTTCTCGATCGCCGGCGGGTGGACCGCGGCGACTGCGCCAACTGGGCCGCCGCCCACCGCCTGCTGCTCAACCGCGCCGTGGAGGCGGCGGTGTGCGAGAACGGGGCACGCGCCATCCTGGGCCAGGGGCTGGCCTACGACCGCTGCCAGGTGGGCGTGGTGACCAACGTCGATGCCGCGGACCTGCCGCGGGAGTTCCACATCGACGAGCCGGAGAAGCTGTTCAGCGCGCTGCGCACCCAGGTGGACGTGGTGCTGCCCGGCGGCGCGGCGGTGCTCAACGCCGGCGATGCGATGGTGGCTGAGATGGCGTCGCTGTGCGACGGCGAAGTGGTGTTCTTCGGCGTCGATCCCGACCTGGCGGTGCTGGCCGAACACCGGACCCGGGGCGGGCGCGCGGTGCTGGCGCGCTCGGGGATCATCGTGCTCGCCACCGGCCGGGATGAGGTGACGCTCACCCGCCTGGCGGCGATTCCGCTGACCCGCAACGCCGCGCCGGCCTTCCAGGTGGAGAACGTGCTGGCGGCGGTGGGCGCGGCCTGGGCACTGGGGATTTCGCCGGAACTGATCCGTGCCGGCATCGAGACTTTCGAGTTGAACTGAGCGGCCGCGAGGCTGCGCTTCGTTTGAGCAGCCGTGAAGGCTGCGACTTGATCGAGCGGCCCGCAGGGCTGCACTGCAACTGAAACACGATCCGGCCGTGGGCCGGGTTACAAGGGGAACATCGTTCATGGAAGTATCACGCATCCGGGCACTGCGCGGTCCCAACCTGTGGAGCCGCCACACGGCCATCGAAGCCATCGTCTCGTGCACCGCGGCCGAGCGCGCCCTGGAGGGCATGCCCGGGTTCGAGGCGCGGCTGCGTGCGCTGTTCCCGGAGATCGGAGTGCTCGCCGCCACCAGCCACGAAGAAGCCGTCACCATGGCCCACGCGGTGGAATCGGCGGCGCTGGGGCTGCAGGCCCAGGCCGGCTGTCCCGTCACCTTCAGCCGCACGGCGCAGACACTGGAGCCGGGTGTGTTCCAGGTGGTGGTGGAGTACAGCGAGGAGCCGGTGGGCCGACTCGCTTTCGAACTGGCCCAGACCCTGTGCCTCGCGGCCGTGGCCGAACAGCCCTTCGATCTCGGCGCGGCGCTGGCGCGGCTGCGGGAACTGGACGAGGATGTGCGCCTCGGGCCGAGTACCGGTTCCATCGTCCAGGCCGCCGTGGCGCGCGGCATTCCCGCCCGCCGGCTGACCGAAGGCAGCCTGGTGCAGTTCGGCTGGGGCGCTCGCCAGCGGCGCATCCAGGCGGCGGAGACCGACCGCAGCAGCGCCATCGCCGAGTCCATCGCCCAGGACAAGGAGCTGACCAAGAAACTGCTGGAGGCCGCCGGGGTGCCCACGCCGGCGGGACGCCCCGTGCGCGATGCCGAGGACGCCTGGGCGGCGGCCTGCGAGATCGGCACTCCGGTGGTGGTCAAGCCGCGCGACGGCAACCAGGGCAAGGGCGTGGCCGTCAATGTCGAGACGCGCGAGCAGGTGATGGCGGCCTACGCCGCCGCGGCCGACGTGCGCTCCGACGTCATCGTGGAACGCTGTCTCACCGGCAGCGATTTCCGCATGCTGGTGGTGGGGGACAAACTCGTGGCGGCGGCGCGCCGCGATCCTCCGCTGGTGATCGGCGACGGCGTCAGGACGGTGCGTGCGCTGGTGGAGCAGGTCAACAGCGATCCGCTGCGCGGCGAGGGGCACGCGACGTCGCTCACCAAGATCCGCCTCGACGACATCGGCCTGGCGGTGCTGGCCAGGCAGGGCTGCACGCCCAATTCCGTGCCGCCCAGGGGCGTGCGGGTGATCCTGCGCAACAACGCCAACCTGAGCACGGGGGGCACGGCCACCGACGTCACCGACGACGTTCATCCCGACATGGCGGCGCGGGCCGTGGCGGCGGCGCAGATGGTGGGGCTGGACGTTTGCGGCGTCGATGTGGTGTGCGACAGCGTGCTCAAGCCGCTGGAAGAACAGGGCGGCGGCATTGTCGAGGTGAACGCCGCGCCCGGCCTGCGCATGCACCTGAGTCCGTCCTACGGCAAGGGGCGCGCGGTGGGCGAGGCCATCATCTCGTCCATGTTCGCCGACGGCGACAGCGCCCGAATCCCGGTGGTGGCGGTGGCGGGGACCAACGGCAAGACGACCACGGTGCGGCTCACGGCCCACATCCTGTCCTGCCAGGGGCTGCGCGTGGGCATGACCAACTCCGACGGCGTCTATGTGGCCGGACGGCGCATCGACACCGGCGACTGCAGCGGCCCCAAGAGCGCGCGCAACGTGCTGCTGCACCCGGACGTCGATGCCGCCGTATTCGAAACGGCGCGCGGCGGCGTGCTGCGCGAGGGCCTGGCCTTCGACCGCTGCAACGTGGCGGTGGTGACCAACATCGGCATGGGCGACCATCTGGGCCTGAGCTACATCCACACCGTGGAGGACCTGGCGGTGGTGAAGCGGGTCGTCGTGCAGAACGTGGCGCCCAACGGGGTGGCCGTGCTCAATGCCGAGGACCCGATGGTGGCCAGCATGGCCGACGCCTGCCCCGGCACGGTGATCTTCTTCGCCAGCGACCGTCACCACCCCGTCCTGGCCATGCACCGGGCGCAGGGCCGGCGCGTGGTGTATCCGGACGGCGACGCCATCGTCGCCTTCCAGGGCGGCGAGCAGCAGCGCATCCCCGTGGCCGACATCCCCATCACCCGCAACGGCGCCATCGGCTTCCAGGTCGAGAACGCCATGGCGGCCACCGCAGCGGCCTGGGCGCTGGGTGTGGACTGGCAGACCATTCGTGCCGGCCTGGGCAGCTTCGTCAACGACGCCGCGACGGCGCCGGGTCGCTTCAACGTGTTCAACTACCGTGGCGCCACTGTGATCGCCGACTACGGCCACAACCCCGACGCCATCGTTGCCCTGGTGCGCGCCGTCGACGCCATGCCCGCGAAGCGGCGCTCGGTGGTCATCAGCGGTGCTGGCGACCGGCGCGACGACGACATCCGGCGCCAGACGGAAATCCTCGGCGATGCCTTCGACGAGGTGATCCTCTACCAGGACGCCTGCCAGCGCGGCCGTGCCGACGGCGAGGTGGTGGCGCTGCTGCGCCAGGGTCTGGCCAACGCCCGGCGCGCCCAGGCCATCGAGGATATCCGCGGCGAATTCCTGGCCATCGACACCGCGCTGGCGCGCCTCGAATCCGGGGATCTGTGCCTCATTCTCATCGACCAGGTGGAAGAGGCGCTGGCCCACATCGCCTCGCGCGTCGGCGCTGCGGGCTGAATCCCGCCTATCCCGCCCAGCGCAGTTCCAGCGTCTGCTCCGGGCTCTCAAGAAACACGCCGGGCCGCCCCAAGTGTTTCTTGCCCCCTCGGGGGGCCTGACGCGGAGCGGCAGGTTTGGGGGCGCTCCCAAGAAACACGCCGGGCCGCCCCAAGTGTTTCTTGCCCCCTCGGGGGGCCTGACGCGGAGCGGCAGGTTTGGGGGCGCTCATTTCCACGGCCCCGCCCCAGCGGGCGCATTCCCGGTCCAGCATCCCCTTCAGCCAGGCCGCATCCCGGCTCGAGGCCCGGTTGAGCCGCAAGCGCCGGATCTGGAGAGGGGTCATGCCGAGCCCGACGAGCCGTCCGTTCGCCGCGTCGAACGTCACGAAGTAGAGCAGGGCCAGGTCGCCCCGGAACTGCTCGTAGCCGGTGATGCCTTCGTAGTCGTTGAGCAGGTCGCCGCAGCCGTAGAGGATGGGCTTGTTCCGGTACACCTCGATCCCCCGCGGGTGATGCGAGGAATGGCCATGGAGGATGTCGATCGCGGCGGAATCGACGAGTTGGTGGGCAAAAGCCCGATGCTCGCGCGGGATGTCGTAGCCCCAGTTGCTGCCCCAGTGCAGGGAAACCAGCGCGATGTCCCCGGGGCGTTTCACGGCGCGCACCGCCTGGCCGATGCGGCTCGCGGTGGCCTCGGAGAGATCCGGCAGGAGATTGATGCCGGACCGTTTTTCGGTGGCGGCCCACTGCGGCGGCACCCCGCTGCTTTCATGGCCGAAGGCGAACACGAGCACGCGGCCCTTGCCGGGAACTTCCAGCACCGCCGGTGCGGCCGCCTCGTCGTCGTTGCGTCCCGCGCCCGCCGTCTTCAGGCCGGACCGGTGCAGGGTCGCGAGCGTCTCCTCCAGACCCGGGTAGCCCCAGTCCAGGACGTGGTTGTTGGCCAGGACGCAGCAGTCGATTCCGGCCGTGGCGATGCAGGGGATGTTCTCCGGGTGCATGCGGTAGTGGATGCCCTTGCCGGGCCATGCATCCTCGCTGCGGGTGACGGCGGTTTCCAGGTTGATGATGCGCACGTCCGCCGACCGGCGTTCGAGTTCGGCCAGGGCGTCGCCCCAGATGTAGGCGTGCGCCACGGGTTTCGCGATCGGGCCGCTGGCGTGCTCGGCCAGCGCCACGTACTCCAGGGCCGAGCGCGCACAGGGCTCATGGATCTCGGGGCGGCCCGGACAGGGCAGGACCTGATCGATGCCGCGCCCGGGCATGACGTCGCCGCTGAGGAACAGGGTGATGTTGCGCTGCCCCGGGGACGCAGCATCAGCGGCGGTCATCCGGCTTCGAGGGCGCTGCGCGGCGGCGTCGGGGCTGATCCGCGGCTCCGCCATGGCTCACCGCCACATGGCGCGCATGCGCGCCGCCAGGTCGATGACCTTCTGGCGCGAATCTGGGCCGCCCTGCAGGTGCGGTTCCGGCGCCGGCCATGAGCACTGCTCGAAGTGCGCGAGCAGGGCGTTGGGAATGAAGCGGCTGCGTCCCGCATAGACGTGGCGGTCGCCCAGGCCGGGTTGCTGCGAGACGTAGAAACGCTGCGGCACGATGAGGTCCAGGACGTCCCGGGCGCGGGTCATGGCGACGTAGAGCAGGCGCCGCTCCTCCTCGATGCCGGCGGCGGAGCCGGCGGCCATGTCGGATGGGATGCAGCCGTCCACGGCGTTGAGCAGCGTCACCGTGGTCCATTCCCGGCCCTTGGCGGAATGGATGGTGGACAGGATGAGGTAGTCCTCGTCCAGCAGCGGCGGGCCGGCCTGGTCGCTGGTGGCCTCGGGCGGGTCGAGGGTGAGTTCGGTGAGGAAGCGCTCCCGGCTCGGGTAGGTGGCGGCGATGCGGGCCAGTTGCTGGATGTCGGCGGTGCGCAGGGCGGCGTCCTCGAACAGGCGCTCCATCTGGGCCTCGTACCAGCGGCAGGCCTGCTCGAAGGCGGCGGGCCAGGGGGACGCCTGCGCTCCCATCGTCTCCAGCAGCGCCGCGAATTCCAGCCACTCTGTCCGCGCCCCTTCCGGCACCGGCTGTTCGGCCAGCAGCGCGCAGCCGGGGGGTGCGGCGCAGACGTTGTCCAGCACCCGTCCCGCCGTCCTGGGGCCGATGCCCGCCGGCAACTGGATCGCCCGGAAGCCCGACACCCGGTCGCGCGGGTTCTGCGCCCAGCGCGCGAGCGCCAGCACGTCCTTGACGTGGGCGGTTTCGAGGAACTTGAGGCCGCCGAACTTCACGAACGGGATGTTGCGCCGGGTGAGTTCCACCTCCAGCCGGGCGCTATGATGCGAGGCACGGAACAGCACCGCCTGGCACTTGAGCTTCAACCCCTGCTCGCGGCGCGCCAGCACCTGCTCCACCACGTAGTCCGCCTGGTTTGCGTCGTCCTGCACCGCGACGAGGCGCGGCTTCTGCGACGAGGGGCGCTCGGTCCACAGGTTCTTGCCGTGGCGCTCGGCGGCCAGCGCGATGACGGCGTTGGCCGCGTCCAGGATGGGCTGGGTGGAGCGGTAGTTGCGCTCCAGCGTCACCCGCCGGGCGGGCGGGTCGAAGTGGGCGGGGAAATCGAGGATGTTGCGCACCGTCGCCCCGGGGAAGGCATAGATCGCCTGGGCGTCGTCGCCCACCACGGTGAGTCCCCGCCCGTCCGGTTTCATCGCCAGCAGGATGGCCGCCTGCAGGCGGTTGGTGTCCTGGTACTCGTCCACCAGCACGTGGCTGAAGCGCGCGCCGATCTCCCGCGCCAGATCCGCGTCGTCCAGCATCCGCGCCCAGTAGAGCAGCAGGTCGTCGTAATCGAGCACCCGCTGGGCCTGCTTGGCCTCCACGTAGCCGAGGAACAGGCGTTTCAGATCCGCCTCCCACTCGGCGCACCAGGGAAAGGACGCCTGCAGTACCTGGCCCGGCGCCGCCCGGGTGTTGACCACCGCCGAGTAGATCGCCAGGCAGGTGGCCTTGAGCGGAAAGCGCTTGGCCTTGCCCGAGAAGCCCAGTTCGTGGCGCACCAGGTTCATGAGGTCGGCAGAGTCTTCCCGGTCGTGGAGGGTGAAGGCCGGATCGAGCCCGATGCGTCCGGCGTACTCGCGCAGCAGGCGCGCGCCCACGCCGTGGAAGGTGCCGGACCAGGGCAGGGAGGCGGCCGCCAGGCGGGGGTGGCCGCCGGCCGCGCGGGCGACGATGCGCTTCACCCGCCGCGTCATCTCGTCGGCCGCCCGTCGCGAGAAGGTGAGCAGCAGGATCCTCTGCGCATCGGCGCCGCAGGCGAGCAGGTGCGCCACCCGATGGGCCAGCGTGTGGGTCTTGCCCGAGCCCGCCCCGGCGATCACCAGCAGGGGCCGGTGCGCATCGGCGGCATCGCCCACGCTGCCGAACAGCACGGCTTCGCGCTGGGCGTCGTTGAGGGATTGCAGGGGTGCCGCGGGCGCAGCAACGACGGCATCCGGCAGGACCCTCATGGCACGGCCCGGGTGGTGGCTGGGCGGCCCGCCGGCGCCGGCGCGGCATCGGGTCGGTGGAACCCGCGGCCCGTCGGGGCGTGGCTGCGCGCGAGGGGTATCCCTTCGTCGCAGGCCGGACAGATCCGATACTCGACCTGGTCGCCGCGGGCAAGCTCCATCATCTGTGGATCGACCGGGCAGTGGCAGTGGGGGCAGATGAAACGGGTGATCATGGGAATCTCCTCCGCAACTGTAATTATATACAGTCATGGGGCGGACCGTCGGGTGCGAGAGGGATCCACGGAGGAAGGTGCCCGGCGTCGCGATCTCGCGATCGGTGCGAAGGGCGTCCGACCGGTGCGGCCTGGTGCGGCGAACGCTTGTCGAACCGTGCCGCGGATGCCCCACCAAGAATCGGCTACGTGGTGCTTGGACGACACCGGAAATCAAAAAGGCCAATCCCGAAGAATTGGCCTAAGCGATTGATTTCATGGTGCCGACAGTAGGAGTTGAACCCACGACCTTCTGATTACAAATCAGCTGCTCTACCAACTGAGCTATGCCGGCCCGTGCGGCGATTATAGCGCCTGCCCCGGTGGGGCGCTCCGGTCACGACTCCGGAATACCTTTGAGCCTGTCGTTTCCCGGCGTAAACTCCGTCAGTTGCCCCCAGGGGAGCCTTCGAAACATGACACTTTCCGCACCTGAAGCCGCGAACACGCTTCGGCTGCTCATCATCGACGATTGCGAGGATGATGCGCTGCTGCTGCTGCACCGTTTTCGGGCGGCGAACTACGCTGTGACCTGGGAGCGGGTGGATAACGCGGAAGCGATGCGCGCCGCCCTGACCACCCGGGCGTGGGATCTCATCCTCTGCGACCACCGCATGCCCCGTTTCAATGCGCTGGCGGCGCTGGCGCTGATGCAGGAACTCGGGCTGGACCTGCCCTTCATCATCGTGTCGGGTGTCATCGAGGAGGAAACCGCGATCGCCGCCATGCGCGCGGGTGCCCACGACTATCTGACCAAGGAGAAGCTCGAGCGTCTGGTGCCCGCGGTGGAGCGCGAGCTGCGCGAGGCGCGCCACCGGGCGGAACGCCACGCCGCGCTGGAGGCCTTGCGCGAGAGCGAGGCGCGCTTCCGTGCGCTGGCCTCCCACATCCCCAGCATGGTGTTCCAGATGGTGCGCGGCGAGGACGGCGAGATGGAGTTCCACTACGTGAGCGATGGCTCGTTTGCCCTGCTCGGGTGGCGTCCGGACGAAATGGTGGATAACCCGCGGCGCTTGCGCGAGGCCATCGTTGCCGAGGATCGGGACGACTTCCACGCCCGTTTCGATGAGGCCGCCCGCCGGCTCGGCACCTTCAACTGGGAAGGCCGCGTCGTGACGGCGGCCGGCGACGAGAAATGGAGCAACATCCGGTGTTCGCCTCACCGCACCGAGGCCGGGACCCTGCTCTGGGAGGGCATCATGTCCAACATCACCCAGAACAAGCTGGCGGAACTGGAGGTGCGCCGATCCAGGGCGCAACTGGCGGAGCTGTCGTCCCACCTGCAGATGGCCAAGGAGGAGGAGCGCGAGCGCATCGCCCGCGACATCCACGACGAGCTGGGCGGGCTGCTGGTGGCGATCAAGATCGAATCGGCGCTGCTGGCCGGAAAGATTCCGGCGGAACTGGCGGCCCAGCGTAGCCGCGCCCGCTCCATCGAGAATCTGGTGGATGACGCCATGAGCACGGCCAGCCGCGTCGCCCGCGAACTGCGTCCGGGCATTCTCAAGGAGTTCGGGCTGAACGCCGCGATCGAGTCCCACGCCGAGGATTTTGCCCAGCGCACCGGCATCCTGTGCGAAGTCGATACGCCGGAACAGGCGGTGGAAGTGGACGAGGAGTGTGCCATTGCGCTGTTTCGCATCTTTCAGGAAGCGCTCACCAACGTCAGCAAGCACGCCCATGCCACATGGGTGGAGGTTCGTCTGCGCCCGGAAGGGGAGGCGGTGTCGCTGGAAATCACCGACGACGGAAAGGGCATTGCAGAGGACGACCTGGCCAAGCCACGGTCCTTTGGCCTGCGGGGAATCCGCGAACGCATCAATGCCCTGGGCGGGAATTTCGATATCCGCCCTTACCCGGGGGGTGGCACGCACCTGCGTGCGCAAGCGCCGGCCCGTCGCGAGACGGTCGGGGAATGTGACTTAGTTCTTGGACAGGTGGGGTGAGGGGCATTAGCCTTGGTTGCTATGGCAAGTAGAATCCGCGTGCTGATCGCCGACGACCACACCATCGTGCGTCAGGGGCTGCGCCACATCCTGGCGGACACCGACGACATCGAGGTGGCGGCCGAGGCCGACAACGGCGTGGAGGCCACCCATCTCGCGCGCAACGGCAACATCGACCTGGTGGTGCTGGATGTGTCCATGCCGGAGCGCAACGGCATCGACGCCCTCAAGCTCATCAAGAAGGAGCATCCGCGCATGCCGGTGCTGATCCTCAGCATGCACCCGGAGGAGCACTACGCCATCCGCGCGCTCAAGTCCGGGGCCTCGGGCTACCTGACCAAGGGCAGTGCGCCGGAGCAACTGGTGACGGCCATCCGCCAGGTGTTCGGCGGCAAGAAGTACATCAGTCCGACGCTGGCCGAGCAACTGGCCAACGCCATCGGCGAGGACACGGACCGGGCGCCCCACGAAAAGCTCTCCGACCGGGAGTACCAGACCCTGTGCCTGATCGCCTCGGGCAAGCGCCTGTCGGAGATTGCCGAGGAACTCAATCTCAGCGTCAAGACCGTGAGCGTCTATCGCTCCCGCATCCTCGAGAAGATGAAGCTCAAGAACAACGCCGAGTTGACCCACTACGGCCTCAAGTTCGGCCTGGTGGAGTAAGGGCCGCGGCACTAAAGTAGGACCTTCCCCGGGCCGTAATGGGCGTCATCGACTGTAGAGGACGCCCCATGTCTCACCCCGCACAACCCTCGGAAATCGCACGGGAAGCGCTGCACCAGATGGCGCTGCGTCGCGTGGCGCCGACGCCCGACAACTATCGGGCGCTCTACCACGAAATCGCGGGTGTGGCGGCGGCCTCGGACTGGTTTCCGGAAAAGGCCCTGCGCGCCATCTGCGGCTCGCTGCCGCGGGCCACCCCTGAACAATTGCGCTTTGCCCGGCAACTGGACGCCGCGGTGGTGGACCACGACTGGGCGACGCTGCGGCGTGCGCTGGTCACCTTGAGCGAGGGGCTGGGAAATGCGCCGCAGCCCTGGGGCGCGAGCCTGCGCGACCTGCTGGTGCAGGTCGACGCGTGCCACGAGGGCCTGACGCGGGAGCAAAAGCGCAGCGCGCTGGAGCATGTGCTGGAGTCGTGCGGCGAGAATTCCCAGACCCTGCTGTCGCGGATACAGGGGCTGACGCGCTCATGGGCCGAGTATCCGAAAGTGGCCGCGGGATCTTCGCCGGAGGGCATTGTCGGGTCAGCCTCGGCGGACACGCGGGCCACGGCAAACGCGTCGGCCGCATCGGAAACCTACGTCCACAACGTCCAGCACCTGATCGCCCACTTGCTGGAGCGAACCGGCACCGCCCTGCAGGGCGATCACTCCGAACTGGCCGGGGATGCGGCGACGCTCGCCGGCGCGGTGCGTGCCAGCGCCGACGCGCGATCCCTGAACGCCCTGGGCGAGCGTCTCGGCCAGTTCGCCGCCCGGCTGCAATGGGCGGTGGAGGACCAGAGCGAGATCAAGGACGGGATGCTGCGCCTGCTCCAGCTGCTCATCGACAACGTGGGCGAGCTGGCCATCGACGATGAATGGCTGCATGGCCAGGTGTCCATGCTTCGCGAGGAGTTCTCCGGCCCCATCAACCTGGGGCGTCTGGAGGATCTGGAGCGCCATCTCACCGACGTCATCCGCAAGCAAAGTGCGATGAAGAACGAGCTGACGGAGGCGCGCGAACGCATCAAGAGCATGCTGGCGGGCTTTGTCGAACACCTGGCCAGCGTATCCGCGACCACTGGCGATTACGGCGCCAAGCTGGGGGTGTGCGCCGAGCGCATCAGTTCGGCCGCCGACATCTCCGAACTGGGCGAGGTGGTGGAACAGGTGATGCAGGAGACCCGCTCGATCCAGGTGCGGGTGGAGAGCTCACACTCCGACATGCAGGGCCTTCGCCAGCGCGTGAACGAGGCCGACGAGCAGATCCGCACGCTGCAAAACCAGCTCGCCCAGGCCAGCGAACTGGTGCGCGTGGACCATCTCACCGGCACGCTCAACCGCAAGGGCATGGACGAGGCCATGGAGCGCGAAATGGGCCGCGCGCGCCGGCGTGGCGCACCGCTGTCCGTGGCCATCCTGGATGTGGACAACTTCAAGCAGCTCAACGACACCCACGGCCATCTGGTCGGTGACGAGGCGCTGGTCCACCTCGCCAACGTCGTGCGCAAGGCGCTGCGCGGCCAGGACAGCGTGTCGCGCTACGGCGGCGAGGAGTTCGTAATCCTGCTGCCGGACACCGAACTGGCCAACGCGGTGACGGTGCTCATCCGCCTGCAGCGCGAACTGACCAAGACCTACTTCATGCGCGAACAAAACCGCGTGCTCATTACCTTCAGCGCCGGCGTGACGCAGATGGTGTCGGACGAGACCAAGGAAGCCTCCCTGGCCCGCGCCGACGGTGCCATGTATCAGGCCAAGCGCGCCGGCAAGAACCGCGTCATCGCGGCCCCGGTACCCGCCGCGCCGGCGCAGCAGCCGGAAGCGGTTGCCGCCTGATCGGGATCGCCGGTCGCGCCCGAAGCGCACCGGCGTTGCCGTCTGAACCCGGTCGGCCGTCGCAGCCTGATCCGGCATCGCGGCGGACCTTTCCCCAGCTTGCAGATGTGACGTGCCCATGTCCGGGCTGCACCTCACGCCACGCCGTGCTCCGGCTCCATGAAGGACGGGCGTGCCTGGTTCCGGCCCGGGGGCGACTCACGCGATGCGTGAGGGCCGAAGCGCTTTGCGCTTCACGGGAATAAGCGGATGAAAAGCCCTCAGTTTCACGAATTACACCTCAAGTTCTAGTCCCGGCCATCCGATATTTGCCTTGACGGCGGCAACAACGCTCACCCAAACGGCGGCTTGGGGGCGCCACTGCTGTCAAGACCACTCAATCTTGATAGGAGAAACAAAATGCCTCAAATGATCAACACCAACGTCGCATCCTTGAACGCGCAGCGCAACCTGAATACCTCCCAGAGCTCGCTGGCCACCTCGCTGCAGCGCCTGTCCTCGGGTCTTCGGGTCAACAGCGCCAAGGACGATGCCGCCGGCCTGGCCATCGCCGAACGGATGAACGCCCAGGTCAAGGGCATGAACGTGGCCATCCGCAACTCCAACGACGCCATTTCGCTGGCGCAGACGGCGGAAGGGGCCATCGGCAAGATCGGCGACGCCCTGCAGCGTATGCGCGAACTCGCGGTCCAGTCGAAGAACGCCACCAACAGCACCGGCGATCGCACCAACCTGGATGCGGAATTCGGGGAACTCCAGGCGGAAGTGACCCGGCTCGTCGGCGGCACCACGTTCAACGGCACCAACCTGCTCAACGCGGCGACCGCGCTGGCGTTCCAGGTCGGTTCCGGCAACGCGGCCCAGGACACGATTACCGTCACCACGGCCAACCTGTCGGCCACCGACACCGCCGTGGCAGCCCTCTCAATCGACGGCGCCACTCCCGCAAACGCCACTGCGGCCATCACGGCGCTCGACACCGCGATTGATGCGGTGACCACGGCTCGCGCCACATGGGGTGCCACGCAGAACCGTTTCGAGAGCGTGGTCAGCAACCTTCAGGTCTCGGCCGAGAACCTCAGTGCGGCGCGCGGCCGGATCATGGATGCGGACTTCGCGTCGGAGACCGCCAACATGACCCGTTCCCAGATCCTGCAGCAGGCGGGTACCGCAATGCTGGCCCAGGCCAACGCTGCCCCCAACAACGTGCTGACGCTGCTGCGCGGCTAAGCGCCCAGCAAAGGCCGGCGCGGGTGGGTCGCAAGAGCGCCCGCGCTGACCAGGCAACTTTCGGGAGTTGAACCATGGGCATCGAATACATTGGAGCTGCCGCAACGGCGTCCCACGGCATGGACTTTGCACGTCCGTCGCTGCACGCCGAGGCCGCAGTCCAGACGGCCGAGGTGCAACACGAGCTGGCCCAGTCGACGCAAGACAGGGTGGTACGCACGGCGCAACTTCAGCAGGCGGTGGACGCGGTGGCCATGGTGGTGGAACCGGTGGCCCGCGATCTGCGGTTTTCCATCGACGACACCACAGGCCGAACCGTGGTCAAGGTGCTGGACGTGAAGACGGATGAGCTCATCCGCCAGATCCCCGCGGAGGAGGTGCTGGACATTGCCCACGCCATCGACAAGCTCCAGGGTCTGCTGATCAGGCAGCGCGCCTGAGGCGCGGGCAAGGACGACGAAATGGCTGCATTGACCGCGCCGGGGGTGGGCTCCGGCCTCGACGTCAAGAGTCTTGTCTCCAAGCTGATGGAGGTCGAGCGCAAGCCGCTGGAACTGCTCGGCAAGCAGAAAACGGGCTACGACGCCAAGCTTTCCGCCTTCGGCACGCTGAAGGGGGCGCTGTCGGCCCTGCAGACCGCGGCGGCGGCCCTGTCCTCACCCGCCAAGCTCACGCCGATGAAGGCGGGGGTGTCGGACGAGACGGTGATGACCGTGGCGGCCGAGTCCGGCGCCGCGCCGGGGAATTACCAGGTACAGGTGCAGCAACTCGCCCGCGCGCAGCGCCTGGTGACCGCCACCGTCGAGGATCCGAACGACACGGTGGTGGGCGGCGGCACGCTCAACATCACCTTCGGCAGCTATGGTGGTGGCGGGTTCACGCCTAACCCGGACGAGGACGCGGTGAGCGTGACGGTGCCTGCGGGCGCCTCGCTCAATGAAGTCCGCGACGCCATCAATGACTCGAACTCCCCCGTGAAAGCCACGCTGGTCAACGACGGCACCGGCTACCGCCTCATGCTGTCGGCCACCGACAGCGGCGCCGAGCACGCCATGCAGATCAGCGTGACCGACGACGACGGCAACAATGGCGATGCGGCAGGGCTTTCCATGCTGGCCTACAACCCCGCGGGGGCGAGCCAGATGACGCAGACCGCCGCGGCGCGGGACGCCATCATCCAGGTCGATGGCCTGACCATCACGAAAAGCTCGAACATCATCACCGACGGGTTGCAGGGCGTCACCCTGCGGCTGGGCAAGGAGACACCGGATTCCTACGCCACGCTCAACGTCGAGACCGACACTGCGGCGGTGAAGACGGCCATTGAATCCTTCGTCAAGACCTACAACGACTTCAACAAGGCAGCAAGGGATCTCACCGCCTACGATCCGGCCACGAAGAAGTCGGGGGCGCTCAACGGCGATTCCGGCGTGCGCTCCCTGGTGCGCCAGATGCGGGAGCTGTTCAATGTGCCCGTCGATGGTGCGGCTGAAGGACAGGCCAGGCTGTCCGACTTCGGCATCACCTTCAAGACCGACGGCTCGCTGGCCATCGACAGTGCCAGGCTCGAGACGGCTCTGAACGATCCGGTCAAGGACATCAGCCAGATCTTTGCGAAGAGCGGAACCGTCACCGGCTATGCCTCCCAGGTGGATACTCTGGTGAGCAGCCTGCTGGCCAGCGATGGCCTGCTGACGGCCCGTACCGAGGGCATCTCCAAGTCCATCAGCGTCCTGGACCGTCGCAGTGACGCGCTGGAGGATCGGCTCGCCAGCATCGAGAAGCGCTACCTGGCGCAGTTCACCGCGCTCGACTCGGCGATCGCGAGCATGAACGCCACCAGCAGTTTCCTCACTCAGCAACTGGCAATCCTGCCCGGCAGCGGCGGGTGAACGTGATTCACGAGGGATGACGAAGAAGATGCTTGCCAACTTTCGCGGCGCGGCGGCCTATGCCAAGGTAGGCCTGGAAACGGGAGTGGTCAGTGCGGACCCCAGGCGGCTCATCCTCATGTTGTTCGAGGGGGCGCTGCTGGCGGTGTCGACGGCCACCATCCACATG
Source organism: Betaproteobacteria bacterium (assembly GCA_016208415.1). GTDB lineage: Bacteria > Pseudomonadota > Gammaproteobacteria > Burkholderiales > Rhodocyclaceae > JACQYB01. The sequence goes on along the minus strand of JACQYB010000019.1, from coordinate 1,756 downwards.
GAGAACGGCGATACGTCGGCCAAGGGCCAGGCGGTGTCGCGGGCCATCGAGATCATTGCCAACGGGCTGAAAGTGAGCCTCGACTACGACGCCGGCGGCGAACTCGCCGCCCGGCTCGGCGCCCTCTATGACTACATGTGCGCGCGGCTGCTGTACGCCAACCGCCACAACAGCGCGGCCGCCTTCGCCGAGGTGTCCCATCTGCTTGCGGACATCAAGGGCGCCTGGGAGCAGATGGGCTCGCAGTCCCAGGGTGAGGCCGGAAGGCCGTCCGCTGCGGAAACGATGGGAGGCGCGAGATGAGCGCCATCGTCATGTACGAGACCATGCGCTCGATCTCCGCCAGGATGGTCGAGGCCGCCAGGTCCAACGACTGGGAGCGGCTCGTCGAACTGGAGCGCGACGTGGCCAGCCTGCGCGATGATCTGGTGCGCAGGGCGACCCGGGAGGCGCTCAGCCCCGACGAGCATGCCCGGAAGGTTCAACTCATCCACCGCATCCTTGCAGATGATGCCGAGGTCCGACGCCACACCGAGCCCTGGATGGAGGCGCTCAGCCCCTTCCTCGGTCATCGCCCCCACCGCTAGGATCGAAGGCGGTGCCACAGGCACACGGGCGCGACCAAGGGTGCGCCCGTGATTCCCCAATCCCTCGGTAGCACCTTGCGCCGCCTGGCCGAGCCGGCCGTGCAGCCGCTGGCGGCAGTGCAGCCATTGCCCTCGGATGCGCCCCTGCTGGAGGCGGGGGAGCGTTTTCGCGCCCGCATGGAGGCCCAACTGGCCGGTGGGAACTGGCGGGCACAGGTGGGCGGGCGCAGTCTGGTCATCGACCTCCAGGGTCAACGGGCCGAAGCGGGAGAGATGCTGGAGCTTGCGGTGGTGGAGCGGCGCCCGGGGGTTGTCCTGGCCCGTCCTGCGGATTCAGCCGACGCGACGCTGGCGCGGCTCAGTGCCACCGGTCGGCTGATCGGTTCCTTGCTGGAGGCCGCCGGGGAAGGTGCGACTGCGGCGCTGGCCAGGGGTGGCCCGCTGCTGGAGCAGCCGCCGTCCGATGGGCACCGTCTTGCTGCGGCGCTGCGTCAGGCGGTGGCCGAGAGCGGGCTGTTCTATGAGGCGCATCTGGCGCGCTGGAGTGTGGGCGAGTATCCGCTGGAATCTCTCTTGCGCGAGCCGCAGGCGCGACGGGTGGGCGGTGCCATTCCCGGTTCCCCGGAGCCCGTGGGGCAGGGTTTGCCCGATGCGGCGAAATTGCCGGTTTCCCCGGAGCTGGCGCCGATCGTGGCGCGGCAACTGGAGGCGGCGGCCGGTGGTGAACTCGCCTTGCAGGCCCAGGTCTGGCCCGGGCAGTGGGTGGAGGCCGCGGTGGTCCCTCCCGACGAGGGAACGCCCGCGGATGCTTCCGACGAGGGGCAGGGGGCAGCGTGGAGCGCGCGCCTGCGCCTGCACCTGCCGGCCCTGGGAGAGGTGGAAGCCCGGCTGCAGCTCGGTCCCGACGGCCTGGCGCTGCGACTGGCCGGAGAGCAATCCGTGCAGGCGTTGCTGGCCGGCGGCGGGAGCAGCCTCGCCCAGGCGCTGGGCGGTTCCGGGGTGCACCTTCTCGCTTTGACGGTGACGGGACACGATGATGACCCCCACGCTTTGCTGCCCCCCGAGGTGGCAGGTGAACGGCCCCCACGCTGCGCTGCCCCCCGGGGGGCATAAGCGCTACCCTAATCTTCATGTCTCGAGCTTCTCACGTTGATACCGTCGCTTTCGCG
>JACQYB010000083.1 GCA_016208415.1 Betaproteobacteria bacterium | reverse complement strand
TCCCGTGACCACCGCGAGTTCGTCCACGGCATAACGGCTCGCCACCAGCCGCGCCAACAGATCTGCGGTGGCCGGCACGTATTCGGACATCTTCACCATGACCCGGTTGCCCGCCGCCAGCGCGCCCACCAGGGGCGCCATGGCAAGAAAGACGGGGTAGTTCCACGGCACGATGATGCCCACCACGCCCAGCGGCTGCGGCATGACCCGCGCCCCTGCGGGCTGGAACCACAGCGACACCGGCCGGCGCTGCGTCCGCATCCAGCGCCCCAGGTGACGACGCGCGTGGCGCACCGCTTCCAGACTGGGAAAAAGCTCCAGCAGACGGGTCTCGTCCCGGGATCGATGGCCGAAATCGGCGCTGATGGCGCTTGCGATCTCATCCCTGTGATCGTTCAGAAGCGCCTCCAGCGCGGCTAGACGCCGGCTGCGTACGCTCTGGTCGGGGGCTGGATCGGCGCGTGCTGCGGCGCGCATGCGCGCGAACTGCACTGGAAGTTGCATGGCCGGAGTGAATCCGGCGTGAGGTTCGCCCATGAAACGGACTCCCGCTTGGGGTTTCGAGCCAGTCTAGCCCACGGCCCCCCGTGCGGTTAGACGTTTCCTTCTAAACCCCGGCACCCGCGGGCGGCATAATGGCGCTGCGATCCCCTGGCAACCGCGGCAATGGACAGTATCGTTTCCCCTCCCGGCAGCATCGAAGACAAGCATTTCTGGGCGAATCGGCTCCACATCCATCTTGCGGAGGCCAGCGCCGTGCACGCCATCGGACGCGGGAATCCGGACGATCTTCGCCAGCGCCTGCATCTGCGCGAGTGGCAGTCACGGCGCCTGGCGGACACCCACGCCGACCTCCTGGCACATGCGCGCTACGGCCCCGCCGCCGCCTTTTTCCTGGACGACCTGTACGGCCCGAAGGATTTCAGCGAACGCGACGCCGAGGTGCAGCGCATCCTGCCGATGCTGGTGAAGCTGCTCCCCGCCTCGGCGGTGCGCGCGCTAGCGCTGGCGGTGGAGCTGGATGCCCTCTCGGAGCGGCTGGACGGCCAGGTCCTCTACCATCTTCGCGCCGCCGGCGCCATCGATGACATCACCACCACGGACTATGCCTGTGCCTACGTCCAGGGCGACACGCGCAGTGCCCGCCAGCACCAGATCGAACTCGTGGGCGAGGTCGGTGAGGCGCTGGGGCGACTTACCCGCCATTCGCTCGTGTCCGCCGTGCTCCACATGATGCACAAACCGGCGCACCTGGCCGGCTTGGGCGAACTGCACGAATTCCTGCAGCGCGGCTTCGACGCCTTCCGCCACATGGGAACGCCGGACGAATTCCTCGCCCTCATCCGCGAACGCGAGACCGCGCTGATGGAGGCGTTGTTCGCGGGGTGCGCAACGCCATCGTAAGTTCGCCGGGCCGGCGGTGATCCCCGAGCACGCGTCATGCGACGCAATGTCTGGCGCCACCCTCGAACCTCCGCCGGCAACACGCGCGGGCAACCGGGCCCTCCCCCGTCCAAGATCCCTGCCCGCATTTGCGGGACCGGCAACCACACCACGCTTGATCCAGATCATTGGGCACGAAATGCGAATTGTTATTATTGCGAACTCATGAGTCCCGATCCCCTGAGCCGCATGCATACCGACCGCCGCCCATGAGTTCCGCCGCGCTCTTGTCGACCACCAGCACGCTGGCACTGGTGGGTCACCCCAATGTGGGCAAGTCGGTGCTGTTCCATCGCCTCACCGGCACCTACGTCAACGTATCCAACTACCCCGGCACCACGGTGGAAGTGTCGCGGGCGGCCACCCGCTTCGACCGCGAGGCGGCACTGCTCGACACCCCCGGCGTGCTGTCGCTGCCGGGACGCAGCGACGACGAGCGCGCCACCATGCGTGCCCTGCTGCGGGAGGAACTGCGCCTTGTCGTGCAGGTGGGGGACGCCAAGAACCCGCGCCGCACGCTCACCCTGACCGCCCTGCTGGCGGAACTGGGCGTACCCATGGTACTGGTGCTCAACATGAGCGACGAAGCGGCTGCCCGGGGCGTGGCCGTGGACCACCGCGCGCTGGCGGAGTCCCTGGAGGTGCCGGTGATCCCCACCGTGGCCACGGGCGGCCAGGGCGTGCATGCCCTGGTGGATGCCCTGGCCGAAGCTGCCGTTCCCGCTCCCTTGCTGCGATACGACGTGGACACCGAACGGGTCATTGCCGCAACGGCCAGCCTCATCGATGAAATCGCCCCGCATCCGCGGCTGGCTTCCCGCGGGTTGGCCATCCTCTACCTCGGAGGGGACAACGAGGTCGAGGAATGGCTGGCGGCCAAGACGGGCGACGCGTTTGCCCGGCTCGAGCAGGTGCGGGAAGCATCGGCCACCATCGACGGCGAGTCCCTGGCCGTCGTGCTCTCCCGCGAGCGAGGGCACGCCGCCGACGCCCTCGCCGCCAGCCTCAGCCGCCAGGAAGCGCCGACGCGCCGCGCCCTGGCCCAGCGCGTCGGTGCCCTGGCGGTGCACCGGCTCTGGGGCTGGCCCATCCTGCTGGGTGTGCTCTACGCCATGTACGCCTTCGTGGGGGTGCTGGGCGCCGACGTACTGGTGGGCGTGGTGGAGGAGAACCTGTTCGGCAGCGCGCTCAATCCGGCCATCACCGGATTCGTGCACGCCCACGTCGGCCTGCCCTGGCTGGTGGATCTGCTGGTGGGCGAATACGGCTTGTGGACCATGGGCATGACCTACGCCCTGGCGCTCATCTTCCCCATCGTGACGACCTTCTTCCTCGCTTTCGGTGTGCTCGAGGACTCCGGCTACTTTTCGCGCCTTTCGGTGGTGGCCAACCGGCTGTTCTCGGCCCTCGGCCTCAACGGCCGGGCGGTGCTGCCCATGGTGCTGGGGCTGGGCTGCGTCACCATGGCCACGCTCACCACCCGCATCCTCCACACCCGGCGCGAGCGCCTCATCACCACCTTCCTGCTGGCGCTGGCGATCCCCTGCTCGGCGCAACTGGGCGTGGTCATGGGCATGCTGGGCGGCATTTCCTTTCAAGCGGTGCTGGTGTGGGCGCTGGCGGTGACGGGCGTGCTGCTGCTCACCGGCTGGCTCGCCGGGCGGCTGATCCGTGGGCGGCGCATCCCGCTGGTCACGGAACTGCCCCCCATGCGCCTGCCGGTATTCGGCAACGTGCTGAAGAAGACGGCCGGCCGGCTGAAGTGGTATCTGGTGGAGGTGATCCCGCTGTTCCTGATCGGCACCTTCCTCATGTTCATCCTCGACCGCGTCGGCGCGCTGCCGTGGCTGATCCGGGCCGGCGAACCGCTGGTGTCGGGCTGGCTGGGCCTGCCCCCCGAAGCCAGCGCCGCCTTCGTCATGGGCTTCCTGCGCCGCGACTTCGGCGCCACCGGGCTGTTCGCGATCGGCGCCCAGCTCAGCCCGCTGCAGGCGGTCGTGGGCATGACCACGCTGACGCTGTTCGTGCCCTGCATCGCCAGCGTCATGATGATCGTCAAGGAGCAGGGCCTGCGCACCGGCCTGCTGATGATCGCCCTGATCATGCCCACCGCGTTCCTGGTGGGCGGCGTGCTCAACCACCTGCTGCGCCTGGTCTGGTAAGCCCATGAGCCCCCACAAGCCCGAACGCCTGCGCATGACCGGCATCCCCGCCGGCCAGAAAGTGCGCCTCGCCCTGCTGGGCGAGGCCATCGACCCCTTCCAGCGCGAACAGCTCCACGCCTACGGACTCACCGTGTCGAGCCACCTGCAGGTGCTGCAGCAACAGCCCCTGACGGTGGTGATGTGCGACCAGATCGAACTGGCCCTGGAACACGCCGTCGCCCACGAGTTGTGGGTGGAGGCGCTCTGAACCGCGAAGTCGGCGTAGCAAACCCTGAGCCGCGAAGTCGGCGTGTCGACGCTGAGCCGCAACGTCCGCGTTTCAACCGGGCGCTACAGCCCGAAACCCTTGCGCAACAGCAACAGCACGCCCATGCCGGCGATGAAGGGCAGCCACGGGTTGCGCCAGCGCAGCGTCACCGCCACCACCGCCAGGCCCGCCGCCAGCCTCGCATTGAAGGGCTGGACCGTGCCCCCCTCCACCAGCAGCTCCGGCATCACCAGCGCCGCCAGCGCCGCCGCTGGAGCATAGCGCAGCGCCCGCTGCAGCCTCCCTGGCAGCCGCACCCGCTGCCCCGGCAGGATGAAGCTCGCCCGCGGCCCGGTGCTCGCCAGGCCGATGAGCACGAAGGTCAGCCACAGCCAGGCGCTGTCCATCACCGCTCCCGACGCCGGAATTGGACGCCTTCCGCGACGAAGCCGGCGGCGATGCCGATGGCAATGCCCGCCACCAGCCCCAGCTTCAGCGGCAGCCCGCGCAGTGCCACTGCCGCCAGTCCGCCGGCCAGCGCCGCCACCCACACGGGCCGGCTCTTCGCCATGGGAATGAGCAGCAGCATCAGCGCGATGGTGGCCATGAACTCCAGCGACCACTCCCGCGGGATCGCGCCGGCCCCCAGCACGCCCGCCAGCCCGAAGGCCTGCCACAGCAGCCAGGTCCACGCCGAGGGCGCCAGGTAATAGCCCAGGCGCCAGTGGGGATCGTCGGACTTCAGCAGCCGGTCGATGCACACCCCGAACACGCCGTCGGTGAGCAGATGCCCCGCCAGCATCCGCTTCGGCCACGCGATCCCGGCAAAGGCGGGGGCGATGGCGGCGCTGAAGATGACGAAGCGCAGGTTGAGTGCCAGCGCCGTGAGCACGATCAGCCACAGCGGCGCCCCGGCGGCGATCAGCGGCAGGGTGCCGAGCTGCGCCGTGCCGGCGAACACGATGAGGTTCATCCCCATGGACTCGACCGCCGAGAAGCCGGCCGAGCGCATTGCCACGCCGGTCACCAGTGCCCAGGGGATGAGACCCAGCGACAGGGGCAGAAAGGCACGGAAGCCCTCGGCGGCGCCGCGGCGAAAGGAATCGGTCATGGGGAGCACCGCATGGGAGCAGTGTTCGGGGACACGGAACGATGCTGGCTGCGGGGAGGGAAGGAAATCCGTCGGGAAATCCGGTATGCGGCGGACCTGCCGTTGGCCTCGTGACGCGAGCTTGGACGACCCGGCCTCATGCGAAATGTCGAACCGCAACCCCCGTGTTCCTTCTGACTGCCCAACTCGACTGACCATTCATACCCGCACTTCATTTCGTGAGTTCACGGACGGGCAGGTTCTCGTGGTGGAATACATGGGCAAGGTCGGCCCGCAACGCTACGCCAGATTCCACGGCATCGCCAATACCTGCTCCGTCACCCACCTTGGCCGTTCCACCGCGCAGATCAGCACGCCGGGCGCCACGTCGAGTTCCGGGTAGGCGGCGCGCAATGCGTGGATCCCGGAGGCGTGGCGGCGGCCGGCGTTGGCCGTGAGCTTGATTTCGATGGGGAAGAACCTGCCGTCGCGCTCCAGCAGCAGGTCCACTTCCGCGCCCCCGCCGCTGCGCCAGTGGTGGAATCCGGGCCGCGCGGCCAGGCTTGCCGACTGCTTGCGGATTTCGCTGACGATGGCGGTTTCAAACAGGGCGCCGAACAGTGGGTGGGCGCCGAGCGAGGGGGGAGAGGAAATGCCCGCGTAGTGGCAGGCCAGCCCCGTGTCGGCGAAGTGTCCCTTTGGGCGCTGGGACACGCGCTTGGTGAGGTTGCCGGAGAACGCCGGCAGCTCGAACCATTGGAACGTAGCTTCCATGAGCCTGAGCCAGCGCCGGGCGGTCTGCGGCGTCAGGCCGATCTCGCGGCCGAGTTGGCTGGCGTTGATTTCCTGGGCGGTGAGCGCGCTCATCAGGCGCACGAAGCGCCCGAAGTCCTGCCAGTCGCTGACGTTGCCCGCGAGCCGGGCGTCCCGCTCCACATAAGTCAGGTGATAGGCGGCCCAGAAGTCAGGCACGAGGCTCTCCTCCAGCGTCGTGGCACGAGGCAGGGTGCCGCGCCAGAGCCAGTCGGGCAGCGTGCCTTCGTAAAAGATCGCGTTCCTGGTCCAGGCAGGAACATCCTCGGGTGCCTCGAGCCAGCGCGACAGCCAGCCGACCGGCGCATCGCAAAGCTCCTGCAGCGAAAAGCCGGCGAGCTCCAGGAACACTGCGCGTCCGGCCAGACTCTCGGTCAGGGATTGGAGTACCTGCCACTGCTGGGAGCCGGTGAGCAGATACTGCCCGGCGACGGCGCCACGGCGGTCGATGACCCGCTTGAGCGCGGAGACGACTTCCGGGGCGTATTGGATCTCGTCAAGAATGAGCGGCGGGGGGTGGTTGCGCAGGAAGAGGTCCGGTTCCCGGCGTGCATTCTCGATATCGATGCTGGGGTCGAACACCACGTAGTCGTGGTGCGGGAAGAGGTGCTTCACGAGCGTGGTCTTGCCGACCTGCCGCGCCCCGCTGACCACCACTGCCGGAAAGGCGCCGAACAGGGCCTGGAGCCGTCCGGACAACATACGTTCCTTGTACATTCTCACATTCTGGTGAACATGTCATCAGTTTGCAAGGTAATTAGCTGGCGCCCGCGCTTTCCGTAGACCGCACCTTGAATACAATCACGGTGGGCATGTGCGACACCCCTCCCCTCACCGCAACGAGAAATCCACCCGGCTCCCCTTCGCCTTCTCCGCCGCCTTGTTGCGGCCGTCGTCGGCGCCAACGCGCGGCGACAGCACGAACACCCGCTCGGGCGGCACGTTGCCGGTCTTCACCAGCCAGTCACGCGCCGCCTGGGCGCGGCTGGCGGCGAGGGCGCGCAGGTCGTCGTCGCTGACCGGGGTGTTGGTCAGCATCAGCTTCTCCATGTCGTCGGCGGGCAGGGACTTGGCGAGCCCGATGACGTTGCGCGGCTTGGCAAAGCTCTCCTTCTTGTAGGCGCGCTCCAGATACCTGGGGTACTCCTCGGGGGTGAGCGTGATGTCGTCCGCCGAGCCGGCGTCCTGGCCCTTCTTCACCAGTTCCTCCAGCTTCTGCGCCTTGACCTTGCGCTCCACGGCGGCCTTGCGGGCGCCGTCGCGGTCGGTTTCGGGGTCGGCGCGACCGGTGATCTCCAGCTTCAGCCCCGGGCGGTCGAGCAGCGCCTTGGCCATGGTCTGAAGCTTGGCTTCGCCGGTCTTGACGATGGCGTTGCGGCCGGCGTCGAATTCCAGGTAGGCCAGTTCCTCGCCGCCGCCGAACGCCGCTCCGAGCAGGGCGAAGGGCGCCGTCACGGCCTTGACGATGAGGTTGAGGATGACCTTGACGATGATCCCGCCGACGCTGAACTGTGGGTCGTCCAGGGATCCGCTGATGGGCAGGTTGATGTCGATCTCGCCGCGGGAGTTCTTCAGCAGAGACACCGCGAGCTGCACCGGCAGCTTGGTGGCGGTGGGACTGTCGATCTTCTCGCCGAAGGTGAGCTGGTCCAGGAAAACCCGGTTCTGCGCCTCCAGCTTGCGCGCCTCGACCTTGTAGGCCACGTCCATCGACAGCTTGCCCTTTTCGATGGCGTAGCCGGCGTACTTGCCGGAATAGGGCGTGAAGGGCGACATCTCCACGCCCTTCACGCCGGCCTTCAGGTCCACGTAGAGGTCGCCGGCGAGGGGGTTGACCTGTCCGGCGATCTGCACCGGGGCGGCGTTGTCCAGTTCCGCGCGGATCTCCACGTCAGCGCGCGTGCCGTGATCGGAGGACAGCCCCGTGACCCGCCCGCCCAGCCCGGTGAGGTTGGCGTTGTAGTTGGGCTTGATGAACAGGTCACTGAAATTGACGTTGCCACCCTGCAAGGTCACGGTGTCGACGCGGATCTTGTAGTCGGGCGGAGGTGCAGGGGTTCTTGCCGCCGGTGCGGCTGGCGGCGCCTCGGCGGCTGCCGGCTGGGCCGGGGACACCGCCCCCGGCTGCGTCGTCGGAGCAGCGGCGGTCCCGGCTCCCGGCGCCAGCGTCGGGGTGGCGGCCGCGTCCCCGGCAGCGCGGGGGGCATTCCCCGCCGGGGCCTGGGCCGGCGCAGCATCCGGCCTGCCCGGTGCGCGCGCCGCCTCGCGCAGATTGAGCCGCCCTTCCGCGTCCAGGATGACGCGGGCGTAGAAGTCGCTCAGCGCCACCTCCTGGACGCTCAGGTCGAGCGGCGCCCAGCCGGCCTTGACGCCGCCGAAATGCAGTGACTGCCACTTCAGCAGATCGGCGCTGTTGGCGCGGTCCACCACATGGAACTCCGCCAGCGTGGCCGTGCCGCGGAAGCCGGCACGCAGCGCCTCGGCGGGCTTTGCCCCGGCCTCCCCGACCCGGCCGCTCACCTGTCCCTGCACCGACACCGCACCGCGGGTGAGCGTCACGTTCACCTTGTCGGCGAAGTAGGGCTGCAGCGGCACCAGGTCCAGACGGCGCGCGTCCAGCCTGACGTCCGCCTGGGGCGGCTGCGCCACGACGGTACCGGCGGCGGAGAGGTTGCCGCGCCGACCCACCGTGGCCTTCAGGTCCACGCTGGCCTTTTCACCCCTGGCGGTGGAGACGTTCTCCAGCGTGAGCCGGATGGGGTCCACGACGATGGGCAGGCTGCCCGGCAGCGACAGGTCATCCACCCGCACGCCGTAGCCGTCGAGGGCCACGCGCTTCACCCGCACCGCCCACTGCGGCGCCTCTGCCTTGGCGGGCGCTGCGGACGATGCCGGCTCCTTGCCCTTGGGAGCTTCGGCGAGCAGTTGCGTCAGGCTGATGTTGCCGTCCTTCTCCCGCCGGGCGTTGAGCCTGGCCTTGCTGGAGACGAACTCGCCCACGGTGATCTCGCGCTTGCCAAGATCGAAGCTGCCGTCCTTGAGCGCGGCGGATTCCAGCGTCAGCAGGGGCTGCTTCTGCTTCGCTTCGGTGAGCTTGAGGCCGTTGAGGGTGAAGCCGATGTTCTCGGCCCGGGCCTCCAGCACCCCGCCGTTCATGGCCACGTCGTAACGCGCGCCGGCACCGGCACTGCCCTCGTCCACGGAAAAGCGCAGCAGCGGCGCGTAGTACGGCGCATAGCGGGCGAGACGGACCTTGGAAATTTCCACCTCCCCCTTTGCCGCCACCGGCGCCAGGGTGAAGTGGCCGCTGTGGCGCACGGCCTCGTCGGCGTCGCTGCGCAGCGACAGCTCCACGCTGGCCGGCTCCTTGCCGGGCAGGGAGAATTGCTTCACGCCCAGGCTGATGTCCTGGAGCGTGGTGCGGAAGGGGGTTTCGGGCACCTCGTCGGTGAAACCCAGCTTGCCTTCGGCGATGCGGATCTCGGCGATGCGCAGGGCGAAGGGCGGGGCGGCGTCCTGCTTTGCCAGGATCGGCGGTGGGGCGGAGTCTGCCGATGGGGTGGTGGCGGCCGGCTTCCGGTCGGGAGCGGCGGGCTGGTCGGCGGCCTGCGGTGCCGCGGGGGGCTTGTCGCCGGACAGCGGTTGCGCGGCCAAGCCCGTGGAGTTCGTCGCCGGCGCGGTACGCCCGATCAGCCCCAGCACGTTGAGCTTGCCGTCCCGGGCCCGTTTCAGCTCCAGCTCCGGCGCCCGCAGCGTCACGCTGCTCACCTCGGCCTCGCGCGCGAAGACGTTCAGCGCCGCGATGTCGGTGTCCAGGCGGGCGAGCTTCGCCACCGCCTGGCCCTGGACGTCGGCCACCGCCAGCTCGCGCACGGCGATCTTTCCGGAAATGCGCAGCGCCGGCCCCTGCCCCGCCGGCTGCCGGAAGGCCGCCCTCAGCGCCGCGTCCAGCCGCCCCGAGGGCACGGACAGCGCCAGCGGCACCGGTACGTAGTCCATGTAGTGCGGGATATCCACGTCGGTTACGTTCAGGTCCAGTTCCGTCTCCCGCGCCTCGGCGAAGGGATGGCTGCGGCCCGTCAGCGCCAGGGGCGCGCCATTCACCGTGGCGCCCAGGGACGGCTCGACGAAGATGTCCACCTTGGACGGCAGGTTGGACACGAAGGGCACGCCCAGGCGCAGGTCCGTGATGGTGTGCTTCTCGTCCACAGGCCGGTCGTCGAACTCGATCTGCCCGCCGCTCACCTGGATGTTATTCACCGAGAACCGCGTGGGCTCGGGCTTGGGCGGCTTGGCGAGGATGGCTTCGAGGATGTCGCTGAAGTTGTAGCTCTTGTCGGGATTGCGCACCAGCCGCACCCGCGGATTGACGAGCTTCACCTCCCGCAGCACCGGGGCCAGCCGCAGCAGGGATTCGAACCCTTCCAGGTTCACGTACAGCTCGTCGAAGCCGACGAAGGGCGTCTGGCCATCCTTCTCCGTGAGCTGGAAACCCCGCACCGTTGCCGACAGGGCGTAGGGATTGATCGACAGCTCGCCGATGTGCGCCGGGCGCAGCAGTTCCTCGGAGATGGCGCGCTCGATGAGCGACTTGCTGGCCCACGGCGCGACCAGGAAGCCCAGCACGCCGAGGGCGGCGAAGACAACGATGGTCCATAGGGCGACCTTGCGCGTGAGCGGCTTGTTCGCCAGGGCTTGAAGTTGTGCTCTTTGCACCATGGCCGGCATTTTCATGGCGATCCCCCGGGTTCTTATTCCTTTGGATTGTAGCGGCACGCCGCCCTGTAGACGAAACGCAAACGCTGCCGTTCAGTGAAAATCCCGCGATGCCGTGGGCAGGCGCCCGAGCAGCGCAGTCAGGTCAACGAGCCGACCGGCCACCAGGTGGACCACATCGCCCTGGCGTTGCACCTGCCCGTACACCGCCAGCAGCCGCGCCCCCAGCAGTTCGCGCCGCTGGCGCTGCGCCAGACGTGGCCACACCACCGTGTTGATCATGCCGGTTTCATCTTCCAGGGTGACAAACACCACGCCGCTGGCCGTGCCCGGGCGCTGGCGGCAGGTAACGATACCGGCGGCGCGCACGATGTGCCCGTCGTCGGCGCGCTGCACCTCGGCGGCGGTCGCCAGTCGGCGCGCACTCAGGTGCCGGCGCAGCAGCGCCAGGGGATGGCTGCGCAGGGTGAGCCCCAGGCGCGCATAGTCCGCCACCACGTCCTCGCCCTCGGTGGGCGGCAACAGTTCGGGCTGGATCTCGCGGATCTCGGCATCAAGCAGCAACGGCGGCTGGCGCTGCACCCCCGCCGCCTCCCACAGCGCGCCGCGGCGGTGGCCGGCCAGCGGCGCCAGGGCATCGGCCGCCGCCAGGGCGGCGAGATCGCTGCGGTCGAGTTGCGCCCGACGCGCCAGGTCCGCCACGCCGGCGAAGGGCTGCCGGCCCCGCGCCGCCACCAGCCGCAGTGCCGCCGCCTCGCCCAGGCCCTTGATCATGCGCAGGCCCAGGCGTAACGCCGGAGCGCCATCGTCGGCCGGCTCCAGGGTGCAGTCCCAGTCGCTGGCGGCGACGTCCGCCGGACGCACTTCCACGCCGTGGCGGCCGACGTCCTGCACGATCTGGGAGGGCGAATAGAAGCCCAGCGGCTGGCTGTTGAGCAGCGCCGCGGCGAAGGCGGCCGGTTCGTGGCACTTGAGCCACGCCGACACATACACCAGCAGCGCGAAGCTGGCGGCGTGGGATTCGGGAAAGCCGTACTCGCCGAAGCCCTGGATCTGGCGGAAGATCTGGTCGGCGTAGTGCTCGCTGTAGCCGCGGGACAGCATGCCGCCCAGCAGCTTGTCGCGGAACTTCTCCAGCCCGCCCTTGCGCCGCCAGGCCGCCATGGAGCGGCGCAACTGGTCGGCTTCGCCGGGGCTGAAGCCGGCCGCCACCACTGCCAGCTTCATCACCTGCTCCTGGAAAATGGACACGCCCAGGGTGCGCTCCAGCACCTCCTTCACCGCCGCGCTGGGGTAGGTGACCGGCTCCAGCCCCTGGCGCCGGCGCAGGTAGGGATGAACCATGCCGCCCTGGATGGGGCCGGGGCGCACGATGGCCACCTCGATCACCAGATCGTAGAAGCAGCGCGGCTTGAGCCGCGGCAGCATGCTCATCTGCGCCCGCGATTCGATCTGGAACACGCCGACGGTGTCGGCGCGGCCGATCATGTCGTAGGTTTGCAGGTCCTCGGGGGGAATGGTGGCGAGGGTGAGGGGCTGCGGGGCCGGCGCCCGCCGCCCCCTCCAGCCGTTGATCAGCTCCAGCGCCCGGAGGATGGCGCTGAGCATGCCCAGGGCCAGCACGTCCACCTTCAGCAGGCCCAGGGCGTCGAGATCGTCCTTGTCCCACTGGATGACGGTGCGATCGGCCATGGCGGCGTTTTCCACCGGCACCAGGCGCGAGAGCCGGTCGCGGGCAATGACGAAGCCGCCCACGTGCTGGGAGAGGTGGCGCGGGAAGCCGATGAGTTCGTGGGTCAGCTCCACCACCCGGGCGACGCTGGGGTTGTCCGGGTCCAGCCCGGCTTCCCGCAGCCGCTCCGGATGGATGTGCCGGCCGTCCCACCAGGACAGGTTCTTCGCCAGCCGGTCCACCTGGTCCAGTGACAGGCCCAGCGCCTTGCCCACGTCGCGCACGGCACTCCTGGGCCGGTAGGTGATGAGGGTGGCGGCCAGGGCGGCGCGCTCACGGCCGTACTTGGCGTAGATGTACTGGATCACCTCCTCGCGGCGCTGGTGCTCGAAATCCACGTCGATGTCCGGCGGCTCGTTGCGTTCCTTCGAGATGAAGCGCTCGAACAGCAGTTGGGCGCGGGCCGGGTCCACCTCGGTGATGCCCAGGGCGTAGCACACCGCCGAATTGGCCGCCGAACCGCGCCCCTGGCAGAGGATGCCGCGCCCGCGGGCGAAGCGCACCACGTCATGGACGGTGAGGAAGAAGGGCTCGTAGCGCAGCTCGGCGATCAGCGCCAGCTCGTGCTCCACCTGGTCGCGCACCGCCGGCGGCGGGCCTGCGGGGTAGCGGCTGCCCAGGCCCTCTTCGGTGAGCGCGCGCAGGTGCGTGGTGGGGGTGTGGCCGGGCGGGACCAGTTCCTCCGGGTATTCGTAGCGCAGTTCCTCCAGGGAAAAATCGCAGCGCGCCGCCACCGCCAGGGTCTCGGCCAGCAGTTCCGGGGGGTGGATGTGGGCCAGCCGGCCCATGCTGCGCAGGTGGCGCTCGCCGTTGGGGTGCAGGGCCTGCCCGCACTGGGCCAGCGGGCGACCGAGGCGGATGGCGGTCATCACGTCCTGCAGCCGCCGGCGGGCGCGCAGGTGCATGTGCACGTCCCCCGCCGCCACCAGAGGCAGGCCGCAGGCAGCGCCGATCTCCTGCAGTTCGGCCAGGCGCGCCGCGTCATCGGGGCCGCGCAGCAGCTCCACGGCGATCCAGGTGCGGCCGGGGAAGCGCTGCGCCATCCACCGGGCCTGCTCCGCCTGCGCCGGCTCGCCGGGCAGCCACAGGGCCAGGCATTCCGGCAGCCCGTGGGCCAGGTCGACTCGGGTGAGCCGGTAGCTGCCCTTGGGGGCGGCGCGGCGGGCAGTGGTGATGATGCCGCACAGGTGGCCGTAGCCGTCGCGGCGGGTGGCCAGCAGTACGCAGCGCAGGCCGTCTTCCAGGCGGAATTCGGCGCCGACAATGAGCTGCAGTCCCGCCGCACGCGCCGCCAGGTGGGCGCGCACCACGCCGGAGACGGAGCATTCGTCGGTGAGCGCCAGGGCGCGGTAGCCCAGTTGCACGGCCCGCTCCACCAGTTCCTCCGGGTGCGAGGCGCCGCGCAGGAAGGTGAAGCTGGACAGGCAGTGCAGTTCGGCGTAGGCGGGAAGCATGTTGGTGCCAACCGTGGTTCAGGGGTGGCCGGTACGGGCAGGTTCCGCTGCTTTCCGGTTCCAACGTGGCCCGCGCCGCTCATCTTCAAACGCGGGCCGGGCCGCTCGGATGGAGCGCGGGCCGGGCCGCTCGGATGGAGCGCGGACCGGGCCGCTCGGATGGAGCGCGGACCGGGCCGCTCGGGTGGAACGCGGACCGGGCCGCTCAGCCAAAAATCCCGTGCAGGTACCAGCGCGCCGCCGGGCCGTGCTCGCGATAGATCCACAGCAGCTCGCCGCGGGGATTGCGGGCCACCCAGTAGTCGCGGCCCACCGGCGCCTCGTCCCACCAGCCGGATTCGATGCGCTCCGGGCCGGCCACCAGTTCCAGCGCGCCGCGATGCTGCGGCGCCTCTGCCGTCCCGGCCAGGGTGCGGGGCCGTTGCAACAACCACAGCGGACGCGGCGAACACGGCCGCCCCGGCGCGCACGGCGACGAACGCCGGGACGGCTGCCGGCGCGCACCCTGCCCTGCACCCCCGCCCTCCGGCCCACCCGGCCGCCCCCCGCGCATGCCCCCCGGCGCGTCCACCGGCTGCCGCGCCCAGGCCCGCTCGGGGCGATGGTCGTCGGCCTGCTGCAGCACGAACACCCGATCGGAACCCAGTCGCGCCTGCAGGTGTTCCGCCAGTTCGCTGCGGCGCCGGCTGTTGAAAGAGGCGTCCGGCCACAGGGCAGCCTGGGGCGCGACATAGGGCTGGAGTTCCTCCACCCGCAGTTCCAGTGCCACCGCCGGGGCCGGCAGCACGAAGCGCTCCAGCCGCGCCTGGAGCAGCACCAGCAGCCGCGCCGCCTGGCGCTCGGGAGTCGCCAGGCCGAGCTCGATGCGGCTGCGCCGGCCGCGTACATGGGCCAGATCCACCGCCAGCCGCTGCACGCCCGCGCCGCGCCCGCGCAGGAACCCCTCCAGCTCCCCCAGCAGGCGACGCAGGGGGAAGGCCAGCGCCGCGGTGTTGTCGGCCTCCGCCGGCAGTTCCAGGCGGCTGCGAAAGCGCTGCGGGGCAACGAAAGGCGGCTGGGGATCGGCCTCCACGCCCAGGGCACGGTCCAGCATGGACAGGATCTGCGGCCCCAGGCGTCGCGCCAGACCGTCCCGCGGCAGGGCGAGACAGGCGCCCACATCGCCCACGCCCAGGCCGGCGAGCAGGCTCAGCGCATCCTCCGGCCAGTCCAGCACCGCCAGCGGCAGGACCGAGAGCCGCTGGCGCAGCCGCATCGGGTCCAGGCAGCCGCGCACGTCCGCCACGCCGGCCAGGCGTGCCCGGGCCATCCACCACGCCGCCAGCGGCCGGGGCGCCACCCCCATCACCGCACGGTAGCCCAGCGTCCGCAGCCCGTCGCGCAGGCGCCCCAGGAGCCGCGCCAAACCGCCGAACAGGCGCCGGCTGCCGGCCACTTCCAGCAACAGGCCTTCGCCGGGGCGGATGCTCACCACCGGGCTGAACTGCCCGGCCCAGGCCGCCAGCGCTTCCAGCGCCAGAGCCTCGGCCGCCGCATCGCGCGGACGCACCTGGAGTTGTGCCACCAGGGCACGGGCCATGGCCACCGTCATGCCCGGCTGAACGCCCGTAGCCCGTGCCTCGGCACTGGCCGAGCGCACCCACGCCCGCCCCGGCGGGCCGTCGCCCACCGCCAGCAGCAATCCGCTCTCGGCCGCCCGCTGGGCCAGTTGCAGGGACAATTCGGGTATCAGCAGGGCGACCCACAACATGCCGACGTGCCTCAGCGAGCCGGAGCTTGAGCCAGCGAGTGAGCCGGGGAAGGCGCCGGGTCCGGGGTGCAGTGCGTTGCCACCGCTGTGGACACCGGGGTGATGGTGACGGGAGAAGAAACCGATGCCACGGACAGGGTCTTGCCTCCGGGCGGCAGATCCCGCGGTTGTGCCCTGAGCCTGCGCCAGCGCGCCGGGGAGATGTCCAGCCCGCGGCTGCCGTGGCCGGCCGCGCCGCGGCGCTTGACCAGCCGCACGTCGAGCCGGCCGTCGGCCACGTCCAGGGCCAGCCGCAGCGCCGCCGGCGAGGGCTGCCCGCCCACCGCCACGGGACGAAACAGGAAGCCGCTGCCACCGCCGGTCTCCGCCGCCAGTTGCAGGCGGCGCAGCGTCCGCCAGTCCGGTGGAGCCGCTCCCCCATCCAGCCAGGCCAGCACGGCGCCGCAAGCCCCCGAGCGCAGCGCCTGCTCGGTGGCCCACAGCGCCGCGGCAGGGTCGGCGGACTGCACCACCAGGCAGCCCTCCGGCGCCACACCCGCCACCGCCAGGGCTGGCGCATAGGGCAGCCAGGGCGGGTTGATCCAGGCCACGCTGCGGCCCTCGGCCCACAGGCGCGCCAGCCCGGGCATGAGCAGCGACAGCTCGCCGATCCCGTCGGCATCGCAGAGGATTTCCGTCAGTGCTCCCACCGGCCAGCCGCCTCCGGGCAGATCGGCATCCAGTTGGGGAAAGCCGCTGGCCAGCGCCGGACAGGCGGGGGGTGGCAGGTCGGCTCCGCGCCAGACGGCGGGGTTTTCCAGCACTTTCCGCAAGGCGGCGTCCATGGCACTCAGCCTGCGCTGTGCCCCGCGACACAGAAGAATTGCACCGGGCCGCCCCAAAGAAACTGCACCGTCCCGGCCGACTGATTGCCCAGGCACCTCACGCTTTCTCCTCCAGCCGGCGGATGACCCCCACCACCAGGCCTTCGATCACCAGGTGCTGGCGGGTCAGGTCCACCACGATGGGCACGAAGTCCGGATTCTCAGGCAGCAGTTCGGCACGTCCCTCCCCCAGCCGCAGGCGCTTGACGGTGACTTCGTCATCGACGCGGGCGACGATGATCTGGCCGTTGTGCGCCTCGGCCTGGCGATGCACCGCCAGCCAGTCGCCGTCGAGGATGCCGGCATCGCGCATGCTCGTGCCGCGAACCTGCAGCAGGTAGTCGGCGCGGGGGTGGAACAGGGCCTCATCCACCGGGTAGTGACCGACGATGTGCTCCTGGGCCAGGATGGGACTGCCGGCCGCCACCCGCCCCACCAGCGGCAGTCCCGCCGGGGCCTTGAGCTTGAGCCGGATGCCCCGGGAAGCGCCCGGGATGAGTTCGATTGCACCTTTGCGGGCCAGCGCCTGCAGGTGATCCACCGCCGCGTTGACCGAGCCGAAGCCCAGCGCCCGGGCGATTTCGGCACGGGTGGGCGGCATGCCGGTGGCGGCGATGCGACGGCGGATGAGGTCGAGGATTTGCGCCTGCCGCGGTGTCAGGGCAGACGACTCGGTAACGGGCAGTTTCTTGCGCATACTGTGTTTATATACAGTATGCGCGGTCGGCGTCAAGTCGGGTCTGTGTCCCGGCGCAATTCGGCATCGATGCGATCGAAAATGGCGCGGTCGGCGTCGATGTCGAACTTGCGGGCGAACAGCGCATCGGCTGCCGCCAGGTTGTCGAAGTCCTCGCTGACCAGCAGCTTGGGGTGCACGTGGTTGCCGCTCCAGTCGATGTAACGCAGGTTCGGGCCCATACGCTGCGCGAAGGGCGAGTTGCCGAGTATCGTCTGGAAAAACATTTCCTCCGCGATCCACACGTGGCGGTAATAGCGCAGGTACTGCGGATGGCGGTCCACAAACTCCACCACATAGCGCGCGGCAGCACCCGACAACTGCCACCAGGTGGATCCCCAGTAGGGCGTGAGTCCCAGCGGCGGGCGCCGTACCGGCACGAGAGGGGTACGCGCCAACCGGCGCAGTGCCCGCGCACCCGCCGATTCATTCCATTGCAGCGGGTGAAAGAACCGATAGCGGTCGATCCAGGCCGCGTCGGACGTGGTGAAACACTCAATGAATTCCGTGCTGCTGCTTCCCAGGGTATCGAGGATGCGGGCGTTGCTCTTGATGGGATAGTCGGCCCCGGTGAGCAGGCAGTAGCGGTCGTAGTCGCCATGGCTCATGGCGTGGCGCAGCGTGGCGAGCATCGCCTGCACCAGCGACACATGCCCCCAGCGCGATGCGATCCGCCGGCCGAGGAATCGCGCCCCTGCGTGGCGGAACGGCTCGATGGCGACGCGGGCATCGATGTGCACGTAGCTATCGAACGACGGATGCTGCAGCGCGTCCACAAGCCGCCGAAGTTGGTGGGGCTTGTTGTGAGCCAGGATCAGGAAGGCGATACGTGTCATGGGATTGGTCTCGCCGGCGGCGGGCTTACGACAAGCTGTCTGGTGGCAGGTCTGTCACGCCGCGCACTCCAGGGCTGCAGGGACACGGCAATCCGGGGGCAGGCAATCCGGGGGCAAGACATGGCGGATGATAACCAAATGCGCCGCGGCACCAATGCAAACATGCATTGCGAATCCACGCGCCCGGTCGCACGGCACGAGATGGTCGCCGCGCTTGCCACCCGGATGCCGTAGCCTGGTCCGTTTCCTGATATTTGCCCTACATCGCAGTTCGCGGGCGCGAGGGTCCGTCTGCCGATTGACCTGGAACTGAAGAAGCGCCTGGGGGACGCAGCCCGGCGACGTGCCGAACTATGGCATGCCGATCATCCGCCAGGAAGACTCGCGAAGTTCTATCGAGAAATCAGTCTCGTCGGAACCGCCCCGATCCCGATCCGGGCTACTTGATGACGGTCAGGCGGGGCCGCCTGCCGCCGTGTGGTGTTGGCTCCGGCGACTCGTCGCCCGCTTCCACACCTTGTTCCGCGGATGCGTCCTCCGCGCCCTCAGGGCTCTCGGCGCCGACGACCTCGAACGCCATGCCGTGGCCGTTCTCACGCGCGTAGATCGCGCCGACTGCGCTCACCGGCACCGACAGGGAGTGCGCCACGCCATTGAACCGGGCCATGAACGTGATGGTCTCGTTACCCATCACGAGCTGATGCGCCGCCTCGGGCCCGACATTCAGCACGATCTGACCGTCCTTCACGTAGTGCCGAGGCACCACCGTTGCAGCATCCACCGTGACCGCGATATGCGGGGTGAAGCCTTGGTCAACGCACCATTCGTGAATGGCCCTGAGCAGATAAGGCTTGGTGCTGGCAATGGCCATGAAGCCGCCCTCCCCTACCGCCGCATCACCTTCTCGGCCGGCGTGAGCGCGTCTATGAAGCCCTGACGGCTGAAAATGCGCTCCGCGTACTTCATGATGGGCGCCGCCTGCTTGGGCAGCTCTATGCCGTAGTGACCAAGCCGCCACAGCAGCGGTGCGATCGCCACGTCCAGCATCGAAAATTCATCGCCAAGCATGAACTTCTGCTTCGAAAAGATGCCGGCCAACTCCGTCAACCGATCACGCACGTGCACACGGGCCTTGTCCACGTTCTTGAGGTTCTTCTCGAGCGCCTCAAGCTGGGAGAAAAGCTCCTGCTCGAAGGAAAACAGCAACTGCCTGCACCGCGCCCGGAGGATGGGGTCCGGCGGCATCAACTGCGGGTGCGGGAAGCGCTCATCAATGTACTCATTGATGATATTGGATTCGTAGAGAACCAGATCCCGGTCGACCAGCACGGGCACGCGGTTATACGGATTGATGACCGCGATGTCTTCAGGCTTGCTGTACATGTCGACGTCGATCACCTGGAAGTCCATGCCCTTCTCGTACAGGACGATGCGGCACCGGTGGCTGAACGGATTCGTCGTCCCCGAGTAAAGATTCATCATGGCATTGTTGCCCCAGGAATAATCGGCATCACGCACCACGCGGCGCCCACGCGGTGGTGCGGTGACCTCGATATTGCCGAGAACCTGCATTGCGGTTCGAAACAAGAGTTAATGAACGTCTTTCCAGTAGGCGCGCTTTAGCAGGTACGAAAGCACACCCAACACGCCCAGCACGATGAGTACCAGAATGCCGAGTTGCTTGCGCGTCTCCGCGACCGGCTCACCAATATAGACAAGAAAGGCTACGAGATCGGCAACCATGGAATCATAGTCCGCCGCGGAAACCGTTCCGGGTACCGCAAGCTCGAGTTTCTTGTGCTCAACCTCGTTACCCTGCGCATCCTTGACCTTCTCCGTGTGGAGCACCTGCTGGCCCTGGAGTTCCCAAAGCACATGGGGCATCCCCACGTTGTCAAACACCAGGTTGTTCCAGCCGGTGGGGCGCTTGTCGTCACGGTAGAACGTACGCAGGTAGGTATAGAGCCAATCCGCCCCGCTGCCGAACTCCGAGGCACGCGACCGGGCAATCACCGTCAGATCCGGAGGCGCGGCGCCGAACCACACTTTGCCGTCCTGACGGCGCAGGGCGACGGTCATGGGTTCGCCCACTTTGGTGGCGGTGAACATCAGGTCGTCCTTGATCTGCTGCTCGGACAATCCGATGTCCTGGAGCCGGTTGTAGCGCATGTAGCTTGCGCCATGGCAGTTCAGGCAGTAGTTGACGAACACCTTGGCCCCATTCTGTAGCGCGGGCAGATCACGCGACTTATCGGGAGCACGATCCAGATGCAGTTCCCCGCCACTTGCAAGTACCACGACGGGAGCCAGCAGCGCCGACATCAACAGCGCCTTGCCGGCAAGCAGAAGCTTGTTCTTCATTTCGAGGTAACCCTTTCCGGTTCCGGTTTGCACTTGTCGAGCCTGGAGTAGAACGGCATCAACAGGAAGAACGCAAAGTAGATGACGGAGAAGATCTGCGCCGCCAGCGTCCGTCCCGGCGTAGGAGGCAGCACCCCCAGGTATCCCAGCACGAAAAAGGACACCACGAACAGCGCCAGAGCGGTCTTGAAAATCGGCCCCTTGTAGCGGATCGACTTCACCGGGCTGCGGTCGAGCCATGGCAGGAAGAAGAAGATCACCACGCCCGCGCCCATCGCCACCACACCCCAGAACTTGGCATCGATGCCGAACAGCGGATAGGTCACCGCGCGCAGCAGGGAGTAGTACGGCGTGAAATACCACACCGGCGCGATGTGCGGGGGGGTCTGCAGCGGGTCCGCGGGAATGAAGTTGTTGTACTCCAGGAAATAGCCGCCAAGCTCCGGAGCAAAGAACACCACCAGCGAAAACACCACGAGGAACACCACGACGCCGACGATGTCCTTCACCGTGTAGTAGGGGTGGAACGGAATGCCATCCAGGGGGATGCCGGTCTGCGGATCCTTGTTCTTCTTGATCTCCACCCCGTCCGGGTTGTTGGAGCCCACCTCGTGCAGCGCCAGGATGTGCGCGGCGACCAGGCCGATCAGCACCAGCGGGATGGCGATGACGTGGAAGGAGAAGAAGCGGTTCAGCGTCGCATCGCCGATCACGAAATCGCCGCGGATCCAGATGGACAATGGCTCACCGATAAGGGGGATGGCGGCGAACAGGTTCACGATCACCTGCGCACCCCAGTACGACATCTGCCCCCAGGGAAGCAGATAGCCGAAGAAGCCCTCGGCCATCAGGCACAGGAAGATCAGCACGCCGAAGACCCAGATCAGCTCTCGCGGCTTACGGTGGGAACCGTACAGCAGCCCGCGGAACATGTGCAGATAGACGACGACGAAGAATGCCGAAGCCCCCGTGGAATGCATGTAGCGGATCAGCCAGCCCCAGGGCACGTCGCGCATGATGTACTCGACGCTGGCGAAGGCCACCGGAACGCCGGCGGAGTTCAGCGACGCATCGGGCTTGTAGTGCATGGTCAGGAAGATGCCGGTGACGATCTGGAGCACCAGCACCAGCAGCGCCAGCGAGCCGAAGAAGTACCAGAAGTTGAAGTTCTTCGGCGCGTAATATTCGGAAAGGTGTGCCCTCCACATGGAAGTGAGCGGAAAGCGGGCGTCCACCCACTCCGTCAGATTGCCGAGCCGACTGCCGTCGGACTTGTATTTCTCGAAATTGGTCGCAGCCATCCCCTTAGGCTCCCTTGCTGTCTTCGCCGATCAGGATTTTGGTATCCGCCAGGTACTTGTGAGGCGGGACCTCCAGGTTGTCCGGCGCGGGTTTGCCCTTGTAGACACGCCCCGCCAGATCGAAGGTGGAACCGTGACAGGGGCAAAAGAAGCCGCCCGGCCAGTCGGTGGCAACGCCGCTTTCCGCTCCCGTCTTGAACTTCTCGGTGGGCGAACAGCCGAGGTGAGTGCAGATTCCCACCACCACCATGATCTCGGGCTTGACCGAGCGGAATTCGTTCTTGGCGTACTCCGGCTGCATGGGTCGGTCGGACTGCGGATCGCTGACTTCGCCATCGATCTTGCGCAACGAGTCCAGCATGTCCTTGGTGCGATGGATGACCCAGACCGGCTTGCCGCGCCACTCTACCGTCATCATCTCGCCCGGGTTGAGCTTGCTGATATCCACTTCCACCGGAGCGCCCGCAGCACGTGCACGCTCCGACGGCATCATGCTGGCCACAAACGGCACCACGGCCGCCGCAGTGGCCACGCCGCCCGCCGCGGCCGTGGCCACCAGCAGGCGACGCCTGCCGCAATCCATTTGATCGTCAGTACCCATCACCTCATCCCCGGATTCATGCGAAGACATTCAGAATCGCGGGATTATAGCGAAAAGCCCGGGGCGATTAAAGGGAGTCCGCAGCCTGACTTATGGGTGGCGCACCCGCCTGGCGGCCGGTCAGACGACCCTTTCGGCGCGCAGGCGTGCGATTTCCGGCGGCGCATAGCCGAGGTCGAGCAGCACTTCCTCAGTGTGTTCGCCGAGTTCCGGGCCCAGCCACTCCGTACCCCCCGGCGTCTCGGAGAGCTGCGGCACGATGCCCGGGATGCGAAACGGACGGCCGTCCGGCAACACGGCTTCGACCAGCATCCCTCGCGCCAGAAACTGGGGATCCTGGAACATGTCGACCACGGAATGGATGCGACTGGCCGGGACCTTGGCGTCGGCCAAGGTGCTCAAGACGGTCTCAAGATCGTGCCGACCCACCCAGTCATCGATGATCCCGTAGAGTTCGGCGGCTCGCGCATCCCGACCGGCGTTGGTGGCCAGATCCGGATCGTCCGCCAGATCGGGGCGACCGATGGCGTGGGCGAAGCGGCGGAAGATCGCATCGCCGTTGGCCCCGATGATGACGTGCCGGCCATCGCAGGTGGCGTGACTGTTGGACGGCGTGATACCGGGCATGACGTTGCCGCTGCGCTCGCGCACGAAACCGGACACATCGAACTCCGGCACCAGGCTTTCCATCATGGCAAACACCGCCTCGTACAGCGCCACGTCCACCACCTGCCCGCGCCCGCCGCACTGATCGCGGTGACGCAGCGCCATCAGCGTGCCCAGCGCTCCCCACAAGGCGGCCAGCCCATCACCGATACTGATGCCGGTGCGCACCGGAGGCCGATCGGGGAATCCCGTGACGTAGCGCAGCCCGCCCATGGATTCGCCCACCGCGCCGAATCCCGCCTGATCGCGCATGGGTCCAGTCTGACCGAACCCGGACAGCCGCAGCATGACGAGCCCCGGGTTGTCCGCCGAAAGCTGCTCCCAGCCGAGGTTCCACTTCTCGAGCGTGCCGGGGCGGAAATTCTCGATCACCACGTCACACTCGCGAGCGATGCGGCGAACGATCTCCTGCCCCTCGGGGTGCTTGAGATTGACCGTGACGGACTTCTTGTTGCGCGCCTGGACGTACCACCACAGCGAGGTGCCCTGGTAGAGCTTGCGCCAGCCGCGCAGCGGGTCGCCCCCGTCGGGCGACTCGATCTTGATCACCTCGGCACCGAACTCCGCCAGGATGCGGGCGGCAAACGGTCCGGCGATCAGGGTTCCCAGTTCGAGCACCTTCAGCCCCTGCAAGGGCTTCGCGTTGTCAGTCACCTGTCCTCTCCGTGGATTGCGTAGAGCCGCGCGTCCCGTCAGAGCGGCCGCCGCTCCAGCAGAGCCTGGGCGATGGTGCCGCTGTCCGTGTGTTCGAGTTCCCCGCCCACCGGCAGCCCGCGAGCGATGCGGCTGGACTTGACGCCGCGGCTGCGGAACATCTCGCTCAGATAGTGCGCAGTCGCCTCGCCCTCATTGGTGAAGTTGGTGGCGATGATCACCTCCCGGAGCACCCCGTCCGTGGCACGAGCCAGCAGCCGGTCCAGCCGCAGTTCCCGCGGACCGATGCCGTCCAGCGGAGAGATGCGACCCATGAGCACGTAATACAGCCCCCCATAGGCGTGGGTCTGCTCCACCATATTGAGATCCGCCGGCATCTCCACGACGCACAGCAGCGAGGCGTCGCGCCTTCCGGAAGCGCAGCGCTCGCATACCTCCTGCTCGGTGAAGTTGTTGCAGCGCGCGCAGTGACGGATACGCTCCAACGCCTGAGCCAGGCCCTTTGCCAGGCGCGCGGCGCCCGCCTGGTCGCGCTGCAGGAGGTGGTAGGCCATGCGCTGGGCCGAACGCGGGCCCACGCCGGGCAAGCAGCGCAGCGCCTCGATCAGTTCGTCAAGGCTGGAAGGTGACTGCATCGGAGGGAAGGGGTCAGACGCGCCGCGCGGCAAGGGCGGGGCGCGCCGATATCGTCACATCAAAACGGCAGCTTCAAGCCCGGGGGCAGCTGCAACCCGGCGGTGAATCCGGACATCTTTTGCTGCACCGTAGCCTCGACGCGGCGCACCGCGTCATTGACGGCCGCCGCCACCAGGTCCTCGAGCATGTCCTTGTCGTCACCCACCAGCGACGGGTCGATGGCCACGCGGCGCACATCGTACTTGCAGGTCATGACGACTTTCACCAGCCCGGCGCCGGATTCGCCCTGCACCTCCATGCTGGCGAGTTCCTCCTGCGCCTTGGCCATGTTCTGTTGCATCTGCTGTGCCTGTTTCATCAGGCCTGACAGCCCAGCTTTCACATTCGCCTCCGTCTCGATGAAATGCCCCGGTCACAGGGGCTTGATGGATTCTTCACTCAGCGTCGCATCGAACAGTTCGATGGAATCGCGCACAAAACGGTCCTCTTCCAGGGCCGTCACCGCCTGCTCGAAGCGCTCCTGCTTCTCGTCGCGCAGCCGCTGGGCGGGGGTCTGCCCCTGGGGTTCCCCCACCTCCACGCTGAGCTTGACGGCCCGGCCAAGGTACTGCTGTAGCGCCGTCTGCAGGCGGTCCTGGGGCATGCGGTTCAAGAGCAGG
This sequence comes from Betaproteobacteria bacterium, assembly GCA_016208415.1. Lineage (GTDB taxonomy): Bacteria > Pseudomonadota > Gammaproteobacteria > Burkholderiales > Rhodocyclaceae > JACQYB01. Next base: position 31,148 of record JACQYB010000083.1, on the reverse strand, counting down.
GAGCGATGTGCCGGTGACAATCGCAACCTTACGCCCTGCTCGTCGATGCCCATCAGTTCGCAATGCTGGGCCAGTTCCCTCGGCATTCCGCGCAGTTCCAGCGCCGGAAGCATGCGGTGCCAGTCCTCGGCAGTTGCAGGCTGCCGGGACGGCGGCGAGACCTCCGCAATGTCTGCCGCCACGGACGAACGTGCCGGCGAATCCGCAGCCTGCGGCCGGTCGTCGGATGGCGCCGGACGCGGCGCGCCTTCGCGCCGCGACGGCACCGCACCCTCGGCAGACGCCCGAGCCGCTGCCGAGGGCTGGGGTCCTCGTGCGAAATGCGCCACACCAGACTTGGCGGTGCCCCCTGACGAAGACACCACGCCTCCGGCATCCGGACGGAAGGTATGCAACCGCAACAGGCTCATGCAGAAACCGGAAAACTCGTCCGGCGCCAGGGGAAGGTCGCGCCTGCCGTGGATAAGGATCTGGTAGGCGAGTTGCAGGAATTCCGCCTCGAACGCCCCGGCATACGGCGCCAGGCTCGCACACTCCTGAGGGTCCGTCACCGCTCCCGGCGCAAACTGCGCGAGGGCGATGCGATGGACCAGCACCGCGAGGTCCTGCGTGGCCGCATCAAAGGAAAGGCTGCGCTCCCGCATCGCTTCGGCAGCGGCAAGCATCGCTGTGAGATCGCCTGCGGCCAGGCCATCCAGCACGGCAAACAAGTGATCCTCGCCCACGGTGCCCAGCATGTCGCGCACCGCCGCCTCCTCGACGCGCCCCCCGCCATGGGCGATGGCCTGATCCAGCAGCGACAGCGCATCGCGCATGCTGCCGCCGGCCGCCCGCGCCAGGGGCCGCAACGCCGCGAGTTCGAAGGCTATCCCCTCCTCCCCCAGGATGCGGCTCAGGTGCTCGACGATGTGGGGCAACGACATCTGCTTGAGATTGAGCTGCAGGCAGCGCGACAGCACCGTCACCGGGATCTTCTGCGGATCGGTGGTGGCGAGAATGAACTTGACGTGCTCCGGCGGCTCCTCCAGCGTCTTGAGCATGGCGTTGAAGGCATGGCCGGAAAGCTGGTGGACCTCGTCGATCACGAAGACCTTGTAGCGGCCGCGCGTGGGCAAATAGGCGGCCATTTCCAGAAGCTGCGCCATGTCGTCGACGCCGCGGTTCGATGCCGCATCCAGTTCGAGGTAGTCGACGAAGCGCCCGCCGTCGATCTCCATGCACGAAGAACAGGTACCGCATGGTCTCGAGCCCACGCCACGCTCGCAGTTGAGCGCCTTGGCCATGATGCGCGCCAGCGTGGTCTTGCCCACGCCCCGCGTACCGGTGAAGAGATAGGCGTGATGGAGGCGTTGCTGGTCCAGGGCATGGGTCAGCGCGCGCACCACATGCTCCTGGCCCACCAGCGTGTCGAAGCTGCGGGGGCGCCATTTGCGCGCGAGGACCTGGTAGCTCATGCGGGCATTCTAGCATCGGCTCCCCGGCGCGCCGGTCGGAGGCAGCCGCACGGGACGAGCGTCGAGATGGCGGGAAAAAAGGAAGGGTGGCGAGCCTGACCCCCGGCACTTGCAGGAAACGACTGTGGCTGCTTCCTTCCGGACCTGACCAGGTTCACCGCTCTGCAATGCGGGGAGACCCGCCACGGCCCATTCTAGCAGACTATCAGCCGCCGCCCCGCCGGAAGTACAGCGCAAAGCGGCGCAGGAAGGCGTCCACTTCTCGCGCCGTGTAGCCGTCGAAGCGAAATTCAACCCGGTGCCGCGGCAACGTCAGCAGTGCCACCCGGTGGTCGGGCATGCGCGTCAGCCGAATCCACCACCGGCGGGGGCCATCGCGCCAGCGGAATTCGTCGCCCTCGGCGCGGTAGGGCACCCGCCCCACGGCGTCCGGCAGACTGCGCTCGAACTCGGTGCGGGAGATCGACATCTCCCACACCGGGCCGTCGATGCTTTCCCCGCCGTCGAAGTCAGCCACCGGCAATGGGCGGCCAGATCGCCAGCGTGTCGCCTTCCCGCAGCGGCTGGGTGGCACGCTGGGACGGCGGCACAAATACCCCGTTGATCAGCACCAGATGGACCAGCTTCTCCGGCAGCCCGTAGGGGCGGACGACCTGATGCACCGTCGCCCCCGGTGCCACCTCCAGCATCAACCGGTTGTCCTTGCGGGCTTCCACAGGCAGATAGTCGGACAGGGTGGCGTAGAGCTTGAGCGTGATCCGCATGCCGCAGTTGTTCGGGCAACGAGCCTTGAACGCCCGCTCAGGCCGCAGCCCGTTCGCCGGACTGGGCCTGGGCGGAGGCGAGGTAGGCTTCCATCAGGCGGGTAGGGTCGGCGAGCAGCCGGTCCTTCCACTTTCCGAGCCGGGTGCGGGTCTGGATCAGTCCGCGCAGCACGCCCACATGCTCGGTCAGGCCGATGCTGGTGGCGCCGATCAGCACGTCGTCCTTGAACTGCAGACTGATGTAGCGGTACGCCTCGTCGTCGGCCCGTTCCACGCCCTCGCCACCCGGCGCGCCCCACCATTGGCCGAAGGAAGAGGAGATGAGCCCCAGCGTCGCCAGCACGTTGATGGCCAGCACCCCCGGCAGACGCGCGTTGCCGCCGGCCATGTTGATCGCCGCCACCCGGGCCTGGTCGGCGGCGTTGGGCTGAATCGCCGCAACAAGGTGGGCACCGCTCAACAGGTCCGGCGCCTCGGCCACGTCGCCGGCGGCGTAGATGCCGGGCACGGCGGTTTCCATGCGCTCGTCCACCAGCACACCCTTGGCCACCCGCACGGGAGTGTTGTCAAGGAAGCCGACATTGGGCACCACACCCGCGGCGACGATCACCAGATCGCAGGGGATCTGCTCGCCGGTGGAAAGCTTCACCCGCAGCGGCACCTCGGATTGGTCGTGCCGCGCTTCGCCGGCGAGGCCGCGGGAAGTCGCGGCAACCATGCCCGCCAGGGAAGCGTCGGCATGCGTGACGGCGTCGATGCGCTCCACACCGGCCGATGTCCGCACCCGGACGCCCCGCGACTCCACCCACGTCTTGATCATGCCCCCGGCGCGCGGGGTCATCATGCGGGGCACCATTCGGTCGCCCATCTCCACCACGGTGAGTTCCACACCCAGGGCCGCCAGCGCCTCCATGATGATGCAGCCGATGAAGCCGGCGCCCAGTTGCAGCACCCGCGAGCCCGGCCTGGCCAGCGCGGCGATGGCGCGGGCGTCCTCCAGGGTCCAGCAGGTCTGCACCTGCGGCAGGTCTATCCCGGGAATGGGCGGGCGTACCGGATGGGAGCCGGTGGCGATGAGCATGCGGTCGAAGGACTCGAAGTGACCGTCGTCGAAAAGCAGCGTGCGCTTGTCCGCGTCCAGCGCCACCGCGCGAGCGCGCAGTTCGCGGATGCCGAGCCTGGAGAAGTGCCCCGGCGTCTTGCGCAGGTAGGTGCCGGATTCGACGATGTTGCCCTCAAGCAGGTAGGGAATGGCCATGCGCGAATAGGGCGGCGCGTCCTCGCAACCCACGAGGGCAATCTCCGCGGCGGGATCAGCCTTGCGCAGCGCCTCGGCGGCCACCACGCCCGCCGGACCATTGCCGAGAATGAGGTGTTTCATCGTCGAATCCCAGGAACGAGGCCACGGCAGGGCGCGGACTCCACGGATTCCCCTCCGTTGGTCATCCGCACCCCCCGCGGCCTGCGGTTGCAGGATGCTACAGGCCGAGGCGACTCACGGTCTCCGGCGTGGGCACACCCTCCGGTGTCCAGCCGCGGATCTCGTAGTACTCCGGCAGCATCTTGTCGATGCCACTGACCAGGCCCTTGGCCGGCCCGGTCCTCGCCGGCTCGGTCTTGAGCCGCGGCGGCAGGTCGTCATCCTTGCGCGTGAAGCCGGCCGCCAGGTTGAACTGCCGCTCCAGGTTCCAGATGCGCTCGCCCATGACTTCGATCTTCTCCATGGACCAGTCGCCCTCGCACGCCGCCTGGATCTGCGGCTGGATGTCCGCCAGCGACCAGGCGAAGGAGGTGAAGATGCACAGTCCGGAGGAATCGAACACCGCGGTGGCATCCTGGAAGGCCTTGACCAGACCGGGCTTGCCCTCGGTGGTGAGCGGGTCGGTCTTGACCGGAATGCCCAGCACCTCGGAAGCCACGGTGTAGGAGCGCAGGTGGCAGGCGCCGCGGTTGGACGTGGCGTAGGTCAGACCCATGCCCTGGATGCCGCGCGAGTCGTAGGCCGGGAATTCCTGGCCCTTGACCGACATCGACAGCTCCGGATGGCCGTACTTCTCGCACAGCCGCTTGGAGCCCAGGCCCAGGAGTTTGCCGAAGCCCTCGCTGCGGGCGGTCATTTCGGCCATGCGCGCCAGCGCCTCGGCGGAACCGAAGGGCGCCTTGATGCCGATGTCCGCTTCCTTCAGCAGGCCCAGCTCGTAAAGTTCCATGGCCGCACCGACGGTGGCGCCGAACGAGATGGGATCCATACCGTCCTCGTTGCAGACCAGGTTGGCGTATTGCAGCGCCTCCAGGTCGCCCACGCCGTTGGCCGCGCCCAGCGCCCAGGCCGCCTCGTACTCCAGCCCGCCGGAGGCGCCCCAGTACTTCGGGTTATTGACGACGGTGAAGTGGTTCTTGTCGATCTCGGAAATGCGTCCGCAGGCGATGGTGCAGCCGAAGCACGCCTGGTTGGTCACCAGGTGCGACTTGCCGTCGCTGGGCCGCTTCTCGTGCATGGCTTCGGCCGAAATGCGCGAGGCGCTCTCGAACTGCACGTCGCGGTGGTTGCGGGTGGGCAGCGCGCCGATCTCGTTGATCACGTTCATCAGCACCTGGGTGCCGTATTTGGGCAGGCCCTGCCCGGTCACGGCGTTCTCGGCCAGGATCTTCTTCTTCTCGTAGGTGACCTTCATGAACTCCCTGGGGTTGGCAATGCCGCCGGTGCCCAGGGTGCCGCGCACCGCAATGGCCTTGAGGTTCTTGGAGCCGGCCACCGCGCCGACGCCGGAACGACCCGCCGCCCGGTGCAGGTCATTGACGATGCAGGCAAACAGCACCTTGTTCTCGCCGGCGCGGCCGATGGAGGACACCCGGATCTGCGGATCCTGGTGGGTCTTCTTGATGGTCTCCTCGGTTTCCCACACCGTCTTGCCCCACAGGTGCGAGGCATCGCGCAACTCCACCTTGTCGTCGCTGACGTACAGGTACACCGGCTTGGGCGATGCCCCTTCAAAAATGATCATGTCCCAGCCGGCCATCTTCAGTTCGGCGCCGAAATAGCCACCCGAGTTGGAACAGGCGATGGCCCCCGTCAGCGGCCCCTTGGTGATCACCGAATAACGCCCGCCGGTGGACGCCATGGTGCCCGTCAGCGGACCCGTGGCCCAGATGATCTTGTTGTCCGGTGACAGCGGATCGATCCTGGGGTCGATCTCGGCGATCAGGTACTTGGTAGCCAGTCCGCGCTGGCCGAGATACTGGCTGGCCCACTCCATGTTGAGCGGTTCAGCAGTACAGGTTCCATTGGTCAGGTTGACCCGGAGAATCTTGCGTGCCCATCCCATCTTTATCTCCTCCAAACCCTGGCGGGTGATCCGTCTCTGGATTGCGCGTACCCACCTTCAAGCCCGTGTCCCGGCCGGCATCGATCTGCGGCTGCGCATCGCCCCCGGCATGTTGTGCACCCCGTGCGAAGCGGGCGCCTCTACGCCGCCGCCCGCGGCTGGGTATCGGTGCGCTGCGCCCATTGGCGCATGCGGTCCAGACCGGTCCAGTCCGCGTCCGTAAAGGTGATCGCGCCGGTGGGGCAGGCTTCCGCGCACGCCGGCTGGCCGCCGCACAGATCACACTTCTGGACCTTACCCGTGGCCTGAACGTAATTGACCGTGCCGAAGGGGCAGGCGATGGTGCAAACCTTGCAGCCCACGCACACGTCCTCCATGACCACCTTGGCGCCTGTCGCCGCATCGAGGCGAATGGCATCGACCGGGCAGGCATGCAGGCACCAGGCTTCGGAGCACTGGGTGCAGGTGTAGGGAACCTTGCGCCCGGTATGGTGGAACTCGAACACCCGGATGCGCGACCTCGAGTTATTGAAGATCCCGTAATTCTCAAATGAACAGGCCATTTCGCACTGCAGGCAACCTGTGCACTTGTTGGGGTCGATGTGCAGGGATTTTTGCATTGTGAACTTCCTCCTCAGCGTCGGCGGCGGCAAATCGGATATGAGCCCCTCTCAGCCCATAAAAATCATCATAGCAAATGGAACGCCAAGGTCTGACCGCAGGAAAACCCTAATCGGGCCGGCACGGACGGAGGGGTTGCCGATCGCGGAGAAATTCGGCGGGAGGCCACACACGCGCGGAGGGCTACGCGCCCACAAACATGGTTCCACATGCCGGTCAGCCGCACCGAATGACGACTAAACCCAAGTGTGGCGCGGCTTTTGGAGGTGTTCTTGGCGGAGAGGGCGGGATTCGAACCCGCGTTAGGCTATTAACCTAAACACGCTTTCCAGGCGTGCGACTTAAACCGCTCATCCACCTCTCCGGAGGGCGGCAAGTTTAGCAGATGTGCCTGGGGCACGCGAGACTGACTGACTGAAAAACCGGGCAGGAAGGCGGCCACAAAGGCCATGGCGGGTACCGTCGGCAGACTGTCGGGACGGCCGAATTCCACGGACGGGTTGTCAGATGACAGCGACTCCGCCGCTCATGTGCGCTCACGTGCCCCGCGTAGCGAAGTCATCTTCCAGGCTGGGATAGCGAACGTGCTCGACGAGATCCTGCACCTCCCTCTCCGGTGCCGACGTCATCAGGCTGACGACGATCAGTACAACAAAGCCGACTGGAATGCCGAAAATGCCGGCAGAGATCGGCTGGATGTCGAACCAGCCCGCCTTCATGCCGCCCCCGAAGAACGGGTGCGTGATCATGGCGTAGTACAGGGTGATCCCGAGGCCCGCCAGCATGCCCAGCACGGCGCCCCACTTGTTGGCTCGACTCCAGAACACCCCGCACACCAGTGCCGGAAAGAACGTCGCCGCAGCCAGGGAGAATGCCAGGCCCACGAGGAACAGGATGTTGTCCGGCTTCAGTGATGCCACGTATGCCGCGATCACGGCGACCACCAGCAGCAGTGACTTCGACACCACCAGACGACGCTGGGTGGAAGCGTGGGGGTCGATCATCTTGTAATACACATCGTGGGACAGGGCGTTGGCTATGGTCAGCAGCAGGCCGTCGGCCGTGGACAACGCCGCCGCCAGCCCCCCCGCCGCCACCAGGCCCGAGATCACGTACGGCAGGCCTGCAATCTCCGGCGTCGCCAGCACGATCACGTCGGTATTGAGGGCCAGTTCCGCAAGCTGGAGAATGCCGTCGCCATTGATGTCCGCCACCTTGACCAGGCCCACCTTGCCCCAGGAGGCGATCCACGCCGGCAGATGCGAGATCGCCGTACCCACCAGGTTGTTGTAGACCTCGTACTTGACCAGCACCGCCAGTGCCGGCGCCGTAAAGTAGAGCAGGAAGATGAAAAACAGCGACCAGAATACCGAGTGCCGCGCCTCGCGCACACTGGAGGTGGTGTAGTAGCGCATCAGGATGTGCGGCAGCGAGGCCGTGCCCACCATCAGGCAGACGACCAGGGCAATGAAGTTGTTGCGGGCCACGCGGCTCGCTTTCTCGTCCTTGCCCGGATGGGCCTCGGCGTGGGGCGTGGGGGTTCTCGCGCTGGCTTCGGCACCAACCCTCGCGCGGGTCCAGGCCTCCTTGGCCGCTCCCGGTGTGGCGGGCAGTTGCGCCAACGCCCGCTCCGCGGCCGAGATTTCGCGTGCGTCCGCGTTGGTGGACTTGAGGTCCGACACCTTCCGCGTCAGCCGCTGCCGCTCGCCATCCAGCGACGCCGGCAGCGCCTTGATCTTCTCTTCAAAGCCGGCCGCATGCGTCAGATAGATGTTGCGGACCTCGACTTCCTTGGCGTCGACGAACAATACCTCTTCCCGCTCGCCGATCTTCTCCAGCACCCCGCCATAAACGGCCTGGGGAATCGGTACGCCGGTGACCTTGATCGACATCATCACCACCGGAATCATGTAGGCGAGGATGAGGATGATGTACTGGGCCACCTGCGTCCAGGTCACTGCACGCATGCCCCCCAGGAACGAACACACCAGGATGCCGGCCAGCCCGACGAAGACACCGATTTCAAGCTGCAATCCGACGAAGCGGCTGGTGATGATGCCCACGCCGTAGATCTGCGCCACCACATACACGAACGAGGCGATGATGGCGCCCGCTACGCCCACGGAACGCGCAAAGTGGCCGCCGTAGCGTGCCCCCAGGAAATCCGGGATGGTGAACTGACCGAACTTGCGCAGGTAGGGAGCGAGCAGCAGTGCCACCAACACGTAACCGCCGGTCCATCCCATCACGAAGGCCAGGCCCTGGTAGCCGCCGAAATAGAGCGAGCCGGCCATGCCGATGAACGACGCGGCGGACATCCAGTCCGCACCGGTGGCCATGCCGTTGAACAAGGCGGGAACGCGCCGTCCGGCCACATAGTATTCGGCCACGTCGGCCGTGCGGCTCATCACGCCAATGCCGGCATAGAGCGCGATGGTGGCAAGGAGGAAGAGGTATCCCAGGATCCGGTTGGGCACACCCATCTGCTCCAGGATCGCCACGAGAATGACGAAGGCGACGAAGCCGACGGTGTAGAAGCTGTAGTAGCGCTTGAGCTGGCTGTAGAACTGCGACTGGGAATGGCCCGGCACGGTCATTCTTCCTCGTGGACGCCGTACTTGCGGTCCAGGCCGTCCATGATGCGGGCGTAGAGCCAGATCACCACCACATAGACGATCAGCGAGCCCTGGGCTCCCATGTAGAAGCCGAGCGGCCAGCCGAAGAAACTCACGGCATTGAATTCCTTCGCCCAGTAGATGGGCACGAAGGTGACGAGAAACCAGACCAGCAGCAGGATCGTCGTGATGCGAAGATTCTTGCGCCAGTATTCCCGGTGTTTCTCGGATCGATGCACCGTCTTCTCCTCAGGGCGATCGCCCGCGGGTCGCGCACCGGGTCAGTACTTCACCCGGGCGTAGTAGGTCTTTTCGGCCGCCTCGCGGGCCTGACGCAGCGTCTGGATGCCCTGTTGCGTCAGCAACGGGAGCATCTTGAGGAAGACCTCTCCGGTGACGATGGCGTCGCCCAGGGCGGTATGCCGCCCGATGACATTGATGCCCAGGCGCTCGGCGATGGCTTCGAGCTTGTGGGATTCCTGGTTCGGATGGATGACCGCCGACAGCAACAGGGTGTCCAGTACGGGGTGGTCGAAGCGGATGCCCAGCGGTTCTTCCTTCATTTGCAGGAAGCGCATGTCGAAGGCCGCGTTGTGTGCCACCAGCACCGTATCGGCGCAGAACTCGGCAAAGGCCGGCAGCACCTTGTGGATGGTGGGCTGGCCCCGGACCATGGCGTCGGTGATGCCGTGGATGGGGATCGATTCCGGCTTGAGTCGACGCTGCGGATCCACCAGTTGCTCGAAACTCTCGCTCCTGAGCAGCCTTCCATTGACGATGCGCACGGCGCCGAACTGGATGATCTCGTCGCCTGCCGAGGGCTCCAGGCCGGTGGTTTCGGTATCGAACACCGTGAAGGTCAACTCGGTCAGTGGCACGTCGTCGAGATCGCTGCGCTGCTCGCGGCGCTGGAACAGGTCGAAGTCGTAGTACTCCGGGCGGCTGTCGCTGCGCAGCAGGACATCCGCCGCCATCTCCTCCTGGGGCATGGCGGAAGGCAGCAGCAGACGGAAGAAGGCGCTCTGCTGCGGCTTGTCGTACTGGTACCAGATCTCGCCGCCGTGGCGGTCCATGACATCGCGCAAGGTGAGCAGGGACGTCTCGCCGCCCAGATTCATGGGTTCCTCTTCCCACGCGTGCATGGTCTCGACGCCCATGGGGGAACCCGCCCACATCAGGTCCAGGTGAGCGAGATTGCCGTCCCGCGCCAGGCGGAAACGCACCTCGCGGATGGCGAACTCTTCATGCAGGCGTGTCGACAGGTAGTTGAGCCCCTGGAGCAAGGAGAAACTGTCCACCTTGATCCACAGGCCGCTGTCGATTTCCTGGGTCTTGGTGCGGATGCCCACTTTCGCTTCGATACGCCGCTGGCCAGCGCCCACCAGATCGGCGCCGAGCATCTCCTCCAGAGGCCAGCGCGTCTTCATCGCGTCGGCGTACTCGGTCATGGTCCGGTCCACGTGGTGGCTGAGCTTGCGGACCTCCTCGCCGATGATGGAGACGAAGCGGTCGCGCTGCTCCGCCTCCATGTCCGGGTAATTGGCCAGTGTTTCCACCGCCGCGCGCACGCTGGCCAGGGGAGCCCGCGTGCCCTCCGTCAGCGACTCGAGCATCTGGTCGCGACGCGTTTCTGTTTCGAAGTTGCGGGTAATGTTGTCGAGCATCAACACGTAGCCTGTGATCTGGCGTTCGCCTTCCCCCCTTGGCGCCGGCGCACCGCCGGGAACCTCCTCGCCGCCGGAACTCAACACCGCCGCCATTTGCGCCCGCAGCAACTGGCCGGCACGGGTGGTGGTCACGAAATTGGCCACCGGCTGCGACCCGGAGCGCTTGAGCCGATGCTGGATGTTCTCCAGCGCATGGGTGATGAGACCGCGCTCCAGCAAGCCAAAGATGGAACGTCCGAGGCCGATGAGCGGACCGGCCCCGCCCGCTGTGCCTCCGTCGCCCAGGGCACGGAACTGCAGCCGCGCGCGGTTGTTGTAGAGCAGGATGCGCCCATCCAGGTTACACACCACCACGCTCTGGGTCAGCTCCGACATGAGCGCGGCCAACCGGTTCTTCTCCTCTTCGATGGAGGCCTTGGCTTCGCGGATCTTCGCCTCCACGTCGCGCTGCAACGCCTCGCGCTGCTCGGCCAGGGCGTTGACGACATGGGCCAGCGTCCTGATCTCCGAGGCGCCGATTTCCTGCAGCCGCAGCCCCGGATTGGCCTCGACCATCACCAGCGCCTGTTCGCGCAGACTCAGGGGCGCCCGCACGTACGCCTCGTAGAGCCCCTGCACGATAAAGCCGAGCACCGCCCAGGCAAGAAGGATGATGAGGATCGCCAGGACATAGCGGTTCTCCATGATGGCCAGCACCGCGTCACGCTCGGGTTCCCTCATGTCCATCCACAGGACGAGGACCAGCGCGCCAAACAGCACGGCCAGCAGCAGGTAGAGCCCGGCCAGCGACAAGGCCAGCTTCAGCTTGCGGTTCATGGTCCGAGCAATTGCCGAACCTGTGCAACGAGGGCCTTGGTGGAAAATGGCTTGGTCATGTACGCATCGGCCCCCATCGCAATACCCTTGGCCATCTCCGCCTCGCGCCCCTTGGCGGTGAGCATTACCACGCGGATTCCCGCCCACGCCGGATTGGCGCGGATCTGCTGGCACACCTCGTAGCCGCTGCGCCGGGGCATCATGACGTCCAGCAGCACCAGGTCGGGGGAGAACTGCGCGATCTTCTCCAGGGCCGCTTCGCCGTCCCCAACCACGCTCACCTCGAAACCCTCCTTTTTCATGAGGAACTCGAGGGAGATCACGATGTTGGGTTCGTCATCGACGATCAGAACCTTCTTTGTCATCCGTCCAACGCTCCTTTGAATGCATCGCAAATTCGACGACGGCGGCGCATGAAGCAAGCGCGCGCCGCTAGGCGTTCGTGGCTGCCGCCGCGTCCGGCGAGGCGGTGTACGCATCCTCCAGGGGCAGGGTGAATGAGAACGCAGCCCCGGCTCCGGGGTGGCTTTCCACCCACAGGTGCCCGCCATAGTGCTCCACGATCTGCCGGCTGATCGGGAGTCCGAGACCCGTGCCCTGGGGCTTGTTGGTCAGGCTCTCGCCACTTTGCCGGAATTTCTCGAAGATCCGCTGCTGATCGTCCGCGGCGATTCCCGGGCCATTGTCTTCCACGTCCACGCGCAGTTGCCCACCGCCGTAGCTCATGCGCACGATCACCACGCCGCGATGCGGCTCCACGAACTTCACCGCATTCGACAGCAGATTGAGCATCACCTGGATCAAGCGGTCGCGGTCCGCCAGGATCGGCGGCGCCGACCCGGGGAGTCGGGTCTCCAGGCGCACCGACTTGTCGCGGAAGAGCTGGCCCGTGGAAGCGATGGATTCGTCGATCACCTGACGCATGTCCACCTGGGTGTCGCGCCATTCCGCCTTGCCCGATTCCAGCTTGGCCATGTCCAGCACTTCATTGACCAGCCGGGTCAGCCGCTCGGTCTCCTTGGTGATGATGGAAAGGAAGTGACGCCGCTCTGCCAGCGACATGTCGCCATTGTCGAGCAGGATCTCGGAGAAGGCGCGGATGGACGTCAGCGGCGTGCGCAGTTCGTGCGTGACGGAGGACATGAAGTCGTCCTTCATGCGGTCCAGTTCGCGCAGGCGCTCGTTGGCGGCACGCAATTCCCGGCTCGCCTCCTCAAGCTCGCGCGACTTCTGCTCCAGCTTGCGGCTGTACGCCCTCACCTGCGAGGCCTCGTCGAGGATGTTCATCACCTCGTCCAGGCCCAGCGGCTCCTCCTTGACCACGGAAGCCACCATCACCCGGGCCGATGCGCTGCCCACGGCACCGGCCAGCAGGGTCTCGGCGTAATGCACCAGATCCGCATCGGCCACCAGTTCGCGCACCGAAGCCACGCCGCGCTGGCGCCCATAGTGTTCCATGGCCGAGCGCACCCGCTGCGGCCCGAGGAAGCGGCCCAGCAGCGGCAAGAGATCGTCGATGCGCGCCGTGCCGCGCCAGAAGCTCGGCCCTGCGGCACCCGACGTGGGGCGGAACACATCGACAAACAAGGTGGCCTGGCCGGTTTCCAGCGCCGAGGGCCGCCGCGAAAGCGACACGCCGATGTAGCAGCCGATGTTGGCCAGCATGCTCCAGAACAGACAGTGGGTAATCTCGTCCATGCCCGTCAGGCCAAACAACTGGTGCGGCTTGAGCAGGTCGATGCCGAGCAACCCGTGCTCCATGAACCCCGCCGGCAGCCAGCCGGACTTGGCAAAGGACGGCAGCAGCAGCGTGTAGCCCCACACCAGGAAACCCGCACACAGACCCGCCAGGGCGCCCGCCCGGGTACCACCCTTCCAGAACATGCCGCCGAAGAACGCCGGGCCGAATTGCGCCACGGCGGCAAAGGAAATCAGCCCGATGCCCACCAGCGCGTAGGCCTCCCCCGCGACGCGGAAGTAGATGTAGCCCAGCAGCAGGATCGCCGCGATGGCGCCGCGGCGTATGCCCAGCAGCAGGCCGGACAGATCGCTCCAGCGTTGCAGGCCCAGCCAGCGCTGGCGCAACAGCAGCGGCATCACCAGGTCGTTGCAGACCATGGTGGACAGCGCGATGGTCTCCACGATCACCATGCCCGTGCCGGCGGACAGCCCGCCAATGAACACGAACAGCGCCAGTGCCTCCTGCTCGTGGGCCATGGGGAGCGTGAGCACGAAGGTATCGGCATCGACGCTGCCCCCGGGAAAGCGCAACAGCCCCCCCACCGCGATGGGCAGGACGAAGATGTTGATCAGCAACAGGTAGAGCGGAAACAGCCAGATGGCCTTGCGCACGTGGTTCTCGTTGACGTTTTCCACCACGGCGATCTGGAACTGGCGCGGCAGCAGCATGATCGCCAGCATGGACAGGAAGGTCAGCGACGCCCAGTTGCCGTAGTTCGGCCCGCTGCCGTCCATGCCCATGAGCTGGCGCAGGCTTGGCACCTCGCGGGCTCGGTCGAAGATGTCGCCGAAGCCCGCGTAGATGCCGTAGGTGACGAACAACCCCACCGCCGTGAACGCCACCAGCTTGGTGAGCGACTCGAAGGCAATGGCCGCCACCATGCCCTCGTGGCGCTCCGTCGCGTCGAGATGGCGGGTGCCGAAGAGGATCGTGAACGCCGCCAGGATGGCCGCCACGTAGAGCGTGGAGTCCTGCCAGATGGGGGCCGTATCCGCCCGCTGCGGCATGACGATCGCCGGGTAGTTCAACAGGATGATGAAGCTGTTGGAGACCGCCTTGAGCTGCAGGGCAATGTAGGGAATGACACCGATCACCGCGATGACCGTCACCAGCCCGCCCAGGAGGTGGCTCTTGCCGTAGCGCGAGGCGATGAAGTCGGCGATGGAGGTGATGCGGTTGGCCTTGCTGATGCGCACGATCTTGAGCAGCACGAACCACCACAGCGCCGCCACCAGTGTCGGCCCGAGGTAGATGGGGAGGAAGCCGATGCCGCTGGAAGCCGCCCGCCCCACGCTGCCGTAGTAGGTCCAGGTCGTGCAATAGACCGCCATGGACAGCGCGTAGATGTACGGGTTGGCGATGATCGAGCGACCCGCGTCCGCCCGCTTGTCGCCGTAATAGGCAATGGCGAACAGCGCCCCCAGGTAGGCGAAGGAGCACAGGACGATGACCGAACCCTGGAGCATGGCGCGTGGGTCGCCCGGGCCTTCAGCGGGAGTCGCCCCGCAGTTCTATCACCGCCGCCATCAACACGATGAGGGCCGCCCAGACGCAGAAGATATAGACAAACAGCATGGGTATCCCGAGCACCTCGCGCCAGGTGACGAACAGTTGCAGGAGGGGGAAATTCAGCAGCGCACAGCCCAGCAGAAACGCACCGACCAGCCTCTGCCCCGTCAGCCATGACTGATTCATACGCCGCCTCCGCGTGGGACACCCTGCGGGCCATTATACGTCCCGAATCCGGGGTGGTACCCGGTCTGCGGGCGCCCAGAAAAAAGGGGCGCTCCCGCGCCCCTGCACCACTCCCCTCCCGCCTGCCATGGCAAGCCGGCATCCACGTCGCACTCATGCACGGGATCGGGGATCGTTGTCCGTGCCGTGTGCGTCTTCTCCCCTCCTCCATGATCCCGGGCATCGCGCGCCCTGCCCGACGGGTTCCCGACGCGCCCTTCGCGGGCGCTCAGGCACCCGCCGTCTTGCTCAGCCGGCCCCGTGCTTGAGCTGGTCCAGGATCGCCGGGTTCTCCAGGGTCGACACGTCCTGCGTGATGTCCTCGCCCTTGGCGATGGCGCGCAGCAGCCGGCGCATGATCTTGCCGGAGCGGGTCTTGGGCAGGTTGTCGCCGAAGCGGATGTCCCTGGGCTTGGCGATGGGACCAATCTCCTTGCCGACCCAGGCCTGCAGTTCCGCCACGATCTTCTTCGCCTCCTCACCGGTTGGCCGGGATCGACGCAGCACCACGAAGGCCACGATGGCTTCGCCCGTCAGTTCGTCGGGGCGGCCCACCACGGCGGACTCGGCGACCAGCGGATGCGCCACCAGCGCCGATTCGATCTCCATGGTGCCCATGCGGTGACCGGACACGTTGAGAACGTCGTCGATACGGCCAGTGATCGTGAAGTAGCCCGTATTCCTGTCACGAATCGCGCCGTCGCCCGCCAGGTAGTACTTGCCCTGGAAGTCGGCCGGATAGTAGGACTTGCGGAACCGCTCCGGATCGCCCCAGATGGTGCGGATCATCCCCGGCCAAGGCTTCTTCATCACCAGGATGCCGCCCTGGCCCCACGGCACTTCGGCGCCGGTTTCGTCGACCACCGACGCCTGTATGCCCGGGAACGGCAGCGTGCAAGAACCCGGCACCAGTGGCGTGGCCCCCGGCAGCGGAGTGATCATGTGGCCGCCGGTTTCCGTCTGCCAGAAGGTATCCACGATGGGGCAGCGCCCGCCGCCGACATTGCGGTGGTACCACTCCCACGCCGCCGGGTTGATGGGCTCGCCCACCGAACCCATGAGGCGCAGGCTGCCAAGGTCGTAATTGCGCGGATGCACCACCGGGTTGGTCTCGGCCGCCTTGATCAACGAACGGATGGCGGTGGGTGCGGTGTAGAAGATGTTGACCTTGTGGTCCTGGATCATCTTCCAGAAACGGCCCGCGTCGGGATAGCTGGGCACGCCTTCGAAGACGATCTCCGTGCCGCCGCAGGCCAGCGGCCCGTAGGTGATGTAGGTGTGGCCCGTCACCCAGCCGATGTCGGCGGTGCACCAGAAGACGTCGACGGGCTTGAGGTCGAAGGTCCACTTGGTGGTCAGGACCGCCTGCAGCAGGTAGCCGCCGGTGGAATGCTGCACGCCCTTGGGCTTTCCTGTGGAACCCGAGGTGTAGAGCAGGAACAGCGGGTGCTCGGCCTCGACCCACTCCGGCTCGCAGGCATCACCCTGGCCCTGCACCGCGTCGTGCCACCACAGGTCGCGGCCGGCCACCATGTTGCAGGCGCCACCAGTGCGCTGGTAGACCACCACGTTGCGGATGCTCTCGCAGCCGCCCAGGCTCAGCGCCTCGTCCACCGCCGGCTTGAGGGGAATGTTCTTGCCGCCGCGGCACTGTTCGTCGGCGGTAATGACCAGCACGGCGCCGGCATCGTTGATGCGGTCGCGCAGCGACTGCGCCGAGAAGCCGCCGAACACCACCGAGTGGGTGGCGCCGATGCGCGCGCAGGCCTGCATCGCCACGATGCCTTCCACCGACATCGGCAGGTAGATCACCACCCGGTCGCCCTTGCCGACGCCGACGGACTTCAGGGCGTTGGAGAACTGGCACACCTTCGCCAGCAGTTCGCTGTAGGTCACCTTCGTGACCCTGCCGTTGTCGGCCTCGAAGATGATCGCGACCTTGTCGCCCAGACCGGATTGCACGTTGCGGTCAAGGCAGTTGTAGGACACGTTGAGTTGGCCGTCGGCAAACCACTTGAAAAACGGCGCTTCACCCTGGTCCAGCACCTGCGTGAAGGGCTTGTGCCAGACCACGTGTTCCCTTGCCAGCCGCGCCCAGTAACCCTCGTAGTCCCGCTGCGCCTCATCGCACAGCGACTTGTACGCGTCCATGCCGGATATCGTGGCCTGGCGGACAAACTCCTCGGGGGGGTAGTAGAGCCGGGCTTCGGCGCTTTCGTTGCTGGACATGCCCACATCTCCTGTTATGTGTGTGAAATCAAGCGACAACTGCTGACGCGGTGTGGAGCGGCCCGCTGCCGTCCGGAGCCGATCGGCGCCGGTACGTGCCAGGTGCCTGCGCTCCCCATTCTATGAATTTTCACCATTGGATAAGACTTAGCTTACATTGGACTTACAAGCACTTATAGTGCGCTGCAATAAACCGGCCGGGTGATCGATGCTAGAATTCGCCGCCGTCGCGGGGGGCGCCTCGCTCCTCGCCCCGCAGTCTCCGGAACCCATCATGCTGAAGCCAACCGTCAAGTTCATCGAGTCCTTCATCTTCTGGAGCCGTTGGCTGCAGGCGCCGCTCTACCTCGGACTCATCCTCGCCCAGGGCGTGTACGTCTATCAGTTTGCCATCGAGCTGGTGCATCTCGTCGCCAGGACGGGAACGCTGTCCGACACCGAGGTGATGCTCATCGTCCTGGGCCTGATCGACGTAGTGATGATCGCCAACCTGCTGATCATGGTGATCATCGGCGGCTACGAGACCTTCGTCTCGCGCCTCGACCTGGAGGACCACCCGGACCAGCCGGAATGGCTCTCCCACGTCAACGCCGGAGTGCTGAAGGTGAAGCTGGCCACGGCGCTGATCGGCATCTCGTCCATCCATCTGCTCAAGACCTTCATCAACGCCGAGAACATGCCCGACCGCGCCATCCTGTGGCAGGTCGTCATCCACGTCACCTTCCTCGTGTCCGCCATTGCCATGGCGTATACCGACAAGCTGATGAACGCCACGCTCATCATGACCCGCAAGTCCCACTGAACCAACCGCAGAGGCCGCGCGGAGCGTGAGCGGCCGCGCGGCTTCCACCGTCAAAGGGGTATTTCCATGACCACCATCCGGCAGGATGACTTCATCCAGAGCATTGCCGACGCCCTGCAGTACATCTCTTACTACCACCCCGTCGACTACATCAGGAGCCTGACCCGCGCCTACGAACTGGAGCAGTCTGCGGCCGCCAAGGACGCCATGGCCCAGATCCTCATCAACTCGCGCATGTGCGCCGAGGGGCACCGCCCCCTGTGCCAGGACACGGGCATCGTCACGGCCTTCCTCAAGGTGGGCATGAACGTGCGCTGGGAGTCGACCATGAGCGTGGACGAGATGGTGAACGAGGGTGTGCGCCGTGCCTACCTCGACGCGGACAACAAGCTGCGCGCCTCGGTGCTGGCCGACCCGGCCGGCGCCCGCAGGAACACCAAGGACAACACCCCGGCGGTCATCAACTACGCCATCGTCCCCGGCGACACGGTGGAGGTGCACGTGGCGGCCAAGGGCGGCGGTTCGGAGGCCAAGAGCAAGTTCGCCATGCTCAACCCCTCGGACTCGATCGTGGACTGGGTGCTCAAGACCGTGCCCACCATGGGCGCCGGCTGGTGCCCGCCGGGCATGCTGGGCATCGGCATCGGCGGCACCGCCGAGAAGGCCATGCTGATGGCCAAGGAAGCCCTCATGGAGCCCATCGACATGCAGGAGCTCATCGCCCGCGGGCCGCAGACCCGCGCCGAGCAACTGCGCATCGAGCTCTACGAGAAGGTCAACGCCCTGGGCATCGGCGCCCAGGGCCTGGGCGGCCTGACCACCGTGCTGGACGTGAAGATCAACGATTACCCCACCCACGCCGCCAACCTGCCGGTGGCCATGATCCCCAACTGCGCGGCGACCCGCCACGTCCATTTCGTGCTGGACGGCTCCGGCCCGGCGCATCTGGAACCGCCCAGTCTGGAAGACTGGCCGAGCCTGACCTACGATACCTCCAAGGGCAGGCGCGTGGATCTGGACAAGGTGACGCGCGACGACGTCGCATCCTGGCGGCCCGGCGACGTCCTGCTGCTCAACGGCAATATCCTCACCGGCCGCGACGCCGCCCACAAGCGCATGACCGACATGCTCAGCCGCGGCGAAAAGTTGCCGGTGGATTTCACCGGCCGCTTCATCTACTACGTCGGCCCGGTGGACCCGGTGCGCGACGAGGTGATGGGCCCCGCCGGCCCCACCACCGCCACCCGCATGGACAAATTCACCCGCCAGATGCTGGAGCAGACCGGCCTGCTGGGCATGATCGGCAAGGCCGAGCGCGGCCCCGCCGCCATCGAGGCCATCCGCGACAACAAGGCCGTGTACCTCATGGCCGTCGGGGGCGCTGCCTACCTGGTGTCGAAGGCCATCCGCGCCGCCCGTGTCGCGGCCTTCGAAGACCTGGGCATGGAAGCCATCTACGAGTTCAAGGTGAAGGACATGCCGGTCACCGTGGCGGTGGATGCCGAGGGCACCTCGGTGCACCAGACCGGCCCGCGGGAGTGGCAGGCCCGGATCGGCAAGATCCCCGTGGCCACCGCCTGATTCGGGCGATCGTGACGTATGTCGGCGCGGCGTGCTGGCCGCCGCGCCGCCCGTGCCGTCCTTCACGCGCTCCCCGAGTCGGCGCGGCGTAAGCTGGGCCAAGCCTCGACGTGCCGTGGCACGTCCCCGCATCGCCCTTGGGAGCGCCCCGTGTTTCGCCGCATCCGCATCGCGTTTCTGCTGCTCGTCCTCGCCTCCGTGGCGCAAATGGCCTGGGTGGATCATGTCCGCACCACCTCCTGGAACGACTCGGTGCAGGTTGCCATCATCCCCGTCAACGGCGACGGCGCCACCACCACCGCGGCCTACATCCGCCGCCTCCATCATGACCAGTTCGTGGAGATCGAAGCGTTCATCGAGCGCGAAGCACATCGCTACGGCGTGACCACCCTGCGCCCCATCGACGTCTCCCTCGCCCCCGAAGTCGAACAGCTTCCCCCCTCACCCCCGCGTGACAATGGCGCCCTCGACGCCATGTTGTGGAGTCTGCAGATGCGGCTATGGGCGTGGCGCCATACCCCGGTCACCTCGCCGCCGCCGCGCATCCGCCTGTTCGTGCTCTTCCACGACCCCGAGCGCTCGGCGGTGCTGGGCCACTCCATCGGGCTGGAGAAGGGGCTCGTGGGGGTGATCCGCGCCTTCGCCTCCAGGCCCATGAACGCGCAGAACAACATCGTCATCGCCCACGAACTGCTCCACACCCTGGGTGCGTCGGACAAGTACGATCCCGCCAGCAACCTGCCGCTGTTTCCGGCGGGCTTCGCCGAACCGCAACTCATGCCGACGCTGCCCCAGCGCTTCGCCGAAATCATGGCCGGACGCACACCGCTGGCGCCCGGTTACGCCGAAATGCCGCCCAGTCTTGACCAGGTCGTCATCGGACCGCTCACCGCCACCGAGATCCGCTGGCTGCGCCCGTGACGCTTGCTCCGTCGCCCAGACCCCTGACGCGATGCCCCCCCGGCGCCGAACCTATCGGCGCGCGCGAAGTCTTATTGGCCGTGGAACTCCTATTCTGGCTAATCGCCGCCGTCCTGGTGGCCCTGGGTCTTGCGGGGACCGTGTTGCCGGTCCTGCCGGGAACGCCCCTGGTGTTCTCGGGGTTGGTGCTGGCCGCGTGGATCGAGCATTTCCAGAAGATCGGCGTGGTCACCATCGCCTTTCTCGGCGCGCTGACGGCCATCGCCTGGCTGTGTGACTTCATTGCAGCCAGCCTGGGTGCGCGGCGTGCCGGCGCCAGCCCCCTGGCGGTGGGGGGCGCCCTGGTGGGCATGGCGGCAGGGCTGCCCGCGGGATTGCCGGGATTCCTGTTCGGCCCCCTGGCGGGGGCCTTCGTCGGCGAACTGGTGGCGCGACGCAATCTGATGCGTGCCGGAGTGGTCAGCTTGTCCACCTGGGTCGGTCTGCTGGTGGCGGTCGCCTTCAAGCTCGGCATCGCCCTTGCCATGCTCGGCGTCTTCATCGCCGCCTATTTCATCTGATCCGCGCCCTGCTGTCCCTGAGCGGCGAAGCCGCCGATTCCACCGCGCGCCGCGAAGCCGGCGATTCTGCTCAGCCGCGGGGCCGGCCTTTCCACTGAGCGTGACGACCTCTTGCTAGAATCGGCCGGGTTCGGGCCTGCGGCCTGCGTCTTCTCTCCCACGTCTTGAAGATCATTGTTCTTGGCGCCGGCCTGGCCGGCATTTCGAGCGCCTGGTACCTGGCCGCCGAGGGCCACGAGGTAACGGTGCTGGAGCGCCAGCCCGGGCCCGGGCTGGAAACCAGCTTCGCCAACGGCGGACAGATCTCCGCCAGCCACCCCGAGCCCTGGGCCAATCCGGGCGCGCCGCTGCAGATCCTGCGCTGGCTTGGCCGCGAGGACGCGCCGCTGCTGCTGCGGCTGCGGGCCGACCCGCCGCCCTGGTCGTGGGGCCTGCGCTTCCTGCGCCAATGCACCCCGGGGATGGCCCGCCGCAACACCGATGCCATCGCCGCGCTCGGCCTCTATAGCCGCCGCCAACTGGTGCAACTGCGCACGCAACTGGCGCTGGATTACGACTGCGAGACCCGCGGCATCCTGCACCTGTTCTTTTCGGCCGCCGAACTGCGCCACGTGGAAGAACGTGTCTCCCTGCTGCGCCGCTACGACATGCGGGCGGAGAGTTGCGACGCGCTGCGCTGCCTGGACATCGAGCCGGCGCTGGCGGATTGCCGCGACCGCATCCACGGCGGACTCTATGCCCCGGACGACGAATCCGGCGATGCCCACCAGTTCGTGCGCCAACTCGCGCAGCACTGCATGCAGCGGGGCGTGCGCCTGCGCACCGGCACCCGCGTCGAGCGCCTGGTGGCTGATGGCGACATGCTGGCGGGCATCGACATCATCGACGCCGACAAACGTCCGCTGCGCCTCACCGCCGATGCCTACCTCGTCTGCCTGGGCGCCGAAAGCCCGCGGCTGCTGGCGCCTTTGGGCGAACGCCTGCCCATCTACCCCGTCAAGGGCTACTCGGTGACCGTGCCCGCCGGGGACGGCGCACCGCACGTCAGCATCACCGACGAATCGCGGCGCATCGTCTGCTCACGCCTGGGGAAGCGATTGCGCATCGCCGGCACCGCGGAACTGGCCGGCTACGACCTGACCCTACGCCCCGCCCGCTGCCAGGCCATCCTGGAGCGTGCCCTGGAACTGTTTCCCCGCGGTGGCGACGCCGGCCAGGCCGAACTGTGGACCGGCCTGCGCCCGGCCACGCCGTCCAACGTGCCCATCATCGGCCGCAGCCGCTGGCGCAAGCTCTACTACAACACCGGCCACGGCACCCTGGGCTGGACCCTGGCCTGCGGCTCCGCCCGCGCCATTACCGACATCGTCGGCGGGCGGCGGCCGGAGGTGGTGTTTCCCTTCTTCGGTGCATCATCCTGACCGGCCGCGGCGCCGGCGTCTCCCCCAGCAAGTAAGCCCGCACGGGGCGGGCTTCAGGGGGAGCACCAAAAGCAGCCGGCGGCTACTTGGCAGCAACCTGAATCCGATGGATGTGGGAGCGGGCTTGCCCGCTCCCACCAAACCTTCCCAATCTCGCTGACTACCTACTACTGGCCCAGCGCCTGCCGTATCTGCTCCAGCGTGCCGGGATCGTCGATGGTGGTCAGATCGCCGGGATCGCGCCCCTCGGCGATGGCCTGGATGGAGCGACGCAACATCTTGCCCGAGCGGGTCTTGGGCAGCCCGGTGACGAAATGCACCCGGCCCGGTCGGGCGATGGCGCCGAGGATGCCATCCACGGTCTTCATCACCTCCTTCTCCAGTGCGCTGACCGCTTCCGCCGTGGCAATGCGCGCGGCGTCCTTCACCACCGCGAAGGCCACCGGAATCTGGCCCTTCACAGCGTCATTCACGCCCACCACCGCCACCTCGGCGATGGCGGTGTGGGCCTGCACCGCCTCCTCGATCTCCCGCGTGCCCAGACGGTGGCCGGCAACGTTGATCACATCGTCGGTTCGGCCGAGGATGAAGTGGTAGCCGTCGGCATCGCGGATCCCCCAATCGAAGGAGGAGTAGACCAACGGCTCCTTGAACAGGGAGAAGTAGGTCTTGACGAAGCGCTCGTCGTCGCCCCAGACGGTGGACAGACAGCCGGGCGGCAGCGGCGGCAGCACGCCGACAATGCCCTTCTCGTTGGCTTCGCACTGCGTGCCGTCCTCGCGGAAGATGCGCAGGTCGTAGCCGAACATCGGGAAGCTGGGCGAGCCGAACTTGATGGGGGTCTGCTCCACCGCCGGCGCCGAGGACAGCATCGGCCAGCCGGTTTCGGTCTGCCAGTAGTGGTCGATCACCGGCCGCTTCAGCTCGCCCGCAATCCACTCATGGGTGGGCTGATCCAGGGGCTCGCCGGCCAGGAACAGGTGCTTCAGGCTGGAGAGGTCGTACTTGTGGATGAACTCCGACGGATGCTTCTTCAGCACCCGCACCGCCGTGGGCGCCGAGAACATCACGTCCACCTTGTACTTCTCCACCAGTTGCCACCAGATGCCGGCGTCCGGGCGGATGGGCGTGCCCTCGTACATGAGGGTGGCCATGCCGGCGATGAGCGGCCCGTAGATGATGTAGGAGTGGCCCACCACCCAGCCGATGTCCGAGGTGGAGAACATGGTCTCCCCCGCCCCGCCGCAGTAGATGTGCTTCATCGAGGCCGCCAGCGCCACGGCGTAGCCCCCGGTGTCGCGCTGCACGCCCTTGGGCTTGCCGGTGGTGCCCGAGGTGTAGAGGATGTAGGACGGCTCGGTGGATTCCATCCAGGCCACGGGCACCTCGGCATCCAGGTGCTGGGCGCGCAGGGTGGCGTAGTCCAGGTCCCGCCCTTCCACGCGGTTGAAATCCTTGTCCAGGCCGCGATCGACCATCAACACGCGCTGCGGCGGGAACTGCGCCAGCTTGCAGGCCTCGTCGAGCAGATGCTTGTACGGCACTGCCTTGCCGCCGCGCATTCCGGCGTCCGCCGAGACGATCAGCTTCGGCCTGGCGTCGTCGATGCGCGTGGCCAGCGACCCGGAGGCAAAACCGCCAAACACAACCGAATGGATGGCACCGATGCGCGCACAGGCCAGGATGGCGAAGGCGGCCTCGGCGATCATGGGCACGTAGATCAGCACCCGGTCGCCCTTGCCCACGCCCAGGCCCTGCATGACCGCAGCCATGCGCATGACCTCGGTCTTGAGTTCGGAAAAGCTGTAGATCCGTTCCTCGTTCGTTTCGGTGGACACATAGATCAGCGCCCGCGCATCGGGGCGCACCGCCGCGTGGCGGTCCACCGCGTTGAAGCAGAGGTTGGTCTCGCCGCCGACGAACCAGCGCGCAAAGGGCGGCCGGCTGTAGTCGCATACCTGCGCCGGCGGCTTGTTCCAATGCACCAGTTGCGCCTGCTCCGCCCAGAAGGCGTCGCGCTCCTCCATGGAACGGCGATGGAATTCCTTGTACGTCGTCATGTACTTCCTCTCCCGGTCGATCCCTGCACTTTGGCTATCGATTCTTGTGTTCGTTTCTCGTATTCGGTCGGTACCCCGACCTCCCGGATCGCACCGACACCGGTCGGCCACGCGCCAAAGCGGCCATCCGCCATGCGCCCTCACGCGCCGATGCGCACCACCACGCGGCCCTTCGCCCGCGCCGCCAGGAAATCCCCGAACACCCCGGGCAATTCGTCGAAGGCGATGGTGCGCGTCATCGCGGCCAGATGCGGCGGACGCATGTCCGTGGCCAGCCGCTCCCACACCCGCCGGCGCGCCGGCATGGCGATGTAGCCGGAATCCACCCCCAGCAGGCTGACCCCGCGCAGGATGAAGGGCATCACCGTGGTGTCGAGCTTGGCCGAGGCTGCCAGCCCGATGCTGGCAATGGTGCCCGCCTGTTTCATCGTGCTGGCGATCCAGGCCAGTACCTCGCCGCCCAGGTTGTCCACCGCCCCCGCCCACAGCGCCTTGTCCAGCGGCCGGATGCGGGAAAGATCGAGATGGCTGCGCAACATCACTTCGGCGGCCCCAAGACGGAGCAGATAGTCCGCTTCGGCTCCCTTGCCCGTGAGCGCCACCACGTGATAGCCCAGCTTCGCGAGGATGTCGATGGCAATGCTGCCCACGCCTCCGGTGGCACCGGTAACGATCACCGGGCCGTTTTCCGGACGCAGGCCGTTGTCCTCCATGCGCACGATGCCCAGCGCCGCGGTGAAGCCGGCGGTGCCCAGGGCCATGGCTTCGAACAGGTCCATGCCTGCAGGCAGCGGTACCACCCAGTCGGCGGGCATACGGGCGTACTCGGCATAGCCGCCGTGGTGCGCCACACCGATGTCGAAACTGGTGGCGATCACCGGCTCGCCCGGCCGGAAGCGCGCATCGCTGCTCGCCTCCACGACACCCGACAGGTCGATCCCGCCGACGCAGGGGAAGCGGCGGATGATCCTGCCCGCACCGGTGGCGGCCAGTGCATCCTTGTAATTGACGCTGGAGTAATGGACGCGAATCGTGACTTCGCCGGGATCCAGCGCCGACTCGTCGAGAGTCGCAAAACGCCCGGATACGCGATCATCTTCACTGCTGACGAGATAAGCCTTGAACGGCTCCACCTGTGGATCCTCCTCCAGCCCGCCTTGTCCGCGTCCCCTGTCGGGGGCCGCTGCCGATCGGCGGACTTGCGCTTTATCGAGCGGCCGATTATACCGAAACCCTTGATGTTCCTTTTATGGGCCGCTAAACCCTGTCTATGTTGCAGCGCCACACCCCCGACTCTACGCCCCCGCAACCCGAAGTCCGCCGCGGGCCCGGATCGCCCACGAACCCTGTTCCGGCCGGCCCTCGCCCGTCACCGTGCCAACACACGTCGGCAACGATGGGTTTACCGCAACTAACACCTTGGGCTATAGTCCGGCCCCATGTCTTGGAGGCGAATACTTCTTGGCGTGGCTTTGGCGCTCCTGACGGCGGCTTCCCCGGCCGCCGAATCCCCCGTCCCCCCCCGCTCCGACAACCCGCTGGTCCGCTACGCGACCGACGTCGAGGAATTCGTGGACCGCGCCCTGTCCATGATCGGCGTGCGCTACCGCCGTGGCGGCGATACGCCGGAAACCGGTTTCGACTGCAGCGGCCTGGTCCGCCGGGTGGCCCGGGAAACCCTGGGGCTCGACCTGCCCCATCGCGCGCTGGACATGAGCCGCCTCGGCATGCCGGTGGTACGAACCGACCTGCAGCCCGGAGACCTTGTCTTCTTCAACACCATGCGCCGGGCGTTTTCCCACGTGGGCATCTATCTGGGCGACTTCCGCTTCGTGCACGCCCCGGCGCCCGGCGGCAGGGTGCGCGTCGATGACCTGCGCGACGGCTAGTGGCAAGGTCGCTTCAGCGGCGCACGACGCCTGCCCACGGACTGAGCGGCTCGTCCGCGCCAGGGCTGCGTTTCGCACAACGCCCCGGGGGCGCACCACAGCCTTGCGCGCGATCCTCGGCCTTCTCGCCGTACCGTCCCTGATCCTCGCCGGCCCCTGCGCATGGGGCCAGGCCACCGATTTCGATCCGTTCGACACCCCCTCCGCGGCACACGTCAACGAAGGCCAGCTCCACTTTCTGTCGGAGCTGCCAAACAAGCCGGTCCATCACCATCGCAACGAGATCGTCATCACCGACGCGAGCCTTGACGATGGCTGGGTTCAACTGCGCCAGTGCCACGAACACCTCGATCCCGTGCCCAACAGCCAGGTCGTCTTCAATCGCGACCGGACCCGTGACCTGCGCATCGAACAGGCCGAAGGCATCGGCCGGGCCTGGATCGAGGGCCATACCGTGCAGTTGCGCGATACCGGCCACGCCGCCAGGCTTTGCGTCACCGCCGCCAGTCGGGCTCTGGCGCGGCTGCCCGACGGGGCCTTCAACCTGCGCAACGGTCCCTTCCTGCGGCGCTTTCTCGACGGCTACTTCCCCATGCGCGTGTCGCAGATCGTGCGGGTGGAGACCGCGCGCCTGCGTTTCCGCGACGCCACTCCGGCGCCCCAGGCCGGCTTCCGGGTGTGGCGGCAGGGCATGGATGTCCATTACGAGGCGCAATTCGAGGGCCGCCTGATCACGATTCTGCGCTTCGGTCCCGCGGGAGACTGAGGGGCAGCCACGCCGGCTGCCGATCCGGGCCATCCTGACGTAGTAATGCGAACGATTCGCACTCGCGCAACAATTCCTCTACAATCGCCCCTCCACAATTTTCCCCAGGGAGTCGGTCCATGACCTTCCGATCCGGCCTGCGCTACATCCTCGCGGCCATCGCCGCGCTCGGCGCCGGTGCTGCCAGCGCCGAAGAGAACGTGCTCAACCTCTACTCCGCCCGTCACTACCAGACCGACGAAGCGCTCTACGCCGACTTCACCAAGGCCACGGGCATACGCATCAACCGTATCGAAGGCAAGGAAGATGAGTTGCTGGAACGCCTCCGCAATGAAGGCTCCAACAGCCCCGCGGACCTGTTCATCACCGTAGATGCGGCGCGTCTGGCCAAGGCCGACGAACTGGGCCTGTTTGCCCCGGTGAAGTCGAAGCTGCTGGAGCAGCGCGTGCCCGCCAACCTGCATACCGGCACGTGGTACGCCTTTTCCACCCGCGCCCGGGTCATCGTCTACAACAGGGCCGAAATCCAGCCGGCCCTGGTGCAGCGCTACGAGGACCTGGCCGCGCCGGCACTCAAGGGCAAGGTCTGCGTGCGCTCCGGTGGCTATCCGTACAACCTGTCGCTGGGCTCTGCGCTGATCAGCCATCTCGGCGAGGCCGGGACCGAGGAATGGGCCCGCGGCCTGGTGGCGAATTTCGCCCGCTCGCCCAAGGGTGGCGACACCGACCAGATCAAGGCCGTCGCGGCCGGGGAATGCCAGGTCACCCTATCCAACACCTATTACATCGCCCGGATCATGCGCTCCGACAAACCCGAAGACCGCAAGGTCATGGAGCGCGTGGGGGTGGTGTGGCCCAACCAGAAGAGCTTCGGCACCCACATCAACGTGTCCGGGGGCGGCATGCTGAAGACCGCGCCACACCCGCAGGCGGCGGTGAAGTTCCTGGAATACCTGGCCAGCGATGAAGCCCAGGCCCACTTCGCCAATGGCAACAACGAATGGCCGGTGGTCAAGAGCGCGGTAGTTGCCAACCCTGCACTGGAAGCCCTGGGGAGTTTCAAGGCCGACAGCCTGAACGTAGGTACGTTGGCGAAGAACACCGCCCAGGCGCAGAAGATATTCGACCGGGCGGGCTGGCGCTGACGGCAGCGCGTCCAACGCCGCGGGGCGGCGGGGGTCTGCGCTTCCGCCGAAGAGGGCCGGGACCGAGTTCGGTACAGCAGGGGTCGCGGCCGCCCCCGACCTCCGGAACACAGACGGGGCCCACCCGCCTGTGCGTCACTCCGCGCCCGAACCGCCCGAGCGGGTGCTGTGCCTTCCTCCCGCTCCGATCTGGCGGGACAGCACGATCAGCGGCAGCAGACCCACCGCGACGATCGCCAGCGCCGGCAGCGACGATTCCGCAAGACGCTCGTCGGAGGCCAGCACGAAGGTCTGCGTCGCCAGCGTGTCGAAATTGAACGGCCGCATCACCAGGGTGGCCGGCAACTCCTTCATCACATCCACGAACACCAGCAGGACAGCCGTCAGCAGGCTGGCGCGCAGCATGGGCACATGTACCCGGTGCAGCGTCTCCCCCTGGGCAAGGCCGAGGCTGCGGGCAGCTTCATCCATGCTGGGCGTGATCTTGCCCAGGCCCGTCTCCACGGTGTGCAGCGCCACCGCCAGAAAGCGCACGAGATAGGCGTAGATGAGCGCGGCCACCCCCCCGGTGAGCAACAACCCAGGATTGACGCCGAAGGCCTGCTGCATCCAGTACGCGATCCAGTTGTCCAGCCGGGTCACGGGAATCAGCACCCCGACGGCGATCACCGTCCCCGGCACCGCATAGCCCAGGCCCACCAGTCGATTGACCATGCCGGGCAGGCGGCTGCGCGCCATCCGCGCCGCGTAGCCCAGCAGCACGGCAAACGCGACGGCGACCACGGCCGTGACTGAAGCCAGCACGAAGCTGTTGCGCGCCAGCGCGGCGAAGCGATCCAGGCTCAGCACGCCCTCCTCGGACAGGGCCATGCGCAACAGCAACCATGCCGGCAGCAGGAAGCCCAGCAGGATGGGCATGGCGCAGGCCGCGGCTGCCAGCCATGCCAGCGGTCCACGCAGCCGGTAGCCCGGCATGGGACGCTGGCGCCCGGTCGTGTTGTGGAATCTCGCCCGGCCGCGGCTTGCCCGCTCCAGCAGCAGGATCAGGGCGACGAATCCGAGCAGCGCCGCCGACAACTGCGCCGCCGCCACCCGGTCGCCCAATGAGAACCAGGCGCGGTAGATCCCGGTGGTAAAGGTCTGCACCGCGAAATAGGACACGGTGCCGTAATCCGCCAGGGTTTCCATGAGCGCCAGGGCCGTTCCCGCGGCCACCGCCGGACGCGCCAGGGGCAGCGACAGGCGCAAGAAACTCGCCCACGGACCGTATCCCAGCGAGCGCCCCACCTCGATCATGCCGCTGGCCCGTTCCAGGAAGGCCGGGCGCACCAGCATGTACACGTACGGATAGAGCACCAGCGCGAACATCGCCGCCGCCCCGCCGACACTGCGCACTTCGGGGAACCAGTACTCGCCTGCCTTCCAGCCGAACACTTCACGCAGGGCTCCCTGCACCGGACCGACGAACTGCAGAAGGTCCGTGTAGGTGTAGGCGATGACGTAGGCCGGCATGGCCAGCGGCAGGATCAGCGCCCACTCGAACAGGCGACGCCCGGGGAACTCGTGCATCGCCGTGAGCCAGGCCGTCGTCACCCCCATGCTCACCACCCCCGCCCCAGTCCACAGACACAGCCAGAGGGTATTGGCGACGTAGTCAGGCAATACCGTGGAAGCGAGATGGGTCCAGGTATCCCCAGTGCCGCCGGCAAACAGGTAGAGCGCAACGCTGGCCACCGGTACGGCGAGCAATGACGCCACGGCGAGCGCAGCGAGCGTCAACCGGCCGGGACGCCATGGCATGGCACGCCGGGAGCCTGATGCGGTCGATGCAGTGCCCTGGTTCACAGCCGATTCCCCCTGGAAATGGGAATTATAATTGAGCGCATCTGCCGCCGACGCCATGTCGGCGGGTGTCCCGCCACACCCCGAACTGCTGCCCATGGCATCCCTGGTCCTTGAAGACGTCTGCCACGCCTACGGCCACCACCACATCGTGGATCACCTGGGTTTCAGCCTGGCCAGCGGCGCCATCGGTTGTCTCCTCGGGCCTTCCGGCTGCGGCAAGACAACGGTGCTGCGCTGCATCGCCGGCTTCGAGCCGGTCACCGCCGGCGCCATACGC
Source organism: Betaproteobacteria bacterium (assembly GCA_016208415.1). GTDB lineage: Bacteria > Pseudomonadota > Gammaproteobacteria > Burkholderiales > Rhodocyclaceae > JACQYB01. The sequence goes on along the minus strand of JACQYB010000083.1, from coordinate 914 downwards.
ATCAACGAGGAAACCGTCAGCAGCACGAACCGGCACGTCGCGGCGGAACGGCGGCGCGTCGGCATGGTGTTTCAGGATTACGCGCTGTTTCCCCACCTCAGTGTCGGCGACAATGTGGCTTTCGGCCTGCGCGGCATCCCGGGTGAGCAGCGACGGGGACGGGTTGCCGAGATGCTCGCCACCGTGGGCCTGGCCTCCCAGGAGCGCAAGTACCCCCACGAACTGTCCGGCGGTCAGCAGCAGCGCGTGGCACTGGCGCGCGCCTTGGCACCGCGGCCCGACCTGCTGCTGCTCGACGAGCCCTTCTCCAACCTGGACGTGGAGTTGCGCGAACGCCTGTCGGTGGAGGTACGCGACATCCTCAAGCACAGCGGCACCACCGCCGTCCTGGTCACCCACGACCAGCACGAGGCCTTCGCGGTGGCCGACGTCATCGGCATCATGCATGAAGGGCGCATCCAGCAGTGGGACAGCCCCTACAACCTCTACCACCGGCCGGCAAACCGCTTCGTCGCGGACTTCATCGGCCAGGGCGTGCTGCTGCGGGGACGCGTGGTCAATGACCGTCAGGTGGATGTGGAACTGGGCCTGCTCACCAGCAAGGTGCCCGTGGAGTGCGGCGTGGGCTGCGCCGCCTGCGAGCGCGGCTGCCATGTGGACGTGCTGCTGCGGCCGGACGACGTCGTCCACGACGACGCCAGCCCCCTGCGCGCCGAGGTCACCCACAAGGCCTTCCGCGGCGCCGAAATCCTCTACACCCTGCGCCTGGCCAGCGGCGAGCGGGTACTGTCGCTGGTGCCCAGCCACCACAACCACGCCATCGGCGAGCGCATCGGCATCCGCCTCGACGTGGATCACGTGGTGACATTCCGCAGCACGGACACCGAGTCGAGCGTCGCCGTGCGTGCGGCTCC
>JACQYB010000081.1 GCA_016208415.1 Betaproteobacteria bacterium | reverse complement strand
ACGGAGAATCGTTACCGGGGCCGCGTCAGCCTGGCGACGCGATACCCCTTGCCGTTGTTCCCGCCGCGCGCCGACAACGCCCTAGCGCGGCGCGATGAGTTCGCCATCCACCAGCCGTACCTTCTGGCCGACCCCCACGCCCAGGTCGTCCGAGCGGTAGACGCTGCGTCGCGAGCCGTCGGCCATGCGCACCGTCACCCGGTAGCTCACGCCGGGACGCAATGCGCGCTCGCCGACATCACCGGCAGCCCGCCGCGCCATCGCCGCCACCGCGGAACCGGCCACGGCCGCACTGCCGGCCGCATCCCGCGATACTTCGACGCTGCGCACCGACTCCACGACACCGCATTCGGCGCACAACTCGTCCCCCAACGCCACCGCGGGCGGGGCGGACTCGGTATGCGGCTTGCGCCCGGCGATGATTCCCGACGCCGCGCCGAGGCTGGCGATGCCGGCGAGAATGGCCAGCGCCGCTGCCAGATTGAGCAGCGGGTGCGGTCGGCCATGGGTTTCGAAGTCGTCCATCAGGGTTCGCGGGCAAGAGCAGGCGCCGGGGGCGTCGTCATGCCCTCTCATAGCAATGCCCGTGCCTGTCCATACAACACGTTGATTCGTAAGGACATCAACCGATTTCTTGATGACGCGCCAGGGCGTGCTCCGGGGACAGGCTGTCGGGCGGGGCCGACAGCACCTTGCCGTCGCCAACCCCCAGCATGCTGATTTGAATGGAAATCCGCGTTGTCGTGCGGCCCCGACAGGCGCGCGGGCGCGCCCACCTGGTGGAACGGCGGACCGCGCCGCTCGGGAGGGAATCGCGGACCGCGCCGCTCAGGAGGACTTGTCCTGCTTGAACAGGTTCGCAGACAGGCCGTGGCGCTGCAGCAGCTTGTAGAACTCGGTGCGGTTGCGGCTCGCCATGCGGGCGGCCTGGGTGACGTTGCCCTCGGTGGTCTTGAGCAGGCGCACCAGATAGTCGTGCTCGAACACCCGGCGCGCCTCGTCCAGCGACACCATGGGCTGGACATCCTGGCGCAGCGCCTGCTGCACCAGGGAAGAGGAGATGACCGTGGACGGACTCAGCGCCACCGACTGTTCCACCACGTTCTGGAGCTGGCGCACGTTGCCCGGCCAGGGAGCGTTGATGAGCAGTTCCATGGCTTCCGGAGAGAAGGTGCGCATGGGGCGGTGATCGCGCACGGCCAGCTTGTCCAGGAAGTGGGCCGCCAGCAGGGGGATGTCCTCGCGCCGCTGCGCCAGCCCGGGCAGGTGCAGCGACACCACGTTGAGGCGGTAGTAGAGATCCTCGCGCATGCGCCCCTCCGCCAGGGCGGTCTCCAGATCCTGGTGGGTGGCGGAGACGATGCGCACATCCACCGCCACCGACTCGGTGGAACCCACCGGCCGCACCGTGCGGTCCTGCAGCGCGCGCAACAGCTTGGGCTGCAGCACCAGGGGCATGTCGCCGATCTCGTCCAGGAACAGGGTGCCGCCGCTGGCGGCCTGGAACAGCCCCTTGTGGGCATACATGGCGCCGGAAAACGCACCCCTGGCGTGGCCGAAGAGTTCGGATTCGAGCAGGTGCTCCGGAATGGCCGCGCAGTTGATGGCCATGAACGGACCCTTGGCCCGCGGGCTGGCGCGGTGGATGGCCTGGGCCAGCAGTTCCTTGCCGGTGCCGCTGTCGCCATGGACCAGCATACTGGCGTCGGTGGCGGCCACCAGTTGCGCCTGGCGCAGCACCTCTTCCATGAGGTGGCTGCGGGTGATGATGGCGCTGCGCCATTCGCCGCTTTCCCGCGCCGCGCCCCCTGCGATGCGCAGCGCCTGCTCCACGTGGGCCAGCAGTTCCTTGCTGTCGAAGGGCTTGGTGAGAAAGCCGAACACCCCGCTGCGGGTGGCCGAGACGGCGTCGGGGATGGTGCCGTGGGCGGTGAGGATGATCACCGGCAGCGTCGGTTGGCCGGCGTGGATGCGCTCGAACAGGGCCATGCCGTCCATGCCCGACATGCGCAGGTCGGTGATCACCAGATCGGGCTGGTGGAAGCCGATGCGGGTCAGCGCCTCCTCGGCGCTGGTGGCGGTGGTCACCCGGTAGCGCGCCGCCACCAGGCGCATCTCCAGCAGGCGCAGGATGTCCTGGTCGTCGTCGACGAGGAGGATCTCGGGCGGGTGCTCGGTCATTTCTGCGGGCCGGTGCGGGGCACGCGGTTGCGCATTTCACGCTCTATGGCCAGCAGCGCATCGAGTTTCTGGCGCAGTTCCTCGGCACGGCGCTGCTCGTCGCGCAACAGGCCTTCGAGGCGGCGAGCCTCGTCACGGCCCTGGGTTTCGATGCGCTTTTGCTCGTCGCGGGCGGCGGCGGCCGTGCGCTGGCGCTCGCTCGCCAGGCGCAGCAGCAGGCCCAGCAAATCGCGCCGCGGCGAAGCCCCCACCCCCTGGTGGGGCGGCGCCGCCTCGATCAGGGACACCAGACGCGCGTCATCGCGAAACGGCGCGGCGGGCACCGAGCGCAAAAGCGCCAGGCGCAGCCGGTCGGTCTCGGCGCCGGAGCGGGCGAAGGAGTCGGCCACCGCATTGTATTCGCGGCGCAAATCCTCCAGCGGCAGGGCCGCCATGCGGCTGAAATACTCCAGCTGGGACGCCACGTCGTCGGCCTCGGCGACGCGCCGGAACGGCTGCAGCACGGCACCCACCGGGCCCGCGGGAGCCGCCCCGCCCACCGGGGCACCGGCCGTGGCGCCATCGGCCTTGCCCGATGGCGCCTGCTGGCTGGCGCACCCCACCCCCAGCGCCGCCAGGCAGCACGCCACCACAGCGGCCGCCCCTCCCTTCAGATACGCAAGCTTCATCATGCCCTCAGGCTCTTGGGCAGGCTGACGCGAAAGCACGCGCCGCCGCCGTCATCGGATGTCACGTCAATGCTGCCGCGATGAGACAGCACATACTCGCGGGCAATGGCCAGGCCCAGCCCGCTGCCCTCCACCTCGCCGCGGCGGGTGCCGCGGAAGAAGGGCTCGAAGATGCGTTCCCGCTCCTGCTCGGCCACCCCCGGCCCCTCGTCCGCCACTTCCAGGATGGCCTGTTCGCCCCGCGCCCAAAGACGCACGGTGACCACCGCGCCGTGCGGCGAAAACTTGAGGGCATTGGTCAGGAGGTTCTCCACCACCCCGCGCAGCTTGGCGGGATCGCCGTCCACCTGCACCGCCTGCAGTTCGCGCCTCAGCTCGATGCCGCGCCCCTCGGCCGCCAGGCGCTGGGACTCCAGCACCTGCGCGCACAAGCCGTCCAGTGCCACCGGCTGCACATCCAGTTCCGCCACCGCCACGCTGGCGCGCTGGTAATCGAGCAGTTGTTCGATGAGTTGCTGCAGCCGCAGCGCGCTGTTCGACATGATACTGACGATGGAACGCTGCTGCTCGCCGAGGCTGCCCGCCACGCCGTCGCTGAGCAGTTGCGCGCCTTCGCGCAGGGAGGTCAGCGGCGTCTTGAGGTCGTGGGAGACGTGGCGCAGGAAGCGGCTCTTCTGGTCTTCCAGCTCCGCCAGGCGCCGCCGCAGCCAGTCGAGGCGCTCGCCCAGCACGGCCAGGTCGTCCGGACCGCTGACGGCTATGGGCCGGGCATAGTCGGCACGCCCCAGGGCGCGGATGGCCTCGTCCACCTGGCGGATCTGGGCGGCGATGAGGCGGCGAAAGCCCCAGGCCAGCAACAGCGCCAGCGGCCCGGCTCCAGCCAGTGTGAGCCACAGCGCGTCGCGCGCCTGGTTGGCCTCCGCCTGCAGGCGCGCCACCTCGTCCCCGGCCACGGCGCGGCTGAACAGCAGCACCGCGTCGGCGTCGCCGGCGATTTCCTGCAACCGCCGACCCAGATCCGCCGCGGCCTGCTCCTGATTCATGGGGGAGTCGGGCGGGGATATGCCGCGCAACCATTCGTGCAGGAGATTCTCATGGTGCAGCAGCGCGTCCAGGCGTTGCTGCGCCGACTCGGAAAGGCCCGCGGCCCGCACCTCCCGGGTGACGGCCTCCAGGTCGCTGCGCGCCTGGCCGTAGTCCTCCAGCAGCGCCTTGTCGTGCAGCACCAGGTACTGGCGCGACACCCGCTCCATGAAGGTGAGCACCTCATCCATCTGGCGCGTAGTCCGCGCCGCCATGGCCGCCCGTTCCACGGCGGCCTCGGCGCTGTGGGACAGTCCCTGCAAGGTGAAGACCGCGTAGCCGATGGCCACCGCCAGCGGCAGCATGACCAGGCCCAGCCCCATCAGGATCAGGCGGGGAAACGACTTGGGATAGTAGCGGGGCAGCTTGCCGGTCACGGAATGGGCGGAAAACGAAGTTTCGGAGAGGGCTAATGTCCGCGCAAGCGGGCGTGATGCCGGAACCAAAATCACGAGCGAATCAGGCACGATGCGTGCCGGGACATTAAGCTGACACATTCCGCGCCGCGCGCCAAGCCCCCGCCGCAATCTCATTTATCCCGGATTTCCACCATGATCCTCGCCGCCGACATCGGAGGAACCAAGACCCTCGTCTGCCTCTGGCCCGAAGACCCCCGGCAACCGCCGCTGCTCGAACGCCGCTACGCCAACGCCGACTTCCCGGGCTTTGAACAACTGCTGGAGCGCTTCGCCGACGAGGCCCGCGCCGCCGGCCCGACCGTGCACGGCGCCCGCGCCTGCTTCGCCCTGGCCGGACCGGTCTGCGGAGCACGGGCGCGCCTGACCAACCTTCCCTGGGAGATCGACGCCCCCCGGCTGCAGTCGCGCTTTCGCCTGGCGCGGGTAATCCTCGCCAACGATCTGGCCGCCTCCGCCGCGGGCATCAGCGACGTGCCGGCGGAGCGGCGCGACATCCTGCAGGCCGGCCAGCCCCGGGACGATGCCCCGCAGGTGGTGGTGGGCGTGGGCACCGGCCTGGGCGTGGCCATCGTGCTGCCGGGCCGGGACGGACCCGCCCTGCTCCCCGGCGAGGCCGGCCACATGGGCTTCGCCCCGCGCGACGAGGCCCAGATGCAGTTGTGGCACACCGTGCACGCACAGTACGGGCGCGTCAGCGCCGAGCACGTCATTTCGGGCCCCGGCCTGGTGCGCATCTTTCGCCATCTCCACGCCCTTGCCCCGCAGCCGACGGATGAGGCGCTGCTGCGCGCCGCCGATCCCGCCCATGCCGTCGGTAGCGCCGCGCTCGCCGCCTCCCATGCCGGCGCTCTCGCCGCGGTGCGCCTGCTGGGCGCCTGCCTGGGTTCGTTCAGCGGCGACCTCGCCCTTGCAACACTCGCCAGAGGGGGCGTTTACCTTTGCGGCGGGATCGTGACAAAGTTGGCGCCTGTTCTGCGCCAAGCAGGTATCCTTGGCGCGTTTCTCGACAAGGGCGTACACCGCCCCCTGATGGATCTCATGCCCCTGCACCTGGTGCGCGAGGAGCGTCTCGCGCTGCTCGGCGCCGCGCGGCTCGCTACACAAGGCGGGTACCATCGCTACTGACATTTGCCGGCAAAACGTGCCGCTTATCGTGGCATGGGAATGTGCAGCAGGAATTCACAATCACGCCAACTACAGGAGACCAGCAATGACCACTCGTTCCACCGATTCCGCCACTTCGTCCACCCCGGCGCGCAAGCCGCGCGCCAAGGCAGCCGCGCCTACCGCCGGGGGCCCCGCCGCGGCGGCGCAAGCCAAGCCACGCCGGCGCACGAGTACCCGCAGCAACGCCGCCAATGAGGATCGCATGGGAGGCACGCTGCAGCAGCACATCGCCGAGGCCGCCTACTATCGCGCCGAACGCCGCGGTTTCCAGGGTGGTAGCGAGCTGGACGACTGGCTCGAAGCCGAGGCCGAAGTCACCGGCGACATGGCGGCATGACCTGCCGCAGGCCGCGACCTGACCGGACAGCCTTGATGGCCCCGCGGCGGCCCGATCCGTGCCGGACAGGCTGAAACCCTTGACGCCGGCATCCGCGCCCGCGGATGCCGGTATTCGTCTTGGCGCCCAACCTGTAAAATCGGAGCTTGCACGCAACCCGGCCATCGAGGTCGCCACGCATCATGAATAATCACATGGACGGCATCCCAGCAAATATGCGCGAGGCGCATCACCGCAATCGCGCAGCCCATGATTCCCGCTTCGTCAGCTACCTCACGCGCAACAGCTTTGCGTTCGTCCTGGCGGGTGGGCGCGGCAGCCGACTGAAGCAGCTCACCGACTGGCGCGCCAAGCCGGCGGTACCCTTCGCGGGCAAGTTCCGCATCATCGATTTCACGCTGTCGAACTGCGTCAACTCGGGCATCCGCCGCATCGGCGTGGCCACGCAGTACAAGGCTGACAGCCTCATCCGCCACCTGCAGCGCGGCTGGAGTTTCCTCGACGGGCGCTTCGACGAATTCATCGACCTGATGCCCGCGCAGCAGCAGATCCGCGAGTCCTGGTACGAGGGCACCGCCGACGCGGTGTTCCAGAACCTCGCCATCCTGCGGCGCAACAATCCCGAATTTGTGCTCGTGCTCTCCGGCGACCACATCTACAAGATGGACTACGGGCGCATCCTCGCGCAGCACGTCAAGCAGCAGGCCGACATGACGGTGGCCTGCGTGGACGTGCCGCTGGAGGATGCGAAGGGCTTCGGCGTGATGGGCGTGGACGAACTCGGACGCGTGACCAGCTTCGTGGAGAAACCCAGCGACCCGCCGCCCATGCCCGGGCACCCCGACCGGGCGCTGGCCAGCATGGGCATCTACGTGTTCAACGCCCAGTTCCTGTACGAACAGCTCATCCGCGATGCCGACGACCTGCGCTCGTCGCACGATTTCGGCAAGGACATCATTCCCTACATCATGCCGCGCTACCGCGTCTTCGCCCATCGTTTCGCGGACAGTTGCGTGGGTACCGAGGAGAACACCGATCCCTACTGGCGCGACGTGGGTACCATCGACGCCTTCTGGGAAGCCAACATGGAGCTGACCAAGGTGTCGCCGGAACTCAATCTGTACGATCACGAGTGGCCCATCTGGACCCACCAGGAGCAGTTGCCGCCGGCCAAGTTCATCTTCGACGACGCCGAGCGGCGCGGCGTGGCGGTGGATTCCATGGTGTCCGGGGGCTGCATCATCAGCGGCGCGACGGTGCGCCGCTCGCTGCTGTTCTCCAACGTGCGCGCCCACAGCTTTGCGCTGGTGGAGGATTCGGTGATCCTGCCGGACGTGAGCATCGGCCGCAACGCCGTGATCAAGCGCGCCATCATCGACAGGAGTTGCGAGATCCCCGACGGCCTGGTGGTGGGCGTGGACCCCGAGGACGACCGCCGCCGCTTCCACGTCTCGGAAGGCGGCATCACCCTGGTGACCCCTGAAGTGCTGGGCCAGAAGGTCCATCAGCTGCGCGAAGCGACTCAATAAGGCTGCGTTTCGACTGACCGCCATGCCCGCGCCCCGCTCCCTGGACATCGTCTTCCTCTGGCACATGCACCAGCCGGACTACCGCGACCGCGTCGCGGGCGAGTTTCGCCTGCCCTGGGTCTATCTCCACGCCATCAAGGACTACTCCGACATGGCAGGCCACCTGGAGCGCCACCCCGGGGTGCACGCGGTGGTCAACTTCGTGCCGGTGCTGCTGGAGCAGATCGAGGACTACGCCGACCAGTTCGCCAGCGGCCAGTTCCGCGATCCGCTGCTGCGCCTGCTGGGCCGCAGCGAGGAAGCGCGCCTCACCCCGGCGGAGCGTGAGTTCGTGCTGGAAGCCTGCTTCCGCAGCAACCATGTCACCATGGTGGAGCCCTTCCCGCGCTACCGCCGACTGCTGGACCTGTTCAAGACCCTTGAGGCCCAGGGCAACGCCGCGCTCAACTACCTCTCGGATGCCTACTTCCACGACCTGCTGACCTGGTACCACCTGGCGTGGACAGGGGAGACGGAACGGCGCAGCCGCCAGGTGCTGGCCGAACTCATGGCCAAGGGCGAGGGCTACGGCACGGACGACCGCTTGCGCCTGCGCGCCGCGCTGGGGGAGATCGTCTCCGGCATCGTGCCGCGCTACCGCGCCTTGGCCGAACGCGGCCAGATCGAGCTCTCCGCCACCCCCCAGACCCATCCCCTGGCGCCGCTGATGCTGGATTTCGCCAGCGCCCACGAGGCCGCGCCGCAGCTCGCGTTGCCGGAGTTCCACGCCTACCCCGGCGGACGCCAGCGCGTGGAAGATCATGTGCGCCTGGCCATGGAAAGCCATGCCGCGCGCTTCGGCGCCCCGCCGACGGGCCTGTGGCCGGCGGAGGGCGCCGTGTCGGCGGCGCTGCTGCAGACGCTGGCCGCCCAGGGCTGCCGCTGGGCGGCCAGCAGCGAGACGGTACTGGCCAACAGCCTGCGCCGCGGCGACGAACTGCCGCCGCGCAACCAGTGGCTGTACCGCCCCTGGCGCAGCAGCCAGGCCCAGGAGGTGGCGCTGTTCTTCCGCGACGAGCGGCTGTCGGACATGATCGGCTTCGAATACGCCCGCTGGCACGGCAAGGACGCCGCGGTGCATCTGGTGGGCGAGCTGGAGAACATCCTCCATCACGGCCACGCGGACAGCCCCCCGGTGGTCAGCATCATGCTCGACGGCGAGAACGCCTGGGAGTATTACCCCTACAACGGGTTTTACTTCTTCGAGGATCTCTACGAAATGCTGGAGCGCCACGCGCGCATCCGCACCACCACCCCCACCCAACTGCTGGCGGGGGGCCGCGCCGCCGGCACGCTGGAGCGGCTGGTGGCGGGGAGTTGGGTGTTCGGCACGTTTTCCACCTGGATCGGCGACCCGGACAAGAACCGCGCCTGGGATCTGCTGTGCGCCGCCAAGCAGAGCTACGACCTGGTGATGGCCAGCGGCCGGCTGGACGAGGCGCAGCAGCACGCCGCCACGGCGCAACTGGCGGTGTGCGAGAGTTCCGACTGGTTCTGGTGGTTCGGCGACTACAACCCCAGCAACGCCGTGGCAAGCTTCGACCGGCTGTTCCGGCTGAATCTGCGCCGCCTCTACGAAATGCTGCGCCTGCCCCCTCCCGCCCAGCTCGACAAGCCCATCAGCCGCGGCGGCACCCATGCCGAGTCCGGCGGCGCGATGCGCCGCGCCGCCTGAACTCCCGTGGCCCGGGTACGCCGCCGGCGGCCCGCCCGTGCGGGACAACGCCCCCTCACAAGAGGCCCCGGTGCTAACATTCAAGCCTGAACACAGGAGAACCACATGACCGATATCGCCTCATTGCTGGGCGCCGATGCCGAGAAGCTCCTGGAACACACCTGCCGCAGCATCCCCAGCGAGCATCTGCACCTGCCGGGACCCGATTTCGTCGATCGCGTCATGGCCGCCTCGGACCGCAAGCCGGCGGTCCTGCGCAGCATGGCGCAACTGCTCCACCACGGCCGGCTGGCCGGCAGCGGCTACCTGTCCATCCTGCCGGTGGACCAGGGGATCGAGCACTCCGCCGGCGCCTCCTTCGCGCCCAATCCGCTGTACTTCGACCCCGAGAACATCGTGCGGCTGGCGATCGAAGGGGGCTGCAACGCCGTGGCTTCCACCCTGGGCGTGCTGGGCGCGGTGGCGCGGCGCTACGCCCATCGCATCCCGTTCATCGTCAAGTTCAACCACAACGAACTGCTGTCCTACCCGAACATCCACGACCAGACGCCGTTCGCCGACGTGGAGCAGGCCTTCGAGATGGGGGCCGTGGCGGTGGGCGCCACCGTCTATTTCGGCTCGCCGGAATCGCGCCGCCAGATCCAGGAGGTTTCCCGGGCCTTCAAGCGCGCCCACGAACTGGGCATGGCCACCGTGCTGTGGGCCTACCTGCGCAACAACGCCTTCAAGTTCGAAGGCATCGACTACCACGTGTCGGCCGATCTGTCGGGCCAGGCCAACCACCTGGCCGTCACCCTGGAGGCGGACATCGTCAAGCAGAAGATGGCCGAGAACAACGGCGGCTACAACGCCCTCAAGTTTGGCAAGACGAGCCCGAAGGTATACTCGGAGCTGACCACGGATCATCCGATCGACCTGGTGCGCTACCAGGTGGCCAACTGCTACATGGGGCGCGCGGGCATGATCAACTCCGGGGGGGAGTCGGGCAAGAACGACCTGGCGGCGGCGGTGCGCACCGCGGTGATCAACAAGCGCGCCGGCGGCATGGGGCTGATTTCCGGTCGCAAGGCGTTCCAGAAACCCATGGCGGACGGTGTGGAACTGCTGCACGCCATACAGGACGTCTATCTCGCACCCGAAGTGACGATCGCGTAGCCGCGTGGGAGCGGGCTTGCCCGCGATATTGACTGCGGCGATCGCGGGCAAGCCCGCTCCCACAACGTCGCGCGCACCTGTGGGTGCGCGTGTCCCGACAGGCCGCCCCTACCAGCTTGGGCGGGCGGCCGTGGCATGACGCGGCGCCCCATCGGCGCCGCTGTTCTTTTTGGCTTCGGCCGCTGCGCTTAACGTTTGCGATACAAACGTTAGCCTGCGCCGAAACTGCGTTTTTAGGAGCTCGAAGATGCCGGGAACCCCGTTCCCCCTTGACGTCATCCCGCAGATTCCCGCGCGCCTCAAGCGCCTGGAGGAACTGGCCAACAACCTCTGGTACGCGTGGGACCGCCCCACCCGCACGCTGTTCGCCCGCCTGCACCCGCACCTGTGGCAGGCCGTGGGCCACAGCCCCAAGGCCTTCCTCAAGCGCATCGACCAGCACCGGCTCAACGAGGCGGCAGCCGACCCGGTGTTCCTCGGCGCCTACAACCGGGTCATGTCGGCCTTCGACACCTACCTCAAGGAGCCCATCCGTACCGACAGCGCCTCCCGGCCCGGCTCCCATGACCTGATCGCCTACTTCTGCGCCGAGTTCGGCTTCCACGAGAGCCTGCCGATCTATTCCGGCGGCCTGGGCATCCTCGCCGGCGACCACTGCAAGACCGCCAGCGACCTGCGCCTGCCCTTCATCGGCGTGGGCATGCTCTACCGCCAGGGCTACTTCCTGCAGAGCATCGACAGCGACGGCCGCCAGGACGCCACGTACAACGACTCCGACTTCGACGACCTGCCGGTGGCGCCGGTGCTGCACGACGACCGCTCCGAACTGCGGCTGCGGGTGGAACTGCCGGGGCGTACCGTCACCGTCAAGGTGTGGCAGGCACGAGTGGGCCACGTGGTGCTCTACCTGCTGGACACGGACCTGGAGGAAAACACCCCCCACGACCGCGACATCGGCCACCGCCTCTACGGCGGCGACCGCTCCACGCGCATCGAGCAGGAAATCGTCCTCGGCGTGGGCGGCGCCCGCGCCCTGCAGGTCCTGGGCCTGGCGCCCACCTGCTGGCACATCAACGAGGGCCACGCTGCCTTTCTGATCCTGGAGCGCATCCGCGCCCTGCGCGCCCAGGGGCTGGACTTCGCCACGGCGATGGAGGCGGTGGCCTCCAACACCGTGTTCACCACTCACACCCCGGTACCGGCGGGCCACGACCACTTCGCCGAGGACATGATCCGGCACTACTTCGACCACTGGTGCCGCGAAGTCGACATCGACCACGACCAGCTCATGGCCATGGGTCGCACGCCCTCCGACCGCGACTTCAACATGACCGCCCTGGCCATCCGCAACTCGCGCTTCCAGAACGGGGTGTCGCGCATCCACGGCGAGGTGTCCTCCAGGATCTGCGCCGAGCTGTGGCCACAGATCGAGGACGACGAGAACCCCATCGACTACGTCACCAACGGGGTTCATGCGCCCACCTTCATGTCCGACATGTGGAACGAGGTGTTCGACCGCCTGGTCGGACCCGGCTGGTCCCAGCGCATCTGCGACCAGGCCTGCTGGGAGCAGGTCCGGCACATCCCCGATCAGCTCTACTGGAGCGTGCGCCAGTCGCTCAAGTCGCAGATGCTGCACCTGGTGCGCGACCGCGTCTCCGCCCAGCATGCCCGCAACCACGGCTCGGAGGCGCACCTGGACCGGCTGTTCCGCTACGCCGACCCGGAGAACCCCAACGTCCTGACCATCGGCTTCGCCCGGCGCTTCGCCACCTACAAGCGCGCCACGCTGATCTTCGAAAATCTCGACTGGCTGCGCCAGATCACCTCGGACCCGCAGCGCCCGGTGCTGTTCATCTTCGCCGGCAAGGCCCACCCCGCCGACCAGCCGGGGCAGGAGTTCATCCGCTGGATCTCGCGGGTGGCACGCCAGCCGGAGTTCGAGGGCAAGATCCTCATGGTGGAGGGCTACGACCTGCGCCTGGCGCGCCGCCTGGTGGCCGGCGTGGACGTGTGGCTCAACAACCCCATCTACCCGCTGGAAGCCTCCGGCACCTCGGGCATGAAGGCGAGCATGAACGGCGTGCTCAACCTCTCGGTGCTGGACGGCTGGTGGGGAGAGGGCTACGAGCCGGGTAACGGCAACGGCTGGGCGATCAAGCCGGCCTCATCGACCCTGGACCAGTCCCTGCGCAACCAGGAGGAATCGCGCACCCTGTACGAGATCCTCCAGGACCACGTCATTCCCATGTACTACAACCGCGGCCCCATGGGCCTGTCGCCCGGATGGGTGGCCATGTCCAAGCGCGCCATCACCACCATCGTGCCGCGCTTCAACTCGGCGCGCATGGTGGGCGAGTACCTGGAGAAGTTCTACCTTCCGGCCATGCGCCATTGGCGGCGGTGTTCGTCGGAAGGCTTCGCCGGCGCCCGCGACCTGGCGGTATGGAAGCAGCGGGTGCGCCACTCCTGGGCGCGGGTGGCCATGCGCCGCCTCGACACCCCCAAGCGGCGCCTGGCCTTCGGCGAGAGCCTGCATCTCGAAGTGGCCGTGTCGCTGGACGGACTGACCCCCCAGGACGTAACGGTGGAACTGCTCGTCGGACGCCCCGGCGGCAGCCGGCCCCACAAGGCCCAGAGCTACAACCTGTGCCACGAGCGCGTGCTGGAGACCGGCGAACACCTCTACGGACTGGTGCTCTCGCCCGACCAGTGTGGCAAGGTCGAGTACCGGGTGCGGATCTTCCCCTCGCACCCGTTGCTGACCCATCGCTTCGAAATGGGCCTCATGGCCTGGTTGTGACAGGGGAAAACGCCTGAGGGGCGAGGGCCGGGCAACACCTGGCGCCCGCCTTCCCCCTCACTGCTCACGCGACCAAGAAAAACAATGGCCGACCCGCTTCGCATCCTCTTCGCAACGCCCGAAATCGCCCCCTGGGTCAAGACCGGCGGCCTGGGCGACGTGGCCGGCGCCCTGCCGCCGGCCCTGATTGCCGCCGGTGCCCAGGTGCATGTGCTGGTGCCCTACTACCCCGCACTGCGCACCGCCTTCCCGGATGCGCGCCTGCTGGCGGCCATCGACGCCCCCGGCGGCCTGCTCCCCGCCTGCCGCCTGCTGGAGGCGCAAAGCGGCGAACTCACGCTGTGGCTGCTGGACATGCCCGCCATGTTCCACCGCGGCGGTTCGCCCTACCTGGCGCCGGACGGGGGCGACTGGTCCGACAACGCCCTGCGCTTCGGCCTGCTCTCCCGCATCGCCGCGCTGCTTGCCAGCGACGCCAGCCCCCTCGACTGGCGCCCCGACGTGCTCCACCTGCAGGACTGGCAGACCGCCCTGGCCCCCGCCTACCTGCATTTCACGCCCGGCCCCAAGGCCGCCAGCGTCATCACGGTGCACAACATGGCCTTCCAGGGCCTGTTCCCGGCCGCGGTGCTGGCCGATCTGGCGCTGCCGCCGGAGTGCTTCCAGCCGGAGGGGCTGGAATTCTGGGGACAGGTCTCGTTCCTCAAGGCCGGGCTGCACTACGCCGACACCATCACCACCGTCAGCCCCACCTATGCCCGCGAGATCCAGACTCCGGCCCTGGGCTTCGGCATGGACGGCCTGCTGCGCCGCCGTGCCTCACAGATCTCGGGCATCCTCAACGGTATCGACTACGCGGCCTGGAATCCGGCCAACGACCCGCTGATCGCCTGTCCCTTCGATGCCGACCATCTGGACGCCAAGGCCGCCAACACCGCAGCGGTACGCGCCCGCCTCGGACTGGCGGACGAACCGCATGTGCCGCTGCTGGGCGTGGTGAGCCGCCTCACCCACCAGAAGGGCCTGGACTGGCTCGCGGAGACGGCCGGGCGCATATTGGATCTGCCGGCACAGATCGCCGTGCTGGGCAGCGGCGATGCGGCGCTGGAAAAGGCCCTCGAAGATACCGCCGCCACGCACCCCGGCCGCATGGCGGTCACCATCGGCTTCGATGAAGCGATGGCCCACCAGATCGAGGCCGGCGCCGACGCCTTCCTCATGCCCTCGCGCTTCGAGCCCTGCGGCCTCAACCAGATGTACAGCCTGCGCTACGGCACGCCGCCGGTGGTCCGCGCCACCGGGGGCCTGGCGGACACGGTGGTCGACCCGGGCAACGGCGCCCGATCCAAGGCGTCGGCCAACGGCTTCGTGTTCGAGGACGAAAGCGCCGAGGCCTTCTTCGAAGCCACCGCGCGGGCCGTGGCCACCTGGCACAACCGCAACCGCTGGCGCCGTCTCCAGCGCAACGGCATGGCGCGGGACTTCAGCTGGCGCCACGCCGCACAGGAATACCTGACGCTGTATCGCCGCCTCAAGGCGGCCCGAGTGCCGTGACATCGCCGCGCCTGAGCGTCATCGCCGCGGTGGCCGCCAACGGTGTCATCGGCCGCGGCAACGCCCTGCCCTGGCACATCCCCGGCGAGTTGAAGCACTTCCGCGCCATCACCATGGGCCACCCCGTCATCATGGGACGGCGCACATGGGAATCCCTCGGCAGGCCCCTGCCCGGGCGCACCAATATCGTCGTTACCGGCCAGGAGGGTTTCAGCGCTGTGGGCGCCCGGATCGTGCGATCGCTGGATGAAGCGCTGCGTCTGGCAGGCGCATGCGAGGGCGGCGACGAGTCCTTCGTCATCGGCGGCGCCCGGCTCTTCGCCGAGGCATTGCCCCTGGCCCGGTGCCTTCACCTCACCGAGATCCACGCCGACTACGTGGGCAACGTGTATTTCCCGCCCTTCGACCGCGCCGCGTTCCACGAGGTGTCACGCCAGGCGCAGCGGCCGGAAGATGGGCCGGCGCATGATTTTGTGGTCTACGAGCGGCGCGCATAAGCGCGGGTGAGACGCGCTCCCGGCACTGTCTCCCCGGCAACTCAGGCGCCCGGCTCGCGCTCCCGCGCCACGCAATCCACGTAGTAGCGCACCTGGCCGTCGGTTTCCGCTTCCACCAGGCCGTGGATGTCGGTCTCGAAGCCGGGGAAGCGGCCGTTGAAGTCGCGGGCGAACTGCAGGAAACGCACGATGGTGCGGTTGATGCGCTCGCCGGGCACCAGCAGCGGGATCCCGGGCGGGTAGGGCGTGAGCAGCACGCTGGTCACGCGCCCTTCCAGGTCGTCCACCTGCACGCGCTCGATCTGCCGATGGGCCATGCAGGCGAAGGCGTCGGCGGGCACCATGGCGGGCACCATGTCGGAGAGGTACATCTCGGTGGTCAGCCGCGCCACGTCGTTGGCCTTGTAGACGCCGTGGATCTGGTCGCACAGGTCGCGCAGGCCGATCTTCTCGTAGCGCGGGTGCTTGGCGATGAACTCCGGCAGCACGCGCCACAGCGGCTGGTTCTTGTCGTAGTCGTCCTTGAACTGCTGCAGCTCGGTCACCAGGGTGTTCCACCGCCCCTTGGTGATGCCGATGGTGAACATGATGAAGAACGAGTAGAGCCCGGTCTTCTCGACGATGATGCCGTGCTCGGCGAGGTACTTGGTCACCACCGCCGCCGGGATGCCGTGCTCGGCGAAGTCACCGTCCACGTCCAGCCCGGGCGTGATGACCGTGGCCTTGATGGGGTCCAGCATGTTGAAGCCGGGGGCCAGTTCGCCGAAGCCGTGCCAGCGCTCGCTGTCCTTCAGCACCCAGTCTTCCCGGTCGCCCACGCCCTCCTCCGCCAGGTACTCCGGCCCCCACACCTTGAACCACCACGAGGTACCCAGCTCCTCCCCCACCTTGCGCATGGCGCGGCGGAAATCCAGCGCTTCGGCGATGGACTCCTCCACCAGCGCCGTGCCCCCGGGCGGCTCCATCATGGCCGCCGCCACGTCGCAGGAGGCGATGATGGCGTACTGGGGCGAGGTGGAGGTGTGCATCAGGTAGGCTTCGATGAACACGTCGCGGTCGAAGCGCTGCGCCTGGCAATCCTGCACCAGGATCTGCGAGGCCTGGGACAGCCCCGCCAGCAGCTTGTGCGTGGACTGGGTGGAGAACACCATGGCGTCGCGGCAGGGCGGGCGGTCGCGGCCGATGGCGTGCATGCCGCGGTAGAAATCGTGGAAGGTGGCGTGGGGCAGCCAGGCCTCGTCGAAATGCAGGGTGTCGATCCGCCCGTCCAGCATTTCCTTGATGGTGTCCACGTTGTAGAGCACGCCGTCGTAGGTGCTTTGCGTGATGGTGAGCACCCGCGGCTTGTTCTTCACCCCGCGGGCGAAGGGGTTGGCCTCGATCTTGCGCTGGATGGTCTCCCAGCGGAATTCCTCCAGCGGAATCGGCCCGATGATGCCGTAGTGGTTGCGGGTGGGCATCAGGAACACCGGGATCGCCCCCGTCATGGTGATGGCGTGCAGCACCGACTTGTGGCAGTTGCGATCCACCACCACGATGTCGCCCGGCGCCACGGTGGAGTGCCAGACGATCTTGTTGGACGTGGACGTGCCGTTGGTGACGAAGAACAGGTGGTCGCAGTTGAAGATGCGCGCCGCGTTGCGCTCGCTGGCCGCCACCGGGCCGCTGTGGTCCAGCAGCTGGCCCAGTTCATCCACGGCATTGCACACGTCCGCGCGCAGCATGTTCTCGCCGAAGAACTGGTGGAACATCTGCCCCACCGGGCTCTTGAGGAACGCCACGCCGCCGGAATGGCCGGGGCAGTGCCAGGAATATGACCCGTCCTGGGCGTAGTGGGTCAGCGCCCGGAAGAAGGGCGGCGCCAGGCTGTCCAGGTAGTTGCGCGCCTCGCGCACGATGTAGCGCGCCACGAACTCCGGCGTGTCCTCGAACATGTGGATGAAGCCGTGCAGCTCCCGCAGCACGTCATTGGGGATGTGGCGCGAGGTGCGCGTCTCGCCGTGCAGGAAGATGGGAATGTCGGTGTTGCGGAAGCGGATCTCCTCGACGAAGGCGCGCAGGTCGGCAATGGCAATCGCCGACATCTCCGGCGACGAGAACTGCTCGTCGTCGATGGACAGGATGAAGGCCGAGGCGCGGCTTTGCTGCTGGGCGAAGGAGGACAGGTCGCCGAAGCTGGTGACCCCCAGCACCTCCATGCTCTCGCCCTCGATGGCCTTGGCCAGCGCGCGGATGCCCAGGCCGCTGGCGTTTTCCGAGCGGAAGTCCTCGTCGATGATGATGATGGGGAAGTGGAACCGCATGGGGAGCGCCCTCCGGGGGCAGGCTGGAATCGATGGCGGCGCAGGCTACGGAGCCGCGCCGGAGATCACCCCCGCGCCGCATCGTCCCGCGCGCCACGGGGAGCGCCGGAATGCCTGTCCGGCGCAGGAAAGGGCGCAGGATAGCGAATTCGTGCGGGGGGATCAAACGGCGCCGGAGCGCTTGGTGCGCTTGGGCTTTCCGGGGGGCAGCAGGGTGGTGTATTGGCGATAGAGGTCGAACAGGAAGGCGACGCGCCCGGCATCCGAGGCAAAGCCCTTCCTGCCATAGGCAGCATCCACGGCGCGGTCGAGGGCGGCGTGGGCGCGGCGCAGTTCGGGCGGCATGGCGAGCGGGTCGTAGAGGTCGGCCAGCGTGGCGTCCGGGAACTTCGCCCGCGCGTCGAGCACCGCCTGCGCCGCCTGCTCCACGGCCGCGACCTGTCTTTCCGAGGGATCGCGCGGCCAAGGGAAGTTGTTGTACGTTACCGAACTTGAGTATTGGTATCGGCTTTCCAAACGTCCAGAAACGTACTTCAGCCAAGCCATGTGCAGTTGCGCCGAAAGAACGCCGAGGTGATAGAGCGTTGCGCCGCGAACGATCTTGAGCTTGTTGCTGCAGACAATTTCCGGTTGCAGGAAGCCGAGCGGCACGTAGTTCCCGCGCTCCGATGTCACCTCCGGCACGACAAGATAGGCTTCGTCCGGCATGTTCTCGACGTGGAACCGCGTCGGCGTCGCCGCCAGCTTGCGTGTTGGCGCGCTCTTGCTGGCGAGGCGGAACACCTGCACCGCCTCGACACGTTCCAGTACCGCCGGCATGGCGCGCAACTCCTGCGGCGGGCAATCGCCCAACCACAGCACCAAGCGCCGGTAGCCGTAGAGAAACTCGTCGGCGCCCAGCCAGGGCCGCAGCCATTTCGCCGCCTTCGGCTCCTTCGCCAAAAATGCTGCGGAATTCAGGATTGGGGTTCCGCCCGATCGGCCAGCGCCTCACGCAGCGCCGCCGCCAAAGCGTCCGCCGCCACCGGGGCGCCGGCGAACGGCAGGCGTAACCGCCTCCCGACCTGTTTCAGATCAACCCCGAAGCGGTCCACCCCCAGCAGTTCCATGTCCGGCGGCAGGGCCGGCGTCGCGGTCATCACCGCCGCTTCATCCTCCGCCCCCAGCACCGCCACGGCCCCCAGCGTCTCCGCCCCCACCCAGCCCATGGCTCCGAAGCCGGCGATGGCGCGCACCCGCTCCACCTCCAGGCGAAACCAGCGGAAGTCGCCCAGGGTGAGGTAGTCCGCAGCCTGGGGGTGGTAGCGCAGGTAGCGCTGCGCCTGGGCCGGCGTGGGCTCGGCGGGCAGCACGCGCCCCACCAGCGTCGCCCGGGCGCCGGTGAGCACGTCGCCTTCGGGCGAATCCAGCACCAGCAGGCTGGCGCGGGGATCGGCCAGCAGGTTGCGGGTGTGCTCCGCCAGGCCGCTGATCAGCAGCATGGGCCGGTGGGCTTCGTCCGGCGCGAAGGGCAGCGCCGTGGCGAAGGGAAAGCCCTCGGCGACGCGGGAATGGGTGGCCAGCACGCCGAAGGGGGCGCGGTGGATGAGGTCGATGATGAGGTCGGCGCGGGGTTTCATGTCTTCGAATGGCGGTCAGCAACAAGTGAAGGAAACGGGTGACAAGCGGAAAGGGGTTGGAATCACCTCACCAGTGTGCCCGGAAGCAACCAAAACATCACGGCGGAAGAAATGACGACAGTCGCTGCAAGGCGCGATCAAGACTCGGCGCACGCTCCCGGGCCGCCTCAACGTCCCATCGGTTGCACGCAAACTCGGTGAGTCGCGCGTTGTAAAGCGGGCCGATACAATTTGGTGACCCCACCTGTGGTGCCAATTCCTCGATCAGGCGACGCTTGCGGCTGCGCCTCGCAAGGTTGATCAGAGTCCGCTTCGGGTCCAGCTCGGTCTCCGGGTCATGAGGCACCTTGGTGACCGGCACCGAGAGGTACGCCGCCATCCCGGTCCGGTCTGCCAAGAGCCAGGCCTCGACTTCCCGAACGGCAATACGCAGTAGCAGCCGCGGTGGAAGACGGGAAGCGCCCCATTGCCGTAGCAGTTCGGGCGGGCATGGGCAACGGTCAAGGTCAGTCAGAACGACATGCGGCAGGACACGACTGGCGGACACAAACTTGCCCATTCCAGCCTTGAGCAATCCGTTACCTCTCGCGTTGATGACCCGGTCGATGACGAAGCCCCGTCCGGACGCCACGACCAGGCGACGCATCACCGCGGCGCTCAACTCGTCTTCCACGGCCACGAGAATGGCCTGGCCGGTCACGGCTTGAACAGGGAAAGCTGATCTACGCGCGGCGGTCTCACTTTCGGCAGCATGGCCTCGGCAACACTGTAGCCGGCAGCGATGAGCGCCCTGTCTTCCTCGGAGGGCCCGACGACAAGTGTGCCGTCCTTTGTCGGCTCCAACCGAAGCACTTCCCGGGGATCGATTCCTTTGTCCTCAAGCAGCGCTTCGCTGTGGGTGGTGACGAATACCTGGCGCCGGTACTTCGCCTGGCGCTGCATGCGCCAGATCAGGGAGGGAATGCGCCTCACGATGTCCTCGTTCAAAGAGAGTTCCGGCTCCTCCAGGAGCAACAAGGAGTCACCCTCAAGCAGGCTCCACATCACTCCGAGCAAGCGCAGCGTGCCGTCTGAGAACTGATTCTCCCGCTGCCAGCCAGCGTCTGGCCGCCAGTGTTCGTAAAGCGCCTCAAGGTGGGGCGTACCGGTCACATCATCGCGCACAAAGCGCAGGTTACTCATGTTGGGCACACAGATCTTCAGTACCTCTTCGATCTTGCCGAGCCGGGCCTGGCTGGTCTTTGCCGGGGTCTTCGCTATGCGCTCCAGAAATGACCGACCGAATGGATCGTCCTCCATGCGATAAGCACCGAGCTGGTCGGCATGCTTCAGCAACTGCGGAACAAGGTGCAGGTAGGTGATGGAGGCGAAGAATTCAGCCACCTCACGGAAGGAACGATTGGTATTGATTTGTTCCAAGTGGGTCTGGGTGAGGCGATCCATATCCCCCATGTCGTCCTTGTCAGGGCGCTCCAGCAGGACTTCGCCGTCGCAAAGGCTCTCCACACGTTCCTTGCTCACCAACAAGCGCTGTTGCCCCTTACCCTCGGCGCGAATTGCCAGGCTGTAACGCCATTTGGGCTCGTCATCTGCCCGCTCGGCGAGATCCAGCTCGACGGCGACCTCCGGATCGCGCCTTGCTAACAGACTTCTCAGCTTGGTAATGCCGCCGCGATCTTTCACCGCCTTCTGCAAGCCACCGCCATCCGGTCTTGCCACGTCCCTCAGGAAGCGCAGCACTTCGAGAAGATTCGACTTGCCCGAAGCGTTGGGGCCGATGACGTACACGCGTTCCCGCAATGTCACGTCGACCTTCTTGAAATTCAGCCAGTTCTTGAGATGTAACCTGGTGATCAACATCGCTCCATCTCCGCCGTCAGCGGCGCCTAGATGCTCGGATCATGTTCGGTGGGAAGCGCAGCGGAGCAATTATCACCGGTATCGCCCATCACGCGGGGCGTAACCATCCGAATGCCCATCCCGCCCGGAAAATCCGTCGTGCAGGGGCGGCGAGGCGCCACGGTGCCGAAGCCATATTGGCAGATCCCGCGACGTCACTGACCGACCTCGAACAGTGCCCGCAGCCGCGCGAAATACCCCGGCGCCCCCGGGTCTGACTCGGTGGGCGCCCAGGCCGCACGCTCGGCCGGGATGGGAGGCACGTACGGCCCGGCCTTGGCTTCGAAGAACACGGTGCCCGAGGCCAGGGACAGCACGGTGTGCCAGGTGCCGTGGGGGATGTCCACGCCGATGCGTTCGCCGCCCGCCTCCAGCAGCGCCTGCGCCACCACCTCGCCGCGGTCGTCGAAGAACACCGCGCCCAGGCGCCCGCGCAGCACCAGGATGGTTTCGTCCTTGGTGGCCTCCAGGTGGCGGTGGGGCGGCACGTAGGAGCCGGGCTCGATGGCGTTGAGCAGGCGGTGGGCGGGCGCGCTGTCGGCGGCGTGGAAGTTGCGGTTGCGCCGCCGGCGCGGACTGGCGGCAGCCTCGCGGCTGACGGCGTCGAGCAGCGCCTGGTCGATGAGCACGGCCTTCACGGGTAGATCACCTCCACGTTTTCAGGTTGCAGCCAGTCGCCCAGGCCGGCGATGAGGTCGTCGTCCAGGCGCACCCGCCAGCCCTCGCCCAGCAGCAGGTCGCCCTCGGCGGTGGCGTTGCGGTAGCGCACCCGCACGGGGCACGGGCCGGCGCGAAACGGCTCCAGCAGCTCACGCAGTTTCGCCGCCTCGGCCTGGCCGTTGATGGACAGGCGCAGCACCCGGGCGAAGCGGCTGCGCGCCTCGGCCAGGGTCATGAGCCTGTCGGCCACGACGCGAATGCCGCCGATGTATTCGTCCTTCTGCACCTTGCCTTCCACCACCAGCACCTCGTCGGTGGCGATCTTGGCGCGCTCGGCCTCGAACAGTTCGTTGAACACCGAGACTTCCAGGCGCGCCGTGCCGTCGTCGAGGATGACGAAGGCCATCTTGCCGCGGCGCGTCATCTGGGTGCGCACGCCGGCGACGATGCCGGCCAGCACCGTGGCTTCGCGCCCCGGCTCCAACTGGGCCAGGTCGCGGCGCACGAAGGCGGCCAGTTCCTTGCGGCAGGCGTGGTAGGGATGGCCGGTGAGGAAGAAGCCGATGGCCTGCTTTTCCTGCAGCAGTTGCTCGCGCTCGCTCCAGGGGCGGGCCGCAACAAACTGCGGCGCCATGGGCGCGGCCAGTCCGGGGGCGTCGAACAGCCCACCCTGGAAGGCGTTGGCGGCGGCCTGCTCGGCGGCTTCCATGGCCACGCCCACCGAGGCCAGCAGGCGGGCGCGGTGGGCGTCCAGGCTGTCGAAGGCGCCGGCGCGCACCAGCGCCTCGACGGTGCGGCGGTTCACCAGGCGCCGGTCCACCCGGCCGCAGAAGTCGAACAGGTCGCGGAAGGCCCCGCCCTTCCCCCGCGCCTCGAGGATCACGTTCACCGCCTGTTCGCCGGTGCCCTTGATGGCGCCCAGGCCGTAGCGGATGGTCTGGCGGTCGGTGGGGATGAAGCGGTATTCCGAGGCGTTGACGTCCGGCGGCAGGACCTTGAGCTTGTTGTACAGCGCGTCCAGGTAGAACACCTGCACCGTGTCGGTGTTGTCCATGTCCGACGACAGCGTGGCCGCCATGAAGGCCGCGCAGTGGTGGGCCTTGAGCCAGGCGGTCTGGTAGGTGACCACGGCGTAGGCGGCGGTGTGGCTCTTGTTGAAGCCGTACTCGGCGAACTTCTCCATCAGCTCGAACAGATGGATCGCCAGCTTCTCGTCGTAGCCCTTGGTGCGCGCGCCGTCGCGGAAGACGTCCTTGTGCTTGGCCATCTCCTCGGGCTTCTTCTTGCCCATGGCGCGGCGCAGCATGTCGGCGCCGCCCAGGGTGTAGCCGCCGATGATCTGCGAGATCTGCATCACCTGTTCCTGATACACGATCACGCCGTAGGTGGGCTCCAGGCAGGCCGTCAGGTCGGGGTGGAAGTAGTCGATGCTCTGCTGGCCCTTCTTGCGCAGGATGAAGTCATCCACCATGCCCGAGCCCAGCGGCCCGGGGCGGTAGAGGGCCAGCACGGCGATGATGTCCTCGAAGCGGTCGGGCTGGAGCTTGGCCAGCAGCTTCTTCATGCCCTCCGATTCCACCTGGAAGATGGCCGTGGTGTTGGCGTCCTTCAGGATCTGGTAGGCGGCCGGGTCGTCGAAGCTGAGTTCCTCCAGCTTCAGGTCGAAGCCGGGGTCGAGGCGCTTCACGTACTCCAGCGCCAAGGCGATGATGGTGAGGTTGCGCAGGCCGAGGAAGTCGAACTTCACAAGGCCCACCGCCTCCACGTCGTCCTTGTCGAACTGGGAGACGGTCACGGCGTCCTCGCCGTCGGCCTGGTAGAGGGGGCAGAAGTCGGTGAGCCGCCCCGGGGCGATGATCACGCCCCCGGCGTGCATGCCGACGTTGCGGGTCAGTCCTTCCAGCGGCTCGGCCAGCGACCACAATTGCTGGAGCGCCTCGCCGTCGCGCTCGTCGCGCATCATCTCCTCGATCTGGGGCTCCTGGACGCGCGCATCCTTCAGGCTCACCGGCTTGTTCTGCACCACCGGCACCAGCTTGGAAACGCGGTCGCAGTAGTTGTAGGGCATGTCCAGCACGCGGCCCACGTCGCGGATCACCGCCTTGGAGGCCATGGTGCCGAAGGTGGCGATCTGGCTCACCGCCTCGGCGCCGTAGCGGGCGCGCACGTACTCGATGACGCGGTAGCGCTTGTCCTGGCAGAAGTCGATGTCGAAGTCGGGCATGGACACCCGCTCCGGGTTGAGGAAGCGCTCGAACAGCAGGGCGTAGCGCAGCGGGTCCAGGTCCGTGACGCCCAGCGAGTAGGCCACCAGCGAGCCGGCCCCCGAGCCGCGCCCCGGCCCCACCGGCACGCCGTTGTTCTTGGCCCAGTTGATGAAGTCCGCGACGATGAGGAAGTAGCCCGGAAAGCCCATCTGCACGATGGTGTCCAGCTCGAATACCAGCCGCTGCTCGTAGGTGGGACGCCGGGCCTGGCGCTGCGCCTCGTCCGGGAACAAGGTACGCAGGCGCCGCTCCAGGCCTTCCCGCGCCTGGCGGCGCAGGTAGTCGTCGATACCCATCCCGGCCGGGGTGGGACAGTCCGGCAGGAAGCTCTTGCCCAGCCGCACCGTGAGGCTACAGCGCCTGGCGATCTCGACGCTGTTCTCCAGCGCCTCGGGCAGGTCCGCGAACAGCTCCGCCATCTGCGCCTGGGTCTTGAAGTACTGCTCGGCGGTGAATTCCCGCGGCCGCCGCTTGTCGCCCAGCACGTAGCCCTGGGCGATGCACACCCGCGCCTCGTGGGCCTTGTGGTCCTGCGGCCGCAGGAACTGCACCGGATGGGTGGCCACCACCGGCAGCCCGAGCTCGGCCGCCAGCGCCACCGCCTGGCGGATGTAGGTCTCGGTCTGGGGATGGCCGGCACGCTGCAGTTCGATGTAGAAGGCATCGGGGAAACGCCGCGCCCATTCCCGCGCACTGCGGCGCGCCTGTTCCATGTTGCCCGCCAGCAGCGCCTGGCCCACGTCGCCCTGGATGGCGCCGGACAGCACCAGCAGGCCAGCGCCGGATTGCCACGCGGCGCCGTGCGGCAAGGGGTCGCCTTCCCCGCCCGCCTCGTGGCCGGCCACCGGCTCGTCAAACCATTCGCGGCGCAGTTCCGCGCGCCCACGGTACTTGTTGCCCAGGTAGGCGCGGGTCAGCAGCTCGCACAGCCGCCCGTAACCCTCCCGGTTGCGCGCCAGCAGCAGCACGCGGAAAGGTTTGTCGCGGTCGGCCTCGTTGGTGATCCACACGTCGCAGCCGATGACGGGCTTGACGCCCGCGCCGCGCGCCGCCTTGTAGAACTTGACCATGCCGAAGAGGTTGGCCAGGTCGGTGAGCGCCAGCGCCGGCATGGCGTCGGCGGCTGCGGCCTCGACCACCTCGTCGAGGCGCACGATGCCATCGACGACGGAGTATTCGCTGTGCAGCCGCAGATGGACGAAGGAGGGGTCGGAGGCGGAAGTCATCGCGTCGATTTTACCCGCCGGGTCGCCGCCGGTCATCGCATCGGCGTCGATAACACCGTGCCACGAGGACGCCCCTCGCCACCGCGGGCTTGTCGGGTCACCACCTCCTCCAAGGCACGAAAGTTCACGATCTGCGACTTAGTTCATGGATCGGTCATCACCACCGGCGCATCATTACATCAACCCGAGGCACGCGGTGCGCGGGAGAGAGCAAGGAGTCGGCCCGGTTTTTGCGACGCGTCCTCCGGGTTTCGGGAAAACGGGTCGAGGTCGCATCGTCGCGCCGGGCAGCATCGGCGCCGGGCCGATCCGGTGGCCGTCGCTGGCGATGCAGGTTTTTTTGGCCGCGACGGCAACTTGGGGTGAACTGCTCCTTGCGCACCGCCTGCTTTGGGCTAGATTGATAATTGGGAGGGATAAAAGGTGCGAGTTGCAAACGTAGCAGTCTTTGCCATCCTGACCGCCTTCGCGGCGTGGAGTGGAGTGCTGAAACCGGCAAGCGGCGAGGGCGTGACCGTCGCTGGCGGTGGGTCGGATACGCAGCAATCGGCGCAGCAGGGGGTGGTGCGCGTGGCCCACACCGCAGCGCCCGCCGCATCCAGGCACTGAGCGGTCGATTAGGCGGATCGCAGGGCGGGAGGCGCTTTTCTCCTGTAGCGCCATCGCGATCGAGGTTCAGCGCAGCACGATCTCACACCCGCGTCCTCGCAAGACCCGCCCGAACGCGGACACCACTGAAGCACAATAGCCGCTCCGATCCGCAACGCGAGGAGCGTGCCATGACCGTCAAACCCGGCTGGAGCGGCCGGTTCTTCGAAGATTTCGAGGTCGGCGACGTCTATCGCCACCCCTTGGGCCGCACGGTGCTGGAGGTGGACAACGCCTGGTTCACCCTCCTGACCCAGAACACCGCCCCCATTCATTTCGACCGCCACTACGCGGCCCAAACGGAATTCCGCCGGCCGCTGGTGGATTCCACCTTCACCCTGGCGCTGGTCACCGGCCAGAGCGTCACCGACGTGTCGCAGAACGTGTTCGCCAACCTGGGCTGGGACGAGGTGCGCCTGCCGGCCCCGGTGTTCGAGGGCGACACCATCTACTCCCAGTCGGAAGTGCTTGAGGCGCGGGAATCGCGCTCGCGGCCAAACGTGGGCATCGTCAAGGTGCGCACCAGCGGATTCAACCAGGACGGCAAGGTGGTGATCACCTTCGTGCGTACGCTGCTGGTCTTCCGGCGCGGCCACGGCCCGCAGATCGCAAGGCTGGAGACCGCCTAGGGGTGCGTTTGCGGGAGCGGACCTGCCCGCGATGGTCGCCGCTGGCATCGCGGGCAAGCCCGCTCCCACACCGTGCGCCCCACACGCCCCGGGTCACACGGCGTCCGCGCTCCTCACGCGGTTCAGCGCTGCGCCGCCTCCGCGCGTGCGCGCAGGATGTCGGCCTTCATCTCCCGGTCGGCGGCGTTGATCTCCGCGCGCTGGTCCTCGCTGAGCCGCGCACCACGCTCGCGCTCCAGGGCCGGGATGACGGCGAAGCGCGGGTCGCCGGCACGCCAGTCGCGGGGCAACCAGGCCATGACCTTCTCCGGATGAACGCCCGAAATGGCCGATGCCTGCTGGGCAAAGCGTTGCTGCGCGCGGCGTATCTCGGCCTGCAGCCAGGCCACCTGGGTGGGGGTATAGACGGGGGCCGGCGCTGGCGGCGGCGTCTGCGCGAAGGCAGCACCGGTAACGCCGGCAAACAAAAATGCCGCAACGATGCGGCAGGCAAGGCGGGAGCGAGTCATTGGTCTTGTTGGGGATTCTCCGTGGTCTGCCCAGACAACGTCAGGGAAGCAAAACGGTTGACCCCGTGGTGCGCCGCGCCTCCAGATCGCGGTGGGCCGTGGCGGCGTCCTTCAGGGGATGGCGCTGGTTGACCTCCACCCGCACCCGGCCGGAGCCCACCACCTCGAAAAGTTCGCCGGCCATGGCCAGCAGGTCGTCGCGCCGCGCGCTGTAGGTGAACAGCGTCGGGCGCGTCAGGAACAGCGAGCCCAGGCGCGCCAGCACGCCGATGTCGAAGGGCGCCACGGCGCCCGAGGCGCTGCCGAAGCTCACCATCATCCCCAGCGGACGCAGGCAGGACAGGGAATCCATGAAGGTGTCTCGCCCCACGGAGTCATAGACCACCGGCACCCCGGCACCGCCGGTGATCTCGCGCACGCGCTCGGGGAAGTTCTCGCGCGTGTAGACGATGGGGTGGTCGCAGCCATGGGCGCGCGCCAGTTCCGCCTTGGCCTGGCTGCCCACCGTGCCGATGACGGTGGCCCCCAGGGCCTTGGCCCACTGGCAAACCATCAGCCCCACGCCCCCTGCCGCGGCGTGGATGAGGAGAGTGTCGCCGGGCTGGACCCGGTAGGTGCGGCGCAACAGGTACTGGGCGGTCAGCCCCTGCAGCATCATGGCCGCGCCCTGCTCGAATGAGACAGCCTCCGGCAGGCGCACGAGCCGGTCCGCCGGCATCACGCGCACCTCCGAGTAGGCCCCCGGAGGGCCGCCGGCATAGGCCACCCTGTCCCCCTGGGCGATGTCGGCCACGCCCGTCCCCACCGCCTCCACCACCCCCGCGCCCTCCAGCCCGAGCCCCGAGGGCAGCGCCACCGGATAGAGCCCGGAACGGTGATAGGTGTCGATGTAGTTCAGACCGACGGCGTGATGGCGCACCCGCGCCTCGCCGGGACCGGGGTCCCCGCACTGCACGTCTTCCACCCGCAGGACCTCCGGACCACCGGTTTCATGGAATCGAATGGCGTAGCTCATGGCAGTCTCCGAATTGATTTCGCCGCGTCCCGCAGGAACCACAGCACCAGGGCGATGAAGAACATCAGCGACCAGTCCGCCAGGGACAGGTCGAGGAAGGTCCATGCCGGATCGGAGCACAGACCGCTGGGGCGGAACAGCAGCGGCGCGCGGGCCGCCGCCCACTCCACCAGTTGTTCCCACCACGGCACGCTGGCGGTGCATTCCACGCCGCGGGTAAAGCGCTGCAGCCATACCTGGTACCCGGCCGCCACCACCCCGGCGCCGGACGCCAGCGCCGCCAGCAGCACCAGCGCCACCCGCGCCACGGGCAGGCGTGCCAGCCCCAGCCCCAGGATGCAGATTGCGCCCACCAGCATATAGACCATGCGCTGCAGGATGCACAGCGGACAGGCCGCCAGGTGCAGCACCTGCCCCATCACCAGGCCGCCGCCCACCAGCGCCAGCGACACCGCCAGCCCCACGCCAAACGCAAGCCGCGGCGAACCTTGATAAAAGAGATTGCGCTTCATCGAACCCGGCCGGTTTGTTCGTCTTGGTACGCTGGCGCGAAGCGCCAGACGTGCGGCAGTCTACTCGGATCGGCCGGCACGCAACGAGTTCCCCTCCCCCGCGCCGGAACAGGCGCAGGCGAGACCGGGAGCCGGTGGTGCTGTTCATCGTCATCCTGGCGATGTGCCTCTGGCGGCGGCGTATGTCTCCGTCGCCCGGGTGCGGCGGCTGGACCCGGCGAGCGTGTTCAAGGCGTGAAATGGACAGTGTGCCCATCCTCGAAACCCGCACGCTCGGCAAGATCTACGGCGAGGGCGACACCCGCGTGGTGGCCGCGGAAGGCAAGTTGGAAGCCATGCCCGGCTACGACATCAACCTCGCCACCGGCGAACTCAACGGCAAAGTCGCCAGGATCCTCGTGCGCGAAGGCGAGGCCGTGGCCGCCGGCCAACTGGTGGCGGTGCTGGAAAGCGACGACCTGCGCGCCCAGGTGGCGGCCGCGCAACGGGAACGGGCGGTGGCACAGAGCGTGACCTGTTCGAAGAACTTCGCGTCGGCCAATGCTGCGAAGATCCCGGCGTCCGTCGCTCGTGTCACGGCCGAAACCCCTTGCGGCCGTCGCGAAAGGTCACGGCAAGGCGGTAGTCCGGCAACACGGTGATCGCCGCCAAGCGCCAGCGTGCGGCCGGCACCATTCCAGCGGGGCAATCTTCTCGGGCGGTTGTTTGGCTTGGCATAGGTCCCAGTCCTTCATCAGTTCCTGCCGATGCTCCACAGCCCATTCGATCACAAGGTTGCGCGCCCGCTTCGGCACGCTGCCACCGATAATCTCCAGCGTGCGGATGTCCAACAAGGCTTTGAATTCCCCGTACAAGGCATGGAAGTGCGGCGGGCATCTCGCGCCAGAACATCTGGATGACGATCCCGAAGAACTGGCTGATGGTGGGCATCGGGTCGATCATACCGGTCGGCGGATGCATGGATTGTAGCCCCCGCTGGAAGCGACGAGACGTGAAGGGCATCGGTTGCGATGGATTCCGCTCTTTCGTCCGCACATCCGAGCCCCGCCTTTCGACCGTCAGTTCGCCGGCAAAAGGGACGGAAAGGGGCCAGGATCGACCATTGCTATGTCATTCTCCTGGCGGCCTGAGTTTGCGCCTTCGCCTCGGGCACCGCGACCGAGACCTTCTCTGCTCCGGGCGGGTGCCCAACTTCAAGGGAGCGAGGCAGGGGCTGCTCATAGCCTGCTACGGCAGTTGCCCGGGCCAGCGCCGGGATGTGTGAATCACCGCCAGGACGTCGATTCCCCGCACGCTTGTCCGGTACACAACGATGTAGGGGAAACGGCTCACGACCAACTCGCGGGTGCCATCGATCCGCCCCGGTCTCCCAATACCTGGCTGCGAGCTGAGCACCCCGACCTGTTCACGGACGAAGCCGACGACGCGCCGCGCCGCTTGCGGATTGTCCCGGGCGATGTAGTCCGCGATCTCCTGCAAATGCCGCAGCGCCGGGCGAGTCCATCGGGCTGGACTCATCGGGACTCGGCATGCTGGCCGAAAAAGGCTTCGACCTCCGCGTCGGTGGCGAAGTCACCGCCGTCTGCGGCGATGATGCCTTCCCTGATTCGCGTCATCTGTTCGGCCTCGAAGCGCAGGTAGTCCCGCAGCGCTTCGGTTGCCAGATCCTCCTCGCTGCGATGTCTGGCGACGGCGATCTGGTCGAGCAGGGACTTCTCCTCCGTGCTCAGGGTGAGGGTGACACTCGCCATGGTACGCGGCTCCTGTGCTGGATTGTCCGGAAAATCATAGCCCTGCGCACGGTGAGGCGTCTACCTGGGAATCATGCTGGCAGGAAACAAGGGCGTTACTTGCAGCCAAGAACACTACTGTCCGGTTAAACCAGGGGGTAAATCGCTGGAAGCCATGTGCGACAAAGGATTCCAGGCGACGCGGGGTGTCTCCGATTTGAAATTGCTGAGGCATCGTCGAGGAGGGCGGGGAAGTGCCGGTGCCGCGCCCCATCGCCGAACATCGCGCCAATCGCGAGTTCGCCGACGGCGTCTGGGCGGCAGTGGAGGTGGATGTGGCCCGCTTCGAGGGGCGCGCCGCGAAGATCAACATCACCTTGCCGCGCCGCTTGCTGGCAAAGATCGACGAATACGCCAAGGCCCACGGCGAGACGCGCTCGGGTTTTCTGGCCGAGGCGGCGCGGGCGGCCATGCGGTAAGGCAGCCGCGCCGATCGCGAGCTCCGTCGCCGGCCCGCCCCCCGGCCCGGGCACCGCAAAGCGTCCGCCCGCCCCACGGACAAGGTCGGCAGATCGCGAATCCGTGGGCACCACATTTCACGCGCGAAAACCAACCCGCCTTGCTCACGTCTCCAGCGCCCGCCCGAAGTCCTCCACCAGATCGGCGGCCGCCTCCAGCCCCACCGCCACCCGCACCAGTCCGGGCGACACCCCCGCTTGCTCGATCTGTTCCGGCACCAGCGACCCCTCCCACACCGAGCCGACATGCACCGCCAGCGTCTCCACGCCCCCCAGGCTAACGGCGTTGGCCGCCAGTTGCAGGCGGCTGACACACTGCTGCGCGGCGCGGTGGCCACCCTTCGGCTCGAAGGCCAGCACGCCGCCGAAGCCGCGCATCTGCGCCCGGGCCAGCGCGTGGCCGGGATGGCTCTCCAGCCCCGGGTAATACACCCGCGCCACCGCCGGGTGGCCCTCCAGGAAGCGCGCCAGCGCCAAAGCCGTGGCCCCGGCTCGTTCCACGCGCAGCGGCAGGGTGCGCAGCCCGCGCAGCAGCAGGAAGGCGTCCCAGGCGTTGGAGCAGGCGCCGAGCACGATGGAGTCTTGCCAGATGCGCTCCACCGCGGCCTCCTCGCCGCACACCACGCCGGCCACCAGGTCGCTGTGTCCGCCGAGGTACTTGGTGGCGCTGTGCACCACCAGGTCGATGCCGAAATCCCGCGGGCGGCAGTTCACCGGCGTGGCGAAGGTGTTGTCCGCCACGGTGGTAATGTCCCGCTCCCGCGCCAGCGCCGCCACCCCCGCCAGGTCGGTGATGGCCAGGGTGGGGTTGGAGGGCGTCTCCACCAGGATCAGGCGGGTGTTGGGCCGGACGGCGGCGGCAAAGGCGCCGGTGTCGGTCTGGTCCACCCGGCTCACCGCCACGCCCCAGCGTGCGAGCAGGTCGGTGAGCAGGCGCGTGGTGCCCATGTAGTGGCTGCTCTGCGCCACCACGTGGTCACCCTGGCGTACGTGGGCCAGCACCGTGGTGGACACGGCGCCCATGCCCGAGGCCAGCAGCAGCGCCGCGGGGGCCGCTTCCAGTTGCGCCAGCAGCATCTCGGCGCGCTGCACCGTGGGGTTGCCATAGCGGGCGTAGTAGCGCGCATGCCGTGGCACGCTGACCATGTCCGCGAACTCTTCCGCGCCGCGGGCACGAAAGGTGGAACTGGGGTGGATGGCGGGCGCGACGCCGCTGTCGTCGTGGGCAGCGGCGTCGCCGTGGATGACGAGGGACTGGAGGTCCATGGGGGCTCCCGGTTGGTCACAATGTCGGCGCACGAGGCACTTATGGGAGCGGGCTTGCCCGCGATATCAACCGCCGCAATCGCGGGCAAGCCCGCTCCCACACGCGGAAAGCACGCGCCCCAGTGCGTTTCCGCATGGGGTGCGGCGGCGCTCGCCGCCGGGACCGAGTTTACGCCGAGCGCGTCGCGCCCTGCGACCTGACCCGCGCCATCGGCTATATTTGCCGTGAATCCCGCCCGGACCCCTCACCGCTGGAGTGCCGCCATGCCGCCCCTGTGTTTCATCCTCATGCCCCGCGGCCGCAGCACGCTGCCCGCGGGGGTCGAGGCGGATTTCGACGCGCTCCGCGACGAAATCGTCCGTCCCGCCGTGGAATTCGCGGGCATGGAGGCCTTGCATGCCGAGGGGACGGGCGCCGCAGGCACCATGACGGGCGAGGTGTTCGAGAGCCTGATGCTGTGCGACGTCGTCGTGGCCGAGATTTCCCGGGCCGACGACGCCACGTTCTACGCCCTGGGCCTGCGCCGCGGACTGCGGCCCGGCACGACGGTGCTGCTGGGCGTCCATGCCGGCTCAGCCGATGCGCTCGCCCTTCCCGGCTTCCTGGCCGAAACCCTGTCGTGCGACATCGGCGCAGACGGGCGTCCCGCCAACGCCTCCCGGTGTCGTGCGCGCCTGACGGCGCGGCTGGCCCACGTCCCGCCCGGACGGCGCAGATCGCGCGCCTCAAGACCGACGTTTTCCGCGACCAGGCCCGCTACGACGCGCAAGCCCGCCGGCGCCTCGCCGCGGCGCGCAACGCCGGCCCGCAGGCGCTGGCACACGTGGCCACGGAACTGGGCGAGCCCGCCCGCCTGGAGGCCGGCGTGGCCATCGACCTGCTGCTGTCCTGGCGCGCTGTGGGGGACGCCCGGGCCATGGCGGATCTGGTGGCGCACATGGCCGCGCCGCTGGCACGCGCCCGCATGGTCCGGGAGCAACTGGGTTTTGCGCTGAACAGGCTGGGCCGCCGCGACGAGGCGGAAGCGGTGCTGCAGGAGCTACTCGCCGAGTACGGCCCCAGCAGCGAGACCAACGGCCTGCTCGGCCGGGTATACAAGGATCGCTGGGAGGCAGCCGCCGGCGAAGCCGATGCCGGGCGCTGGCTGGAGCGCGCCATCGACGCCTACCTGCAGGGCTTCGAGGCCGACTGGCGCGACGCCTACCCGGGCATCAACGCGGTCACGCTCATGGAACTGCGCGAGCCGCCGGACCCGCGCCGCAGGGAACTGCTGCCGGTGGTCACCTATTGCGTGCGGCGGCGCCTGGCCGGCACCACGCCGGACTACTGGGACCACGCCACGCTGCTGGAGCTGGCGGTGCTGCGCCGCGACGAGATCGAGGCCCGGGCCGCCTGCTCGGCCGCCGCAACCGCACTGCGCGAGGACTGGGAAGCACAGGCCACGGCGCGCAACCTGCGCCTCATCCGCGAGGCGAGGGAAAGACGCGCAAACGCCCCTGCCTGGGCGAAGCCGCTCGAAGATGCACTGCTGGAGGCCGCGACCCGCGGCCGGGGTTGATCGTCAGACCCTGAACCGCCCCACCGCCCCCTGCAGGGCTTCGGCCAGGCTTTCGAGCCGGCGCGCGTCGCGGGTGGCGGTTTCCACCGCCTCGCCGTTGTGGCGGGCCATCTGGGCGATGGCCTCGATGTTGGACGCCACCTCGGCGCTCATGCGCTGCTGCTCGCCGGTGGCTGCGGCGATGGCGTCCAGGCCGCGCCCCACCTGCTGCACCGAACTGGCGGCGCCGGCCAGCACCTCGGACACCGTGCCCACGGACTGCCGGCTGGCGGCCAGATGCCCCAGGCCCTCGTGGATGGCCCGATGCACGGCGTCGGACTGGGCCGACAGCGCCTCGGTGATGGTGTTGATCTCGTTGGCCGAGCGCGCCGACTTCTCCGCCAGCTTGCGCACCTCGTCCGCCACCACGGCGGAACCGCGCCCCTGCTCGCCGGCACGGGCGGCCTCGATGGCGGCATTGAGCGCCAGCAGGTTGGTCTGGTCGGCGATCTCGCGCACCTCCTGGGTCATGGCGGCGATGGTGGCGGTGCTGCGCACGAACTCCTTCACCGTCTCGGCCATCTGGCGCACGGTGCCCTCCACCTGCTCCACGTTGCCGATGAGACGCGACACGCAGGTGCCGCCTTCCTCAGAGCGCTTGAGGCTCTCCCGCGACTGGTTGCGCACCTGATCGGCACTGGCGGCGACGGACGCGATGTGCCCCACCATCTGCTCCACCACGGAGGCCGCCGCTGCGGAGCGCTCGGCCTGGGCCTGCGACCCTCCGGCCACGCGCGCGGCGCTGGACGCCTGCCCCCGCGCGGCCGCGGACACCTGGGCCGCCGACTCGCCGATGTGGCGCACCAGAGCGCCGAAGCGGCCCATCATGTCGTTGAACACCGCCGCCACGGCGCCGATCTCGTCGCGGCCCGAAACGTCCAAGCGGCGCGTCAGGTCGCCCTCGCCCTGGGCGATGTCGCGCAGGCCGCCGGTCACCTGGTCCAGGGGCGTGGTGACGAAATGGCGCACGAACAGGTAGATGAACAGGATCACCGGCACGCTCAACGCCACGGCCAGGGCGAAGCTGTGCAGGCGCTGGGTGGCGGTGGCGGCATTGACCTTGTCGAGCGAGATCTTCATGCTCACCACACCCAGGGCGGCGCCCTCGGCCACCTGGTGGCAGCCCAGGCAATCCTTGCCCAGGTAGGACTTGCTGGCGGTGGCCGGACGCACCACGCGCAGGAACTCGCCCTTGTCGTCGCTGGCGATGGCGCTGTACTCCCGCCCGCTGGCCAGGACAGTGCGCTCGATCTCGTCGGACAGCCCGTCGGCCACCTTGCCGGGACCGAACTGTTTCGACACCGCATCGCCACGAATGACCTTGAGGTCGCGGATGATGGACAACTGCTTGATCTGGTCCAGGAACACTTCCCGGCTGCCGACGGTGCCGGTGATCATCATCCCCGTCAGGCCGGCCATGGTGGCCTCGTGCATGCTGGAGGCGAAATCCTGCGCCTGGGCGACGGCCGTGTCGCGGTTGACCTTGGCCTCCCACAGCACGAAGCCGCTCCACGCCACCACCAGCATCAGCCAGATGGCCAGCGTCAGCCGCAGCCACACCTTCATGTCGGAAATACGCTTCACCGCCTCGCTCCCTGTTCTGGATCCGCCGCGGCCGCACAACGGCCCGCACAGATCGAAACCCGTGATTGAGCGGTTTATCGGCGAAGTGGCGACTGACTTGAGGCCGGCGTGCCGCAATGGTCAGTCCGGTTCCCGCAGCCCCCCGGGCGTGCGGATGTAGGCCACCAGCGCCGGCGCCTCGTGCGGCTGCACGGAGTAGAGGGCCAGGGCGCCCTCCAGGCCGAGGGCGGCGGAATGCCAAAGGGATTGCCGGCGGATCAGGCCATCGCCCGGCAGGCTGCCATCGGCGGACGTGGTGCTCTATGACGGAGAGACGACGGTGGCTTTCGGCGAACGCCTGTTCGCCGTGCCGATCCGAACGCTTTGGGACATGGCGTAGCGGCTTGTTCCCTGCCGATCCCGTCATCGGCCGTCGCGCGATCCGGCAGTCTCGCAACCTCAGTGCACGGTACACACCATGCACGGATCGAAGGAGCGCACCACGTGCTGCACCGCCGGGGCGCCGGCGCCGGCGGCGGGGGTGCCCGCCAGCGCCTGCTCCAGGGCGCCGGCGGTGCCGGCGGCGTCGCGGGGGGAGAAGTTCCAGGTGGTGGGCGCCACCACCTGGTAGTTGGCGATACGCCCGTCGCGCACCACCAGCCAGTGGCCCAGCGCGCCACGGGCGGCTTCCACCAGGCCGACGCCGCGGGCCTCGTCGGGCATTGCGCCGTGGCTGCAGAAGGGCTCGCCGGGCACCAGCGCACGTGCCCAGCGTTCCATCTCCGGCAGCACCCGGGCGATTTCCAGCAACCGCGCCACCACCCGTGCCAGCACGCTGCCGGCGCCGCCGGCCACCAGATCCCGCGCCAGGGGATGGCCCGCCACCGCCTGCCGCGCCAGGGCGCCGCATTCCACCACGCGCCCCTGCCAGCGCGGCGCCTTGCACCAGGTGTAGGCGCCCTCCTTGCGGGCCGCGGGCAGGGTGTGGCCGTCGAAGGGCGGGGCCGGCGACGATGGGCCGTCCAGCCAGGCGTGGCTGATGTCTTCCGTCACGTCGGCGGGATCGAAAGGCCGCACCGCGCCGTCGGCGGCGGACCACACGCCGGGCGCAAACAGGTGGCCACCCCCCGGCGGCGCACGCCCGCCTCGTGCGCCGCCATCGCATCCTGCGGCGTAGGCGCCCACGCTCATGAACAGGCCGCCGGCACGGCCCAGGCGCTCCAGTTCGAGATCGCGGGCGATCTCCAGGAACAGCCGCAGGTCGCCGCCCCGTCTTTCGTCCGCCCAGGCCCACAGGGCCGCGCTGCCGTCGAGCGCGGCGAAGGCCTCCAGGGTGTCGCCGAACAGGCTGGCCTCCAGCCAGGCGCGGAACTCCCGCAGCAGCGCATGGATGCGCAGCTTTTCCGCCGCCGTCACCGCCCGGGCCGAGCCGCCCGGCTGCAGACTCAGGGTGTGGGGCCACTTGCCGCCCAGCAGCCCGGCCAGGCGCATGAAGACGGCCCGCGCCGGCAGCATCTGCGCCGCGGCGGCGCCGCGTTCCCCGCCCGGCAGACGGGGCGGCGCCGCGCCCACCGCCGCGCGGAAGCGCGCCGCGGCGCGCTCGAACCACGGCCGCCCGGCATAGGCGGCGCGGGCGAAGTCCGGCATGAAGAAAAGGTAGAAATGGGTGAGGTGGTCGGCCAGGTTTTCGCAGGCCAGCAGCAGGTTGGCGGCGCGCGCGCCGTTGGGCGGCACCGCCAGCCCCATGGCGGCGCGCAGCGCCGCGGCCGCCGCGGCAGACTGCGACACGGAGCAGATGCCGCAGATGCGCGGCACGAACACCAGCGCGTCGAAGGGGTCCTTGCCCCGCAGGATCTGCTCGAAGCCGCGGTACAGCGGCGAGGCCACCCAGGCCTCGGCGACCCGTCCTTCGGCCAGTTCGAGGCTCACCTCCAGGTCACCCTCGACGCGGTTGAAGGGGCCGACGGTCAGGCGCACGTCACTTCAACCCCGTCTTGCGGATGGCCGGCGTCACCACGGCGTGGTCGGCCACGGCGTTGTCGCGCACCCGCCGCGGCGTCGCGGACTTGGACAGCGCCGCCAGCGCCACGAACCAGGCCTTGGGCATGTCCGTGGGCAGGCCGATGGGGATGCCCGCCACCTTGGGCGTGCGGGCGAAGGGGTGGCCCGGCTCCTCGAAGCCCGGCTCGGTGCAACTGATGCAGGCATAGCCGCCGCGGGTGCAGGAACCGCCGCCGTTCCACGGCCGCAGGTTGCAGTCGGCATGGGCCTGGGTGCCCTTGCAGCCCAGGTGCTCCATCAGGCAGCCCAGGTCGGAGGGCTTCCCGGCGCTGGCCTTGTACTCGTAGAACTCGTTGCGGGCGCAGCCGTGATGGACGAGCTGGTCGGCGTAGAATCGCGGCCGGCCCAGGGCGTCCAGATCGTCGGCCTGGAGGCTGCCCAGGGCCAGCGACAGCAGCATCTCCACCACGCAGCCGGGATGGGTGGGGCAGCCGGCCACGTTGATCACCAGCAGCCCGGCGCCGTCGCGGTATTCCTCGCCCAACAGCCCGCCCGCCTCGGCACCCTCGTACTGCAGGCCGCAGGCATCGGTGGGGTTGATGCCGGCGGAGGTGACGCCCCCGAAGGCGGCGCAGGAGCCCACCGCCACGGTGTGGCGGGCGCGGGCAGCCAGATCGCCCACCCACGCCGTCATCGGCCGGCCGGTGCCCGACAGCACGTGGAAGCGCCCCGTGCCGTGGGGGCCGCGCAGCATCGCGCCTTCCACGCACAGGATGTCCAGCGGCATGTCGCCGGCGACGCAGGCTTCCAGCACCTCCAGCGCCTCGGCGCCGCTCTCCTCGGACAGGCTGGGATGCCACAGCACGTCGATGCCCGCGTCGCGCAGCAGTCCGAACAGGTCGCGCGCATCGGAACACAGCAGCGACAGCGTACAGCCACCGCAGCCGCCGGACTGCAGCCACAGCAGGTTCATGCCCGCTCCATCCCGTAGCGCGCCAGCTTGCTGCGCAGGCCCACCCTTGAGAGCCCCAGTTCGGCGGCGGCGCGGGTCTTGTTCCAGCGGTGGCGCTCCAGGGCTTCCTTGAGGATGCGCGCCTCAAGGCCTTCCAGCCGCGTCTTGAGGTCGCCGTCCAGGCCGGCCAGCAGCAACAGCGGCGCCTCCTCGTCCTCGCGCGCGGCGCGCAGCACCCGCGGGCTGAGGTGGGCCGCGGACAGCTCGGGGCCGTCGGACAGCGCCAGCATGCGCAGCACCTCGTTGTGCAGTTCGCGCACGTTGCCCGGCCAGCGCCAGGCCACCAGGCAGTCCAGCACGGAGCGCGGCAGTGGCTTCACCTGCCGGCCGATGGCCGCGCTGGCGCGCTCCAGGAAGCGCTCGGCGATGGGCGCGATGTCCATGGGCCGCTCGCGCAGCGGCGGCACGTGCAGGGTGAAGGCCGCCAGGCGGTAGTAGAGGTCCTCGCGGAAGCGGCCCTCGCGCACCTCCTGCTCCAGGTCGCGGTTGGTGGCCGCCAGCACCCGCGCGTCCACCGCCTGGGGACGGGCGGCGCCCACCGGGCGCACCTCGCCTTCCTGCAGGGCGCGCAGCAGCTTGACCTGGAAGGCCGGCGAGGTCTCGCCGATCTCATCCAGGAAGATGGTGCCTCCGTCGGCCTGCTGGAACAGCCCCACCCGGTCCTCGTAGGCGCCGGTGAAAGAGCCGCGCTTGTGGCCGAACAACTCCGATTCCAGCAACTGGTCGGGCACGGCGCCGCAGTTTTCCACCACGAAGGCGCAATCGGCGCGGGCGCTGCGGTAGTGCAGGGCGCGGGCCAGCAACTCCTTGCCGGTGCCCGACTCGCCGGTGAGCAGGATGGACATGTCGTAGGGCGCCACCTTGTCCACAACCGCCAGCAGGGCGTTCATGGGCGAGTCCGGGGCGCGGGCCAGGTTGTCCGGGCTGCCACGGCGCCGTGCGGCCTCGCGCCGCCCCTCCACCCGCTTGCGCAGCACCGGCGCGCTGGCGCGCGCCTCCAGGGCCAGGCGCTGGTTCTCCGCCTGCAGCCGGTGCAGCTCGGCGGCGGCGCGCAGGGTGAGCAGCAGTTGCCCGGGCTGCCAGGGCTTGAGGATGTACTGGTAGATGCCGGCGTCGTTGATGCCGGCGATGATGTCCTCGGATTCCGTGTAGCCGGAAAGGATGATGCGCACGGCGTCGGGCCAGTGCTCGCGCACGCGCTTGAGGAACTGCACCCCCGAGGTGCCGGGCATGCGCTGGTCGCACAGCACGATCTGGATCCACTCCCGCTCCATGACGGCCTGGGCGTCCTCGGCCCCCGAGGCGCAGAACACTTCGAAATCCTCCTCCAGGGTGCGGCGCAGCGCCTCCTGGGATCGCAACTCGTCGTCGATGACGAGCACGGTGGGCAGGCGGGCCGGAGGGTTCATGCCGCACGCTCCGCGACGGGGACTTCCCAGCCCAGATCCCGGTGGCGCGCCAGGTGGCGCGGCGTCCAGGAGTGGGGGGTCTTCGTCACGAAGTGGTAGCGCGCCACGTGGTAGCTGGGGTCGAAGCCGTAGAAGTTGCGGCGCATGTGTTCCAGCTCGGCGGCGCGATACCGCGCCAGCGGCCGGGCGGCCTCGTCGGCCGCGCGCTGGGCACGCTTGCGCTCCAGCAGCCGCTCCAGGTCGGGGGAGGCGGCCAGCGCCCGGGCGCGGGCCGCCGTGCCGGCGTCGAAGTCCGCCGCATCGGCGCCGAAGCAGGCGTCGATCAGGCCCATTTCGCGCGCCTGTGCCGCCAGCAGCGGCAGGCGGTGCCGCATCACGGCGGCGGCGCGCTCCTCCCCCACCCGCCGCGGCAGCAGGTAGGTCCAGTACTCCGAGCCGTAGAGGTTGCCCATGTTCCGGTAGTGGGGGTTGAGCACCACGCCGTCCCGCCCCCACACCCGGTCCGCCGCCAGCGCCAGGAACAAGCCGCCGGCGCCGGCGTTGCCGCGCAGCGCCGCCACGGTGAGCTTGTCGGCGATGCCGAGGATGGCCAGGCAGACGTCGTCCATGGCCTGGATGTTGCGCCAGGATTCGTCCGCCGGCGAGTCCGCCGCCTCGATGACGTTGAGGTGGATGCCGTTGCACCAGAAGTCGCGCCCGCCGCCGAGCACCAGCACGCGGGTGGGACGGGCGGCGGCGTGGTCGAGGGCCTCGCGCAGGCGCTCGCACTGCGCCGTGGAGGCGGCACCGTTGTAGAAGTCGAAGGCCAGCCAGCCGACGCTGCCGCCGTCGGTCTCGCGGTAGCGAAGCTCGCCGTCGCCGGATTCCGGCCCCGGCAGCGTCCAATCCGGCAGCACCGCGCTCTCGGCGGCGAAGGCCAGGGTGGCGGGAAGCTTGAAGGGGTGGGGCCCGTCGCCGCGCTTGACGTGGCCGATCCACACCGCGCCGTCGCGGGTGGCGCGCAGCAGGGCGCCGTGGCGGCGGGCGATGACGGTGCCGGGCGCGGGGGCAGGGCCGGGTGCGCCGGAATCTGCATCCGATGCGGGCATGGCGGGAGCGGCGGTCGCTCCGGCGGCGGCAGGGTGAATCCCCATGCCAGACGGACCCCCGGCTCCCCTCCCCCCGGACCCGCCGCCGCCCTCGGGCGGCCCGAAGGCGGCGGCATGCGCATCGAACAGGTGGCAGGCGTGGCCGAACAACTCGTCCACCACGCCGGGGAAGCCGTCGGCGGCGCGGATCTTCGCCAGCACCGTGGCGGTGTCGTCGCGCGCCCAGTCGATGGCCCGGTCGGCCTGGCGCATGAGGGGGCGCAGCCGGCCGCGGGGCGCGGGCCGCCACTCGCCCAGGGGCACCGGCGCCCAGCGCCCGGCGCGCCAGTCGGCCACCTTACCCAGCGCCTCGCGCACCGCGGCCACGGCCGCCCCGGTGACCTCGTTGCGATACAGGCTGGCCTTGGTGGCGACGCGCATGGGGAAGCTGCGCTGCGCCCACACCGGCCCGGCGTCCATCTCGGCCTCGGCCTGCAGCACCGTCACGCCCCACCCGGTCTCGCCTTCCCGGATCGCCCAGTCCAGCGCCGAAGGCCCGCGGTCGCCGACGATGCCCGGATGGACGATGAGCACCAGGAGGCGCGACCAGATGGACTCGGGCACCGCCCGCCTGAGCATCGGCGCCACGATGGCGTCCGGGCGAAACAGCGCCACCGCCTCCTCGGCCACTGAATCGGCGATGTCGAACTCCACCGACAGCTCGTGCCCGTCCGCCGCCAGTTCGGCGTATAGCCGCTGGCTGAGGCTGTTGAAGCTGTGGGTGAGGAAGAGGATGCGCATCAGGCTGAGAACGGATTCAGCAACGCGATGCCGCAACCGTCGAAATCGCGCAGGTTGCGCGTGACCAGCGTGAGGCGGTTGTGGCGCGCGGTGGCGGCGATGAGCATGTCCGGCTGGCTGCGGGTGATTCCCCGCGCCGCCAGGCCGCCGCGCAATTCGCCGGCGCGCCGGGCGGTCTCCTCATCCACCGGCAGGATCCGGCACGACGGCAGGAATTCCTCCAGCCACCGCTGGATGCGGGCGTTGGGCCGCCACGCCAGACCAAAGGCCAGTTCGTCCACGGTGATCACGGACAGCGCGACCTCGCCCACCGAGGCGGCCCAGCACTCCACCCCTGCATCCGGGCGCGGCCGGGCCAGTTCGCTGACGATGCTGGTGTCGATCAGCCAGGTCATGGCGTGTCGAGCAGATCGGCGAAGGGGTTGGGCCGGCCCTGTTCGTCGCGGGGCGCCACCGGCAGTTCGGTGCCCTCCTCGGCAAGAATCTGCCGCAGCTCGGCGAAGCGCTGCGCCAGCGACGGGGACCGGGCGCGGCGCGCCTCCTCGATCAGGCGCAGATCCTCCATGCTCACCAGCGCCGCAACGGGCCGCTCGCGGTTGGTGATGATCTGCGGACCGTGGGCCGCTTCCCGCACCACCTCGGAAAGACGCTGCTTGGCTTCGGCAACACTCCAGTTCATGTCCACTCCATCGCGACAAATATGGACATTATAGTCATCTCATGTGTCCAGATCTCAGCAGATCCTCGGCAACTGCTCCCCCGACAGCCAGTCCAGCATGCGCGCGCCGCCGAAGCCGGTGCGCAGTTGCACGAAGTGGTGGTCGTCGGCGATCACGGTGCCGATGCGGGCGGCGTTGGCGCCCAGCGGGTGGGCGCGCATGACGGCGACCAGGCGGTCCGCGTCCGGCGCGGCGCACACCGCCACCAGCTTGCCCTCGTTGGCCACGTAGAGCGGATCCAGGCCGAGGAACTCGCACGCCGCAGCCACCTGGGGCTGCACCGGGATGGCGGCCTCCTCCAGCATCATGCCGACGCCGGACTGGGCGGCGATCTCGTTGAGCGTGGTGGCCAGCCCGCCGCGGGTGGGGTCGCGCAGCACGCGGATGTCCGGCACGGCCTCCAGCATGGCGGCGATGAGACCCTGCAGCGCGGCGGTGTCGGAGACGATCGCGGTGTCGAAGGCCAGCGACTCGCGCTGCGACAGGATGGCCGTGCCGTGATCGCCCACGGTGCCGGAGAGCAGGACGGCGTCGCCCTGCCGCGCGCGATCGCCCGAAATGTTGCGGCCTTCAGGCAACGCACCGACGCCGGTGGTGGTGATGAACACGCCGTCGCCGTGGCCGCGTTCC
The DNA here is from genome assembly GCA_016208415.1 of Betaproteobacteria bacterium. Lineage (GTDB taxonomy): Bacteria > Pseudomonadota > Gammaproteobacteria > Burkholderiales > Rhodocyclaceae > JACQYB01. The sequence goes on along the minus strand of JACQYB010000081.1, from coordinate 30,012 downwards.
ACCACCTTGGTGTCGCCGCTGACCACCGGCACGCCGGCCTCGCGGGCGGCGGCGGCCATGCTGTCGACGATGCGCTTCAACTGCGCCAGCGGGAAGCCGTCATCCAGCACGAAGCCCGCCGCCAGCCAGAGGGGGCGCGCGCCCATCACCGCCACGTCGTTGACGGTGCCGTGCACCGACAGGCAGCCGATGTCGCCGCCGGGGAAGAACAGCGGCGACACCACGTGGGCGTCGCAGGCCATCACCAGCCGTTCGCCGGGACCGGGGGCCGGCAGCACAGCGCCGTCGTTGCCGGCGCGCAGGTACGGGTTGTCGAAGGCGCGCAGGAACAGCTCCTCGATGAGCTGCGCCATGGCCCGGCCGCCGGCGCCGTGGCCCATGTCCACGTGGCCGTGCCTGAGGTCGAGGGGGCGGACGTAGCCTTTCTTCATGCGGTCGCCTCCCTTTACCTCGCGTGCGGATCCGGGGGTGCAAAAACCGCGGGCTCCCGCAACAGGACGGTTTTCCGCCCCAGGAATGTCGCACCCACCAACGCCGATCCGGACAAGGCCGTCACACCATCCCTCCGTTCCTGTTCCCGCGCACGCACTGCCACCGCTTCAAGACCCGCCCGGCACAGGAGCCTGGACGGGAACCCGCTCCGCCTCATCCCGATGCCGCCCATAGCTGTAGTGGGCCGCGCAGGCCCCCTCGCTCGACACCATGCACGAGCCCATGGGATTCTCCGGCGTGCACACCGTGGCGAACAGCCTGCAGTCCCGCGGCTTCTTCACCCCGCGCAGGATGGCGCCGCACTCGCAGGCCTGGTGGTCCGGCACCGTGCGACAGGCCAGCCGGTACTTCACCTCCGCGTCCCAGGCGGCGTATTGCGGGCGGATGCGCAGCGCCGAGTAGGGCACCTCGCCCAGCCCGCGCCACTCGAAGCGGCGCCGCAGCTCGAACACCTCGGACACCAGCGCCTGGGCCTTGAGATTGCCCTCCCGCGTCACGGCGCGGGTGAACTCGTTTTCCACCTCGGCGCGACCCTCGTTGACCTGCCGCACCAGCATGAGGATGGCCTGCATCACGTCCAGCGGCTCGAAGCCGGCGATGACCACCGGCTTGCGGTACTCCTCGGCGAAGAACTCGTAGGGGCGCGAGCCGATGACGGTGCTCACATGGGCCGGGCCGATGAAGCCGTCCAGGGGCACGGTGCCGTACTGGCGCACTTCGGGCGATTCCAGGATGGTGGAGACGGCCGAGGGCGTGAGCACGTGGTTGCACAGCACGCTGAAGTTGCAAAGGCCATTCTCCCGCGCCTGCCGCAGCACCAGCGCCGTGGGCGGCGTGGTGGTCTCGAAGCCGATGGCGAAGAACGCAACTTCGCGTCCCGGCTCGCGCCGCGCCAGCGCCAGGGCGTCCGCCCCCGAATAGACCATGCGGATGTCCGCCCCGCGCGAGCGCGCCTTGAGCATGGACAGCCCGCCGGAGGCCGGCACGCGCAGGCAGTCGCCGTAGGTGGCGAGCGTCACGCCGCGTTCGAGTGCCAGGGCGATGCCCATGTCGATGCGGCCGATGGGCAGCACACACACCGGGCAGCCGGGGCCATGGACCATGCGTACGTTGGGCGGCAGCAGGTCGGCGACGCCGTAGCGCGAGATGGCGTGGGTGTGGCCGCCGCAGAACTCCATGAAGGCGTAGTCGCGGCCGGGCCGCACCTCGCGGGCGATGGCCGCCGCCAGGCCGCGGGCCAGTTCGCCGTCGCGGAACTCGTCGATGTATTTCAAGCCGTCACGACTCCGGCTGCGCCGCCACGTCGAACCCCGCCTCGGCGAACAGCGCCAGGGTGCGCTCGGCTTCCTCCGCGTCCAGCAGCGTCAGGGCGTAGCCCACGTGCACGATGACGTAGTCCCCCACCCTTGCCCCGTCCACCAGCGCCAGGGAGATTTCCTTGCGCACCCCGCCCAGGTCCACCCGGGCGGCGTCGCCGTCCAGCAGTTCCACGATGCGCGCCGGGATGGCCAGACACATTCACTCGTCTCCAGTCGGTTCGTTACAGCGGCCGCATGCCCGTGGGAGCGGGCTTGCCCGCGACATCAGCCGTCGCAATCGCGGGCAAGCCCGCTCCCACCCGCCACTCCTCACCGAACTGCCCGCCGGGCCACCCAGGCCTGCCCCAGGGCCAGGCCGCCGTCGTTGGGCGGGGCGAGGCGCGCCTCCAGCACCGTCAGGCCGCGGGCCGCCAGGCGCCCCGCCAGGCCGCGGGAGAGGATGCGGTTGAGCATGCAGCCGCCCGACAGCGCCACCGTGTCCAGCCCGGTGTCGCCGGCGGCGCGCAGGATCCACTCCTCCAGCGCCGCGCACAGGGTGGCGTGGAACACCGCCGCGCCGCGCTGGGCATCGCGTTCCCCGGCCATCGCCGCCAGCAGGGGGAGCAGGTTCAGTTCGTGGCCGTCCCCAAGTTGCCAGCCGCCGGCCAGTTGCAGCGCCGGGCCGTAGGTGTGGGCCAGCCCTTCGAGCTGCATGGCCGCCTGTCCCTCGTAATCCATGACCGCGCTCACCCCCAGCAGCCCCGCCGCGGCGTCGAACCAGCGGCCCAGGCTGGTGGTGGGAGGGCTGTTGAGGTGCCGGCCCAGCATGCCGGCCACCGTGCTCGCCGCCGCCTGGCTGCGGAAGCGGGGGACGATCTCGCCTTCGCGGCCCAGGGCGTGAAGCGCCGCAGCCGCCATGCGCCAGGGTTCCCGCGCCGCGCGGTCGCCACCGGGCAGGAGCAGCGGGCGAAGGCTGCCGATGCGGGTGCTCGCCGCGCCATCCACCAGCAGCAGTTCGCCGCCCCAGGCACCGCCGTCGCTGCCCAGGCCGTAGCCGTCCAGCGCCACGCCCAGCACCGGGCCGTCGTGGTGATGCTCGGCCACCACCGCGGCCACGTGGGCATGGTGATGCTGCACCGCCACCGCGGGAATGCCGAGACGCCGCGCCAGCTCCGCCGCCGCGCGGCTGGAGTGGAAGTCCGGGTGCAGGTCGTGGGCCACCAGATCGGGGCGCACCGCCAGCACCCGCTGCAGGTGTTCGGCCACCTCGTCCAGGGCGCGGCAGGTGGCGGCGTTGTCCAGGTCGCCGACGTGCTGGGAGAGGAAGGCTTCGCTACCGCGGGCGAGACACAGGGCGTTCTTGAGATGGGCGCCGAAGGCCAGCACCACCGGGCCGTCGCCGCCCAGGGGAATGGCCGCCGGCGTGTAGCCGCGGCCGCGGCGGACGAACTGGGTCGTGGCCGGGTGCGTGGCGCAGCCCTGGACCACCCGCACCACGGAATCGTCGCAGCGCACCAGCACGTCGCGGTCGTGGATGAGGAAGGCATCGGCGATGCCCGACAGCCGCCTGAGCGCCTCGTCGTTGCCGATGACCAGCGGCTCGCCGCCGGGATTGGCCGAAGTGCACACCAGCGCCAGTTCCTGGCTGCGGTCGAGCCAGGCCGTGCCCCGGGGACGCCCGGCGTGCTCGTGGAACAGCAGCACGTGCAGCGGGGCGTAGGGCAGCATCACGCCGATCTGCTCCAGCCCGGGGGCCACGCCGCACAACTCCCGTGCCACGGAGGGACGGCTGCGGGCCAGCACGATGGGCCGCTCGCGCCCGGCGAGCATCGCCTCCTCGGCCGGGGACAGGCGCGCCCAGCGCCGCGCCGAGGCGACGTTGGCCACCATCACGGCGAAGGGCTTCTGTTCGCGCGCCTTGCGCGCGCGCAGGCGCTCCACCGCGCGGCCATCGCGGGCATCGCACATGAGGTGGAAACCGCCCAGCCCCTTGACGGCGACGATTTCGCCGCACAGCAGGTGCAGCATCACTTCCGCCAGCGGATCGCCGGTGGGCACGCGCCGGCCTTCGGCGTCCAGCAGGGTGAGGTGGGGGCCGCACACCGGACAGGCGTTGGGCTCGGCGTGGAAGCGCCGGTCGGCCGGGTCGCGGTATTCCGCCAGGCAGCGCGGGCACTGGTGGAAGACCGCCATGCTGGTGTTGGGCCGGTCGTAGGGCAGCGCCCGGGTGATGGTGTAGCGCGGGCCGCAGTGGGTGCAGTTGATGAAGGGGTAGCGCCAGCGCCGGTCGGCGGGGTCGAGCATCTCCGCCAGGCAGTCGGGGCACTCCGCGCTGTCGGCCCCGATGGCCGTGGCGACGCGCCCGCCAGCGGTGCTGGCGACGATGGCGAAGCCCTGCGCCCGTGGCTGGGGCGCACAGGCTTCGCTGTCGATGGCGTCGATGCGCGCCAGCGGCGGCGCCTCCCGGGGCAGGCGCGCGAGCAGCGCCGACAGCCGGGCCGGCGCGCCCTGGGCTTCCAGTTCGACGCCCATGCCGTCGTTGCGCACCCAGCCGGAAAGCTCCAGTTCCTGCGCCAGGCGATACACGAAGGGGCGGAACCCCACACCCTGCACCACGCCCCGCACGCGGATGCGCGCCCGACGGGCCAGCGCCGACTCCGACGGGCTCAGCACGGCTCGCCCCTCTCCGCCGCGGAGGTCGTGGGCACCGCGGGAGCGGGCTTGCCCGCGATTTCCGCCTCCGCAGTCGCGGGCAAGCCCGCCGCCACGGAACGGTTCTCCACTTCCCGGCCGGCGCGGGCGCGCACCCGTTCGGCATCGATCCACGCCAGCCAGTCGTCGAAACCCTCGCCGCTGGTGGCGGAGGTGCGGATCACCCGCAGCTTCGGATTGATGCGCCGGGCGTAGTCCACGGCCCGCTCGACGTCGAAGTCCAGATGGGGCAGCAGGTCCGCCTTGTTGAGCAGCATCAGGTCGGCGGCGGCAAACATGTCCGGGTACTTGAGGGGCTTGTCCTCGCCCTCGGTCACCGAAAGGATCACCACCTTGTGGGCCTCGCCCAGGTCGAAGGCCGCCGGGCACACCAGGTTGCCCACGTTCTCGATCAGCAGCAGGCTCTCGGGCTGCGGCTGCAGGCGCCCCAGCGCCTGGCCCACCATGTGGGCGTCCAGGTGGCAGCCCTTGCCGGTGTTGATCTGCAGCGCCGGGGCGCCGGTGGCGCGGATGCGCTCGGCGTCGAAATCGGTCTGCTGGTCGCCTTCGATCACCGCCACCGGCACGCGCCCGGCAAGCCGTTCGATGGTGCGCACCAGCAGCGTGGTCTTGCCGGAACCCGGGCTGGAGACCAGGTTGAGCGCCAGGATGCCCTGCTGCGCCAGCCACCTGCGGTTGGCGCCGGCATGGCGGTCGTTCTTGCCCAGGATGTCCTGCTCGATCTTCACCATCTGTGACTGGGTGAGCCCCGGGGCATGGGCGCGGGCGGGGCCGGTGCCGTAGTCCAGGGTGTCGCCGTCGGCGCGATGGGGGGGGTCATCCCCGGGCACGTGATCGTGCGCGTGGTCATGCACCGTGCCATCGGCATGGCGATGAAGGTGCTCGTGGGCGCCCGCGGGCCGAAATGCCCGGGTCTGCCCGGATGCCGGCGCCTTTTCCCCTTCCGCAGGGCGCGCGCTGGTGTAGACGGGCCCCTCAGGAGCCCCGCAACCGCAAACCGTACACATTCCCCACTCCGCTATGTCCTTGTTGTTGGTTCTTCGGCGAGGTCGCCCGTGTCCCGCCCGACCTCGATTTCCTTCACGCGCATTTCCGTGCCGCCGGTGGCCTGTACCTGGTAGCTGCCGCAGCGCGGACAGGGATCGTACAGCCGCGCCACGGGCACGGTGTCGGCGCACTGCATGCACCAGCCCCGCCCGGGCACGGATGCGATCTCCAGCCGCGCCCCGGCGGCGACGGTATTTTGCATCACGGCGTCGAAACAGAAACGCAATGCATCGATTTCAACATTCGCAAGCTCGCCGATTTCCAGCACCACCGCCGTGATGCGGGTCAAACCCTGTGAGCGCGCCGCATCCTCGACGATGGCGCGCACGCCCTCGGCCAGCGACATCTCATACATCGGCGCCCTCCACGCCCTCCAGCACCAGGTCGAAGCCCACGCACGGGTCCAGCGCCAGGATCAGCGCCCGCAGCCGCAGTTCCAGGGCTCGCGCGTCGCGGGCCGGCACCCCGACCGCCTCGCGGACGAACGCGCCGCGGGGATGGAAGTTCCACTCCGTGGGGGCGACGATGGCGTAGTCGGCCACCCGCCCGCCCTCCAGGCGCACCCCATGCAGCAGCACGCCGCGCGCGGTCTCCACCCGCGCCAGCCCCACGTCCTGGCCCACCGGCGCGGCGTCTACCAGCGGTGTCGGCGTCGCGCATTCATCCGCCAGGTGGCGGGCGCAAGCGTCGATATCCAGCAGCCGTGCGGCGATGCGCGCGCCGATGCGATCACCCGCCGCCAGCCGCTGCGCCACCGGCGGCGCGCCGGCATGGCGAGCGAGCGCGCCGGTCTCCGCCGCCTGTCCGTGCCAGGTGGGGGCGGCGCAGAAATCCTCGTCGGGCAGGGTGCCGAGCGCCCGCAGCCATTGCGCCGCCGTGCTGTCCGCGGGCAGCAGGGGCAGCGGATCGGCGGGCGTGCGCCAGCCGTGGCGCGACACGGCTCCCAGCACCGTCGCTGCCAGACCCGCCGCCGGCGCCACGTCCGCCGCAGCCGCCGCAGCCGCCGTGCCACCGTCTGTGGAGGCCCGTGGCGGTGCGCCGGCCATCCGCTCCAGTTCGCCCGCCACGAAGGCCCGCAGGGCGGGCACGATGTAGGGCGCATCCTCGGGCCCCGGGGCCGGCGCCAGCAGCCGGTACCAGCCGGCGAGGAAATCCGGGCGCGGCGGCTGCCCCAGCAGCGCCGGCCAATCCACGAGCAGGCGCCACAGATGTTCCCGCGCCGCCTCGGCGGCCACCTCGCGCTCGCGCTCGCGCACCACGGCCGCAGACGGCGGGGGATCGCCACGGGCCGCGGCGCAGGCGGCCGCGCAGGCGATGCCCTGGGCCCGCCCGCACAGGCTGAACAGCATCGGCACCAGGCGCTGCGCTTCATCGGCGCTGCGCCCGCGCAGCAGCCGCGCCGCCTGCGGCCGGGTGGAGGTCACCTCCACCGCCGCCACGCGCCCGCCATGCACCCGGGCGGTGAAGCGCAGGTCTCCGGCGAGGCTGCTCACGAGCCGCGCCGCCCACCGCGCAGGAAATCACGCCGCGACATGGGCCGCCGAGGGGGTGGCTGCGAACCGTCGCCCGCCTCACCGGAACCGCTGCCATGCCCGTCCGGGGCGGCCTCGCCCTCCACCCTGCTGCCCGCCATTCGGGGCGGAGCCATCAACCGTTCCATCGCCGCCAGCGCGGCCGCCATGGCCTCGTCCTGGCGGGAAAACGTGGACACGGGGGAGAACAACGAGCAGCTCTGGTAGGGGCCCAGCCCCTCCTCCCAGGCGCCCAGGAAGTCGTAGTCGCCGCACGGGAAGTGCCAGGTGCGGGTCTGCCCCACGGCCAGCGGCGTGGCCCGCATGCGCCCGCCAACCCCGGGCAGCAGCAGCAGGCTGATGGTCCAGGGGGTGACCAGCACCCCCAGCCACTCGTCCTGCCAGGGGCGGAAGCCCGCCACGTCCACCTCCAGGGCGGGGTTGCAGATGGGCAGGCCGGCCATGCGCTCCACGGCGATGCGCCGGAACACTGCCGCCACCGTGCCGGCGGGATTCTCGGCCCAGGATTCGATGGACGGGGGGCTCACCGGGGTACCCACGCGCTACGCCCGGACCCTCCGGGAGAGACTTCGCGCTCCTTCGGGCGGCCGCGCGGAGCCCTCATGCCACCGCCGGGGAAAGATTCGAACATGGCCAGACCTTGCGTGCAGCCGGCGCTTCCCGGACCGAACCCTTTCAGTCCGCGCGCGGCAGGTCCGGCCATTGTGCCAGCGGCCGCGTACTCGCGCCGAAGTCTTCTCCCCGCGGCAGCGTCGCATTGCAGGCTGCTAGCCGTCGATGTCCTTGAGCTTCCGGAACAAGGTCCGTGTGCTGAGCCCCAGGCGATGGGCCAGGGACGGGCGGTCGCCCTGGTGGTGGGCCACGGCCCACATCAGGTAGCGCCGCTCGTTCTGCTCCAGGGTAGGCCATTCGCCTTCGGACGCCGGCGTGGGCGCGGGGGGAGCGACGGCCCCGCGCACGAAAAAACGCACTCCGTCTCCTTCGGGCGTGAGCGCGGCGAGACCCAGCCTGGTCGCGGCCACCCCGTTTTCATCGTCGTCGAGCAGATGGCGGGCCTCGATCTCCTCGCCGTCGGCCAACAGGCTCGCCCGTTCCAGCAGGTTGCGCAGTTCACGGATGTTGCCCTCGAAGGGCAGCCTGGCGAGCAGCTCCCGGGCCGCCCCGGTCAGCCGCAGGGTGCGATCCGGGGCCACCCGCGCGAGCAGCGATTCGGCCAGCAGGGGAAGATCCTCCGGCCTTTCCCGCAGGGACGGCATGCGCACCGGGAAGGTGTTGACGCGGAAATAGAGGTCGCGGCGGAAGTCCTCCGCCTTCACCATGGCGGTCAGGTTGCGGTGGGTGGCGCAAATCAGGCGGAAGTCGGCGCGCAGGGTCTCGACACCGCCCACGCGACGGTACGTGCCGCCTTCCAGCAGCCGCAGCAGTTTTACCTGCAAGGTAAGCGGCAGTTCGCCGATCTCGTCCAGAAACAGGCTACCGCCCGAGGCGGCTTCCACCAGGCCCTGCTTGCGATGGTCGGCGCCCGTGAAGGCGCCCTTCTCGTAGCCGAAGAGCTCGCTCTCGAACAGCGTCTCCGTCAGGCCCGAGCAATCCACGGCCACGAACGGCCCGGCCGACCGGCCACTAGCCTCGTGGATCACGCGCGCCACCAGCTCCTTGCCGGTGCCCGTCTCCCCCAGCAGCATCACCGCCGCTTCCGACGGCGCCACGCGCATCACCCGCTCCAGCATGCGGGTGAAGGCGGGCGAGCGCCCCACCAGGCCCTGGGCGGCCGGGCGACCGCTGGCATGGCGCACCACCCGCATGGTCTCGACGAAATAGGCGATGCGGCCGGACTCGTTGCGCACCGGCGTGGTTTCCACATCCACGTGTTCCTCGCCGCGGGGGGTGTGGTGCAGATGCAGCGCGCGCCGGGCCTGACCGTCGGTGCGGCTGCCCTGGAGCGGGCAGGACTCGCCCGCCTGGTCGCAGGGGACGGTGAAGTGGTGGGACACCTCGTAGCACAGGCGCCCCACCACCGGCCGGCCGCCGCTGAACTCCCGGCGGTAAGCCAGATTGGCGGCGACGATGCGGTAATCGCCATCCATGACGATGCGCGGCTCCGGGAGATCCTCCAGGAAGGAGACGAGCTCCGGCAGATTCTGGATTATTTGGGCCATGGTCCGTGGAGACGTGCGCCACTAACGGCACTATCAGGCAATCAGGTGAGTGCCATTATCGGCACTATCTCCGCGCCATTCAACAGTGGCGCGCAGCGATCCCATATTTATCAGTCCGTTAGCGCCGGGATGGCTTGCCTGGCAGCCGTGGCACGGCCCTTGCGGTATCGGAGTCGACGGCGCCTGCTGCACGGAATTCCCAAGAGGAACGACCCGCCAGAGCCGCGACCATCGATCACCGAGACATGGAACAGGAGTTGACATGAAAACGAACGTGCCGCGCGAGAACTGCCCCGACTTCATCGCGGAGATCGACAAGCGCGAAACGACCTGCACCGTCGACGACGTGGTGGCCTACCTGAGGGAACGGATGCCCGGCGACCAGAAGCTGAGTTTCGTCACCGTATGTTCCCCCTCCGACATGAGCCCTGCGGCGAGCCGAGGGCAAACGGGCGCCGGGCTACTTCCGGTGTTCTGCTTCGGGCTGGCGTTTGCCGATGCCCGGTTGCCGGTCGAGCAGCGGCGCGCCGTCGGCGTCGCGGACATGGGGGATCGGTTCATCGTCGGCCTGGCCGAAACCGCCTCGATGCCGGCGCAACGCACCATGGGGACGTGGCTGCAACGCCTGATGGCTTGAGCGGCGGGGAAACGCCGTCGTGGGCACGCTGCCGGCCACCGCTGGAAACAGGAAACAAGACCTGTATGAGTACTGCATTTGCCCTCGCGGCCGGCGAGCCCATGGATCCGGAACGCCGCCGCCTCCTGATCGCCACCAGCGCGCTCGGGGCGGCGGCGGGCGTCGCCGTCGCCATTCCGCTGATCGCCAGCATGGCACCCTCCGCACGGGCCAGGGCCGCCGGCGCCCCGGTGGAGGTGGACATCTCGAACCTCGCCCCCGGCGAGATGATGACTGTCGAATGGCGCGGCAAGCCGGTATGGATCGTGCGCCGGACGCCGGAAATGCTCGCTGCCCTCAGGCAGGCCGAACCCAACCTGGCGGATCCCGCCTCCGGAAATCCCCAGCAACCCGATTACGCCACCAACGAATACCGCTCCATCAAGCCGGAGATCCTGGTGGCGGTCGGCATTTGCACCCACCTCGGCTGCTCGCCGACGCAGAAGTTCCAGGCCGGCGCCGGGCAGGGCATGGGGGCCGACTGGCCCGGCGGCTTCTTCTGCCCGTGCCACGGCTCCAGGTTCGACCTGGCCGGCCGGGTGTACAAGGGCATGCCGGCGCCGACCAACCTGGAAATCCCGCCTCACCAGTACCTGGCGGAGGCGCGGCTGCTGATCGGCGAGGACGGGACGAAGGCCTGACCACGACGGTTCGGCGCGCAGGTCGCCCCTGCCGCGCCGGATTCCACGGCCTGGACCGACTGGTGGCCACGGGCGCTCTGAGGGGGTGCGGCGGCGCGGTCGCGCCCGCTGCGATTTCCCACTCGCTGCATTTCGCAATAGCCTCCGCTTGTGGATTGCGATGTTGTTGCGATCTGGTCCAAACAACAGGGGAGAGTCAACATGAACGACAGCCCAGACAACAGTCAACTTCTGAAAGACCTGCTGAACCGGGTCGAAGCCCTCGAACGCGAAGCACCAAAAGACCAACTCACCTTGGGTGTTGTGAGCGGTGATCTTGAACATACGATGGCCGCGTTCATGATCGCACTGGGAGCGACAACCTTTGACACCGAAGTCGAAATGTTCTTCATGCTCAGGGCCACTGCAGCCCTTCGTGACCCAAAGAAAACCGAAGGCGCAACGCTCGACATAGAACCGTCGCCAGTCAAGTTTGATTTGAAGAAGCATGGAGCCATGTCCCTCGAAGAGCTCATCAAGATGGCCGGAGAGGTCGGGGTGCGGATCACTGTCTGCAATCTGTCGATAGACCTCATGGGTATCAAGCGCGAAGAACTGATCGATTACCCACACCTGAGCTTTGCCGGTGTCGCTTCCTTGATCGATATGTGCAGCCAGTCGAAACAATGCTGGTTTATGTAGTTCCGCTTTTTAACAGATCACATAAGGAGAAAGACCGTGAACGATAGTGAATTGAGAGCCCTGAAGATTGGAAGACTCATAGATGCCAGAGGCACGGCCTGCCCGGGGCCTATGCTGGAAGCAAAACGCGCCATTGGGGAATGCCCTGTCGACGGTGTTATGGAAGTGCAATCGTCGGATAACGGCACCATCGTTGACATTCAACGCTGGTGTCGCAAGATGCAACACGAGTACCTCGGTGATGTAGAAAATGATGGGTTCTGGAGCGTCTACTTTCTAAGGAAGGTGTAACAGTGAGCCACCCCGACAGCCATGATGCTCCGAAAATCCTCGTGTTCTCGACGAACGCAATCTCGGATCCGGGCATTGATCTAGCGGGAAGTGCGCATTTGCACTACTCGACAGCCGTCCAGGTCATCCCGCTGCCCTGTTCCAGCGGTATCAGACCTTCATGGATCGTTCATGCACTGGAACGGGGTTTCGACGGGGTGTTCATTGCCGCTTGCGGGGGCGATTGTGCCTATCTTACCGATTGCACACCTCGCACCAGCGCACTCATCACACGGGCGCAGTCGCTGATGAAAGAACACGGGATCAGTCCGAAGCGACTGAAGATGTCGGGACTCTGTTCCGTTTGCGCCGACAACTTCGTTTCGCATATGAACAAATTTCAACAGGAGTTGAAGTCCCTTGACTCTTAATACTGAGAAACGTCCTCCCTTGGACTACGACGTGATGATTGTCGGTGCCGGTGTTGCCGGCATGGAAGCTGCGGCCTCGATGGGCGATATGGGCTACCGCGTATTGCTGGTGGAAAAGAACGCCAGCATCGGCGGCAGGGCCATCCTTCTCAGCAAGGTATTCCCGACGCTGGATTGTGCCAGTTGTGTCGTGACACCGAAAATGGCATCCGTTTCGCATCATCCCAACGTGCAACTCATGACCTACAGCGAGATTGACGGCATTTCACGCAAGGCCGACGGATCGTTCGACGTGGCGTTGCACAGGAAAGCAGCTTATGTTGACTTTGATGCCTGCACGGGATGTGGCAAGTGCGCGGAAATATGCACAGTCACTGTGCCTGATCAGTACAACTACGATCTGGTCACGCGGCGGATTGCGCATATTCCCTTCCCACAGGCCGTGCCGAAAAAGTCCGTTATCACTCGGCGCGGAGAAGCACCCTGCACCTTTACCTGTCCGGGTAACGTCAAGGCCAGTGGCTATGTCTCGCTGGTCAGGGCGGGTCGCTACAAAGAAGCTTTCAACCTGCATCTCGAAAATGCACCTTTGGTGGGAAGCCTGTCGCGGGCGTGTTACGCGCCGTGCGAATCCGACTGCACACGGGGAGAAAAAGAAGGAACGCTTCACATCCGTGGCATCAAGCGCTTCATGGCGGACCGCTACTACGCCGAGCATCCCGAACCGGAATACGGCCCGGTTGAAAACCGGCTGGACACACGGGTCGCTATTGTCGGTTCCGGTCCCGCGGGGTTGAGTGCTGCGTTCTATCTCGCACGCCAAGGCCATCAGGTAACGATTTTCGAGGCAGAAAAAGAGCCGGGCGGCATGCTGCGAACCGCCATCCCCGCCTACCGTCTTCCCGAAGATGTGGTGGATCGTGACATCAAGAACGTAACGGCATTAGGTGTTGACATCAAAACCGGATACAGAATCACTTCCTTGCCGGAGCTCAAGCAGCAGGGTTTCAATGCCACCCTGATCGCAACCGGTGCGTCGGATGAAAACGGTCTCGATATCGACGGCCACGATCTGGAGGGTGTCATGGGCTGCATGCACTTCCTGCATGAAGTCAATATCGGGAAACTGCCCGATGTCAAAAACAAGATCGTCATGGTCATCGGGGGTGGCAATTCGGCCATGGACCCGGCCCGGGCCGCCATCCGCATGGGGGCGGGCAAGGTCATGATCAACTATCGGCGCGGGCGCAAGGAGATGCCGGCGCATGACTGGGAAATAGAAGGGGCCGCAGATGAGGGCGTCGAACTCATGCTCATGAGTGCGCCAATAAGGTTTATCGGCCTGAACGGCAAACTTGTCGCCGTCGAATGCATCAGCATGGAATTAGGCGAACCGGACGAAAGTGGTCGTCGTCGCCCGATTCCAGTGAAAGGCTCGGAAAGAGTGATTTCGGTGGATATGGCTATCCTGGCAATCGGCCTGTTGCCCTCCACTGCTCATTTCCCGGCCGACATGAAGAATGGGAAGGGTCTTCTGCTCTCGGATCCACAGACCCTTCAGACATCCGATCCCGATGTTTTTGCTTGCGGCGACTGCGTTACGGCACCCACGATGATCATCAATGCCATTGCCCAGGGGCGGCGAGCCGCGTTCTATATGGATCGTCACCTGAAGGGTGAGTCGCTGAACGTGCCGTTCGATGGCGTTATAGAAAAAACAGACAAGAGCATCGTGCTCGAAGAGGCAAGACATTTCGTGGAACGGCAGCCTGTTCAGCAACCCATGCTATCGATCGACGAACGCCGGAAGACATTTGAATGCTACGAGCAGCCCATGACCGAGGCGGAGGCACGGCAGGAGGCGCAGCGTTGCATGAACTGCGGGGAGTGCTCCCAGTGCATGGAGTGTGTCAGCGTCTGTGCTCCACAGTGTATTGACTTCGCCCAGAAGCCGATACCCCTGTCACTCAATGTCGGCACGGTGGTCATGTCAACCGGCTTCGGGATTCTCAACCCGGCGACCAAACCACTGCTTGGCTACGACAAATTTGCCGACGTGATCAGCGGACCGCAGATGGACCGGCTGCTGGCACCGACCCGTCCCTACAACGCCGTGTTACGGCCTTCGGACGGCAAGGAACCGGAGAGCATCGCCTTCGTCCTCTGCGTCGGGTCGCGCGACCACACAGTCTGCAACCCGCTCTGCTGCCGTATCGGCTGCATGTATTCCATGAAACAAGCGCAACTTGCCATGGGCGCGTTGCCGATGGCCGACATCACAATCTATACCATCGATGTTCGCGCTTTTGGAAAGGGCTATAACGAGTTCTACGAGCAATCCAAGTCCATGGGGATTGAATTTGTCAAAGGCAAGGTGGCGCGAATCGAGCAACTGGGCAACGGCAACCTGGCGTTGCACTACGAAGACATGCTGGGCAAAGGTGGCAGGAATATCCGCGAACACGACCTCGTGGTTCTGACCGTGGGGTTCCTGCCCAATACGAACGCCCTTGCACTCTACAAGGGTAGCGAGCTGGCCGCAGACGATTTCGGCTATGTGCGCGAAATCGATCCCATTAGTGAACCGACCCGCACGAATGTGGATGGACTGTTCGTGGCAGGCACGGCCATTGGCGTGATGGACATCCCGGACACCGTGCTGCACTCCGGCGCGGCTGCTGCCCAGGCAGCCGCATATCTTGAACGAATGAGGGGCAGGTAATGGCACATAAACGACGAATCGGTGTCTACGTCTGCCACTGTGGCGGAAATATCTCCGACCATGTGAATGTAAAGGAAGTTGCGAAAACACTGGCAGACGAAGCAGAAGTCGAGATCACGCGGACACATCTGTTCGCCTGCTCGGATGCTTCGCAACAGGAAATGATCGACGAGATCAAGGAAAGGAACCTGGATGGCCTTGTCATCGCCTCCTGTTCCCCGAAACTTCACCTATTCACCTTCCGCGCCATGGCGGAACGTGCCGGACTGAATCCCTACCAATACGTTCATGTCAATATCCGTGAGCAATGCTCCTGGGCACACACGGGCGATAAGGTCGGTGCCACGGAGAAAGGCATCCACATTACCCGTGCCGGTGTGGCCAAGTGTGCTTTAACAAATTCCCTAACCCCTTTTCGGTTAGAAACTCAGCCCCGCGTTATGGTCATCGGAGCGGGTGTGGCCGGTTTGCGCGCCGCAATCTCGCTCGCAGACATGGGATTGTCAGTCTTTGTCATCGAGCGTGGCAACGAGCCGGGTGGCTGGGCAGCGCAAGTCGGACGGATGGGGCCGGACGATCGATACGGGCCCGATATCGTTGCAAACCTGCTGGAACAAATCCGGAAGCAAGAAAATATCGTGCTCTTTACCAATGCCGAGCTGACGGCCAAGACCGGTCATATCGGCGACTTCAACGCGACGGTTCGTCTGCATGGCAAGGAGGATGTTTCGCTCAACGTGGGAGCGTTCATTGTTACAACAGGCTTTACGCCCTACGAACCCCGCGATGGTGAATACGGCTGGGGACTGCCCGGCGTAGTCACTCTCAAGGATTTTCGTCAGATGCTTGAGGCGGCTGGCGGCGGCAGGTTGACCCACAATGGAATTCCGGTGCGGGATGTCGGCTTCATCTACTGTGTCGGCAGTCGGCAGACGCAAAGCGACACCTGTCCGGAGCCCAACACACACTGCTCGCGGTTTTGTTGCATGGCCACGACCTTTAGTGCCAGCCTGCTGCACGAATTTGAAAAGAAGTCTGGCCAAACCATCAACCAGTATCACCTCTATCGCGATGTCCGCACCTATGGGCGACTTGAAACCGTGTATTCAAAAGCCCGCGCCGACGGAGCACTCTTCCTGCGCTGGGATCCAACAGAACCACCACGGGTAGAACGGTGCGATGGCCGCCTTGCCATCAAAGTCAAAGATACTCTGCTGGGCAATGAAGAGCTGGAGATTGACGCGGACTTGGTAGTACTTGCAACCGGCATGACCCCGCGAAAGAACGACACACTTAAGAATGTGTTGAAGGTTACCGAGAGCAAAGACGGGTTCTACAAAGAGATTCATATCAAGTTGCGACCGGTCGAAACCGCGATCGATGGTGTATTCATTGCCGGAACCGCACAAGGCCCCAAGAATCTGGCCGAAAGCGTTGCGTCGTCTTTGGCTGCGGTAGCCAAGGCCGGTGGGCGGTTGAAAAGAGGCTTCGTTGACCTGGAACCGCTCATTGCGAAAATTGATACGGGTAAGTGCGTCTGGTGCGACGAGTGCCTCAAGGCCTGCCCTTATGGCGCAATCGAACGCGTGGTATGCGGCGACAAGGAAGTGGCGATGGTAATCGAGTCCTCATGCAAGGGAGAGGGGGGCTGCGTTCCGGTCTGTGCGCAAAACGCCATCGATATCGAGGGCTACAGGAATGAGCAGATTCTGGCCATGATCGATGCAAGTCAAAAGGAGTTGGTCACAGCATGAGCAATACTCCAACCACAAGATTGCGGGATATGCTCGATATCGCTCAGGATGAAATGATCATGAGGGATCGCATCGCAGACATTCTTGAACAAGGCCCAAGGACAATTCCAGAAATTTCCCAGGCCTTGGGCTACCCGACTCGGGAAGTAACGGTTTGGCTCTTCGGTATGCGCCGCTACAGCATGGTCGAAGAAATCGGCCGTGCCGATATGGATGGATACTTCCAGTACGAACTCAAGAAGCAGTCTGACCCTGCGTGAGTTGGCGACGAGGAAAACATAATGATCAAAGTATCGTCAAATTTGGCAGCCCGCGTGAAGGACACGGAAGGATTCAATGCCGGAGCCTGCTTTCACTGCGGAACCTGCACGGCACTCTGTCCACTGGGGTATGAAATGCTCCCCCGCAAACTGTTCCGCGAGGTCATGCTAGGGCTTGAAGAGAAGGTGCGCGCCAGAATCCCGCAGATATTTTCCTGCCTGCTGTGCCGCATGTGCGAAAAGAACTGCCCGTCGGAGGTCCACATCGCGGACAACATTCGCACCCTCCGCTGCTTAATCAACCGGCAAGAGTTTGGCCTGAAGTAGGAGATTCGTATGCCCTTACCCATCGCACCCATTCTGGGAATTTTTGCCGACAACCTGCGTAAGCGCGACAGTGTTCTGCCCCTGTCCAAAAAGACAGCCATGGGTTGGGCCAACGGACTCAATCTGCCACGCGGCGGCAAGACGGTTATCTACACCGGACATGTGTATCAAATGATACCCGCCATTGATGCCATGGCTTCTCAGATGGCCCTCCTCGAAAATTCGTTCTTGACCCGGTTCTTCGGCATTGGCCGTCTGATGAACAAGTTTGTGAGCCTGTCCTTCTTTATGGGCCTCACCGCATCCTCTGAGAAAATGCGACATTCCAACCAGGTATTGCGCGACATTGTTGGGCTGCTTCGCGACGCGGGGGTCGAGTTTGGTTATCTGTATGAGGAGGAACTCTACGCCGGCGCGCTCGTGTACGACGATGGAATGGATGAGACTTTCGGTCATCATGCCCGCCGTGTGGCGGAACGTTTGAAAAAGCTCGGAGTCCGCCGCCTGCTTACGGTGGACCCTCACACGACCAAGATGTTTCGTCAGGCGTACCCGCATTTTGTCAAAGACTTTGATATCGAGGTCCAGAGCTACCTGGAGGTGCTGGCACAGGCGCACCCCAAGGCCATGAAACCGGTCAACGGGGAAGTCGTGGTTCACGATTCCTGTGTCTATGCGCGCTACGAGAATGTATGTGACCAGCCCCGTGAACTGTTGCGGGCAGCGGGACTGTCCGTGCGGGAACCGGAACTATCCGGCAAGTCAACGCACTGTTGTGGTGGGCCGCTGGAGTCACTTTTCCCGGCCGAGGCGCATCGAATTTCCGGAATTCGCGTGGATCAGCTTGAAGCCAAGGGGAAAAACGTGGTGACCATGTGTCCGTTCTGCTGGGTGAACCTCAATAAGGCCGCCGGGGACAGGCTTGTCATCAACGACATCGCCACCACCCTGGCCTCCTGCCGTCGGCAAGCATCGTCGTGCAGCTAGTCGAGGCCACCGACGAGCGATTACGATCTACGTTAATCCGAGACTTTTCATTAGAGATTCATTCGCTGAAGTCGCTGCGATTTCACGTCAAGAAGAAAGGGATGATCGATGGCCGGCAACGTTGATTCCACGCAACGCATCTACCTCTACAACCGCTACGAGCGCTTCTGGCACTGGTCCCAGGCGGCGCTCATCATCATCATGATGATCACCGGCTTCGAGGTTCACGGCAGCTACGAGAATTTCGGTTTCCAGCGCGCCGTCGAGTACCACACCCTCGCCGCCTGGGCATTGCTGACGCTTTGGGCCTTCACCATCTTCTGGCAGTTCACCACCGGCGAGTGGAAGCAATACATCCCGACCCTGAAGAAGGTGGATAGCATGGTCCGCTACTACGTCTTCGGGATCTTCGTCAACGCGCCCCACCCATTCAGGAAGACGGCGCACAGGAAGCACAACCCGCTGCAGCGGCTGGCCTACCTGGCGCTGCTGTCGCTGGTGTCGCCGATCATCTGGGGGTCGGGCCTGCTCTACCTCTTCCATGCCTGGTGGAAGGTCCTTGGCGTGGACGGCGTCCTCACCCTGGAGTGGGTGGCATTCGCCCATACCGCAGGCGCCTTCATGATGCTGGTGTTCTTCATCCTCCATGTCTACCTGACGACGACGGGGCATACGCCGCTGGCCCACATCAAGACCATGATCACCGGCTGGGAACAGGAGGAGCACGACTGACGCCCCGACACCCTCGCCTTGCCTGACGGCATCGACCGACGTACCGGGCAGACGCGATCCCCCTGATTGAGCAGCGGCAAGCCACGGACTGCTGCACGATCGCCAAGACAGGAGTATCTTCGGCGCATGGCCGGAAGATGCCGGCAGGGCGGCCTGCCACGGCGCAGGCAACACGGGATTGCGCCCTGAAGAGGCACTGGCGCCAGGGAGATGATCGTGGACAGCGTCCCGCAAGATCGGCAGACGCCGAATGACGCAGCGCGCACCGTGGGGGTCATCGCGGTGCACGGCGTGGCCGACCAGGAGCGCGGCGAGACGTGCCGGGCGCTGGCCCGGCTGCTGATCGCCCAGTCGGCCGCAGACGGCCGTTACGGCCCCGGCGAAGAGGACGAACTGACGCTGCGGGTGGCGCGGCTGAAACCCGGCCCGCAACTGGAGCGCGGTGCGCCCCTGCCGCAGGCGCCCGGCCGGGGGCCGGGGCGCTGGACCGAGAGGTGGCGCCAGTCCGTCGGCTCGGACTTCCTGCGCCGCGACCGGGTCGCGCGCGGCGAACCGCGCCCCCTCGGGGAAGCGGAGGGCGGGTTGAGCGCCGGCGCGCAATTCACCGACTACCTGCTGGACAAGGCCGGGCAGCACGGCATGGATGCCGACACCTGCGGCACGCCGCGCATCCGCCTGCAACGCCGCCGCGGCGCGGCGACCACGGACGTCCACATCCACGAAATGTACTGGGCCGACCTGTCGCGCCTGTCCGGCAAGCTGCCCAACATCCTCACCGAACTGTTCACGCTGCTGTTCCGCCTGTCGACGCTGGGCCGCGACACGGTGCGAACAGGGGCCGCCGGCTTTCCGCATTCCTTCGCCTGGCGGGCGCTGGCATGGTTGCAGACCACTCTCGACTGGATGTATTCGCGGGTGCTGGCCCTGCTGTTCCTGCAGTTGCTGATGGTGGCCCTGATCCTGGTGCCGCTGGCGCTGCTCTCGCCCCACACCCCGCTGGCGCACGGCCTGGCCAGCGTGGCCACGGGAGTGGGCGTGGGACTGTGGTTCGGTTATCGCAACCGCACGCCGGTGTGCTCCACCGTGCGCGGCGTGATGGCAGGCACGCTGGTGTGGCTGTGTCCACCCGCGCTGGCCGTGGGCCTGTTGTGGCTGGCGGCTCTGAGCCTGCTCCACGACGGGTGGATGAAGGTGTGCGAGCAGCGTTTCCCCATGGTGCAGGCCGTGGGCCGGGTGCTGTGGGGCCTGTCGCTGGCGACGGTCCTGGGCGCCGCGCTGGCCTGGGCCTACGAGGCGGGACTGCACCTGGACATGTGGACCCACGGCGCGCTGCGCCTGCTGGAACTCACCCTGCTGCTGATCGTGCTGTGGTGGGGCGCAGCGGCGCTGCTGTTCCCGTTGTGGATGCTGTTCAGCGTGCCGGCCGCGCGGGTGGGCAGAGCCGGCGACGCGCAGCGCACGTCGGCCCGCGCCAGCGTGGCCACGGGCCGGCTCGCACTGGTGGTGTCGCTGGGTTTCTTCCTGGTGCTGTCCATGGCGGGCTGGGCGCTGCTCAGTGGTGGCGTGGAACTGGCCATGGGTTTGCGGTGCTACACGCCCGCCATCTTCCGATCCGGCGCGGCGCCCGTCCCGGCGGACATCTTCCTGGCGCAGCGGCTGGAGAACAGTACCGAGACCTTCGCCCTCGTCGCCGTGCTGCTCTTCGCACTGCTGGCCTACGTGCTGGTGGTGGTGGTGCCCAGCGTGCTGGCCGAGTTCGGGCGCAGCGCCCGGGATGTCACGGATGCCACCGATGCCACCGATGCCACCGATGCCGGGGAGCGCCTGGGGCGATGGCTCACCGCGGGCTACCGCCGCCTGGAGGCGATCCTGGGCGTGGTGGCCTTCATCGCTTCGGTGCTGGTGTTCGTGGTGGGCGCGATGCTGGTCTGGTACCGGTTTTGCCCGCCGCCGGATTGGATGCAGTCCTTCGATCTTGTGGCGAACGCCTCCCGGGAAATGCTGCAGGGGCTGGTGATCAGCGCCGCGACGGCCACGGTGGCTTTCAGCGCCGTGGGCCGGACGCTGTCGCGCTATGCCCCGGGACTGCGCGCCCCGCTGGACGTGGTGCTGGACGTGGATAACCATTTCCGCGAGTTTCCGCTCCGGGCCATCCCCCGGGCGCGCATCTTCACGCGCTTCGTCGCGCTGCTCCGGCACATGGCCGCCCAGGGCCACGATCGCATCGTCATCGTCGCCCACAGCCAGGGCAGCGTGATCGCCGCCGAAGCGCTGCGCTACCTCAAGGAAAGGGCCGCGGACGCCGCCGCCAAAGGCCGCCAGGACGACGTCGCGGAGCTGTGGCACGCCTTGGCGGGAAAGCTGTGGCTGGTCACCGCCGGCTGTCCGCTGCGCCAACTCTACGCCGCGCGCTTCCCGCTGCTCTACGACTGGGTGCTGGCCGAGCACGGCGGGCGCATCGGCCCCACCGCCGCGGATGTGGGCGTGGAGCGCTGGATCAACGTCTATGCCACGGGTGATTACGTGGGACGCTGGCTGTGGTCGCGTCCCGCGCAAGCCGGCGACGCGGCGCCGGCCCTGGTGGACGAGGGCCAGTCCGGCGGCCACCTGTACGATGCGGCCGCCGACGGGGTGCCGTTCCCCGCCACGTCCGCGGAAACGGACGTGTGCCTGGGCGTGGGCGCCCACACCCACTACTTCGAGAGCCACCAGGCGCTCGTGGCCCGTGCGGTGGAGACGGCGATCGGCCACTGAACGCGCTCGCGCGGGGGGCCGCCCCGGACGAGCCCGGCGGCTGCGCGTGGCGCACGGCCCAATACATCCCAATACACCCGAACCATGGAGAAGAGCATGAGATGGCACTGCCTTGGCGCCGGCCTGGCGCTGGCTTTCGGTCTGGCGGGCGCGGCGCGCGGCGAGCGCATCGGCGAGGTGGACACGGTGTTCAAGCTGGTGGGCCCGGACCACAAGATCGTCGTCGAGGCCTTCGACGATCCCAAGGTGCAGGGGGTGACCTGCCACCTCTCCCGCGCCAGGAAGGGCGGCGTTTCCGGCGCCCTGGGCCTGGCGGAGGACCCCAGCGACGCCTCCATCGCCTGCCGCCAGGTGGGGCCCATCACCATCCCGAAACCCCTGCCGGACAAGGAAGAGGTGTTCTCGGAGAGCGCCAGCATCCTGTTCAAGCGCGTGCGCGTGGTGCGCATGTTCGACCGCAAGCGCCAGGTGCTGGTCTATCTCACCTATTCCGACAAGCTCATCGAGGGTTCGCCGAAGAACGCCATCAGCACCGTGCCGCTGCTGGGCGCGCAGCCGGGCACGGCGGGCCGATAGGCCGGCGCGCCACCCCCCGGTCCGGCCCCGCAGGGCCCGGGCGGCGGCGACACGGCCCATCCGACGGCTATACTCGATTCAGGCGCGGCGCATCCGTCGCAACGCCGCTCGCGCACCCCCTCCAAACCGGCCCGGGAGACCCCTCATGACACGACTGCACGGCAAGTTCGTCTGGTTCGAACACATGTCCCGCGATCCGGCCGCAGCCGGCCGCTTCTATACCGCCCTGTTCGGCTGGACGGTAAAGGAGGAACCCATAGGCGACATCCGCTACCCCGTGATCCACCACGGCGGCCAGGGGATAGGCGGCTTGTGGCAGGCGCAGGACGACAAGCCCGCCCGCTGGATGTGCCACATGTCGGTCAATGACGTGGACACCGCCGCCGCGGACGCCAAGGCGGCCGGCGCCACGGTGCTCATGGGCCCCATGGATTTCGCCGACATCGGACGCGGCGCCACGGTGGCCGACCCCACCGGCGGCGTCCTCGGCTTCTGGAGCGGCAAGATGGACGACCCCCCGGACGTCCCGGCCCCCGAAGTCGGCGGCTGGTGCTGGTGCGAACTGATGAGCACCGACGTGCCGGCGGCGCTGGCCTTCTACCAGCGCGTGGTGGGCTACACGGACGACCCCATGGACATGGGCGAGATGGGCACCTACCACGTGCTCAAGCAGGGCGACGCGGAGCGCGCCGGCCTCATGGGCACCATGGGGCCGGACATGCCCTCCTTCTGGATGCCCTACGTGTATGTGGCCGACACCGACGCCATCGTCGCCCGGGCGCAGGAACTGGGGGGAAGCGTGTGCGCCCCGGCCATGGAGATCCCCAGGGTCGGGCGCATCGCCGTGCCGGCGGACCCGCTGGGCGCGGTCTTCGGCATCCTCGGCCCGAGCCGGGCGTGACCGACATGGCCCGCGCCGCCGCACCCGCCCGCGCCGACAAGCCCGGGCCGAAGTGGGAAAAGCCCGATCCCGCCCTGGTGGCGCGCTTCGACGCCTGCCTGCCGCCGGCACCCGGAGTGGATCGCCGCCAGATGTTCGGCTGCCCCTGCGCCTTCACCGGCGGCAACATGTTCGCCGGGCTGCATGAACAGCGCCTGATCCTGCGCCTGCCCGAAGCGCGGCGCCGGCAACTGCTGGCGCAGGGCACCGCCACGCCCTTCGCCCCCATGGGCCGCGCCATGCACGAATACGTCGCCGTGGCCGACGCCCTGGCCCGTCCGCAGGACGACATCGCGGCGCTGCTGGAGGAAGCCCGGGCCTTTGCCGGCAGCTTGCCGCCGAAGGCGGCGAAGGGGAAGGGAAAGCCATAGACGGGCGGTCGGTTCGGCCTTTTGATAACGGAGGAATATCAAAATGGCCATCGGAAGGGAAAGGCATAGACGGGCGGTCGGTTCGGCCCGCAATGCGACGGCGGATGGATCCCGTCGCGTCACGCCACCTTCCGCAACTTCGGGATCGCCGGCGGCGAAAAATGGATAACTGAGGTCTTGCGATCAAGGGAGCGCCTGATGAATGACGAGAAGTGGCAGCGTGCGGCGCGCCGCGCGCCCCACTGGGTGGCCGTCGGTGCGGCCATGGCCTTGGTGGCCGGATGTGGTCCGTCGGGAACCCCGGCGGATCCGGAAGAGACCGCCAAGCGGATCAAGCCGGTCGCCAGGGTTGAGATGGCGGGGGATGCCGCTGCCCCTTCGGTGGCACCGGCGGCTGCTGCACCCGCTGCACCCGCTGCAGCCCCGGCGGCCGCTCCCGCCTCAGCACCGAGCGCAGCCGCGCCCGTAGCAGCGGCAGCACCGGCAGCCGCGGCGCCAGCCCCGGCTGCCAAGGGGGCGGCGAACGGCAAGAGCACCTACGACAAGGTTTGCGTGGCCTGCCACCTGGCGGGCGTGGCCGGCGCGCCGAAGTTCGGAGACAAGGCGGCGTGGGCTCCCCGCATCGCCACCGGCATGGACGCACTGGTTCAGACGGTGCTCAAGGGCAAGGGCGCGATGCCGCCCAAGGGCGGCGCCACGAATCTGAGCGAGGCCGACATCAGGGCAACCGTGGAATACATGCTCGCCCAGGCCAGGTAACGGGCAGGTCCGTTCCCCGGAGCGATCCCCCTCCCGCGATCTGGCAGCCGCCGGGCGCGGCTGCCCCCACGGGGTCGGTTGCAGCGCGCCCCTCACCGGCGATCAGTCGCGATCCACCCCTCACGGGTGTTCAGTCCTTCGCGCGCGCCGCGTCCAGATCGGCGAAGTGCGCCGCGGGGTCGTAGCCGTCTTCCAGCGAGGCCGCCAAGGCCGCCAGCGCGTCCTCGATGAGGGGGAGTCGTTCCGGCTCCACCACTTCCCTGGCGAAGCCCAGGGACACCAGCACCCAGGTGCCGCGGGGCTGGGGGCCGGTGAGCAGCATGCTGATGCGCTCGCGGCGCTCGCCGCGCTCCACCCAGGCCAGGTCGCCGCCGGCCTCCCAGGACTCCACCTGCATGGGCACGGAGAGGCACATCAGGCGGGCTCCGCCACGGGTTCCGGTGCCATGCCGGCGGCTGCGAGCGCGTCCAGCAGCGCGGCTTCCGCGGCCGGGAGGCTGGCCTGCACGGTGGGCGTCAGGTCCATGCCCGTTTCCAGCGACTGCGGCTGCACGCCCACCACTACGGTCTCGCGCGGTGCGCGGCCGGTGAGTTCCAGCGTGGCGAGCACGTCGGAGAGCCCGATCTGGTGAGGCGACAACTTGGTGCGAAAGAACGCCGGCACGGCCTCACCGCGCAGCACCACCACGCCGCCCGGCGCCTGCCCGGCGCGCACGCAGTCGGCGATCACCAGCAGGTCGAGGTTTTCCAGGTCTTCCAGCATCTCCATGGCGCAGGTGCCGCCGTCGAGCACCGTGAGCCCGTCCGGCAGGCGATGGCGGGCGGCGATGCGCTCCACCAGCCGCACGCCGACGCCGTCGTCACTGAGAAGGATGTTGCCCACGCCGAGCAGGACCGCCCGGCGCGGGCCGTTGCGCGGCGGGTCGCCGCGCTGTTGGGAAGCCATGTCGTTCGTCCGCCCGGCCGGCACGCCGCCCAAGCGCCTACCGCGCCGTCACCGTGATGGCGTTGCCCTGCTCCGTATCCAGCACATGCACCGCGCAGGCCAGGCAGGGGTCGAAGCTGTGCACCGTGCGCAGCACTTCCAGCGGCTTCTCGGGGTCGGCCACCGGGTTGCCCACCAGGCAGGCCTCGTAGGCGCCTGGCTGGTCGCGTTCGTTGCGCGGCGCGGCGTTCCATGTGGTGGGCACGACGCACTGGTAGTTCGCGATCTTGCCGTCCCTGATCACCACCCAGTGGGACAGCACGCCCCGCGGCGCTTCGTGGAAGCCCACGCCCAGTTGCTCGCCCTTGGGGAAGACCGGGCGGTTGAAGGTCTTGAGGTCGCCCTTGCCCATGTTGGCCAGCAGCAGGTTCCACTGGTTGGCCAACTCGTCCACCTGCACAGCGCAGGACACGGCCCGGGCGGCGTGGCGGCCGATGGTGGAATGCAGGGCATCCAGCCCCACCTGGGCCTTGGCGATGGCGGACACCCGCTCCAGCGTGGCGCCGGCGTACTTCTTCGTCGGCTCGTGGCCGGCGGCGTACATGGCCAGCACCCTTGAGAGCGGCCCCACCTGCATGGGCTTGCCGTAGAAGGTGGGCGACTTGAGCCAGGAGTACTTGCCGTCGTCCTGGAAGTCGGTGTACTTCGGCGTGGTCTCGCCCTGGTGGGGGTGTAGCGCCTTGTCGTTGCCGGCGCCGTAGTCGTACCAGGAGTGCTTCACCGCCTCGGCCACGCCCTTGCGGAAGTACTCGTCGTTGAAGCTGGCGATGGCCTTGAACGCGCCGACGTTGCCGTCCGGGATGTGGCCGCCCGGCAGGGCGAAGCTCTCGCCCTTGCCGTCAAGGGGGATGTCGGGCACGCACAGGTAATCCACGATGCCCCGCCCCACCGCCGTCCAGTCGGCGTAGAACGCGCCGATGGCCGCCACGTCCACCAGATAGACGTTCTTCACGAAGTCGTCGAGCTTGTCGATCCAGCCCTTTACCGCCATCAGCCGCTCCACCGTGAGCACCGATTGCGAGTCCGTAGACAGGGCATTGGCCACGCCGCCCACCGCCACGTTCTGGATGTGGGGCGTCTTGGAGCCCAGGATGGCGACGATCTTGTTGGCGTAGCGCTGCACCTCCAGCGCCTGCAGGTAGTGGGCGGCGGCCAGAAGATTCACCTCCGGCGGCAGCTTCATGGCCGGATGGCCCCAGTAGCCGTTGGTGAAGATGCCCAGTTGCCCGGTGCCGACGAAGCCGGACAGGCGCTCCTTGACCTTGCGGAACTCGTGCTTCGAGTTGCCCGACCAGGTGGACAGGCTCTCCGCCAGGGCGGAGGCCTTGTCCGGGTCGGCCTTCAGCGCCGAGACCACGTCCACCCAGTCGAGCGCCGACAGGTGGTAGAAATGGACGATGTGGTCATGGATGGCGTGGGCCAGGATGATGAGGTTGCGGATGTACTGGGCGTTGAGGGGGATCTCCAGTTGCAGGGCGTTTTCCACCGCCCGCACCGAGGCCAGCGCATGCACCGTCGTGCACACGCCGCAGATGCGCTGGGTGATGGCCCAGGCGTCGCGCGGGTCGCGCCCCACCAGGATGTTCTCCACCCCGCGCCACATCTGGCCGGAAGCCCAGGCCTTCTTCACACGCCCGCCGTCGATCTCGACATCGACACGCAGATGGCCTTCGATCCGCGTGACCGGGTCGATGGTGACTCGCTTGGACATTTCGATCTCCTCCGGGAATCAGAGCGTCGCGGGCACCGCGTCTTCGCGCGGCAGCACCGGGAAGCGGCGGGTGATGACGATGTAGCCCAGCACCTCGGCGGCGAACATGCCGAGGGTGACCAGCAGTTCCGGAGCCGCCGGGAAGTAGTTCCATCCCGGCCCGGTGTCGAAGCCGATGAGGAAGCCGTTGAGCCGCAGCAGCGTGCCCCCGGCCATGATGGCGATGCCGGCCAGGAACAGCTTCGCCGGATTGGCGCGCGCGGCGGCCGAGCCGACGATGAAGAACGGCGCCACGAAGGCCGCCATCTCCAGCCAGAAGAACAGCGCCTCGCGGGTGGGCGCGAAGGCCAGCCCCAGCGCCCCGCGCCACAACAGATCCACCACCCGCACCACGAGATAGGCCGCCAGCACCCCCAGCATCACCTTGGCCAGCGGGGTGAGCAGGTGGGTCTCGATGCTGCGCCGGTAGGCGCTGGAGGCCACGCATGACTCGAACAGCACCACGCCGTAGCCCATGGTGATGGCGGTGAGCAGGTAGATCAGCGGCAACGCCGGCGTCTGCCACAGCGGATGCACCTGCTGGCCTGCCACCACCAGCAGCGTGCCCAGCGACGACTGGTGCATGGCGGGCAGCAGCACGCCCAGGGCAATGACGAAGAACAGCACCTTCTCCAGCTTGCCCTTGATGTCGGTGCGCCCGAGTTTCTCCAGGAACACCGGCGAGAACTCGATCCACATCACGAAGACGTAGGCCGTGATGCACAGCGCCACTTCCAGCATCACCGAGTTGGGGTTCCAGTAGCCGGGCCAGAACATGTGCCAGACGTTCCACCAGCGCCCCAGGTCGAAGATCACCCCCACCCCGGCCAGGGTGTAGCCCATGAGGCTGGCGAGCAGCGCCGGGCGCACCAGCGGGTGGTAGTGGCCGCGGTTGAAGATGTACACCAGCAGCGCCACGGAAAAGCCGCCGCAGGCGAAGGCCGAGCCGATGACCACGTCCACCGCGATCCAGATGCCCCAGGAGTAGCCGTCGTTGAGGTTGGTGACCGCGCCCAGTCCGTAGATGAGACGGTAGAGGATGATGCCCGCCATGAGGGCGACGAGCGCTCCCACCACCAGCGTGGTGGTGTTGATGAGGCTGCCGCCGACCGGGGCCGGGGCCGCATGCGGATGGCTGCTCATCGCTTGTCCTCCCCTTTTCCGTGGCCGGCGCCGTCGTCTTCAGGCACCACGTTGCGCCGGGCGACGAAGGCCAAGGCGCCCAGCACCACCACCGGCATGATCAGCCCCCCGTAGAGGCTGTGCTGGATGGTCTCGGAGCTTGCCGCCGAGGACGTGGGCGGCAGGCTGGGCTGGCCCATCTTCTCGAAGGGCACGGCGGAGAGCTTCAGCACCTGGGTGCCGCCGTACTCCGTCTCGCCGTAGACGTGCTGCACGTAGTTGCCCACCACCGCCTCGTAGTTCTGGTCGGGCTCGGCGCGCCAGCCCTGGCGGCGACGCAGGCCCTTGCCATCCTCGCCGCCGGCCAGCAGCCGTTCCTGCCCCGGACGCAGGTGTCCGCGCGGGAAGGTGGCGGTGCTGCCGGGCTTGAGCGCCAGGCGCCGCTTCGCTTCCGCCAGCAGATCGGAGGTCGCGCCGAACAGCGTCGCCCCGGTGGGGCAGACCTCGGCGCAGGCCGAGTAGTGGCCGTCCTTGTGGCGATGGCGGCACAGCTCGCACTTGCCGATCCGGCCCGTGGGCGAGTCGTACTGGTATTTCGGGATGCCGAAGGGGCAGGCCACCACGCAGTAGCGGCAGCCGATGCAGGCGTCGGGGTCGTAGGCCACGATGCCGGTCACCGGGTCCTTCTGCATGGCCGACACCGGGCAGGCCGAAACGCAGGAGGGGTCGGCGCAGTGCATGCAGGAGGTCTTCATGAAGGCGTAGCCGTCGGTCTCGGCGTCCTTGGTGGCGCCATTGCCGCTGCGGTAGGCCTTGATGATGTTGTAGGTGTAGCCCGAGGTGTCCAGCGGCGTGTCCCAGAGCTGCTCGGGGGTGGAGAACTCGGGGGGGTTGTCGTTGGCGCGCTTGCACGCCGCCACGCAGGCCTTGCAGCCGATACATAAGGTAGCGTCGTAGAGCAGGCCCAACGCCTCGGGCGGGACCTTGTAGGTCTCCCGCGCCCGGGCCGGTTCGGCCACCGCCCCCGCTGCCGCGGCCACGGCCACGCCGGCGCAGCCTCTGAGGAAATCGCGACGTGTGGCCATGTCAGACCTCCGATTTCTCGTCCGCCGTCTTGCCCCCCGCCTTCGCTGCCTTGTCCATCTGCTCGGCCTTGTGCGACAGGCCGAGGTTGCGCGCCACCATGGCGCCGGCCCCGGCAGCCGCACCGGCCACCGCGACCAGGACCGCGGCGGCCCCCAGCGTGGCACCCACACCCTTCTCCTCCGCGACGCGCGGGTAGCCCAGGGGCGGTTCCACGCTCTTCAGCCTGGCCAGGGTGTGGATGGGCTTCGTGAAGCCCACCCCCTGCTCGGTGCAGCCGATGCAGGGATGGCCGCAGCCCACCGGCCAGGACACCTCACCCACGTCGCCGAAGCCGATGGTGGGGCAGTTGGCGTAGGTCTCGGGCCCCTTGCAGCCCAGCTTGTAGAGGCAGTAGCCCTGGCGGTGGCCCTCGTCGCCGAACTCCATGGCGAAGCGCCCGGCGTCGAAGTGGGCGCGCCGCTCGCAGTTCTCGTGGATGAGCCGCGAGTAGGCGAACAGCGGCCGGCCCAGCCTGTCGGTGGCCGGCAGGCTGCCGAAGGTGAGGAAATGCACCACCGTGGCGAGGAAGTTGTAGGGGTTGGGGGGGCAGCCGGGGATGGTCACTACCGGCTTGTCGATGATCTTGTTCACCCCGCTCGCCCCGGTGGGATTGGGGTCGGTGGAGGGCATGCCGCCCCGGGAGGCGCAGGAGCCGATGGCGATCACCGCCGCAGCATCGGCGGCGCATTCGCGCGTCAGATCGATGGCCGTCTGGCCGCCGACCTTGCAGTGGATGCCGTTTTCCCTGGTCGGGATGGCGCCTTCCACCACCAGCAAGTACGTGCCCTTGGTGGCCGCCATGGCGGACTTGCGCGCCGCTTCCACCTGGTGGCCGGCGGCGGCGAACAGCGTCTCGTGGTAGTCGAGCGAGATGACGTCGAGGATCAGCCTTTCCAGCGTCGGATGCTCG
>JACQYB010000080.1 GCA_016208415.1 Betaproteobacteria bacterium | reverse complement strand
GGCATTTTGCGTTCTCCTTCGATTTGTTCGATATCTTGCCACAGTTTGTCTTCCAGGCCATCGGGCAGACGCATCATCCAGTCGAGCACTGCGAAGAGGTCGAGGATGCGCTGGCGCTCCCAGCCTTGGCGGTAGAGCAGCCGGACGAGGGTACGCTTGGCCTGGTAGCGGGCCTCGGGGTCGTGCTTGGTCTGACGATTACGCAGGTGGGCGGCGGTAACGAGGGCGAAGGGGTTGGGGTCGCTTTCGAGCTGGTCTACGCGCTCTGCATGGTCGAGCAGTTTGGCCACGGGGAATTTGATGCTGTGCTCGCAGCCCAGCACCTCATAGCCGTAGCGGTCGGGTTTCCAGCCGTCGCTTTCGTCGGCCAGCACGGCCAGGCTGGCAATGGGGGTGGCGAAGCGGTCGTAGAGTCGGTAGTTGTAGGTGAACATGCGGTGGGCGAAGTCGCTGTCCCGGCTGCCCTGGATTTCGATATGGATGTAGATCCAACGGGGCTGGCCGTCCTTGAGGGTGACCTGGACGAGGGCGTCCGCAAAGCGTTTGCCCAGCTCGGCATCGCGCACCACTTGGCGCAGTTCGGTGGGTTTGAATTCATGCCCCTGGTCCCAGTCGATCTGGGCGTGGGCCTGGGGGAAGTAGAAGGCCATGAATTCGGGAAAGGCGTGTTCGAGTATGTCTTTCCAGGGGCTGTCGTAGTCGTCGGCGGGCGTTTCGGTCATGGCTGGTGGGTGTTGGCTTTCCGTCATGTTCAGTCCATGTGGTGCAGTGCCCCGATGTACCAGCTCATTGCTTCTGTTATCCCCTCGCCGATATGGTGGCCGGGCGCATAGCCAAGTAGGGTGCGGGCCTTGCTGATATCTGCCAGCGAGTGCCGAACGTCGCCGGCGCGGAAGTCGCGGTATCTTGGTACCAGGCTTTCAGTTGGTAGTTGGCAGTGGTCAGCCAGACCTTGGGCCAGCAGGTGGTAAAGCTCGTTCAAAGTGGTTCTTTCACCGACGGCTACGTTGTAAACCTGGTTGACCGGTGAGGCCTCACCCTTGCCCTCTCCCTGTGGGCGAGGGATATCACTCACGGTGGCGGCCAGCAGGTTGGCTTGCACGGTGTTGTCGATGTAGCAGAAGTCCCGGCTGGTTTCGCCGTCGCCGTTGATGTAGACGGGTTCGTTTTTTATCATGGCGGCGATCCATCTGGGGATGACTGCCGCGTAGGCGCCTTCGGGGTCTCGGCGGCGGCCGAAGATGTTGAAGTAGCGCAAGCCGATGGTCTTGAAGCCGTAGGTGCGGGCGAAGACATCGGCGTAGAGTTCGTTCACCAGTTTGGTTACCGCATAGGGCGAGAGGGGTTTGGCGATTTTGTCTTCGACCTTGGGCAGATCGGGGTGGTCACCGTAGGTGGAGCTGCTGGCGGCGTAGACGAAGCGCTTGACCTTGGCATCGCGCGCGGCCACCAGCATGTTGAGGAAGCCGTCGATGTTGGTGCTGTTGGTGGTGAGCGGGTCGTCCAGCGAGCGCGGCACCGATCCGAGCGCGGCCTGGTGCAGGACGTAGTCCACTCCCTCGCAGGCGCGCCGGCAGGTGGCCAGATCGCGGATGTCGCCTTCGATAAAGGTGAACTCGGCCGACCTGTCCGCCCCCGTGACGGCCTGGGCGTCAGCCAGGGCCTGGTCAAGGTTATGGCGGTGGCCGGTGGCGAAGTTGTCCAGCCCGATCACGCGCTGGTTCAGGCGCAACAGGGCCTCGAGCAGGTTGCTGCCGATGAAGCCGGCCACGCCGGTCACCAGCCAGGTATGGCGCTCGGTGAGCAGGCGCTGTTGGAGCTGTTGGTAGGCGCTCATCACAGCCTCCAAAGACGTGCGCCCGCAGCCTGGACTTGCTCCGGCGCGTAAGCGGACTTGACGTCTACGAACACGCCTCCTGGCTTGAGCAGCTTGACTAGATCGGCGACCGGCTGTTCAGTGAAATGGCGATGGGCCACCGCAGCCACGAGGGCGTCGGCGTCACGGGTAGTTCGCTCGATGGCGTGAGGGTGAGGCCGTATTCGTGCTGCGCTTCCGCGACATCGGCGATGGGGTCATGGACCGCAACCTCACAGCCGTAGTCGTGCAGTTCGCGAACGAGATCGGCCACCTTGGAGTTGCGCAGGTCCGGGCAGTTCTCCTTGAAGGTGAGGCCGAGGACGATGACCTTGGCGCCCTTGATGCTGGTGCCTGCGTGGATCATCTGTTTGACGGTCTGCTGGGCCACGTGGGCGGCCATGCCGTCGTTGATGCGCCGGCCGGCCAGGATGACCTGGGGGTGGTAGCCGAGCATTTCGGCCTTGTGGGTGAGGTAATAGGGGTCTACGCCGATGTAGTGGCCGCCGACCAGTCCGGGGCGGAAGGGGAGGAAGTTCCACTTGGTGCCGGCGGCTTCGAGCACTTCGAGGGTGTCGATGCCGATCTTGTCGAAGATGATGGCCAGTTCGTTCATCAAGGCGATGTTGAGGTCGCGCTGGGTGTTTTCGATGACCTTGGCGGCTTCGGCGACCCTGATGGAAGTGGCTTTGTGAACCCCCGCTTCGATGATCGACCCGTAGAGCGCCGCCAGCGTCTCAAGGGTGGCAGTATTGTCGCCGGAGACGATCTTGGTGATGCGCGTGAGGGTGCGCTGCTTGTCGCCCGGGTTGACACGCTCGGGGGAGTAGCCGACGTGGAAGTCCTGCTTCCACTTGAGGCCGGATTCTCGCTCCAGCACCGGGATGCAGATCTCTTCGGTGGCCCCGGGATAGACGGTGGATTCGAAGACGACGATGGCGCCGCGCTTCATGTGCCGGCCCACAGTGGTGGAGGCGGACACGAGCGGCGTGAAGTCGGGTTGGCGGGCGACATCCACCGGCGTGGGGACGGCGACGATGAGTATTTTGGCTTGCGACAGTCGGCTGGCGTCGGTGGTGAGGCTCAGGCGCTTTGCCGCTCTGAGATCCTCCGGGGCGACTTCCCCAGTGGGATCGATGTGATCGCGGTAGCGGGCAAGCTTCGCCTCCGACAGGTCGTAGCCAATCGTGTCGTAGCGCTTGCCAAATTCCACGGCCAGGGGGAGACCGACGTAGCCCAGGCCTACGACAGCGACGATGGGGTGGGTGTCAAGTGTGGTCATGGTCTTACTGTTTCCGATTTGTTCATTTCGCCAACGACATGGGAATGTTCGGGCTGGCCGGGTTGACGTCAACGGTCTGACGGCTGGGGATGACAACCAAGTCCATGTCGTCCATCGGGATCGCACCGAGCAGGGGTTCGTCTCCCATGACCATCGCACCGGTAAAACAACGACGAAGAATTTCGGGCGCCAAGCAGGCGGAATTGAACTTGCTCGGGATTCGTATCCTGCACGTCGCCTGGGAGGGGCGCAAAGGCCGACAGTAACAAGGAATGGCAAACGCTATAGCAGCCGAACCGTTGGCAGGGTACGCATGCCCTGATCAAACGTGGCAACGGCCTCACAGCGGTGAGATCGGGCTAACGCGACTGCCAGGCAATCCGGGAAATCCACACGGCCTTGCTCGAACAAGCGCAGCGCTTCGATGGCGGCAGCTCGGGATTGCCAAGCCAGTGTTGCATTGTCGAGCATGGCACGCAGCGTGCGCGCGATGGCCTCGCCAGGCAGGGCGTAGCGGCTGCGCAGCACCCAGGCAAATTCCGCCAGCACTACGTCGCTGACGAAGAGGCTTGCGTCGCTGTGGGCATGGGTTTCGACCAGTTCACGCGCACGCTGGGCCTGCGCCTCATCGTCGCGCAGCACCAGCCGCACCAGCACGTTGGTGTCGAGCGCGATCACCGGTGCGCCTTGCGCTTGGTATCCTGAGTGCCGGAACCAGCACGGATGCGTTCATCGTCTTCGGCGAGCCACTGGCCTACGGCTTCGTTCATTTGTTCGACGGTGCTCGCGGCGCGATCCGGGTCATGCAACAAGCCGAACAGATCAGCCGCACCGCGGCGCAATGGCCGCACGCGCAGCGAACCATCGGCTTCGATGATGAAATCGAGCTTGCTGCCAACCACGAGGCCAAGCTGGTCACGGATTTCTTTGGGCAGCGTGAGTTGACCTTTGCTGGTGATGGTGACAAGCACATTGGCTCCTTACGTATTGCGAAAGTAAGGCTACTCTACATCTATCTCCAATTTCAGGAAAGCAAGGCGTAGCACATATATTCCGGCACACAGAGCGAGCCCCGGAAATTTGGACAGCCGGATAGGTGGTTGCCTTGCCCCAAGAGGCCGCGCGCACCAGCATATCGAGTTCGGGCTCGACGATGTGGATGCGGCCCTGGTTGATGGTGTTGACGGCGGACTCGCTGATGTCGACGCCGGTGACCTGCATGCCCCGGGAGGCGAGCACGGCCGCGGTGGGCAGGCCGACGTAGCCGAGGCCGATGACGGACACGTTCTCAAAGGGGAGCATCATGGTTCGGCCCTCATGCGGGTTGGTGCGACCGGGTTTGTTATTGCCGTAGGTGTCGGCGCGTGGGAGGCACCGATAACAAGGGAAGCGCTGCGCCACAGGCGCCGCCAAGGCTGTCTGCGAATTGCCGGGAACGGTGCCCGTGTCGATGCCGTTGGTGCGCCGGTGGTGGCGGCGCCAAGGCTTCAGGCTACTTCGCCAGGAATGTGGCGATGGTCAAATCTCGCTGCGGTAGAGATCGATCACGGGAAGACACCGTTGTCGATCCATGCGGGACGAAGGAACAGGTTGGCGTCTTCAATCGCGGAAGACATCTTCCAGAGTGCGGGCATCCAGGATGTTATCGGCCCAGTGTTCCAGTTGTTCAAGGGTGGCGTTTTCGAGGCGGGTGTGCGCTTCGGTGCTCAGAAGACCGAAGCGACGCGTGATCAGGCGTTGAAGCATGTTGCTGGCTTCCGCTTGCCGGCCTTGCTGCATGCCTTGCTGCATGCCTTGCTGCATGCCTTGCTGCATGCCTTGCTGCATGCCTTGCTGCATGCCGCGTTCAATCGCACGGCGTTCGATACTGGTGACGTAGGGCATCTTGCGCTCTCCTTCGATATCTTGAATATCTTGCCACAGTTTGTCTTGCAGGCCATCGGGCAGGCGCATCATCCAGTCGAGCACGGCGAAGAGGTCGAGGATGCGCTGGCGCTCCCAGCCTTGGCGATAGAGCAGCCGGACAAGGGTGCGCTTGGCCTGGTAGCGGGCCTCGGGATCGTGCCTGGTCTGCCGGGTGCGCAGGTGCGCAGCGGTGACCAGGGCAAAGGGGTTGGGGTTGCCTTCGAGCTGGTCGATGCGCTCGGCGTGGTCAAGCAGTTTGACCACGGGGAATTTGATGCTGTGCTCGCAACCGAGTACCTCGTAGCCGTAGCGGTCGGGTTTCCAGCCCTCGTCCTCGTCGGCCAATACGGCCAGGCTGGCAATGGGGGTGGCGAAGCGGTCGTAGAGCCGGTAGTTGTAGGTGAACATGCGGTGGGCGAAGTCGCCGTCTCGGCTTCCCTGAATTTCGATGTGAATGTAGATCCAGCGGGTCTGGCCGTCTTTGAGGGTGACCTGGACGAGGGCATCGGCGAAGCGTTTTCCCAGCTCGGCATCGCGCACCACCTGGCGTAGTTCGGTGGGTTTGAATTCGTGACCATGATCCCAGTCGATCTGGGCGTGGGCCTGGGGAAAGTAGAAGGCCATGAACTCGGGAAAGGCGTGTTCAAGTACGTCTTTCCAGGGGCTGTCGTAGTCGTCGGCGGGCGTTTCGGTCATGGTGGGCGCGGTTCGATGTCGTCATCCGAGTGGATGTTGCTGGTGCGCATGCCGGCTTGCACGTGGGCGACGGGGATGCGCTCGTAGAAGGCGGCCAGGCCGGCGGCCAGGGTGGAGGTGGTGTCGCCGTGCACCACGACCCAGTCCGGGCGCCAGCGGCGCAGCACGTCGCGCAGGCCGGTGAGGGCGGCGGCGGTGAGGTCGGCCAGTTCCTGGCCCGGGCGCATGAGGTCGAGGTCGAAATCGGGCTCGATGCCGAAGAGCGCGAGGGCCTGGTCCAGCATCCGGCGGTGCTGGGCGGTGACGCAGACCTTGACGTCAAGCGTCTCGCCCGTGCGCAGCGCACCCACGACAGGGGCCATCTTGATGGCTTCGGGGCGGGTGCCGAAGACGACGAGGATTCGAGGGTGCTGCAAGGGTTGCTTGTTTCCTGCTCGCTTGCCCGGAGTACGGGGGCTATTGGAGCGTCCGGGCCTTTGCGGCCAGTGCCCGCATCTCGGTGGCAGCCTCCCCCACGATGGCGGCGTAGATGCGGGCGAGTTCCTCCGGCAGATATTCGTGAGCGATGCGGTTGCGCAGGTCGCGCATTCGCAGCCACGTTTCGGCGCGGGTGGCGAAGTCCACCTTTTCGGCGCGCAGCAACAGGTCGCGGAAGGTGTCGGACGGGGCGGCTTCCCTCAGGCGCTCCCAGGTACGGAAGAACTTGAGGCTGGATTCGAAGGCTCGCAGGTAGCGGTCGGACAGGGCGTCGAAGGGCTCGCGTTCCTTTGGCGTGTAAGCGCGCCGGGTGTCGAACCCGGGGTAATCGTCCACCGACGCGAACAGCAGTTCCAGGGCGGCGAGGAGCTTGTCGCGCGAGGCGGCGAGCAGCGGTTCGAGGGTCATGGGCACAGCGCAACGCGCGTGATTCTCGCGAGAAAATCCTGCTGTTCCGGCGTGGCCCGGGCCGGGTCGATCACGACGACGTCGATCTTCTCTTCGCAGCGGGAAAAGAAGCGCGTGGCGATGGTTCTGGAGGTGTCGAAGGGTGGGGCTTCGGCGAGCAGCAGGATGTCGATGTCTCCACCGCGCCGTTCTGGCGCAACGCGCGATCCGAACAGAAACACCTCTCCGGGCGGTGCGACCTGCAAGGCGTAGGCGAGCGCCGCGATTTCCTCGTCGTCCAGGCGCACCCTGCCGTCGTGGCGAAGTGCCAGCATCCGCTCGGCAATCGTGTCGTGTGCAAGAGTAGCGTCGGCAGTCACGGGGAATGAGCCGCGGTCATGACAAACAAGGGGTCAGGTGCGGGGGGGTTGCCGTCAGCCAGAAGACGCCCCGAATCCAATGAATGCAGCTTAGCCGTTCTTGCCCGGCGACGGCAAGGCGTTTCCTGATTGGCGCCTGTCTTCAGCCAGCCTGAGCCAGGCTTCGGTGCGTTTTCCGGTGGTGGTGGGGCGGCGCACAGCAGGCGAGTGGATGCCTTTGTACAGGGTGTAGGGCTCGGGGACGTGCCCCCTGAGTAAGAAACCGACTGACCCGCGGATTCGCTGATGTCGCCGCCGGTGACCTGCATGCCCCGGGAGGCAAGCACGGCGGCGGTGGGCAGGCCTACGTAGCCCAAGCCGATGACGGACACGTTTTCAAAAGGGAGCATCATGGCTCGGCCCTCGTGCGGGTTGGTGCAAATGGAGGTGTTCTTGCCGGGGATGTGGGCGCGTTGGCGGTAGCGATGCTTTGACCGCAGTCGTCCATTGGCCTACCATTTGGCAATGGAGTTCGAACGGGACGAAGCGAAGAGCGATGACTGCCTTGGGGCACGCGGGTTCGACTTTGCATATGCGCTGCAGGCCTTTGCCGATGGGAGTCGCGTTATCCGTCAGGACCACCGATGGGATTACGGTGAGGACCGGTATCAATTGCTTGGGGCGATTGAAGGGCGGGTCTTCTTCGCTGCCTACACGGTTCGCGGTTCGACCGTTCGAATCATTTCCGCTCGCAAAGCCAACCGACGAGAGGTGAAGGAATATGGGAACAGTTCGCGTGAAGCTTGACCCCAGCCAGCCAGGTGCGTGGCCCAAGGGTCGGGTCAACTATCGCCTGCTGGACGCCACAACCGAGGAAGAACTGGCCGCTCAGCAAGCAGCGGATGATGCCGAATCGATGCAGGACGCCGCGAGATTCGCGCGGCGGGTCCGAAGACGCCTGGGGCTGACGCAACTGGAGTTCGCCAGGCGAATCGGCGTATCGCTGGACACCATCCGTAACTGGGAACAAGGGAAGCGGTGCCCCACCGGCGCGGCCAAGGCGCTGCTCAAAGTGCTGGACAAGGCTCCCGAAGCTGCGTTGTTGGCGTTGGGGTAAGAGGCGTGGCTCGCGCCGGATACGCGGCCGCGCCCGGTTGTGCCGCGAAGCGGCAGGCGCCAACAAGTCACGAGTCGAGATTCCTCGGCGCCTTCGACCTCGAGCTTGAGCAGTACGCGGGCAATGTCCACCGCGATGCGCTTGAGGATGTCTTTCGAGACGATGTCTTTGTGGGCCATCGGCGGATTATGCCAGCGTCCGGGGTTGTATTTCAGGGCGCGCCCGACGCCGCGGCCGTGAAACGATTGGTCCACCGCGAGGCGGCCGAGCACGACGACCGGGATGGGATCCGGCATGTTGCGGCGAAAGCGGCCCGTCGCCTCATGGGGTACCACCGCGCTCGACGCAAGAGCGTAATACGCCACTACACGCGATTGCTCACACAACACGACGAATGTTCGCGAGGCGCCGGTCGTCTGGTTCTTCAGAGCCCGGTGTTTGAGCCAGGCATCCAGCGTGGGATCGCCGCATGCAAACGGCTCAACCCCGTGCCACTGCACCAGGGGCACGGGGGGCGGGCAACGAAATTCTAGCAGCGGGGATAGACGATGTCTGTACGGCCTCGTTGCCCGGGATTCCGGCTCCGCGCACGCTACCGCCATGCCCGTGCACCCGTTGGGGTGCGCAGCACACGTCTGAAACCGAAAAACACCCACCGCACCGCCCCACACGGGGCGGCGCCCTTTGCTCGTCAAGCCGCCGCGGCGATCTCGTGCGGCTTGAAGTGCAGCCGCTGGGGCTTGCCCAGCAACTCCATCAGCACCAGCACACGCTGCTCGGAGGCCATCGCCACGAGCCCTTCGAGTCCGGCGAAGGGGCCGTCGGTGACGACCACCGGCGTGCCGGGCTTGAACAGGCTGATCTCATCGAAGCCGGCAGCGTTCTGACGCCGTTCGAAGGCTTCGATCCGGCGCAGGACTTCCGGCCGCATCACGGCGATTTCGTGCCCGAAGCGGACGATGGTGGTGACCCCCACCGTGGAACGTACGGGCGCGATGGACTGCTCGGGGTTGCCGGCCCGGAAGAAGAGATAGCGCGGGAACATGGGGGCGAAGCAGGCGGTGACGGCCGCCCCGCCCCCGCTGCGCCCCTTCCTGAAAACCTTGAGTCGCGGCAGATAGACGCCGTAGCCCTGGCGCCGGAGCTGTTCGTCGGCAACGTTCTCCTGGCGGGGCTTTGTGAAGGCGACGTACCAGGGGAGCGGGGCGTCGCGGGTTTCCGTGCCGGATTCGAGAGTCATGTCTTCAGGGGCGCAGCGGTGACAGCCCACGCGCGACAGGTACGGCGTGCGGATCCTTCAGTACCGGGATTCCGCCTGAGGA
The DNA here is from genome assembly GCA_016208415.1 of Betaproteobacteria bacterium. GTDB lineage: Bacteria > Pseudomonadota > Gammaproteobacteria > Burkholderiales > Rhodocyclaceae > JACQYB01. The sequence continues at coordinate 26,070 of JACQYB010000080.1, read as the reverse complement.
CCAGGCGATCGTGCTGCCGCGAAGTTGGGTTGCTGCGTTTGTTCTTGCCGGGCAGTGCGCTTCGGACGGCGCGCCCGGTATGCGGCGCGCACATCTCGACGAAATTTTACAATAAGCATGCGCATAGCGCCAATAGACTTCAAGGATTACCCCAGAAGCAAGTGCGCGCCAAGTCCAGGCAGGGCGACGTTGCCTATCTTGCCTGGGGCTTTCTAGTCGAACTGCCATGCTGCCGCCACACCGTTGGGTGCGATCATCCAGTTCGGTCCCTTGCGTTCTGCGCGCCGCTGGGATTCCCACATCAGGTTGCCCGCGGCGTAGCCCACCAGCGCGCCGGCGACGGTGTCCGAGAACCAGTGCTGCCGTCCGGCCATGCGGCCCAGATTGGTGAGGGCGGCCACGCCGTAGAGCCAGGGCATTTCGTATTCCAGCGCGTAGGGGGTGACGGCGGCCCACATCACGGAGACGTGGTTGGAGGGGAAGGAACTGTCGCCGCTCGCGGCGCCGAACCAGTGGAAATCCGATCCGCCCCGGCCCGCCGCGGGGCGCGAGCGGCCCACCAGCCACTTGCCGCCCTCCGTGGCGAGCAGGGCCAGGGCGCCGGCCTTGACGGAGGAGAAGGCGGTGGTGTTGAGCCGTTCGTCGGTCTGGTCCAGGGCCAGCAGGCCGGAGACGCCCATGGCGATCAGCGGCGACCACTTGCCGTACGCGTCGCCGGCGCGGAATACGGGATTCAGGCGATAGGTGTTGGCGATCTTGTCGGCAGGGCGATCCAGCAAGTTGCTCAGGAGCACCACGCCCAGGCCCTTGCCGACGGCCTTCACGGCGTCCTCCGAGATCAGGGTGTCGGAGGCGGTGGCCAGGTCGTGGCGGAAATGCTCCCACTTGAGGCGATCGAGCGCGGTGGTGTTCGCGCGCGTGGAGTAGTCGTCGTCGCTGTCGCCGAAGTAGCGCAGGCCGTCGCGGTCCTGGGCGTTGAGGAAGGGTTTCTCCAGCAGTTCGTAGAGGTCGGGCGCGGCGAGCATCTGGCCTACGTCCCGGCTCCAGGGGGAGAGGGCGAAACTGCTGGTGGCCCGGGTGTCGTAGGGCAGCATGACGTTGAGCGGGATGGAGAGGAACACGCCCTTGTCGTGGTACGGGCTGCCGGGCGCCCCGGGGGAGACGACGTCGTTGCCGTTGGTGAGGGTGTACCAGGCACCCATTTCGATGCCGGACTTGAAGCGGCGCTTGATCTCGAACTGGGCGCCCCAGTCCCTGGCCAGGAAGCGTCCGGCGCGCACGGTGCCGGTGAGTCCGGGGATGGGCAGGCGGTAGTGGACGCCGGCGATGGCGGTGACGGTGGAGTAGTCGCGGAAGCCGAAGCGGCCGCGCGTGTCGCGCTGGCGTACCCAGTCCACGGCCAGATCCACGGCCCAGGGTTTGCGCCGGGGCAGGTAGAGCATCTGCCCGCCGGCGCCGGCGAACATTTCCTCGTAGATCCCTGCCGAGGCGCGGGCATAGACGCGCTGCTGCGGGTGGAAGTAGCGCGTCACCATGGCGCGGTTGAGCTTGAGCTTGCCGCCCTTCTTGTATTCGGCGACGTCGGAGCGCACGTGGGGCAACTCGCTGTTGGACTGCTGGGTGATGCCGCTGATGTTCTCCGCCAGGGTCAGGTCGGCTTCCAGGTTGAGGAAGGTGTTGCGGCCGATCCGTTTTTCGTAGCTGGCGTTGAGGAACACCTCGTAGCGGAAGGGGCCGCCGGGGTCGTTGAGGTAGGTGCCGAGCTTGGGCGCGATGTGGATGTTGTCGAGCGTGGTGGCGTCGTTGCGCCGCAGGGCGACCAGGTCGCCCTCGTGGTTGTCCAGGGCGATGATGGCGGAGCGGGCGTCGTCGAAGCTGGCCCACAGCTCGCCTTCGTCGGGCCGGGGGCGGCGCGGGTCGGCGTAGTCGACGGTGACATGGCCGGCCAGTTCGCGCCGGCCGATCTGGCCGTTGAAATAGCGGCGCAGGCGTTCCAGGTCGAAGAAGCCGTAGGTGGCGACGGGCAGTTCGGCCTGGGTCCAGGTGATGCGCAGTTCCCGGGTCTCGTGGGGGGAGAGCAGCAGCAGGATGCGCGCCGCCCGGCCGACGGCGCGGCTGGCCAGGGCGATGCGGGCGTTGGTGAGCTCGGCTTCGAGGACGCGGCCGTTCAGCCGCAGGCGTACGTTGCGGAAATCGTCGCCGTAGAGGGCGTCGGCCAGGCGGCGGGCGTGGGCGGGGTCGGCATGCCACTGGGCGAGGGAGGGGCGCCGGGTGATCTCCGTGTAGGGCGCCGGTTCCTCGAACTTGGGCACGAACTCCTTGTCGTTGAGCGGGACCGAGACGTAGGCGTTGATGCCGGCTTCGCCGTCGCGGTACGAAACTTGGGTGCCCAGCCAGCCCCAGCGGTATTCGAGGCCGTAGGCCGGGCCTTTTTTGCGCTGAGCGACATGGGTTTGGGCAGCAAGAAGATCCTGGGCGTAGTTGATGGCGTCGTACTCGGCCACAACGGAAAGGCCGGGAACGCCTGTCTTCGCCCGTAAGCCGCCGAATGCGCCGTCGATGCGCCCGCGGCCGTAGCCGAGGCTGAGATCCAGCGGCCCCAGGCGCTTGCTCATGGCCACGAAGCGGCTGCTGAACAGGCCGGTGCCGAAGTAGTCGTCGAAGCCGATGGACACGGCGGGCAGCGCGTCCGATTCCTCCAGCGCCATGAACTTGCCCTGGAACACCTTGTCCTTGTAGTCCCCGTAGGCCTGGTTGCCCTCGAAACCGGGGATGTACATGATGCGCGTGAAGCGGGCCGTGGCCTCCACCCGCGGGATGAGCGTGACGTTGGTCCAAACCGACGAGTAGGGCCGCTGGAACGAATATCCGAGGCGCCAGGTGCCGTCGCTTTCCACCCGTCCATCAGGCATGTTGATCAGGCCCGTCTGGCCGGTGAGGTTGGGCTCCGCGGCCACGTCCCGCCACGGCGAGAGCATGATGACGACAACGCAGGCCAGCAGGGGTCTTGCGGCTTTGGCTGCATGCACGGCGGGCGTTCGGCGTGGCTGTCGCTTGTTGTTCGTGGAAGGGCTTCAGTTCGCCAAGGGGCATCCCCTGGCGAACCTGGCGCCGAGGCCGCACCGGAGCCGGGGAAGAACCCATGGAGCTTGCCCCGGCGTTTCCCCGGACGGTCGCCGCTTCGGCTAGTGGTGGGAAACGGTCCCGTGGTGGGAAGTCGTGGCGTGGTGGGCGGTGGTGGTGTTGCCTCCCTTGCCCAGGGCGGCCGTGGCCGCAGCCACCCCCTTGCCGATCCTGGCCGCGGTGCTCGCGCCCGCAGCGGTGGCTATCGCTGCCTGTCCGGTGGCGCTCCTTCCCACCGCGCCGGCCGCCCGTGCCCCCCCGGCCGCGGCGGCCCCGGCGCTCGTGCCGCCCGCTTGCGCTCCCGTGCGGGCCACAGCCCCGTTTTCGTCTGCGGCATGCACTGGCGCCCAGACCATGGCCATCAGGGCCACCAGAAGTGCGGGAATCTTCAACATTTCACTACCCCTTTCAACTCGTCATCCAGCGGATTGGCCCTCGATTCGAGGGCCGCCTGCATCCCAAGAGCACGCCGCGCTACAAACACCACCCCCAGTTGAGGGGATCATCCACCAGGACCTTTCCGGGCTCCGCGCCTGGCACCTCGGACAGCGCCGGGTCCGTATTCTCGATCGTCAGTTGCAGTGACCGGTCTTCGGCCACACCGTCCAACCGTGCGCGAATTGCTGCCCGGCCGGTGATTCCTACAGTCATGTACCTGCACAGGGTTTCGCCCTGGTGTTTCCGCAGCGAGGCCACGGCAGCCTCCCGGGCGTCCGCCTGTCGCTGTTCCAGCAGCGATGGTCCCTGGCGCACGTCATCCGTCCATTCGCCCTCGTATCTGTCGCCGCTGGCCCATTCGTATACACCGTGGCCATGACGCATGTCGGCGCGGTACCCGCCTTCGAACGAATCCCCGGCCCAGGGGGTTCGCGTGCCCCATACGTAGCGCCCGCGGCCTTCGCGCCGGTCGGCGCGGAATTCGCCCTGGTAGGCGTCTCCGTTGGGCCAGGCCTTGGTTCCGCGCCCATGCTTCAGGCCGCGGCGGAATCCGCCGTCATAGACCGCGCTGCCCCATGCCCGGCCCTGGCCTTCGGCGAACCCGTCGCGGCAGCCGCCCTCGTAGCCCTGGGCGAGGTCCGGGTCCAGCACCTTGCAGCCAGCCGCCCAACAACCTGCTGACCAGACCACGCCCAGCGCAACGATCATCCGGGCCTGCCACCGGTGCACCCTCCGCGCCATCAGCGGATGGACTTCAGCCCCGCCGCGGCCAGGGCGAACTGGTACATGATCTGGCTCCAGTCCTTCAGGTCCTTGACCCAGGAAATCTTGGGCGAGAAATCTTCCGGCACGACGACGGTGTCGCCGGGCGCGAGGCGCTCGCCGTCGATGCCGCCGACCCACGCGCTCTGGCGCCGACTGGCCACCGTGCCGTTGGCGCGCACCAGATAGATGCTCCCTTCATCGGCGCTGCGCAGCGGTCCGCCGGCCATGGCCAGGTAGTCGGACATGCGCCGCTCGGGCCGGTAGATGAAGGCGTTTTCGTTGAACACCGCGCCCAGCACGTTGATGGAGCCCGAGGGATTGGGCACGAAGACGCGGTCGCCGTCCTCCAGCGCGAGATCGGGGAAGGCCTTCACGCCGGCGTCGTCCGCCGCGATGTCCAGCACGATTCGGCCGCCGGCCTTGACGCGCCGCATCTTGGCGAGGAAGTTGCGCAGGCTCTCCAGTTCGGTCTTGGCGATGGCGGCGTCTTCGGCCGAAACCACGCGCCCGGCGCGCTCGCGGGAGCCGCGCTCCAGTTCCAACTCCAGGCGGGAGACCATCTCGTCGATCTTCTGCTGCTGGATGATGCGGGTCGACTCCCTCGACAGTTGGGCGCCGTAGACGTAGGCGTTGGGCGTCAGGCCGCCCACGCGGGCGACGAGTTGCCGCAGGGTTTCGCCTTCTTCGACGCGATAGACGCCGGCGTTGGCGAACTCGCCCTCGAGGCGCACGAACTTGGTCTGGCGCGCGATCGGGGCCTGGATGTCCTTCTTGGAAAAGATGGTGACGGTGTCGCCCGGCTGCAGCAGCAGGTCTTGCCGGGGGTCGCGTTCCAGCACCACACGTCCCAGGTTGAAGGGCAGCAGCATGGTGGTCAGGTCGGGGTGGAGGCGTTCCACCACCGCGTAGTCCCAGTTGACCTCGGCATCGCCGGCGCGGATCTCGTCCACGATCTTCTTTTGGCCGGTGACGGCGTCGGTGGGCGCGAACTGGGCGGCGGGGTCGGAGCGGAATTCGGAGCGGAGGCGGTTCTTCTTCAGCCAGTAGTCCCCGACGATAAGCGCTTCCTTGTCGGGAATGAGGTCCGACACGCGCAAGCCTTCGCGCCACGGAAACCGCATGGGCTGGGCCACGTGGCCGCGCAGGGTGACGGCGTTGGTGAAACGGTTGGTGAGGCCCTGGACGTTGATCAGATCGCCATCCTGCAACGCCACCCGGCGCGCGGCATCGACCTCGAAGGCCTCGACCCGGCGTGCCTTGCGCTCGGCGATGCGCTCGAACACGATCTTTTGTGACGCGGCAGTGGTGGTTAGCCCGCCCGCCCATTCCAGAAGCCTGGCGAAGGTCTCGCCGGTCTTGAACTCGTAGATGGCGGGTACATTGACGCTGCCGTGGATGGCCACCTGAGGGCCTGCCGACGGGATGTAGATGACGTCGCCGGGGAGGAGCTGGACATCCCTGGTCTTGTCGCCGTGCACGATCAGTTGGTAAAGGTCGAAGCTGGTCACCACCTTACTGCCGCGCTTGACCTGGATCTGGCGCATCGAACCCCGCGAGGACGGCCCGCCGGAGACGAACAGCGCATTGACGAGGGTGCTGAGCGAACTGACGGTGTAGGCACCGGGCCGCTTGGCCGCGCCCACGAGAAACACCTGGATCGAGCGCAACTGGCCCAGGGAGGCGTTGAGCTCGAAGTTGCGGAAGACCCTCCCGAGGGCCTTCTTCATGTGCTCGCCCAGGTTCTGGTAGGTAACACCAGCGACGCTGACATTGCCCACCTCCGGCACGAAGATGGTGCCGTTGCGATCGACCGCCAGCTTCAGGTCCATGTCCACCTGGCCCCACACCCGCAGCAGGATCTCGTCGCCGGGGCCGATGACGTAGTCCGCGGTGACGGGCACGCGGTCCAGCGGCGCGAAGGTGCTGGGCGTGCCCTGGAACAGGTTCTGGCCGAAGATGGGGACCTTCGTGCCGACGGACTGTTCGACCAGGAGTTCGAACTCGGTGGGCGGAGCGGGGGGCGCGGGTACGGCAGTCTCGCCGCGATCGGGCCGGAAGCCTTCGCGGTAGCGACGCTGGTCGTCGTCGCTGTCGCCCACGGCCGTGGACGGGCGGGCGCGCAGGGCCTCCAGGGCCTGACGGGCGTCGGCCGGCAGTTTCGTCAGGGACTTGTCGGAAGCGGAGGTCGATGCGGCCGATCCCTGGACACCGGTGAATCCGCGGCTGGCGTCCGCCCCGGATGGTGCAGTCTGTGCCCAGCTCCACAGCGGGAGCGCCAGGGCAAGGGCGCACAACAGACGGGGAATCCTGTCACGGAAGGAAGTGCGCCGCCCCGGGAGTGGCCCGTTGCGGCCAGGGAGAAGGCGAGTCATGGCCATTGGCAGAACGATCCAGCTCATCCCAAACGCCGTATCCCCGCGACAGGATGATGGTCCGGCCGCGTGGGGGTTGTTGTTTTGTTCAGCGGCCGGCGCGTCGCGCCAGCCGGTCCTGCGGCTCGGGCAGCGGCACCCCGCCTGTCTGCATGATCGAGTTTCTGGTGGCAGCCCGGCGATCCGCGAGACTGCCGCCGAGAGCCAACTGTCTGCGCCGCGCCTCGCTTCTCGCCCGGACTTGACTCCGCGCCAACCAACCCGGCGTGCGGAAGCGCACGATGCGCGCGTAAAGCCAGTTGTAAGTGACGATGAACAGCATGGCAAAGAATACCAGAATACCGGTACTCCTCCAGAATGCAACGGCCGGGGCCACCCAGGCGAGCTGAAACGCCCAGAGATAGGGCGAGGTCAGCGAATTGCGCCGCAGCAGGTGCCGTTGGTCCTGCGGCCAGGCGGTCCAGCCGACCACGCGGCGGAAGATCAGTTGGTGGAGGTGCAGGGAGTCCGGCTGCAGGGCGGCATGCTTGCGGAAGAACCTGCGCCGCCACACCGAAAACAGCGTCTCCCACACCGGGTAGGCCACCAGCAACATCGGAAACCAGGCCGACACTTCGGGATGGCGGCGCACCAGCAGCACGGAGACCTCGGCGATGACGAAGCCCCAGAGATAGGCGCCGCCGTCCCCGGCGAAAATGGCACCGCGAGGGTAGTTCCACAGCAGGAAGCCGAGCGTCGCCGCCGCGAAGCTCAGGCAGACGAGCATGAGCGCGCCGTCGCCCACCTGGTGGCAGACCCATCCCAGGGCGCACAGGACGAAGATGACGACCGCACCGGCCAGGCCGTTGAAACCGTCGATGATATTGATGGCATGGGAAATGCCGCCTGCCGCGACGAGTGTGAGTGCCACGGACAGCAATGGTATCGCCGCCAGCCAATCATCCACCCAGGGCAGATCGAGGCGCTCAAGACGGGCGTCCAACAGCCAGATGCCAAGACCGGCGGCGACGAAGGTCGACAGCAGCCGCACCCTCGGCCCGACCCGCTTGGTCACGTCCTCGAGCATGCCGGCGCCCCAGACGGGCAGCAGCGCAACGGCGAACAACACCAGCCAGTCACCATCGATGCCGCCGAACCACGCGGCAAGTCCTGCTCCGGCCAGGCCGCCGCCCAGCAGGGCGACGCCCCCGATGCGCGGCGTGGGACGCGCGTGGAATTTCTGCGGGCCGCTATCCGTATGATCCGAGGAGACATGGAGATGCACACGTTCGAAGTACACGAGCAGCCCGGTGAAGATCCAGGCGACGACAAAGCCTACGGCGATGGAGAGAGATGTCATGCTGCCCCCTGGGCATCCCGCCACGGTCCTGCGCACATGGAGCGCAAGGGCCGGAGAGCTGGCGAGCCGCTTCAGTAGTTGGTGGTTGTTCTAGCCGGGGACCCTCATTGTTCTTGGTGTTGAGGGACGATGTACATTGTGGAAAATGTAAATTTCTTATAATTGTATCCTTTCCAGGCCGTCGCCTCCAAGTGTGTGCGCCCCCATGCCTGGAAGCAATTGCACCAACGGCGTATGACTAAAGTCATAGGTCGGGGCTGCCGGGAGGCCAAAGCGCCTTTTTGGCGCTTGGGTGCAGAAGCGCAGCTTTGTCGTGGAGCGGTGCCGGCGCGGGCGAGGGTCGAGCGGGTCGGGCAGGGCGAGCGGGTCGAGCGGGTCGAGCGGGTCGAGCGGGTCGAGCGGGTCGAGCGGGTTTGCGCGGGCCGAAGTGGCCCGTTCGGGGTAGACTTCCGGTCCCGGCCGAGGCATGCCGGCCGCTCCCCATGAAACCACACATCCGCGAACGACTCGAACAGCTCTCCGAGCGCCTGGCCGAACTGGACCACCTGCTGGCGTCCGAAGACGCCACCCGCGACCTCGACGCTTTCCGCCGCGCCGGCCGCGAGCACGCCGAGCTGACGCCGCTGGTGACGCTGTTCCGCGACTACCGCAAGGCGGAGATTGACCTGGGTGCCGCCGAGACCCTGCTGGCCGACCCCGAGATGCGCGAACTGGCCCAGGCGGAAGTCGAGCACTGCCGCGAGGCCATCGCCCGCGCCGGGGAGGAGCTGCAGATCGCCCTGCTGCCGCGGGATCCCGACGACGAGCGCAACATCTTCCTGGAGATCCGCGCCGGCACGGGCGGGGACGAATCGGCGCTGTTCGCCGCCGACCTGTTCCGCATGTACTCGCGTTACGCCGAGCGCCAGGGCTGGCGCGTGGAGGTGATTTCCCACAGCGATTCCGAGCTGGGCGGCTACAGGGAGATCATTGCCAAGCTCAGCGGAGCGGCCGCTTACTCGCGCCTCAAGTTCGAATCCGGCGCGCATCGCGTGCAGCGCGTGCCGGTCACGGAGACCCAGGGGCGCATCCACACCTCGGCCTGCACCGTGGCCGTGATGCCGGAGGCGGACGAGGTGGGGGAGGTGGTGATCAACCCCGCCGAGATCCGCATCGACACCTTCCGCGCCTCGGGGGCGGGCGGGCAGCACATCAACAAGACCGACTCCGCGGTGCGGGTGACGCACCTGCCCACGGGCATCGTGGTGGAGTGCCAGGACGACCGCTCCCAGCACAAGAACAAGGCCCAGGCGCTGTCGGTGCTGGCGGCGCGCATCCGCGACGCGCAGGTGCGCAGCCAGCAGGCGAAGACGGCCGCCACGCGCAAGTCGCTGGTGGGCAGCGGCGACCGCTCGGAGCGCATCCGCACCTACAACTTTCCGCAGGGGCGGGTCACGGATCACCGCATCAACCTGACGCTCTACAAGATCGACCAGATCATGGACGGGGACATGGATGAAGTCGTCACCGCCCTCATCGCTGCCCACCACGCCGAGCAGCTCGCGGCGCTGGCGGAGGAGGTTTGAACCCCCACGCTGCGCTGCCCTCCGAGGGGGCGGCCCCCGGCTTGGGGCGGCCCTGCGCCGGAGGCGTGAACCCCCACGCTGCGCTGCCCCCCGGGGAGGCTGCCACCGGCTCGTCTGTGGGAGCGGGCTTGCCCGCGATAACCTCGGCCGAGATCGCGGGCAAGCCCGCTCCCACATGCGTCGCTGGCTGCGCCTCGTCTTCGTTTGGGGCCGCCACCGTCGGCGCCGCACTGGCCGGCGCCCGTGGCCGACTGCCCGCTGCCGAGGCGCGCCTGCTGCTGGGCCATGTGACGGGCCTGAGCCACGCCCAGCTCGTCGCCCGGGCGGAGCGGGCACTCACCGACGACGAGGCGGGGCGTTTCGAATCACTGCTGGCGCGTCGCGCCGCCGGCGAGCCGGTGGCCTACCTGCTTGGGGAGCGGGAGTTCTACGGCCGGCCCTTCGCCGTGACCCCGGCGGTGCTCATCCCCCGACCCGAGACCGAGTTGCTGGTGGAACTGGCGCTGGAGCGCCTGCGTGACCGGGAGGCGCCGCGCATCCTGGACCTGGGCACCGGCAGCGGCGTGCTGGCCGTCACCCTGGCGCTGGAGCGGCCCGACGCGCAGGTGGTCGCGGTGGAACGCTCCCCCGAAGCGCTGAGGGTCGCGGCCGCCAACGCCAGCCGCCTGGGCGCCGCGGTCGAGTTCACCGCCGGCGACTGGTTTGCCCCCATCGGCACGGTGCGCTTCGATCTCATCGTCGCCAATCCGCCCTACGTGGGCGAGGCGGACGCCCATCTGGGCCAGGGCGACCTGCGCTTCGAGCCGCGCCACGCCCTGGCCGCCGGGCCGGACGGACTGGCGGACATCCGCCGCATCGCCGCCGCCGCGCCGGTTCATCTCGTTCCCGGCGGCGGCCTGCTGCTGGAGCACGGCTACGACCAGGCCGCGGCGGTGCGCACCCTGCTGGCCGCTGCCGGTTTCAAAGCCGTGGCGTCATGGCGGGACCTGGCGGGCATCGAGCGGGTGAGCGGCGCAAGCCTGCCGGCTGGCCACGGCGGCGCGTGAGCGGGCGAATGCCGGCTTGCGCGGTTGCGTTGCGCGCTTGCCCGCGCTTGCCCGCGCTTGCCCGCACTTGCCCGCACTTGCCACTTGCGCCGCCATTCGATTAAGATTCCGACGAAATCACTCAGGTATTGGAGCTCTTAGCATGGACATCAAGGATCGCATCCACCAGCAGGTCACCGGCCACCGCGTGGCGCTTTACATGAAGGGCACGCCGCGCTTTCCGCAGTGCGGCTTCTCCGCCACCGCGGTGCAGATCCTCAAGCACTGCGGCGTCACCGACTTCTTCTCCGCCAACGTGCTGGAAGACGCCGACCTGCGCCAGGGCGTGAAGGAATACGCCAACTGGCCGACCATCCCCCAGCTTTACATCAACGGCGAATTCGTCGGTGGCTGCGACATCATGAAGGAGATGTACCACAGCGGAGAGCTGAAGAAGCTGCTGGAGGCTGCGGTTCCGGCGGGCTGACGCGGCAATCCCGCAAAGCGAATCCCGCGGGCGGCTTCGTGCCGCCCGTCTTTGTTTCCGCCGCTCAGCCCCGCAGGTCCGCCAGCAGGCGCGCGATCATGCGCTGCGCCTGGCCCAGGTAGCCGGCGCCGAAGAGGTTGAGGTGGTTGAGGACGTGGTAGAGGTTGTACAGCGTCTTGCGCTGTTCGAAGCCCTCGGGCAGTGACCAGGCCTCGCGGTAGGCGGCGTAGAAGGACTCGGGGAAGCCGCCGAACAGTTCCGCCATGGCCAGGTCGGTTTCCCGGTCGCCGCGGTAGACGGCGGGGTCGAACACCGCCGGCCGGCCGTCGGCGGTGACGGCGGTGTTGCCGTGCCACAGGTCGCCGTGCAGCAGGCTGGGCGGCGGCGGCGCGTCGAGGAAGAAGGCGCCGGTGTTCTCGGCCAGCCGCTCGCCGTCCCGGATCCAGCGTCCGCCGTGGCCGTTGCGCACCGCCAGCGCCAGTTGCGGCAGCAGTCGGCGGTGGGCGAAGAACCAGGGCCAGGAGCGGTGGGGTGCGTTGGCCTGGGGGGTGGCGCCGATGAAGTTGTCCCGGTGCCAGCCGTAGTCCTCGCCGCTGTCGCGGTGCAGGGCGGCCAGGGCCCGGCCGAGGGCGGTGCCGTCGGCGCGTTGCGTCAGCGGGCGCATCTCCAGGTGTTCCAGCACGAGGAAAGCGCCACGTTCGTTGCCGCCCACCGCCACCACCGCCGGCACACGCAGGGCGCCGACCGCGGCCAATGCCGCCAGCCCGTCGGCCTCGGCCTCGAACATCCCCGGAGCAGGGGCGGCGTTCAGCTTGATGAAGTAGCGTGCGGCGCCGTCGGAGAGCACGACGGTCTCGTGGATGCAGCCCCCGCCCACGGCCCCCGCGTCCCGGGGCGCGAAAGGCCGCCCGGTGGCGGCGGCGATGGCCTCGCCGGCCGCGCTCAGGCGGGCATCCATGACCTGCACCGCCGCCAGGCCGCCCCCGAGGGTGCAATCCCGCGGGGGCAGCGTGGGAGCGGGCTTGCCCGCGATTTCAGCCGCCGCAATCGCGGGCAAGGCCGCTCCCACGGAAAAGCCCTGCACGTGGAGGTGCTCATCACACCGCCACCAGCCTGGCGTTGGCCTGCAGCAGCCGCGCCGCCACCACGTCCAGGAAGGCGCGGTAGAAGTGCATGCGCAGCGCCTCCGAGGCGCGGCGCAGGGTCTGGGCGCCGATGCGCAGGATGCGTGCCTCGGCCACGGTCACCACGTCGGCGCCGCGCCGTCCGCCGCTGCGGTGGATGATGGACAACTCGCCGAAACACTCGCCGGCGCCCAGCGTGTTGAGCAGGCGCCCGCGCTTGCGCACCCGCACCTCGCCGGCGAGCAGCACGGCGAACCAGTCCCCGGGCTCGCCTTCCTTCATGACCACGGTGCCCGGGGCGAGCAGTTCCCAGTCCCCCAGATGCACCAGTTCCCACAGCACCACGTCGGTGAAATCGCGCAGCAGCGCCAGGGCGCGCAGCATCTGGAACTTCTCCGACTCCGCCAGGCCGGGGCAGCGGGCCTGCAGCCGGGTGTTGCGGAAGGCCTGGGAGAGGTCGTGGGAGAACTCGTCCCAGGTGGCGTAGCGCAACTCCGGTTCGCGCTGCATGGCGCGGGCCACCACCGCGTCCAGGCTGGCGGGCACCTCGCGGCGCAGCGTGGAGGGGGCGGGGGGCGTGCCGGCGAGGATCTGGCGCACCACGGAGTAGTTGTTGCTGCCCTGGAAGGGCAGGCGCCCGGTGAGCAACTGGTACATCACCACGCCCAGGGAATAGATGTCGGTCTGGTGGTCGAGCGGCAGTTCGTGCAACTGCTGCGGCGACATGTAGGCCGGCGAGCCCACGCCCGAGACCTGGGTGCGCTCGCTGGCGGAGATGAGCGCGGCGCCGAAGTCGGAGATCTTGATGTCGGCGGCGGGGGCCGCAGGACTGGCGAAGAGGATGTTGGCCGGCTTGATGTCGCGGTGGGTCACCCCCTGGCGGAAGGCGTGGTCCAGCGCGCGGGTGCATTTGAAGACGATCTCGACCACCCGTTCCACCGGCAGCAGCGCCCCCGGGTAGGCGAACTGGTCCAGGGTGCCGCCGGGCACGTACTCCATCACCACGTAGCTCAGCGCCGGTTCCACCACGGCGTCGAAGATCTGCACGATGTGGGGATGCCGCAGCTTGCCGGCGAGGGAGGCCTCGTTGAGCAGCAGGCGGCGGTAGGCATTGCCCCGCTCCCGGTCGGCCAGCAGGGCGGGGAAGGGCACCTTGATGGCCACCTCGCGCCGGGCGAAGGCGTCGTGTCCGAGATAGACCGTGCTGGTGGCCCCCTCGCCCAGGGTGCGCAGGATGTCGTACTTGCCGATGCGCTCCATGGCGCGGCCCTTTCCGGCGCGGTGTGGACGTGCGGTGTCAGTCCGTGCCCAGCGCCGCCCGGGCGCGGGCGATGGCGGCCATCACCTGGCGCGGGGCCGTGCCGCCGACGTGGTCGCGGGCGGCGAGCGAGCCTTCCACCGTCAGCACCTGGAGCGCGTCGGCCTCGATCAGCGGGCTGAAGCCGGCGAGCAGGTCCAGCGGCAACTCGGCCAGGTCGCAGCCGCGCTCCTCGGCGGCGCGCACCGCGCGGGCCACGGCCTCGTGGGCGTCGCGGAAGGGCAGGCCCTTCTTCACCAGGTAGTCGGCGAGATCGGTGGCGGTGGCGAAGCCGCGGGCGAGCGCCGCCCGCATGGCCTCCGGCTTGACGCGGATGCCGCGCACCAGATCGGCGAAGATCGTGAGCGTGTCCAGCAGCGTGTCGGCGGTGTCGAACAGCGGTTCCTTGTCTTCCTGGTTGTCCTTGTTGTAGGCCAGGGGCTGGCCCTTCATCAGCGTCAGCAGCGCCACCAGGTGGCCGTTGACGCGCCCCGTCTTGCCGCGCACCAGCTCGGGCACATCCGGGTTCTTTTTCTGCGGCATGATGCTGGAGCCGGTGCAGAAGCGGTCCGCCAAGTCGATGAAGCCCACGGCGGGGTTCATCCACAGGATCAGTTCCTCGGACAGGCGCGAGAGGTGCATCATCACCAGCGCCGCGCAGGCGGTGAATTCGATGGCGAAGTCGCGGTCGGAGACGGCGTCCAGGGAGTTGGCGCACACGCCGTCGAAACCCAGTTCCGCGGCCACGGATTCGCGGTCGATGGGGAAGGTGGTGCCGGCCAGGGCGGCGGCGCCCAGGGGAAGCTGATTCACCCGACGGCGGCAGTCGGCCAGTCGGGCGGCATCGCGGCGGGACATCTCGAAATAGGCCATGAGGTGATGGCCGAAGGTCACGGGCTGGGCCACCTGCAAATGGGTGAAGCCGGGCAGGGGCGTGGCGGCGTGGGCTTCCGCCAGGTCCAGCAGGCTGGACTGGCAGGCGCGCACGGCGGCGAGGATGTCGTCGATGGCCTCGCGCAGCCACAGGCGCACGTCGGTGGCCACCTGGTCGTTGCGCGAGCGCCCGGTGTGCAGGCGCTTGCCGGCATCGCCCACCAGGGCGGTGAGGCGCTTCTCGATGTTGAGGTGGACGTCCTCGTCGTCCACCGACCACACGAACTCGCCGCGCTCGACTTCGCCGCGGATCGTCGTCATGCCGCGTTCGATGTCCGCCCGGTCGGCGTCCGAAATGATGCCCTGGCGCGCCAGCATGCGGGCGTGGGCCAGGGAGCCGCGGATGTCCGCCAGCGCCAGGCGCCTGTCGAAGGACACCGAGGCGGTGTAGCGCTTGACCAGTTCATCCACCGGCTCGGAGAAGCGGCCGGACCAGGCCTTGGGTGTGGAGTCCTGCGCGGGGGGGCGTTCTGCCATAATGCGTGACGATGCTCTGGAGATGGGGAGGCCGGGCTCCGGCGCCTTGCCGGGTGGCGGATTCCCGCGTTGAAACGGACGATGCGAAGTATACGGCAATCGGATGGCGCCCACGGCCTGCCGGATTTCCGCAATCTGGGGGTCATGCTGCGCGTGCTGCTGGCGGTCAATGTCGGCATGCTGGTGGTGGCGCTGGCGCGCAACGTCCATGCGGCCGCCTTGGCGCGGGAGACGGTGGAGCTGGCCGGCGCCGTGGAGCCGCCGCTCATCGGCAGCCTGCTGGTGCTCTACCTTCTGCAGCCGCTGGCGCGGCGGCTGCCGGCGCAACTGCGTGTGGCGGCGGTGCTGGCCGTGGCGGTGGCCGCCGCGCTGGCGGTGATGGAAACGATGGTGGCCCTGGGCACCGAGCCGGAGGTGCAGGAGCCCTGGCGCGCGGCGCTGTGGGCGGGGCTGGCGGCGGGGGCGGTGCTGGCTTACCTGGGCCTGCGCGCCCGCGCCTTCTCCCCGGCGCTGGTCGAGGCGCGACTGATGGCGCTGACCGCCCGCATCCGCCCCCACTTCCTGTTCAACAGCCTCAACGGCGTGCTGGGGGTGATGCGCAGCGACCCGCGCCGTGCCGAGCAGGCGCTGGAGGAGCTCTCCGACCTGTTCCGCGTGCTCATGGCGGAAAACCGCGAACTGGTGCCCCTGGGCGACGAACTGGCGCTGTGCCGCCAGTACCTGGAACTGGAGCGCCTGCGCCTGGGCGAGCGCCTGCGGGTGGCTTGGGACATCGACGCCTGCCCGCGCGATGCCCTGGTGCCGCCGCTGATGCTCCAGCCGCTGCTGGAGAACGCCGTGTATCACGGCGTCGAACCCGCCGCCGAACCGGCCGAGGTGCGCATCCGCATTGCCCGGCGCGGCCAGGAGGTGATCTTCGAACTGACCAATCCCCACCATCCGGGCGTCGCCCACAGCGGCGGCAACCGCATGGCGCTGGACAACATCCGCGAGCGTCTGATGCTGTTCTTCGACCTGGAGGCGCGCCTGGACACGGGCAGCCACGAAGGGCTCTACCGCGTGCGCATCGTGCTGCCCTACCGGCGCGCGGCCCGTCAGCCGTGAGGGAGTGAGGGGTGAGTGCCGTGGCAGCACATGAAGCGGGGGGCCCGCTGCGCGTGTTCATCGTCGATGACGAGGCGCCCGCCCGCGCGCGCCTGCGGGCGCTGCTCGACGACCTGGCGGCGCAGCGGCCGAGCGTAGTGGTGGGCGAGGCGGAAAACGGTGCGCAGGCGCTGATCGGCCTGGCCGAGACGCCAGCGGACGTGGTGCTGGTGGACATCCGCATGCCGGTCATGGACGGCATCGAACTGGCCGACCACCTGCAACGGCTGCAGCCCCCGCCGGCGGTGATCTTCACCACTGCCTACGACCAGTACGCCGTGCGCGCCTTCGACCTCAACGCCGTCGATTACCTGCTCAAGCCGGTGCGCGCCCAGCGCCTGCTGGCGGCGCTGTCCAGGGCGCGGGCGGCGCGCCCGCTGGACGCGGCGCTGCGCCAGTCGCTGCTGCCCGAAGGCCGCACCCACCTGAGCTGCACCGAACGCGGGCGCATCCTCGTGGTGCCGGTGGAGGACATCCTGTACCTGCGCGCCGAGCTGAAGTACGTCACCGCGCGCACCGCGGCACGCGACTACCTGCTGGAAGAATCGCTTACCGCCCTGGAACAGGAATATCCGCGCCGCTTCCTGCGCATCCACCGCAACTGCCTGGTGGCGCGCCGCGCCATCAGCGGCTTCGAGCGCGACGCCGCAGGCGGGGAGGGGCACTGGCTGGTGCTGCTCGACGGCACGGAGGAAAAGCTGGCGGTGAGCCGGCGGCAGTGGCCCCTGGTGAAGGCGGCGATGGCGCAGTGATGCGGGGGGACGGCGGCGCGGGCGAGCCCGCCCCGATCACCGATTCTCCATGGGCTTCCTGCGCCACACTTGCCAGCGTTCCCTGCCACGGAACGCGGGTATGGAATCGGCCGCGGGCAGGTCCACCGTGCGTTCGAAATGCGGCGCCAGCAGGTCGAACAAGGCGTCGGGCGCGATGCCGAAAGGCGGGCCCTTCGGCTCGTCGCTGAAGAAGAAGTAGCCCGCCAGCAGGCCGCCCTCCTCCAGCAGGGAGGCGACGCGCGCGCCCCAGGCTGGCCACAGCTTGCGCGGCAGGGCGCACAGGAAGGCGCGCTCGTAGATCAGTCCGAACGGCTGAGCCACCAAGAAATCAAAAAAGTCCGCCTGCTGCACGCAGTGCGCGTGCGGCCCGAGCGTGGCGCGGGCCGCCTCCGCAGCCGCCGCGCTGAAGTCCAGCGCCGTCACCGGCCAGCCCTGTTCCGCCAGGAGACGCGCCTCGTAGGCGCTGCCGCATCCGGGGATGAGGGTGCGTCGGAGCGCGGCTTGCCGCTCCACGAAGGCGGCAAGCTCGCGCGGAACCCCGCCGCCGTCCCAGGGAATCGCGCCGTTGCGGTAGCGGGTGTCCCAGAAGTCGGGCAGGGCGGCGTTCTGGTGGGGGGGCTTGGGCGATGGATTCATGCTTTCCTGGTCATCTTCCTGCCGCGGATCGCTCGGGCGGCATCGGGCGAAATGTCGGGGTCGGGACAGGAATGCATGCGCAGTCCCCCCGCCTGGTCGTCGCGGGCCCCGAATTCAGGGCTAGGGTAACATCGCCGCTTGCCTGAAGATCCGCACCCGTGCATTCCGGTGCGGTGATGGCAGACCCCGGAGTGGAGAGCATGGCAACAGTATCCGAAGTCACGTCGCAGCCGCTTTCCGGCTACACGCACATCGATGCGCTGGTAGAAAGCCTTCCGGCATGGAACTACCTGACACGGGCGACACCGACAATCTACTACTCGTTCTCGACGGCTTCCGCAACGGAGGGCAGCGGCGACGTCAGCAACATCGCGTCGTTCAACGCGACGCAGATCGCGGCGGCGCGCGGCATCATGTCCCATGTCAGCCAGCTTACCGGCATCGCCTTTGCCGAAACCGGCGACGGCAATGCGGCGGACATCCACTTCGCCAGCGGCGACATCCTGACGGGGACCTTTGTCGCCGGGATCACGAGTACGCGCGCTTCCTACAGCTACGACATCGCCACCAACGTCATCGTGTCCTATTCTGCGGATGCCTGGGTGTATCTGGACAGCAACGAGTGGTGGGGCGAGAACGCCGCGCCGACGGCGGGATCGCCGGGATACGAGACCCTGCTCCACGAAGTGGGGCACGCGCTCGGACTGAAACACCCCTTCGAGGGCACACCGACCCTGCCGGTGGCACAGGACAACTCGTCGTATACCGTGATGTCCTACGACTCGTCCGGCGGTCCATACTCGACGTTCAATCCCTACGATGTCGCCGCCCTGAAATGGCTCTACGGCGGGGACGGCCTTGGCGGAGCGCTGGGCGTGGGCACGCCGGGCAAGTACCTGATGGGCACCGCAGGCTCCGATGCCCTCTCAGGCGGGACTGGCAACGACGTGCTGGAGGGCCTGGCCGGCAACGACACGCTGGCCGGCGGCCCGGGCAATGACCGCCTCGACGGCGGTCCCGGCTCCGACTGGGCCGACTACTCCGGCTCCCCCAACGGCTGGACGGTGAACATCGCCCCGGGCTCGTGGACGCTGTTCGACGGCAGCACCGACACCTTCGTGAGCATCGAGAATCTGCGCGGCACGGCCTACGCCGACGTGCTCATCGGCGACGGCCAGTCCAACCAGATCGAGGGCGGCGTCGGCAACGACTGGATCTACGGTGCCAGCGGCGCGGACATCCTCTACGGCGGGGATGGCAGCGACGTCCTCTACGGTGACCTGTTCGCCGGTGAGAGCGGCGCGGATTACCTCGACGGCGGCCCCGGCAACGACGTGCTCATCGGCGGCGAACTGGCCGACTTCCTGTACGGCGGCGACGGCGATGACTGGATCTACGGCGGCAACGGCGACGACACCGACGTGCACGGCGGGGCCGGCAATGACGTGCGCTATGGCGACCTGTTCGTGGGCGAGGCCGGCGATGACATCCTGATCGGCGGCGCCGGCAACGACTGGATGGTGGGCGACGTGGGCAATGACTGGCTCTACGGCTCCGACGGCGATGACACCCTGGAGGGCGGTGACGGCAACGACGTGCTGTACGGCGACCTGTTCGCCAGCGAGGCCGGAAACGATTTCCTCATCGGTGGCACCGGCAATGACATCCTCGTCGGCGGGGTTGGCAACGACACGCTCCAGGGGGGCGAGGGCAATGACCTGCTCTACGGCATGGACGGCAACGACGTGCTGTACGGTGGCGCCGGCGCCGACCGCTTCGTCTACTGGACGGCCACCGAAGCCCTGGCCGGCGGCGATTTCATCAAGGATTTCTCCGGCGCCGGCGCGCAGGGCGACAGGATCGACGCCAGCATCGCCCTCGATGCCCTGGGCTACACCGGTAGTACGCCATTCACCGGGGGCTGGCTGGCGCTGGCGCAGGTGGGGGCCAACGCCCAGTTGTGGATCGACCTGGACGGGCCGGGCAGCACCTACGGCTACGGCACGCTCATCACCTTCGAGGGCGTGAGCACGGCGCAGATCAGCACGGCGAGCGACTTCATCGTGTAGCGCTTGGCGCGCGGCGCCCGGCACCACGCCGGCGCCGCGGCCCGACATCGGCGCCGTGCCGCCGGTCTGCCCGCCGCGGCCCCACCCTTCGGGTGATGTCGATTGTTTTCGCGGGGGGGCATAATGCCGACATTGTTTTCCCCCTGACCGTGCCTGCCCTTCCCCGGGCGGGACCATGACAAGAAAGGATTTCCCCGCCATGGCAGTCCTCTACGGCACATCGGCCAACGAAACCCTCACGGGTACGTACTACGACGACATCTTCGCCGGCGGCGCCGGCAACGACCTACTCTACGGTGGCGACGGCAATGACACCCTGGACGGCGGCCCCGGCGACGACATCCTGGACGGTGGCCCCGGCTCCGACTGGGCCGACTACTCCAGTGCCACCAACGGCTGGACCATCAAACTTGGGCTGGGCTCCTGGACCCTGTTCGACGGCAGCACCGACGTCTATGTGGGCATCGAGAACCTGCGCGGCACCGCCTACGCCGACGTGCTTATCGGCGACGCCCAGGACAACATCGTCGAAGGCGGCGTCGGCAACGACTGGATCTACGGCGCCGGCGGCGCGGACACGCTGCGCGGCGGCGACGGCGATGACGTGCTGTTTGGCGATCTGTTCGCCGACGAACTCGGCGATGACCATCTGGAGGGAGAGGGTGGCCACGACGTGCTGATCGGCGGCGCCGGCCAGGACTTCCTGTCCGGCGGCGCCGGCAATGACTGGTTGGGCGGTGGTGGCGGCAACGACACGCTGTACGGCGGAGCGGGCGATGACGTGCTCAACGGGGGCCACTTCTCGACCGAGGATCAGCTCCTCGATGACCAACCATGGGATGACATACTCTATGGTGATGACGGCCACGACATCCTGATCGGGAGGGCCGGGGCGGACCAGTTATACGGCGGGGCCGGCAACGATTGGCTGTTCGGTGGCCACGGCCATGACACGCTGTACGGCGGAACGGGCGATGACGTGCTCTATGGGGATCTGTTCGCCCCCGCGCACGCCGGCGACTTCCTCGACGGCGGCGACGGCAACGACATCCTGATCGGGGGCGTAGGCCCCGACACCCTGATCGGGGGCGCAGGCAATGACCAGATCACCGGCGCCGGCAACGATGAAATCCATGGTGGCGCCGGCGCCGATACCTTCGTCTACTGGAGTGCCCACGTGGTCGTCTGGTATGCCCGCAACACCATCATGGACTTCTCCGGCGCCATCGGCGGGGAGATGGACACGGTTTGGGTGACCCCTGCGTTGCGAGATGCCGGCTACTCCGGCGCGACCCCCTTCACCGACGGCTGGCTGGCGCTGGTGCAGGTCGGTGCCAACGCCCAGTTGTGGTTCGACCTGGACGGCCCGGGCAGCGCCTACGGCTACGGCACGCTCATCACCTTTGCCGGCGTGAGCACGGCGCAGATCAGTGCGGCGGGGGATTTCATCGTGTAGTCACTGTGGCCGGCCCGCCCGTGCCCGGCCACAGGCTCCCGCTCCGGGTCTGCACGCCGTCGGCGCCTTGGGGCCGCGGCTTCGCCTTCGATCCTTCACCTTCCTCGATCACTGTCACCGGCGCTCATCCCGCAGGGCGTCGGCCGCAGCCGCTGCCCATTCCGCGTGACGGATTGGACATGCCGCGCGGATCCGTAGCCGTAGAATCGCATTGGGCGCCCCGCCGGTCGCGGTAGGGGAAGCCCACGGCGGCAAAAGGGAACATCCGGTCCGGAGCGCAAGGCACGGGCATCGGGCCGGAGGGCACAATGAAATAAGACTATGGAGGCAACATGGCAGAGTTGCGGCTGTTTGCGCCGCTCGACACGGTCTACGAGCTGGTCTACTTTGCACTCGTCCGTCCCGGAGGCGTTTCACTGAGAACGTCCAACGAGATGCGCATCGGCGACACGAGGAACTACGCGCAGTTCCTGGGCGGCGATTTCACCTACAGCATCTTCGGCAGCGCTACTGGGGGTGGCGTCACCGCCATCAACTTCGTTTCCGGCGGCCAGCTGGGCATGCAGATGACGGGCTACTGGTCCCTTCCCACGGTGCTCAATTCGGCGCAGTCGGCTAGTTCCGACGAGTTCTGGGATGTGCTGTTCGGCGGAAACGACTGGATGTACGGCACCGACGCCGCCAACGCGCTCGCTGGCGGCTCCGGAGACGACATCATCTTCGGCTTCGGGGGCGCGGACACGCTGGGCGGCGACGCCGGTGCGGACTGGCTGTACGGGGGCAACGGCAACGACATACTGAAGGGCGACGACACGCTCGGCGCAGGCGGCAATGACTACCTGTGGGGCGGGAATGGGGACGATGCGCTGGAGGGGCTTCTCGGCGATGACGTCCTGGTGGGCGACATCGACGGCGAGACCGGCATGGACGTGCTCACGGGCGGGGATGGCAACGACATCATGCTGGGCGGGGCGCTGTCCGACATCGGCTGGGGCGGCAACGGCAACGACTGGTTCTTCGGTGGCCATGCCGGCGACACTGCGGACGGCGGCAGCGGCAACGACGTGCTGGTCGGAGACATCGACGGCGAATCCGGCAACGACGACCTGACCGGCGGGTCCGGCAATGACATCCTGATCGGCGGCGCCGGCAACGACACGCTGACCGGCGGCCCCGCCAGCGACCTGGCCGCGCCCAACGCCGTCACCAGCACCAGCGGCGATGACTGGCTGTTCGGCGGCGGCGGCGACGACAAGATGTACGGTGGCCCGGGCGCGGACGTGCTCTACGGAGACCTGTTCGCGGGTGAAACGGGCAAGGACGTCCTGTACGGCGGCGGTGGCGGCGACATCATCATCGCCGGTCCCGACGATGACACCATCTACGGCGACGACGGAAACGACCTGATCTACGGCCAGGGTGGCCACGACACCATCCATACCGGAGCGGGTGCGGACTTCATCTTCTACCAGGGCGGCGCCGACCGCTATGACCTGGTGACGGACTTCGACAGCGCCGCCGGCGACCGCATCGGCCTGATGGAGTACTTCGGGGGCCTCGGCTATTACGGCCACAACGCCTTCGGGGGCGGCTGGGCGAAGCTCTCGCCGGGGCTGGCCGGATACGTGACCCTCTTCGTGGATGAAACCGGCCCTGCCGACGGCGCGCAATGGACATCGCTGGTGCTGTTCGCCAATGCCGGTCTTCCGGCCATTGCTCCGGAGCACATCTTCACGTGACACGGTTTCGCCTCGCGCTCGCGCTCGCGCTCGCGGTCCCGGGTCCATGGCGGGCGTTGCATGCCATCCGGCGGGAGAAGGGTGATGCCGCCGTTCTTCTGCCCCGTCCGTCCATGCTCCGGGCGGGATCACAACACGAAAGGATCGTCCTGCCATGGCAGTCTTGAACGGCACATCCGCCAGCGACACCCTGAACGGCACAGCATTCGATGACCTCATCACCGGCGGTGCCGGCAACGACAGCATCAGCGGCGGTGCAGGCCACGACACGGCGGTGTTCGGCGGGGCGATGGCGGGCTATTCCATCGGCTCGGGCAGCGACAGGGTCATCGTTACCGACACCAATGCCGCTGACGGCGACGACGGCGTGGATACGCTCTCCGGCATCCAGACCCTGCGCTTTGCCAACGGCGACGTGGCGTTGGGCCTTGCCAGCGGCGCAGCCGAAAGCGTCGAGTTGCGGGTCAACAGCACCACGGCGAATGGCCAGTACGTCCCTTCGGTGACGGCCTTGGCCGACGGCGGCTTCGTGGCGACGTGGGCGTCGTGGGGGCAGGACGGCAGCGGGTACGGCATCTACGGCCAGCGCTACGACGTCGGCGGCGTGGCCCAGGGCGCCGAGTTCCGGGTCAACACCACCACGGCAAACAGCCAGTACGTCCCCGCGGTGACAGTCCTGACCGGCGGCGGCTTCGTGGCGGCCTGGGAGTCGCAAGGCCAGGATGGCAGCGGATACGGTGTCTACGGACAGCGCTATGGCGCCAATGGCGCCGCCCAGGGCGGCGAGTTCCGCGTCAACACCGCCACGGCATTCGACCAGCGCACTCCCGCGGTGGCGGCTTTGGCCGACGGCGGATTCGTGGGGGTATGGGTTTCGGACCTGCAGGATGGCAGCGGCGCCGGCATCTACGGACAGCGTTTCAACGCCGGCGGCATCGCCCAGGGCACGGAGTTCCGGATCAACAGCACGACGGCGTATGACCAGGAGTCTCCATCGGCGGCGGGCCTGGCCGCTGGCGGCTTCGTGGCGACGTGGACATCGTGGGGGCAGGATGGCAGCGGCGACGGAGTCTACGCCCAGCGTTTCAACGCCGGCGGCGTGGCCCAGGGCGGCGAGTTCCGGGTCAACACCGTCACGGCGAACGACCAGAACTCCCCCTCGGCGGCAGCCCTGACCGGCGGGGGATTCGTGGCGACGTGGGCGTCGTACGGGCAGGATGGCAGCGGGTATGGCATCTACGGCCAGCGCTACGATGCCAATGGTGTGGCCCAGGGTGGCGAGTTCCGGCTCAATACCACCACCACGTTTGACCAGCGCCACCCATCGGTGGCCGCCCTGGCCGACGGCGGCTTCGTGGCGACGTGGGTGTCTTACTTGCAGGACGGCAGCGGTTCCGGCATCTACGGCCAGCGCTACGACGCCAGCGGCGCGGCCCAAGGCGGGGAATTCCGCGTCAACGCCACCACGGCGCGTGACCAGTCCGCCCCCTCGGTGGCGGCGCTGGCCGGCAGCGGCTTTGTCGTGACATGGCAGTCCGACCTGCAGGACGGCAGCGACTCCGGCATCTACGGCAGGTACTACGATGCCGAAGGCGAGTACGTCGGCGACCTCCTGCTCACCGCGACGGGAACCGCAGACACTCTGGTGGCCGGTGCCGGCAACCAGATCATGCTCGGTGGTGCCGGCAATGATGTCCTGGACGGCGGCGAGGGGAACGACCGCCTCTACGGCGAGGACGGCGATGACTACCTCGCCGGCGGCTCCGGCAACGATCTTCTGGACGGCGGCCCGGGCACCGACTGGGCCGACTACTCCAGTTCCCCCAACGGCTGGACGGTTAACCTTGCCCCGGGCGCCTGGACGCTGTTCGACGGCAGCACCGACACCTACGTGTCCATCGAGAACCTGCGCGGCACCGGCTTTGCCGACGTGCTCATCGGTGACGCCCAGGCCAACATCGTCGAAGGCGGCGACGGCAACGACTGGATCTACGGCGCCGGTGGCTCGGACACCCTGCGCGGCGAGAGCGGCGATGACGTGCTCTACGGCGACCTGTTCGCCGGCGAAGCCGGCATGGACTTCCTCGACGGCGGCCCCGGCAACGATGTGCTGATCGGGGGCGAGCTGGCCGACAGCCTCTACGGCGGCGAGGGCAACGACTGGATCTACGGGGGCAACGGCTCGGATGTGGATGTCCACGGCGGGCTCGGCGATGACGTGCTGATCGGCGACCTGTTCGCCGGCGAAGCCGGCAATGACTGGCTGCACGGCGATGCCGGCAACGACGTGCTCATCGGCGGCGTGGGCGCGGACTGGCTGTTCGGCGATGCCGGTGATGACTGGCTGTTCGGCTCCGACGGCAATGACGTGCTCGACGGGGGCGACGGCGATGACGTGCTGTACGGCGACCTGTTCGCCGGCGAGGCCGGCGAGGACTACCTGGTGGGCGGGGCCGGCAACGACGTGCTGATCGGGGGCACCGGCAACGACACGCTGTTCGGCGGCGATGGAGCAGACTGGCTCTACGGTCTGGCGGGACGGGATACGTTGTCCGGGGGTGCGGGGGCCGACCGCTTCGTGTTCTGGAGCGCTGCGGAGGCCGCAGTCGGGGGCGACACGATCCTGGATTTCTCCGGAGTCCTCGGCGGCGGGGAGGGTGACCGAATCGATGTCAGCCTTGCCCTTGACGCCCTGGGCTACACCGGCAGCACGCCCTTCGCCAGCGGCTGGCTCACCCTGGCGCAGGTCGGGGCCAACGCCCAGTTGTGGATCGACCTGGACGGGCCGGGCAGCACCTACGGCTGGGGTACGCTCATCACCTTTGGCGGGCTGACCACGGCGCAGATCAGCACGGCGGGTGATTTCATAGTTTGAGCGGCGCTGTTCCGGAGGCTCGACTTCGCATTGCCGTGCGGCTTCCCGATCAACAAGGGCCGGCAGTCCGCCGGCTGCACTTGCAGGTGGTCCGGTCATGTTCCCGCCCGAGTAGCCAACCCCCTTGACGGGCTCAGGTCACGTGAAGATGTACTGCGTCTGCAGCTGGTCCAGCGTGGTGTTTTCGAAGGTGAGGAAGAGCCCCCACTGGCTGCCGTTGGCGGGGCCGGTTTCGTCTACCCAGATCTGGGCGTTCGCCCCGACCTGGACCCGCACGGCCCAACCGCTGCCGAACGCGTCGTGACCCGTGTAGCCCAAGCTGGCGAAGTATTCCATCATCCCCACGCGATCACCTAGCCCAAATTTGCCGCCCCCTGACGAACGTCCTTATTGCTCAATCACATACGCGGCAAGGATTCGGCGAGTGGCACTAC
>JACQYB010000084.1 GCA_016208415.1 Betaproteobacteria bacterium | reverse complement strand
GGGGCTGGGACGGCGTGACGGAGCGGCGCGGCCCCGATCGCGCCACCAACGTCGCGCGCCTGCCGGGCAAGCCGGCCGCGCCCGAACGCAGCCCCGCCGCGACCCCGCTGCCCAAGGTGCGCAAGGCCGCAGGGGGCGGGGGGACGCCGCCGGCCGCGTTCGATGACGAATGGGACGAATTCTGAGCCCCCCGAGACGGGCCACGCAACGACGGAGTCAAGCCGAGAATGAGGAACAACCAGCCGGTTACGCAGAAGGAAACGGCGCTGCGCGAGGACGTCCTGATCGTGTCCAGGACCGATCTCAAGGGACGCATCACCTACGTCAATCGGGATTTCATCGACGTCAGCGGCTTCGCCGAGGCGGAACTTGTGGGACAGCCGCACAACGTCCTGCGGCATCCCGACATGCCCGCCGAGGCCTTCAAGGACCTGTGGGAGACCCTGAAGCAGGCGCGGTGCTGGACCGGCATCGTCAAGAACCGCTGCAGGAACGGGGATCACTACTGGGTCGACGCCTCGGTCACGCCGCTCAAGGAAGGCGGGCAGGTGGTGGGCTACATGTCGGTGCGTCGCAAGGCCTCCGCCGACCAGGTGGCTGCGGCCGAGGCGCTGTACGCCCGGCTTCGTGCCGGCCGCGCCACGCTGGAGAAGCGTGAGGGCTGGTTCAGCCGGCTGTCGCTGACCACCCGCATCACCCTGGCCACCACCGCGGCCATCGCGCTGGTCAACGCGGTGGCGCTTGCGGCGGTGGTTGGTGGCGGTACCTACGTGGACGAGTTCCACGACGTTTCCCGGCAGGTGGTGACCATGCTGGCCATCGCCGGCGTGTTCGACGTGCTGGCGCTGGTGGGCGTGATCTCCTGGCAGATGCGCCGCATGGTGGTGCGTCCGCTGGCGCAGATGAACGCCTGCTTCGAGCAGATCGCCCAGGGCCATTACCACAACCGCATCCCCCTCGACCGCCGCGACGAGATCGGCCTGCTGCAGCAGGGCCTGCAGGGCATGCAGATCCGGCTCGGCTTCGACATGGTGGAGCAGCGCCGCGTCGCCGAGGAGATGGCGCGCATCAAGATCGCCCTCGACGGCGCCGCCATGCCCATGACCATCTCCGACGAGCGCAATGCCCTGATCTACATGAACGAGGCGGCCTGGGCGCTGTGGCGCGACATGGCGCCGAATCTGGCCGCGAGCCACCCTGGTTTTGCCGTGGAAGGCCTGCCCGGCAGCAGCCTGGCGGAGCTGTTCGACGACGAGGAGGCGCGCGCCGCCTACCGCGCCGAACTCACGGACAACCGCACGCTGGACGTGCGCATGGGCGGCAAGCTGCTGCGCGTGACTGCCAGCCCGGTGCGCGGCGACGGCGGCCGCTACCTCGGCCGTGCCAGCCAGTGGCTGGACCGCACCGCCGAGGTGGGCGTGGAACGGGAGGTGGAAGAGATCGTGCAGGCCGCCGGCTGCGGGGATTTCTCGCAACGCCTGAGCCTGGAGGGCAAGCACGGCTTCCTCGGCGATCTCGCGGCGGGCCTGAACCGGTTGCTGGACACCGCGGCTTGCGGCCTGGGCGACGTGGCCGCCGTGCTCAACGGCGTGGCCCGCGGCGACCTCACCCGCACCATGGATGGCGACCTGCAGGGCGTGTTCGCGCAACTGCGGGACGACACCAACGCCACGGTGGCGCGGCTGCGGGAGGTGGTGGGTCGGATCAAGGAATCGACCGACGCCATCAACACCGCCTCGGGCGAGATCGCCTCCGGCAACCAGGACCTGTCCAGCCGCACCGAAGAGCAGGCCAGCAGCCTGCAGGAGGCCGCCAGCTCCATGGAAGAGCTCAACGCCACGGTGCGCCAGAACGCCGACAACGCCCGCCAGGCCAAGGAACTCGCCGACAACTCCAACGAGATTGCCTCGCGC
Organism: Betaproteobacteria bacterium; assembly: GCA_016208415.1. Lineage (GTDB taxonomy): Bacteria > Pseudomonadota > Gammaproteobacteria > Burkholderiales > Rhodocyclaceae > JACQYB01. Next base: position 2,851 of record JACQYB010000084.1, on the reverse strand, counting down.
GGGGGCGAGATGGTGCATCGGGTGGTCCAGACCATGGGCGCCATCCAGGACTCCAGCAAGAAGATCGCCGACATCATCGGCGTGATCGACTCCATCGCCTTCCAGACCAACATATTGGCGCTCAACGCCGCGGCGGAAGCCGCGCGCGCCGGCGAGCAAGGGCGCGGCTTCGCCGTGGTGGCCTCCGAGGTCAGGAGCCTGGCGCAGCGCAGCGCCCAGGCCGCCCGCGAGATCAAGACCCTCATCGCGGATTCCGTAGACAAGGTGTCGGGTGGCGTGAAGCTGGTGGGCGAGGCCGGGGACACCATGGACGACGTGGTGACCTGCTTCCACCTGGTGGCAAGTCTCATCTCGGAGATTGCCAGCGCGTCCCGGGAGCAGAGCACCGGCATCGAGCAGGTGACCCAGGCGGTGGGCCAGATGGACGAAGTCACGCAGCAGAACGCCGCGCTGGTGGAGCAGGCGGCGGCCGCGGCCGAGAGCCTGGAAGACCAGGCACGGTTGCTCGCCCAGGCGGTGTCGGTGTTCCGGCTCGAGCCCGGTGCCGCCCAGGGGTGGGACGGCGAAACGGAGCGGCGCGGCCCCGAGCGGGCCACCAACGTCGCCCGCCTGCCGGGCAAGCCGGCAACGCCCGCGCGCAGTGCCGCTGCGGCGCCGCTGCCCAGGGTGCGCAAGGCTGCCGGCGGGGGAGCACCCCACGCAGCGGCCGATGATGATTGGGAAGAATTCTAGGGTGGAGCATCAGGGATGAAAATCAATCTGCCGGTCACCGATGTCGAGGTCGAGCTGGACGAGGGCAGCACCATCGTCTCCCGCACCGACCTCAAAGGCGTGATTACCTACGTCAATGGCGAATTCGTGCGCATCAGCGGCTATTCCGAAGCGGAACTGCTCGGGGCCTCGCACAACATCGTGCGCCATCCCGACATGCCGAAGGAAGGCTTCGAGGACCTGTGGCGCGACCTCAAGGCCGGGCGGCCGTGGAGCGGCCTGGTCAAGAACCGCTGCAAGAACGGCAACTTCTACTGGGTCCATGCCCAGGCCACCCCGGTGCTGGAAAACGGCCAGGTGACGGGTTACATGTCGGTGCGACGCCGGCCGGCCCGCGACCAGGTGGCGCTAGCGGAGGCGCTCTATCGCGACATCCGCGAGGGCCGCGCGAAGCACCTGCGCGTGCTGCACGGGCAGGCGGTGCCGGCGGGGCGATGGCACAGGGCGGTGGCGTGGGTGCGCAATCTCAGCGTCAAGGCCCGGCTCGGCGCCGTGCTGGGCCTGATGGCCGTGGTGCTGGTGGTCCAGGGCGGCATCGGACTGGCCGTCATCTCTGCGGACAACAACACGCTGAACGGGGTCTATGAGCGGCGACTCGTGCCCATCCACTCGCTGGGGCGCATCAATGCGCTGATGTCCGACAACCGTGCCCAGATCCTGCTCGGCATGCAGCACGACCCGTCCAACCCCTCGTCGAAGCTGCACGACCACCCGCTGACTGCCCATTCTGACGCGATCGTGAAGAACGCCGCCGAGATCACGGCGCTGTGGGAGGAGTACATCAAGCCCATCGGCAGCGACGAGCACAAGAAGCTGGCCCGGGAGTACGAAAAGGCGCGCAAGCGCTACGTCCAGGAAGGGCTGCTGCCGGCGCGCCAGGCGCTCCTCGACGGACGCTTCGCCGACGCCACGGGCATCCTGCTGGAGAAGGTCAACCCCGCCTACCATGAAGTCATCGCCCGTTCCGACGCCCTGGTGAAATTCAACACCGGCAAGGCCAGGGCGCAGTACGAGTGGCAGATGGAGCTGTTCCACTGGATCCGTGCCCTGACCATCGGCGGTGTTCTGGCGGTGGTCCTGGGCGGCATGGCGCTGGGCATGGCGCTGATGCGCAGCATCACCCGTCCGCTGGCCGCGGCGCGGGAGATCTTCCAGGGCATCGGTTCGGGCAACTACCGCAACGACGTGGATGTCAGCCACGACGACGAGATCGGCAAGGTGATGCAGGGCCTGCAGTCGATGCAGGTGCGCCTCGGCTGCGATGTGGAGCAGGCGCGGCGCGTTGCCGCGGAAAACCTGCGCATCCGCGTGGGCCTGGACAACGTGGCCACCAACGTCATGATCGCCGACCACGCGGGCTACATCATCTACCTCAACAACGCCATCCGCGGCATGTTTGCCGAGGTCCAGGACGACATCCGCAAGGAACTGCCGCAGTTCGATGCCGAGCGGCTGGTCGGCACCTGCATCGACACCTTCCATCGCGATCCCCGGCATCAGCAGCAGATGCTGGAGAAGCTGCGCGGGTCGCATCGGGCCACCCTGCGGCTGGGCGGTCGCACCTTCGCCCTGACGGTGACGCCGGTGGTGGACGGACGGGGCGAGCGCCTGGGCACGGCCGTGGAATGGGTGGACCGCAGCGCCGAGGTGGCCACCGAGGACGAAGTCACGGCAATGGTCGAAGCGGCGATGCAGGGCGACCTGAGCCACCGCCTGCCCGAAGAGGGCAAGAGCGGCTTCTTCCTGGAGCTGGCGCGCGGCCTCAACCACGTCATGGGCACCACGGCGAGTGCCGTCCAGGAGGTGGGCCAGGCGCTCAACGCCCTGGCGCGGGGCGATCTGGCGCATTCCGTGGAGTCGAACTACGGGGGCACCTTCGGCCAGCTCAAGGACGACACCAACGCCACGGTCTCGCGGCTGCGCGAGGTGGTGGGTCGGATCAAGGAATCGACCGACGCCATCAACACCGCCTCGGGCGAGATCGCCTCCGGCAACCAGGACCTGTCCAGCCGCACCGAAGAGCAGGCCAGCAGCCTGCAGGAGGCGGCCAGTTCCATGGAAGAGCTCAACGCCACGGTGC
>JACQYB010000004.1 GCA_016208415.1 Betaproteobacteria bacterium | reverse complement strand
GCGGTGGATTCACCACGGACTACACCTACTGGAGCCCGAGCACCCCCACGCTGCCCACGACCGGGGGCGGGAGCAACAGCGACACGCCCACCTACACCACCCCGAGCTACAACCCCTACTTCAGCAGCGGGTATATCAGCTGAACGGCCGGACGGCATAGGCCTGCCTGGGACCTCGCGAGGGGCCCGGGCAGGCGGCTGGCTTGCTCACCTCGAGGAGGGGTCCCTTCCTGGGCTGCTCAATACCGCGGCAGATACAGCGGATAAAGCACCTCCTCCTCCTTGCGGATGCGCTCCGCCAGCACCGTGCCGATGGCGGCGAAGTCGCGCGAGAAGGCCGTCGCCAGCTCCGCGTCCACGCCGGTGGTCTGGTACTTGTTGAGGAATTTCATGACGTGGCGGCCGATGGCGTCCATGTCGCGGCGGAAGCTGCGGATGAGATCCGAATTGGTTTCGTCGCCGGCCAGCCAGCGGTCCAGGTAGATGTAGAGCCGCACGTTTTCCGTCAGCAGATGGCCGGTGAGGCCGCTGCGCAGTTCTTCGAGCTTGCCGGAGATGCGCGGGAAATCGCGCATCGCCAGCGCCCGGGCGATGTCGTCGTGGATCGCCAGCAGCTTGTGGTGGTCCGCGGTGAGCTGGCCGATCAACTCCGGGTGGTAGTGGATCTCGGTGCCCGGGGCAGTGGGCTGGTGGACGGCACGGGCCGGGGCGGCCGGTTGGGGCGTGCGGGCGGCGCGGCGTCGCCTGAACAAGTCGAACATGGCGGATGGTCCTCCGTGGCGGGTGCATGGACCCTGCTGTTAACGGCAGGAGCGCACGGAATCTTCTTGATCTGGAGCAGGAAAAGCGCCACGGCCCGGACGGCGCCGCTGTGCAGCGTCTGTGCGGGCGTAACCGCCTCTTAACCGGCACTTAACAAGGCTGACCCGGGCCGTGGGCAGACTGCCCGGCCATGCGATGCCGCACGATGCTTTGGGCGATTCCGCTACTGCTCACCGGCGCCGACGCGCTGGCCTGGGGCCTCTACACCCATGTGCATTTCGCCCAGTTGCTGTTGTGGGCGGTGCCGCTGGCCCATCCGGCGTTCCGTCGTGCGGCGCGCGCCCTGCCCCATCTGGTGCTGGCCGGGGCGTGTGCGCCGGATGTGTCGCTGATGGCGCGGCCGGCGGGGGCTCCCGCGTTCGCCGGGACGCACCGCTGGCCGGTGGCGGCGCAGGTGCTGGGGCACTGCGAGACCGATGCGCAGCGCGCCATGGCCCTGGGCTACGCCAGCCATCTGCTGGCCGACGTCATCGCTCACCACCATTTCGTGCCCGCCCACCACCATGTCTGGTTCGATGCCGGGATGGCCACCCATGTCGCCGCCGAGTGGGCCATGGACCACCACGTGGCGCCGCAGTTGTTTGCCACGCCGGCGCAGTTGCTGGAACGGCACGGACCGGAACTGGCGGAATTCCTCGCTCGTCATTTCGATTGTGGCGTGTCTCGCGCCCATGCGGCCGTGCGCGGGCTGATGCGCTGCGAGCGCCTGCTGCGCGCGAGCGCCCTGCCGGCCGCCATTGCCGGCGTGGCTCGCGTGCGCGATGCTCACGTCGGCGCGCGCTTCGAGCACTACCTGGCGGAGACGGCACGACGCCTGCGCCAGATCGATCGCCTCATCGCCGGGGAGTTTCCCGTCCTGGAGCCGGAAACCTGTGCCGCCCGCGCCCGCGACGCCCTGGCCGGGCGGCCGTTGCCGGAACTGCGGCTACGGCTGGCGCTGCCGACGGACCTGTTCGCGGCGGCTGAGTGGCCGTGAAGGCCGCGTTTTGCCTGAGCAGCGGCTACAGTGCCAGCAGCGCCGTGGCCAGAACCGCGCCGATGCCAGCGCCCGCCAGCACATCGGAAGGATAGTGCAGGCCGAGGATGGGGCGGGAGGCGGCCACCAGCGCGGCGAAGCCGAACAGCCCCGGTGCCAGCTCCGGGAAGTGGTGGCTGGCGATGAGGCTGAAGCTCACGGCGTGCAGGGTGTGGCCGGAGGGGAAGCTGAAGTGGTCCAGGGGCGCGCAGGCGGCGACGATGTCCGGATGCGCCTGGAAGGGCCGCGGGCGCAGCGTGCGGGTCTTGAGCCAGCGATACGCCGCCACGCCGATCACCCCCGCCGCCGCCATCTGCGCCACCGCCGGCCAGGCGCGCGCGCCGTGGATCAGCGGCAGCGCCGCCATCAGGGCATACCAGAACACGCCGTCGCCCAGACGGCTGGCGGCACGGAAGAAGTCGCGCAGGGCGCGGTGGCGGATGACGCGGTTGCAGCGCAGCGCCAGGGCGGTGTCCAGGGCGTCAATCCGGCGCAATGAGGAGAGCGTTCTTTGCATCGATCCTCCGTTCGTGTTGCCGCACCGTTTGCTCCAGCGCGGCCGCCAGCGAGGTGACGACGTGGTTCCAGTCAAGGCCCTGCACCGCCTCCCGGGCGCGGAAACGCAGCGCGGCGAGCTTGACGGCGTCGCCGGCCAGGGAAGCGGCGGCGGCGATGAAGTCCTCGTCGTCACCGGGGCGGGCCAGCAGCCCGCTGTAGCCGTGGCGCATGAGTTCGGCGGCCGCGGCGTACTTGAAGGCCACGCAGGCCAGCCCGCTGGCCATGGCTTCCGCCGTGACGTTGCCGTAGGTCTCGGTGACGCTGGGAAAGAGGAATACGTCGCCGCTGGCGTAGTGGGTGGCCAGGTCCTCGCCCAGGCGCATGCCGGCGAACACGTGCCCGGGATGGCGCGCCTGCAGTTGCGCCCGCGCCGGCCCGTCGCCGACGAAGACGAGCCGGGCGTCGGGGCGCCGCTCGCGCATGGCGGCGAAGGCGCGCAGCACCAGCTCGGGCTTCTTTTCCGGGGCCAGGCGCCCCACATGCAGCACCGCCAGGCCGTCGGCCCCCACGCCCCACTGCCGGCGCAGTTCGGCGCTGCGCCGTTCGGGCGAGAACAGAACGGTATCCACGCCGCGCCCGACCACCTCCACGTTGCGGTAGCCGAGGCTGGTGAGTTCCCGGCGCATCTCGCGCGTGGGCACCAGGGTGGCGTCGGCGCGGTTGTGGAAGCGGCGCAGGTAGGCGCTGATGGGCTTCTTCAGCCAGCCCACGCCGTAGTGGCGCGAGTAGCTGTGGAAATTGGTGTGGAAGTCGGTGACCACCGGCAGGTGCAGCCGGCGCGCCGCCGACAGGGCCGACCAGCCCAGCGGCCCTTCGGTGACGATATGCACCACGTCGGGGCGGCGCAGCGACCAGGCCCTGATGAGGGCGCGGCGTGCCGGGAGTCCGAGTTGCAGCCCGGCGTAGCGCGGGATCGGCAGGCCGCGGCAGAGCATCTCCTCACAGCGCGGATCGGCGCAGGGGGCGTCCTCAGCCCCTGGCGCGGGCGCACCAGTTGCACCGCCACGCCGCGGCGCTGCAGGCCGGCGACGATCTGGCCGATGGTCATGGCCACACCATTGATCTCGGGCGGATAGGTTTCCGTCACCACCGCCACCCGCAGGGAGGGGCTGGCCGGAGGAAGCTGCTCCAGGATGAACTCGGCGTCACGCATGGCGGCATCATCGCCAGCCAGCGCGACAGGGCGATGACCCGCCGGTTACGGCGCCGTTTCCGGAGCGTGACGAAGGGATGACGGCGGGAGCGTCGGGGCGTGAGGCGGGTGGGTTGTGGGAGCGGGCTTCCCCGCTCCCACGGTGGGGTCTGGTCCTGAGGCGCTACTTCAGTACGGCCAGCGCGGCGTCGTAGTCCGGTTCCTGCTTGATCTCGGGGACGAGCTCGGTGTAGGCGACGCGGTCGCCTTCGTCCAGCACCACCACGGCGCGGCCGGTGATGCCGGCCAGGGGGCCGTCGACGATCTCCACGCCGTAGTCGTTCATGAACTCGCGCCCGCGCATGGTGGACAGGGTGAGCACGTTGTTCAGCCCCTCGGCCTCGCAGAAGCGCTTGGAGGCGAAGGGCAGGTCGGCGGAGATCACCAGCACCACGGTGTTGGGCAGGCTGCCCGCCGTTTCGTTGAACCTGCGGGTGGAAGCCTGGCACACGGGCGTGTCGAGGCTGGGAACGATGTTGAGCACCTTGCGCTTGCCGGCAAAGCTGGCCAGGGTGCGGTCCAGCAGATCGGGGCCGACGAGCGAGAACGCCGGGGCGGCGTCGCCGACCTGGGGAAACCGGCCGGCAAGGTGGATCGGGTTGCCGCCGAGGGTGATGGTGGTCATGGGTCTCTCCTTGTGGTTGCTGGGGGGTGATTGAATGACGGCTGCGCGGCCGGGCGACGACGATGCCATCGTCACGGATAGAAAAGATAGACGCGATAGCCCGTGGCCTCAAGTCCGGTCAACTCGAGCACCAGATGGACGGCCACCTCGCTCGATGCCGCAAAGCCCTGTTGCGCGGAGGCTGCGGCCGGCAGGTACTGGGCGGGTTCGAAGACCCTGCGCGCGACCGCCTCGTCGCGCATGTCGGTGAGCGTCAGTTCGAGATGGGGAAAGTCCTGGACGAAGCCGGCACGGTTGCGCACCGTGGCGGTGAGTACCAGCCGGCCGGCCTGGCGCGGATCGGGGCGCAGTTCGGAGGCTTCGATGCTCACCAGGTCGGGGCGGTGGGGCAGCGGAACGGTACAGTCCAGCGCCGCGCACAGGCGCTCCAGATGGGGGCGCACGCCGGGCACGCGGGTGGCCAGCTCGGCCCGGAAGACGTAGACCGACTGGACCAGGAGCAACAGCGCCAGCAGCGCCACGCCGATGCTCCACAGCACCGCGGTGCGGCGCGCCCGCTGGCGGTTGAGTTCCTCCAGCGCCTCATCGTCGACGGCCGCCGGCTCGTCGGGGAAGGCGTCGGACTGCGCCGCTTCGCGAATCGGCTCGGCATCGATCACCTGGGCGTCGGCGCGGCGGGCTGAGTCCTTCGGGCGTCGCGGGCCGGCGCCGCGCACCTGCGGCACGCGCTTGATGGGCAGCACCTCGACCAGCGAGGCGGCGCGCGCGCGCTCCGCGGCCATGGCGTCGCGCGCCTGGCGCGCGGCGTCCCCCGCCGTCGCGGCGGGACCGCCTTCGGACGCCTGGTCGTGGCCTTCGCCGTAGCCGGGCAGGGCGGCCTCGGCCGGTATGGTGGACGGCTCCAGCAACGTGTGCAGGGCGTTGAACACGTGGCCGCACTGGCCGCAACGCACCCGCCCGTCGCGCATCTGCAACTGCTCGCGGGTGACGCGGAACAGGGTTTCGCAGCCCGGGCAGCGGGTGATGATCACGGCGCCATGGCCTCCATCAGCACCCAGCCCTCATCTTCGGCGCTCACCGCCAGTTCCAGCCAGGGGCGATAGGCATCGGCCACCCGGGCTGCCTGCTGGGTGAGGATTCCGGACAGGGCAATGCGTCCGCCGGGGCCGATGCGCTGCGCGAGCAGCGGCGCCAGCAGGCACAGCGGATTGGCCAGGATGTTGGCGACCACGCGATCGAATCGGGCGTCGAGGGGCTGCTTCGAGTGCATCAGCGCAATTGTGACACCGTTGCGCCCGCGGTCTCGCCGCCGTGGATGTGCCGGCACAGCCACTGCAGGCACAGGCGGGTGGTGGGATGGCTGCCGGTGCCGAAGGCCATGCCGGGGTCCAGGACGATGCTGATGGCGTCGGGGTCCGGCGGTTCGTGCCACGAGGGGACGATCCACAGCCGCTCGTCGATGCGGATGGGGTCGAACTGGGACTGGGTGAGGCGCACCCAGTTTTCGTCCTCCACCGTGCTGGTGGTGTAGGCGGGGGGGTGTTGCAGCGCGGCGTCCGCGGCGGCCCCGGCCACGACCGCGGCCGGATCGGTGTCCGCAGGCAGGAGCGCGGTGATGCGGCTGTGCTGCCATTGCGGGGCGACGTGTTCGCCCGGTTCGCCGAACTGGGGCTGTTCTTCGGGCATGCCGGCGTCGGCATCCTCAACGCTCACCGACAGGGCGCCGGCTTCCAGCAGCGCGTCGCTCAACGCCTCGACGTCGCCCGCCCGGGCGTGCAGGGTGATGGCGAGCCACATGGCGCGGGCTTCGTTCGGGTGGGGATCAGGTGCGTTTGAGGACCTCGTCGAGCCCGGCAAGCTTCTCCTCCAGATAGTGGATGCTCGTGCCGCCCTCGATGAAGCGCGCGTCCTGCAGCAGTTCCTGGTGCAGCGCGATGTTGGTGCGGATGCCCTCGACGACCATCTCGGACAGCGCCACGCGCATGCGCCGCAGGGCCTGCTCGCGGCTGTCGCCGTAAGCGATCACTTTGCCGATCATCGAGTCGTAGTGAGGCGGCACGCTGTAGCCCTGGTAGACGTGCGAATCCACCCGTATGCCCGGGCCGCCGGGGGGGTGGTAGGAGGTGATGCGTCCGGGCGAGGGGGTGAAGCGGAAAGGATCCTCGGCATTGATGCGGCATTCGATGGCATGGCCGCGCAGTGCGATGTCGCGCTGGCGCAGGCGCAGCTTCTCCCCCGCGGCGACGCGGATCTGCTCCTGCACCAGGTCGACCCCGGTGACCAGCTCGGTCACCGGGTGTTCCACCTGGATGCGGGTGTTCATCTCGATGAAGTAGAACTCGCCGTCCTCGTACAGGAACTCGAAGGTGCCGGCGCCGCGGTAGTTGATCTTGCGGCAGGCTTCGGCGCAGCGCTCGCCGATGCGCGCGATGAGCCGCCGGTTGATGTGGGGGGCGGGCGCTTCCTCGATGACCTTCTGGTGGCGCCGCTGCATGGAGCAGTCGCGCTCGCCCAGATAGACGGCGTTGCGGTAGCTGTCCGCCAGCACCTGGATTTCCACGTGGCGCGGGTTTTCCAGGAACTTCTCCATGTACACCATGGGGTTGCCGAAGGCGGCCTGGGCTTCGGCGCGGGTGGTGGTGACCGCGCTCATGAGGGCAGCCTCGGTGTGCACCACGCGCATGCCGCGCCCGCCCCCGCCCCCGGCGGCCTTGATGATCACGGGGTAGCCGATGGCCTTGCCAGCAGCCAGGATTTCCTTGGGATCGTCGGACAGGGCGCCGTCGGAACCGGGCACACACGGCACCGCGGCCGCCTTCATGGCGGCCTTGGCGCTGATCTTGTCGCCCATGAGGCGGATGGACTCGGGGCGCGGTCCGATGAAGACGAAGCCGCTGCGCTCCACCCGCTCGGCGAAATCCGCGTTCTCGGACAGGAAGCCGTAGCCCGGATGGATGGCTTCCGCGTCCGTTACCTCGGCGGCGCTGATGATGGACGGAATGTTCAGGTAGCTGCCACTGGACTGGGCGGGCCCGATGCACACCGATTCGTCGGCCAGCCTGACGTACTTGGCCTCGGTGTCCGCCTCGGAATGGACCACCACGGTCTTGATGCCGAGTTCGCGGCAGGCGCGCTGGATTCGCAACGCTATTTCGCCGCGGTTTGCGATCAGTATCTTCTCAAACACGTGGCGCTCCCGCGACGAAATGGCGTTGGCGGCCTTCAGCCGCGAGGCGATTCGGTTGCGCGGCTGCGCCGCCAGCAGGCGGCTGGCCGCCCCGGTTTGCGATGAGGATTTTTTCGAACATGGGCGAAATGTCGGGGAGCGGGCAGCGAACGGAAGAAGCGGGCGCGGCGCGGGTCTGCGCCGGATGCCGCCGCGGGGTCAAGCGATGATGACGAGGGGCTGGCCGTACTCCACGGGCTGCCCGTTTTCCACCAGGATGGCCTTGACCGTGCCGCTGGCGTCGGACTCGATCTCGTTCATGAGCTTCATCGCCTCGATGATGCACAACGTGTCGCCGGCAGAAACCTGCTGGCCGACTTCGGCGAACGGTTTGTCGCCCGGCGAGGCGGCGCGATAGAACGTGCCCACCATGGGCGACTTGACCACGTGGCCCTCGATGGCAGGCGCCGCCTCCGCCACGGACTGAACCGTGCCCGCGGTGGCCGCCGCGACGGCTGCGCCGACGTGGTGGGTCATGACCGGCTGCGGCGCCATCGGCGCGTACTTGGCGATGCGCACGCGCTCCTCGCCCTCGGTCACCTCGAGTTCGGAGATCCCCGATTCCTGCACGAGGTCGATCAGCTTCTTGAGCTTCCTGAGATCCATGTGAACTCCATTGGATTGAGTCGCCGGCGTGCCCGGGTTGAGCTGCGGACTTCGCGGATCAGCCCTGCGCGCGAAGGGACAGTTGGCGCAGGGCGTATTCCAGCGCCAGTTCGTAGCCTTGGCTCCCCAGCCCGCTGATCACCCCGGAGGCGATGTCGGAGAAGTACGAATGGCGCCGGAAGGGCTCGCGGGCATGGACGTTGGACAGATGCACCTCGACGAAGGGGATGTCCACCGCCGCCAGGGCGTCGCGCAGCGCCACGCTGGTATGGGTGTAGCCCGCGGGATTGAGGATGATGAACGCCACGCCCTCCGAGGCTGCCGCCTGGACGCGGTTGATCAGTTCCCCCTCGCTGTTGCTCTGGAAGGACTCCAGCAGCACGCCTGCGGCGCGGGCCCTCTCCGCCATGACGAGGTGGATGTCGGCCAGCGTCGTGTGGCCGTAGATTTCTGGTTCGCGGGTGCCCAGCAGGTTCAGGTTCGGCCCATGGAGGACCAGAATCCGCAATTCCGAAGCTGCCGCATCACCCTTGGGCCGGGTTTGTTTTCTAGCTCCCATGTGCTCAAGTTTGCCGCATTTGGCAGCAAACTGTCCACAATTTTAGGGAAGATGAGGACTGAGAAACGCTATTGCCGGGGTGCGGGGGCGAGGGAATCGAGCAGGCGGTCGAGTTCTGGTTCCGGCAGCAGCCCCAGGCGCGCCAGGGATACGGCCCCGGCGGCATCCAGCACCAGGGTGAACGGCAGCCCCTGGCTGCGGTTTCCCAGTTCCGGCAGCACCTGAAGGGCTTCGGCGCCGCTGGAGAGCAGCGTATAGGTGACCGGTTCGCCGGCGATGAATTCGCGGATCTTCTCGGGGGAATCGATGCCGATGCCGACAAACTCCACGTTTCGCGCGGCGTACTTGCGGCTCAGGCGCTCGAAGCCCGGGATCTCTTCGCGGCAGGGCGGGCACCAGGTGGCCCAGAAATTCACCACCAGCACCTTCCCCTGCCATCGGGCGAGGGATTTGGCCTCCCCCGCAAGATCGGGAAGCTGAAGCTGCCAAAGCCGCGCCAAGGCCGGCGGCGGCGTGCCGACGTCGGCAGCGGGCTTGCCGCGCGGGAGGAATCCGGCGAGGGCAGCCACCACGGCCGTGAGCCCCAACGCCAGGATGGTGAACTGGCGTTTCTTCACGGCGGAGTTTCTTCCTTTTCGAGCATTGCGGCGACGACGCTCGCCCGCGCCCGGTCTGGGGCGGTGCCTGCCCGCGCCCGCTCTGGGGCGACGCCCGCCCGTGCCCGCTCGGCGCCCGCGCCCTGACGCGGGCTGCGGGTCAGCGCCCGTTCCATCGGCGCCGGATAGACCGCCAGGCGCACCGGCGTGTCGCGCCAGTCGAAGGACAGCACCACGTCCGGCGCCTCGGCACGGGAGGGGCGGGGCGTCTCGTGCTCGTAGGGCAGGCCGCGGTTGAGCAGGTGAAGTTCCACCGCCTTGGCGTCGTCGGCATAGAGTTCGAGATCCACGGCGCAATAGCGCCCGGCGGTGCCGTCCAGCACCGGGCCGGTGAGGTAGGTGCGGAAGCCGTCCAGCATGGCCATGGCGTCCACGGCCACCTGGCGCAGGTGGCGCAGGCGCGAGCGCTGCTCGTCGGCCTGGTAGAGCGTCTGCCAGGCGCGCAGTTCCAGTTCGACTTCGGCGTTGGTCGGCAGGGCCTCGGTGGCCGGGGCGCCCAGTTGCCGCGCCGCCTTGCGCTTGGCGAAGCCGTAGTCGCTGATGCCGTCCTCGGCCATGAGGCGCGCGGCGAGGCTGGCGATGTTGCGGCGCATGCCGTTTTGCCGCAGGCGATGCTTGTCGTTGGCGGGCATGGGCAGGGCGGGCCGGCGCGCAGCCGTGGGTTAGAATCCCCGCCATTCTAACCCCCCCGGGCCGCCTGCCCGCCCGCTCCATGCACATCCACATCCTCGGCATCTGCGGCACCTTCATGGGTGGCGTAGCCCTGCTGGCGCGTGCCGCGGGGCACCGGGTGACGGGCTGCGACGCCAACGTCTATCCGCCCATGAGCACCCAGCTCGAGGCCGAGGGCATCGCGCTGACGGAGGGCTTCGGTGCGGCCCAGGTGGCGCTGGCGCCGGACCTGTTCGTCGTGGGCAATGCCATCTCCCGCGGCAACCCGCTGCTGGAGGAGATCCTGGACCGCGGGCTGCCCTTCGTCTCGGGCCCGCAGTGGCTGGCGGACAACGTGCTGCGGGACAAGTGGGTGCTGGCGGTGGCGGGCACCCACGGCAAGACCACCACCGCGTCGCTGCTGGCCCACATCCTGGAGCGCGGCGGGCTGGCACCGGGCTTTCTCATCGGCGGCGTGGCGGCGGATTTCGGCGTCTCGGCGCGGCTCACCGACTCCCCCTTCTTCGTCGTGGAGGCGGATGAATACGACACCGCCTTCTGCGACAAGCGCTCCAAGTTCGTCCATTACCGCGCGCGCACCGCCATCCTCAACAACCTGGAGTTCGATCACGCCGACATCTTCCCGGATCTGGCGGCCATCGAAACCCAGTTCCACCATTTCGTGCGCACGCTGCCTCGCTCGGCGCTGATCGTCGCCAATGCCGCCGAGGACAGCCTGCGGCGGGTGCTGGCGCGCGGCATGTGGTCGTCGCTGGAGTGGTTCGGCGACCCGAAGGAGTGGTGGGCCGAGGGCGCCGACGGCGGTGCGGGCTGCGTCTTCGGGCGGGGCACGGACATCCTTGGGCGCATCGACATGCCCCTGGCTGGCGCCCACAACCGCAACAACGCTCTGGCCGCCATCGCCGCGGCGCGGCACGCCGGGGTTCCTCCGCAGGTGGCCATCGAGGCCGTGGCGGATTTCGGCGGCGTGCGCCGCCGCCTGGAAGTGCGCGGCATGGCGGGCGGCGTCACGGTGTACGACGATTTCGCCCACCACCCGACCGCCATCGCCGCCACCCTCGAAGGACTGCGGGGGCGGGTGGGTGCGGCGCGCATCCTCGCCGTGGTCGAGCCACGCTCCAACACCATGCGCCTGGGGGTGATGAAGGAACGCCTGGCCGCCAGCCTCGCGGGCGCGGACCTGGTGTTCTGCAGCGGCGCCAATCTCGGCTGGGATGCGCAGGAAGTCCTGGCGCCGCTGGGCGAGCGCGCCCGCGTGTGCGACCCGGTCGCGGCCCTGGTGGAGGAAATCCGCGCCCGCGCCTGCCCCGGAGACCACGTGCTCGTCATGAGCAACGGCGGCTTCGGCGGCATCCACCAGAAGCTCCTCGATGCGCTTGCGTCCCGTCCGGCGGCCTCCGCCGTCGCCCTGCCGTAGTCCGTTCCCGGCGATGCGCCGCCGTGGGCGGCGTGTTCGTAGGCCGTCCCGCGTGCCATTCTTTGTTGCATACTCCGACGCACTGGCGCGGCGCGCATTCCGCCACTCCGTCAGCGACCCGGTGGCGTTCCTGGCGGCGCTGCCGTCCAGTCACCACCTCCGTGTCGGTTGAAATGCGCAGATTCCTCCCGCTCTACGCCCTGCTGACGGCCCTGGTGCTCGCCGCCTGCTCCCAGGGAAATGCTCCCCGGTTCAACGCCACCGACATCACGGGCGTCGACTACGGCAAGAACTTCGCCCTCACCGACCACAACGGCCAGCCCCGCACCCTGGCGGATTTCCGCGGCAAGGTGGTGACACTGTTCTTCGGCTATACCCAGTGCCCGGACGTCTGCCCCACCTCGCTCGCCATGATGGCCGAGACCCTGCGCCAGATCGGCCCCGACGCCGGGCGGGTGCAGGTGCTGTTCGTCAGCGTGGACCCCGAGCGCGACACCCCCGAGCTGCTGCGCAACTACCTCCCCGCCTTCAACCCCGGCTTCCTGGGCCTCCATGGCGACGCCGCCACCATCGCCGCCCTGGCCAGGGACTTCAAGGTCTTCTACCAGAAGCAGGCCGGCGCCTCCGCCAGCACCTACACCATCGACCACTCCGCCGGCACCTACGTCTTCGATCCCGAGGGGCGGCTGCGGCTGTACGTGCGCCACGGCGAGGAGCCGGCGAAGGTGGCGGGGGATATCAGGGTGTTGTTGAAGGGCGGGTGATCGGCGAAGGAGGGAAGCGGATTCCCTCGCCTCGGGCAGATGCTCCCGCGAGGCACGCCGCCCGGTCGGCGGGTTCGTCAACCGCCGCGCGCCGTCCTCGTGCGCCTCATCCGCTGTCCGGATTAGCCCTGATGTTCAGCCGTTGCGTGGGAGCGGGCTTGCCCGCGATACCAGCGGCCGCAATCGCGGGCAAGCCGGCTCCCACAACACCTACGTCAGCAGTCAACTGGCGCATGGTTGAGTTTCGTGGCTAATCAAGTCCGCTGTTGATCCGCGGCAATTCTGGCGTCATCATCCCTGTTGTCGGGGAACACACCTGCGCGCTGCGGCCGGGTAAATTCATCATGGATTCAAGCACGCTTCGCTCCGCACCCGGACGCTGCGGTCGATCGCCGCAGCGGCGCGCCCTGTTGCTGGCGCTGTGGCTGGCATCGGTTTGCGGCGCCTCCTCCGGCCTGGCGCAGGACCTGCCCGTGGTGGGCGCCGAGGATGCCTCTGTCGGGGCGCAGGAGCGCCAGCGCAGGCTGCGCACCTTCGGCCTGATCGCGGCCGGAACGACCGGCGTGCTCGCCTACGGCAAGAACCATTGGTGGAAGGACGGCTTCGACGGCAATTTCAAGACCGTCGACGAAGGGTGGTTCGGCCAGAACACCTACACCGGCGGGGCGGACAAGCTTGGCCATGCCTACTACACCTACCTCAGCGGCAGACTGCTGGCCCGGGCCTTCGAGTGGGCGGGCAACGACTCCGACGCCGCCCGCAGGCTCGGGGTGTGGTCGGCGCTGGGAACGCTCATGGCGGTGGAGGTTCTCGACGGCTATTCCCGGCGCTGGCGCTTCAGCAGCGAAGACGCGATCATGAATGTCGCGGGAGCGGGCCTGGCCTATCTCCTCGAGAGCGAGCCCACCCTCGACCGGCTTTTCGATCTGCGCCTGCAGTACAAGCCGTCCCGGGATGCCCGGCGGCTGAACCAGGCCGACCCGATCGGCGACCATTCGGGCCAGACCTATCTCCTGGTGGCCAAGGCCAGCGGTGTGCCGCAGCTTCGCGACCACCCGTTGCTGCGCTACCTCGAACTTGCCGTGGGCTACGGCACCCGCGGCTACGAGCCGAACGCCGGGAGCGAGACCGGCCGCCACGTCTACGTCGGGGTGTCGCTGAACCTGTCCGAGGTGCTGCGCCGGAGCGCCTACCGCGGCCATGCCGAGCGCAGCCTGAGCCAGCGCGTGACGGAAACCGCGTTCGAGTTCTTTCAGGTTCCCGGGACCGCGGCGTTGGTGGATCATCGCCTCGGCCGGTGAGGCGCGCCCGGGAGCAGGGGGCGAACCGGCGCAAGCGGGGTCCCGCCCTTCCTGTCTCCACGGGTCATCGTGCTCCGATCGTCGGAACAGGCGATAGCCCGCCCGCCTTACCCGGCGGAGACCCCTGAGCTAGAATGAATCGATGACACCGTTTCGTGCGGCCGTGTTCCCGGCCCATCTCACCCACCCCGGGAGCGCCCCAGCCGGCTCGACGCTGCGCTGGAACGGGAGGGCATCGTGCGGTGGACGAGAAACTGAACCTGGCGTGGTGGCCCGCTACTTGCGGCAGCACATGCCGCAGTTG
This sequence comes from Betaproteobacteria bacterium, assembly GCA_016208415.1. GTDB lineage: Bacteria > Pseudomonadota > Gammaproteobacteria > Burkholderiales > Rhodocyclaceae > JACQYB01. Next base: position 11,107 of record JACQYB010000004.1, on the reverse strand, counting down.
CGGCTGACGTCGATCGACGCTGCCCTGGTCAAGCTGTAGGCGTCCATTCGCGGAGGGTCAAGTTCCCGCCTCAGAGCTGCATTCCCGGCGCCAGGCGCTCCCGGCACCCGCGCCGCGGGTGCCGGCCACCACAAGGAGACCCCTCATGTTCATCCCCGGTAGCCAACGGCGACACGCCGACCACCCCATCGACACCTTCTTCCTCGACCGCTGGTCGCCGCGGGCGATGTCTGGCGAGGAGGTCGCGGAATCGGAGCTGATGGTGCTGTTCGAGGCGGCGCGCTGGGCGCCGTCTTCGTACAACAACCAGCCGTGGCGCATCCTCTACGCCCGGCGCGGCACGGCGCACTGGCCGCTGTTCCTCGACCTGCTGGTGGAGGGCAACAAGGCGTGGGCGACGAACGCCGCGGCGCTGCTGCTGTTCGTCTCCAAGACCACCCTCGACTTCAACGGCCAGCCCTACCCCACCCACTCCTACGACACCGGCGCGGCATGGGAGAACCTGGCGCTGCAGGGCTGGCTCAAGGGCTACGTGGTCCATGGCATGCAGGGTTTCGACTACGCCCGGGCGAAGGCCGCGCTCGACATCCCCGACGACTACCGTGTCGAAGCCATGGCCGCCGTGGGCAAGCCCGGCGCCCTGGACGTGCTGCCCGAAAACCTGCGGCAGGGCGAATCGCCCAGCGACCGGCGCGAACTCGCCGGCACCATCTGCGAAGGGCCGTTCAGGCTGTAGCATTCGCCCGGCGACCGCACGCCGGGAGCCATCATCCCTGAAACCGCAGTTGAACCTCTTTCAACGCAGAGATCGCGGAGACACCGAGGCCGCAGAGCAAGAACGGACACTCACCCGTGGGGTGAATGGGACTCGCCTCGTAACGCTCTGTGTTCTCATCGTTTTTCATCATCACCAGACCCACTGCGTTGCCGAGGGTGCCGGCCTGGGTCGCGGCTACGGCGCTGGATGCGATCGAGGTGACGTCCATGGATTTCCTCCTGCGGTGACGGCCGGTGCCGGCGTGTTGGACCCCGGCCCGGGACGCACGGGGATGAGCGCCCCCAAACCTGCCGCTTCGCGTCAGCCCCCCCCCGAGGGGGCAAGAAACACTTGGGGCGGCCCGGCGTGTTTCTTGAGACGCGATTAGCGGCTTCGCCCCCCGGGGACTGAAGCGCGGCGCCGAACCATGCGCCCGCGCCCCCGCCGGGGTACACTCAGCGCCGTTTTCCATAGTCCCGGCATGCCTGCCGAATCCCGCCCATGGCCCAGTATGTGATGTCGATGCTCCGCGTGAGCAAGCTTGTGCCGCCCAAGCGGCAGATCATCAAGGACATATCCCTGTCCTTCTTCCCGGGCGCCAAGATCGGCCTGCTGGGCCTGAACGGCTCGGGCAAGTCCACCGTGCTGCGCATCATGGCGGGGGCGGACAAGGAATTCGACGGTGAGGTGCAGTGGCAGCCGGGCATCTCCATCGGCTACCTGGCCCAGGAGCCCCAGCTCGACCCCGCCCTGACGGTGCGCCAGGAAGTTGAAGCCGGCCTGGGCGCCATCCTCGAAGCGCGCCGCAAGCTGGACGAGGTCTACGCCGCCTACGCCGAGCCCGACGCCGACTTCGACATGCTGGCCGAGGAGCAGGCGAAGTACGAGGCCATCCTTGCCACGGCCGGCTCGGACGTGGAAAACCAGATGGAGATCGCCGCCGACGCCCTGCGCCTGCCGCCCTGGGACGCGGCCATCGAAAACCTGTCCGGCGGCGAGAAGCGCCGGGTGGCGCTGTGCAGGCTGCTGCTCTCGAAACCCGACATGCTGCTGCTGGACGAACCCACCAACCACCTGGACGCGGAGTCGGTGGAATGGCTGGAGCAGTTCCTGGTGCGCTTTCCCGGCACCGTGGTGGCCGTCACCCACGACCGCTACTTCCTCGACAACGCCGCCGAGTGGATCCTGGAACTGGACCGCGGCCACGGCATCCCCTGGAAGGGCAACTATTCGAGCTGGCTGGAGCAGAAGGAAGCGCGCCTGGAGACGGAGCAGAAGCAGGTCGACGCCCACATGAAGGCCATGAAGCAGGAGCTGGAGTGGGTGCGCTCCAACCCCAAGGCGCGCCAGGCCAAGAGCAAGGCGCGCCTGTCGCGCTACGAGGAAATGGCCACCGTCGAATACCAGCGCCGCAACGAAACGCAGGAGATCTTCATCCCGCCGGGCGAGCGCCTGGGCGACAAGGTGATCGAGTTCGAGGGCGTGACCAAGGCCTTCTCCGATCGCCTGCTGATGGACAAGGTCAGCTTCAGCGTGCCGGCCGGGGCCATCGTCGGCGTCATCGGCCCCAACGGCGCCGGCAAGACGACGCTGTTTCGCATGATCCTGGGGCGCGAACGGCCCGATTCCGGCAGCATCGACATCGGCCCGACGGTGAAGATCGCCGCCGTGGACCAGTCCCGGGAGGGCCTGGCCAACGACAAGACGGTGTTCGAAGCCATCTCCGAGGGTGCCGACGTGCTGACCGTGGGCCGTTTCGAGATGCCCAGCCGCGCCTACATCGGCCGCTTCAACTTCAAGGGCGGCGACCAGCAGAAGATCGTCGGCAACCTCTCGGGCGGCGAGCGCGGCCGCCTGCACCTGGCCAAGACCCTGATCCAGGGCGGCAACGTGCTGCTGCTGGACGAGCCGTCCAACGACCTGGACGTCGAGACCCTGCGCGCGCTGGAAGACGCCCTGCTGGAATTCGCCGGCTGCGCCATGATCATCAGCCACGACCGCTGGTTCCTCGACCGCATCTGCACCCACATCCTGGCGGCGGAAGGCGACTCCCAATGGAGCTTCTTCGCCGGCAACTACCAGGAATACGAGGCGGACAAGAAGAAGCGCCTGGGCGAGGAGGGCGCCAAGCCGAGGCGCATCCGCTACAAGCCGATCAGCCGCTGAGCACTGACCGGCACGCTCAAACAAAAGGCCCGCCGAACCCGGCGGGCCTTTTGTCGAAATCTCCGGCCAGCGTGCCGCCAGAGAGCGCCGCGATCAGTAGGCGGCCTTGCGGGATGCGGCGAAGATCACGCCCGCACGTTCCGGAAACTGGAATTCGGAAAAGGCACGTTGAATCCGCGCCTCGTCGCAGCCGTCCTCAGGCTCCTCGAAGCGAATGCCGATGAGCCGGCCGTTGGACGCCAGGGTCGTGAAGGCCTCACGCCAGCGGCGCGCTTCGGCGAGACGCTCGCGCAACTCGCTCTCGTTCTTGATCCGGATGCCTGCCTCCTTGAGTGACTCGATAAACGACTCAAAGGACTCGTTGCTCAAACTGCCCATTTGGTTTTCTCCTCCACTTATCGGTGGTGGCCCACCATGCCTCCATGAACGCGGCTGGCGAGGATGGGTTGACCTGTCTGCCGGCTGCGCCATCTCTCCGCCGCCCGGGAGGGTGGAAAGGAATCGCCCCACGACGCCGCGGCGGCGAGTGCCCCACGCCGGCTGTTGTCGCCTCGGCCGGGAACCGGCAAGGTGACGACGCGGCGCGGTGGGTCGCGCGCTACTCCATCGCCACCGCCGCCGGCGCGCTGCGGCGGAAGATCCTGGCGTGGAACGGGTTGCCTTGCTCCGCCACGGCAATACCCGCGGGAACTGCGCTGACCGCGGCCACCTCGACCCACTGTCCGCCCACGAGTTCGAGCGTACGCTCGACATTTTCAGGGCGCAGGACCAGCACGGTGATCTCCGCGCTTTCCGGGATGCCGGGGACCAGCCCGGTCTGGCCGTAGGTGGGCACAAAGACGCGCCCGGCGTGCCGGCGCGCGGCAAAATAGGCCTCGAAGTCGGCGTACACAAGTTCGCCACGCTTCACCTCCGCGGCGATGCGCTGCGCATACTGGCCATGGTGCCCCATGTCGGACGTACGATGGGCTTCCACCAGCAAGGCACCCAGCCCGGCGGCCATGGCCAGGCCCAAGAGAACCACGCCTGCGCTGCGCACCGGCGCCGGCATTTCCACGCTCACGTCAGGGAAGTGGCGCGCGACCCACACGACACACGGTATGTAGGCCATCCAGCTATAGGCGAGGGGGAATTTCCCGGCAAGAAACACCACCGTCGGTATTACCACCGCCACGCCAAGCAGGAACACCAGTTCACGCCCGCCGATCCGGACACGCCCCGCCAGGGCAAAACCCGCCATGATCGCGGCGACCCCGAGCACTGCACTCAGGCTCGGATCCTGGTAATAGATGCTCGGCCAGTCCAGCAGCCGGGCCACGCCCTGGAGATCGCCCTGCATCAGCGCCTGGCCCACCTGCCCCGAGATGACGTGCTTGGAGCCAAACGTGATCAGCAGGAACTTCTTCAGCAGGCCCCTGGCCGCCGCGACACCCAACAGGAAGGCCACTCCCGCCGCCATTCCACAACCCAGTGCGGCGGCCTCGCGAAGCACCTTGAGACGCATCGGCCAGAGCAGGTACAGCGCGAACACCGCGAGGTACACGGCGAGGTGGAAACCCGCCAGCGGCGCCACGAAGCCGATGAGGGCCAGGAATCCCAGGCGCGTGCGCCGTCCGGTGGCCGAGAACGCCAGGGTCGCCGCCGCGACCACGGCGACGGTGAGCATGTCGTAGCGCGCGCTCCACGAATCGTGCGCCACGCCAAGTCCCGTAAGGATCAGGGCCACCATGAGCACCCGGCCCGCCGCGCTGCCCACCAGTTGCAGCCGCCGTATCGCCACCCAGAACGTGACGGCGGACATCGCCAGCAGCACGTGGTTGAGCGAGCGGGCTTCCAGCAGGCCGAAGCCGAACAGCTTCATCCAGACGTAGACCAGACCCGTGTACAGGGGCGCGTTGCCCATCCAGAATTCCTCCGGCGTTTGGTAGGGCCACGCCGAAGAGGTCCAGCCTTTGCCGAAGAACAGACTTGCCGCGGGATCCACGAACTGGGCCTCGTCGATCCAGGGCGGGAAATGCAGGCAGGCCCAGGCCGCTGCCGCCATCACCGCCGCCACCACGGCAAGCACGGCCATCAACTCCCGCCGCTCCGTGGCCGGGTCAGGGCCCGGCCGGATCTGCGTCATGCTCGTTTCCTCCCGAATCAAATGGGACTGGCCGCCAGCAGGATCACCGCCGCCGCGGCGGCTGCCAGCAGCCAGCTCGGTTTGTCCCGGAGGCTGAACACCACCGGGTCGTCATCCATCTGGTTTCTCGCGGTCTTGATCCACACCCGGTTCATCCACACCAGCACCAGCGCGCACAGGAGCCAGAGCACCTGCGGCTGGGCATAGTGTTGGGTGACGACCTGGCTGTTGATGTAGAAGGCCAGCACCAGTACCGACAGGTAACCGCTGGCGACCCCCATGGCCTGAAGGATGGGCAGGTCGGTCACGCGGTAGTCCCGGCCGGAGGCGGCGTCGCGCCGGATCTCGGCCAGATGGAGCAGTTCGGAACAGCGCTTGACCAGCGCCAGGCTGAGAAAGAGAAACACCGAGAAGGACAGCAGCCAGAACGACGCCACCACCCCGATGGCTACCGCGCCCGCGATGATGCGCAGCGTGTAGAGCGCCGCCAGCGTCATCACGTCCAGCAGCACCAGCCGCTTGAGGTAGACGGAGTAGGTCACGGTCAGGGCGATGTACGCGCCCATCACCGCCAGGAATCCGGCGGAAACCAGCGCCGCGGCCCCCACCCCCGCGGCGAGCAGCCCGGCGCACCACGCCAGTCCGCTGGAAAGCGGCATGGCGCCGCTGGCCAGCGGCCGTTTGCGCTTTGCGGGGTGCCCGCGATCCGAGGGCAGGTCGAGGATGTCGTTCAACAGGTAGGTGCCCGAGGCACACAGGCTGAACGCGACAAAGGCCGCCACCACCTGCGCCAGTGCCCCCATGTCCCACCACATCTGGGCAGTCACCAAGGGCACGAACAGAAGCACGTTCTTGAGCCACTGGTGGATGCGGATGGCCTTGAGGACAAGCTGCAGTCCGCCCGCCGGCTCGTCGAACACCCGCACCACGTTCGCCCGCTTGCGCGCCGCCCGCACCACTGCGGCACGGGCGTTCACCACGATGGCCTCCCGTGCCTGCTCCCATACCGGCAGATCGACCCGGGCGTTGCCGGCGTAGCAGTAGCCGTGCCCTTGGGAGTGGTTCGCCAATGCCGCGGCCTTGCGGCGGCCGGCGAGATTGTTCCCGGGGGTGCTGCCGAGGAATCCCGCGAAGAAGCCGAAGTGCGCCGCCACCGCGCTCACCAGCCGCTCGTCCGCGGCACTGGCTAGATAGAGCGCGCGGCCCCGGGCAGCCTCGGCGCGAAGGAATTCGAGCAGTGCGGCATTGGCGGGAAGCAGTGCGGGGTCGAAGGCGACGAGTTCCGCGATCCTGCTCTTGAGCACGGATCGCCCCCGCAGCAGCCAGACGAACATGGAAATCAACAGCCACGGCCTGCGTCTGAGCAGGTCCACCGCCGTCTCGATCAGCAGATCCGTCCGGGTCAGGGTGCCGTCCAGGTCAACGAACAGCGGCACCCCGTGCGCCGCCGACGCGCCATCCGTCTGCCTCCAAGTCTCCGGCCCACCGTCCGCATCACCTTTCGGATCGTCGAGCCCGCACGTCGCGCTGGCCGCTTTTCCCATCGCCGCCCCTTCCCGCAGTGGATCCCGGTGTCCATGCCGATGCCGTGGCGCACCTGCAACCCGGATGGCTCCGCGCGCTGGCGACTGCGCACATGCAAAATGTCGTGGTTCTCGAAATGCCGACAAGAATGCATTAAATCAAAGAAATGTTCGTCCGTCTGAAGGGCTACACCGCAAGGTGTATGAGCCCCCGCTCAGCGTACGCGAGCTAGTCAGAAGCCGTCGCGGATCGCACCGGGGCCGGTCTTGGTCAGGCGAAACGCCCTGTGTGCCTGCCGTCGCTGGAGCGGCCGGTGTGCTTGCCGTAAGATGCAGGCAACCGGTCCCCCCCCCGGCCGGGCGCGCACCTCACCCTTGCCGGGCGGTCCGTTCAGGTTCTGCCCGCTGAAGCCGACCATGCAGCGACCCGCCGTCCTCGAACTCCTCGCCCCCGCCCGCAACGCCGACTTCGGCATCGAGGCCATCAACCATGGCGCCGACGCCGTCTATGTCGGCGGACCGGCCTTCGGCGCCCGGGCGGGGGCGGACAACGGCATGGGCGACATCGAACGGCTGGCCGTCCACGCGCACCGCTACGGGGTGCGGGTGCTCGTGGCGCTCAACACCATCCTGCGCGACGACGAACTGGAGCCGGCGCGGCGCATCGCCTGGCAGGCGTGGGAGGCGGGCGCGGACGCCCTCATCGTCCAGGACATGGGCCTGCTGGAGCTGGACCTGCCGCCCATCCAGCTCCACGCCAGCACCCAGTGCGACATCCGCAGCGCCGAGAAGGCGCGCTTCCTGGAGCAGGTGGGCTTCTCCCAACTGGTGCTGGCGCGGGAGTTGTCGCTGCCGGAGATCCGCGACATCGCCGCGCACACCTCCGCCACGCTGGAGTTCTTCAGCCACGGCGCGCTGTGCGTGAGCTACAGCGGCCAGTGCTACCTCAGCCACGCCCACACCGGCCGCAGCGCCAACCGCGGCGAGTGCTCCCAGGCCTGCCGGCTGCCCTATTCCCTGGCGGACCAGGACGGGCAGGTCCTCGCCCGCGACCGCCACCTGCTCTCGCTCAAGGACAACGACCAGAGCGCCAACCTGCGCGCCCTCATCGACGCGGGCATCCGCTCCTTCAAGATCGAGGGCCGGCTCAAGGACCTGGGCTACGTGAAGAACGTCACCGCCCACTACCGCCGGCTGCTGGACGGGATCATCGACGCCGACCCCGGCCTGCGGCGCGGCTCCTCCGGGCGCTGCACCTTCTTCTTCGAGCCGCGCCCGGAAAAGACCTTCAACCGCGGCGCCACCGACTACTTCGTGCGCAGCCGCCAGGCGGACATCGCCGCCTTCCACTCCCCCACCTTCGTCGGCGAGGCCGTGGGCCGCGTCACCCGCGTCGGCGCCGGCTGGTTCGAGATCGACGGCACCGCGCCCATCCACAATGGCGACGGGTTGTGCCACTTTGACGACCACCACCAACTGGCCGGCCTGCGCATCAACCGCGCCGAGGGCCGGCGGCTCTTTCCCGCCGAGCCGGCCCGCGACCTGGCCGGCTTGCGCCCCGGCACGCCACTGCACCGCAACCACGACCAGGAATTCACCCGCGCGCTGGAGAAGAAATCCGCCGAGCGGCGCATCGGCGTGGCGCTGCGGCTCTCCGAGACCCCCGCCGGCTACGCCCTCCAGATCACCGACGAAGACGGCATCAGCGCCCGGGCCGAGCTAACCTACCCGCACGAGCCGGCGCGCAGCGCCGCCGCGGCCGACGCCCTGCGCGAGCAACTGGGCCGCCTCGGCAACACCATCCTCGCCGCCACGGCCATCGAGCTGGACCTCCCCGCCCCGCGCTTCATCCCCGCCGGGGCGCTCAACGGCTTGCGCCGCCAGGCCTGCGAGGCCCTGGAGGCCGCCCGCCTGGCCGCCTGGCAGCGCCCGCCCCGGGCCGTGCCCGCCGACCCGCCCGCGCCCTATCCCGAGTCCGATCTCACCTACCTGGGCAACGTCTACAACCACCAGGCCCGCGCCTTCTACGCCCGCCACGGCGTATCGCTCATCGAGGCCGCCTTTGAAGCCAACCAGGAAAAGGGCGCGGTGTCGCTGATGATCACCAGGCACTGCCTGCGCTACAGCTTCAACCTCTGTCCCAAACAGGTGAAGGGCATTCGCCCCGACCCCATGACCCTGGTGCGAGGCGAGGAAACGCTCACCCTGCGCTTCGACTGCAAGCGGTGTGAGATGCATGTCGTGGGGAAGTTGAAGATCGCGAGGCGTAAGCCATACGGCATGCCTGCCTGAGGCCGGCGGCGGGGGTAGGCTTTAAGGGCGGGGCCAACGTTCAAGGTCAGGGCGCTGCGCGGCTTTATCGCGCAGCGTCCCGTGCACCGCAGGGTGTGCGCCCAGCATGGGCGCGATGTAATGGGGTGGAAGTCCCCTGTGGGAGTGCCTGACTTGTCGCCGGCGGCAAGGATAACCACTAGCCGAAGGCAAGGGCCAGGCCGCGAGGACGTCCCATTAGCAGAGGCCATAGTAGTTGCCTCCCCTTTCACGAGAAGGGTGCGACGAAGGGCCGAACAAGAAGAGAAAGGGAGCGGTGGCAGACTCGATCCCGACGTTGAACCCGACCGGGTGAGTCGTGGACGGCGTTGCGCCACGCTGCCAGCCTCTTGCCTTGCTACTACGGTCACACGTGGGTGCACGGTGTAATCCTCTTCTTGAACCGCCCGGTGCGGACCCGCATGCCGGGTGGTGCGGGGAGGGCCGGCTAGAAGCCGGCCCTTACCCGATTAGCCCGCAGATTGGCAAACGCTTGGCGAGACCATATACTGGAACCGTTTTGGTGCCATTACGGTTGGAGAATGCCATGCCTACGACGCTGACGTTGAAAAACATTCCGGACGACGTGTACGAGCGGCTGAAAGTCGCAGCGGAGATGCACCGCCGCAGCCTTAACAGCGAGGCCATTGTGTGCCTTGAGACTGTGCTTACACTGACCAAGATAGCTCCCAGCGAACGGCTCGCGCGTGCGCGCCAGCTAAGGGCAGAGTTGGGCAAGACGAAGTTTCGAGCACGTGAGATTGATACTCTGAAGCGGCAGGGGCGCCCATGATTGTTGTGGACTCAAATATCGTGGCGTACTTGTACTTGCCCGGCGAGTACACCGCGGCCGCAGAGGCTCTGCTCGAAAGAGACCCCAGTTGGGCTGCGCCAGTTCTGTGGCGAAGTGAATTTCGTAACATCCTTGCGGGATACATGCGGCGAGGGAGCCTGACGTTCCAGCAAGTGCATGATCTCCAGAGTGAGGCAGAAGACTTGCTCAGTGGCGCCGAATACGAAGTAGACTCGCTTGGCGTTCTGGAATTGGTGCGCGATAGTGAATGCTCCGCATACGATTGCGAGTTCGTTGCACTGGCGATGAAGCTTGGCACGAAACTCGTGACTATGGACGGCAAGGTGTTGCGGGCGTTCCCGGGCATCACTGTGGCACTCTCTGCGGGCCAATCGGGATAGGAAGAAGCCTCACGGCTCCTCCCTCCCACACCACCGGACATACGGGTCACGTATCCGGCGGTTCGATCAATTGAATTCCTACCGGGGCGCAAGGCTCGGTAGTCCCAGTGATTCGAAGAAGCGCAATGGGAGCGCCACAGCCAAGGCGGGTGTCTTGGACAGCCGCCATGGGCCGTGGGCCGACTTGCTGGTGTTCCACGCTTCGCGGACTGACACCCCACGCTTGCGCAGTTCCCGGTAGCCCGCCGGCCCCCATTGTCTCCAGAGATAGCAGCGCAACACGCAAAGTACCCATTTGTCCAGGTCGCGCAGAGGACTCAGCACCTCGGCAATGCCAAAGTACGCTTTCCAACCAAGCAGGGTTTGTCTCAGCTCCGCCACGATCACGCCAATATTGGCGCCTCGCGTACGACGGGTCAGTTCCCGCACCCGGTCCTTCAGCTTTTCGATGGCCTTGTCGGCCACCTTCAGCTTCGCCCCGCAGCCAGGTGGCGAAGATCGACGCATGCGTGTTCCTCGGCTTCACTTTCAGGAGGGGCAAGCTGCGCTGGTCCGATGCCGCATTCGCGGACTTCAAGCACCGCCTCCGGAAACTGACGGGGCGCAGCTGGGGCGTCTCGATGCAATACCGGTTCGACAAACTCGGGCAGTACCTGCGTGGCTGGATGGGCTACTTCGGCCTCTCCGAGTATTACCGGCCGATTCCCGAACTGGACGAATGGCTGCGTCGTCGGGTGCGCATGTGCTACTGGAAACAGTGGCGCCGCACCCGCACGAAGATCAGCCATCTTCTGGCGCTGGGGGTGGGCAAACGCACGGCGATCCTGACCGGCATCAGCAGCAAGAGCTACTGGCACCTGTCGCGCTCGAAAGCGACGCAAGTGGGGATGATGTCAGCGACCGGCATATAGGAGCCACTTGAGGATCGGCATATAGGAGCCAGTCGATGATCGGCGTAATGGAGCCAGTCGATGATCGGCATATAGGAGCCACCCGCTGACCGGCGTAATGGAGCCACTGCGAGAGGAGAAG
>JACQYB010000076.1 GCA_016208415.1 Betaproteobacteria bacterium | reverse complement strand
TCGAGCAACTCATTGAGGCCATCCATGCCTTTACCGCTGCCTACAACGAAAGGGCGGCACCGTTCGTCTGGCGCAAACGAGAGGTTCGGGGGTCGCAGCTTCGAAATACTATTGTTAATTTACGCAATTAAACACTAGCCCAAACGCGAACGGCGAAGCCCTCCCCGGAAACAAGCGGAAACAAGCTGATACACACGGCAACCGGCCGGATATCAGGCCGCTACAGCCGCGGCGGATCATCGCCACATGCCCCGGAACAGGGGGCTCAGCAGGATGAGCCCGAGAATGAAAACCCGCACCACGTCGACCCGTTGCATCGCGCTGGCCTGCCTGTGTCTCGGCCTGCTGTGCGCGGCGCCGGCCATCGCCCAGCAGATGAAGGATGCGGAGCCGGCCGGGCGCGAGGGCGGTGATACCCGCCCCGCCGCAGAGGCGACCGAGGGCAGCCTGCCTGCCTGGGCGAGGCGCTCGCCGGGGCGATGGAACGAAGAGCCCGGCACCCCCGGAGCGCAGCAGCCGATGCGCCGCGGGCAGCGTTACGGCATTGGCTATGAGGCGAGACAAAGCGGGGCCTTTGGCGGCGGACCCGGCGGCGGCATGGGCGGTGCGCACGGCGGCGGCCGAGGCATGGGGCGCGGCCGATGACGGCCCACAAAACGGAACCTTCGAACACGACCGGGATCGGATCATGGCCACAAGATCAATCATCAGCCTCGGCCTCGCCCCCGCTCCGGCTGCCTGCGGCGGCGGCGATGGTGCACGCGGCAGGCAAGGCGGCGGGCGCATTCACGGACAGAGCATGTGAGTTGCCGTTCCGTTCCGGGATTACCTTTTCTCTCTTCTTGTAGGAGACTGTCATGTTGAATCGAACCATGATGACAACGGCCCTGGCAAGCACGCTGGCGCTTTCGGCGGGCCTCTTCCTGGCCGCTGACCAGGCGCATGCCCAGGCACGCGCCCAGGCGCAGGACACGCAGCAGATCTACGGCAGCCAGCTCATGACGCAGCAGGAGCGAAACGAGTACCGCGCCAAGATGCGCACGGCGACGACCGCCGAGGCGCGCGAGCAGGTTCGCCTCGAGCACCATGAGAGCATGAAGGCGCGCGCCGCGGAACGCGGCGTGACCCTGCCCGACGAGCCGCCGGCACGCGGTGGCGGGCGCGGCATGGGCCCCGGCGGCGGCGCGGGGCCGGGAATGGGCCCGGGAGGCGGCATAGGGCCGGGAGGTGGCCGCAACCGCTGAAACCGCTGCCCAGGAAACAGCGCGCCACCGGCAATGACGGCATGATCCGGTCGGCGGCGCGCCTGTTGAAGGCCGGGTGCGGTGAGCTTCCCGCCACCGTCCTGTCCCTGCTCTACTCTCGCTGCTTGCTCTGCGGCTACCACATCCTGCGCCCGGTGCGCGAGGAGATGGGCGTGCAGAGCGGGCCGACGGCAAACGAACTACTCGGTGACGGAACGGGGCGCCGAGAAACGTCTTCCTCCGGTCGGCTAGCCGCGCGGGATCTGCCAGGCGGCGAGCGCATAGAACGCGACGGCGATCAGCACGACGACGGTCTGGCCCCAGTGGATCGCCAGCAGGGTCGCCAGCAGCGTCGCCACCACCGAGGCGAAACCGTTGATCGCCCAGGCCCAGGGCACCAGCGCCTCGGCGCGCGCGGCGACGGCGGCGAGGCCGAGCGGAAACGGCATGCCGAGACAGAAGGCGAGCGGCGCGATGAGCCCGATCGTCACCAGAATCTTCCAGCCCAGCGCCAGTCCCATCAGCGCGCCAAGCAGCGCCGGCAGTGCGGCGGCGTAGATGAGTGCGATGGCGGCGATGGCGGCGAAGGGCCAGCGCGCCCCGGCGGTGGTCCATCGCGCCGAATGCCGTGCGCCCAGCCCGGCAAAGATGAGGAAGGCGGCGAGCACGACGGCCGCGGCATGGGCCGGATGGCTGAGGAAGAGCGTGAAACGCTGCAGGAAAGGAATCTCGATCGCCATGAAGCCGAGGCCCAGCGCCAGGAAATAGACGGGGACGCGCCGGCGCAGCGCCGTGGGCACGGCGGCGAACGCGTGCCGGCTGCGGCCGAGCGCGAGCGGCAACAGGATGAGGGCCACGCTCACCGCGATCGCCTGCAGAAGGGCGACGACCAGCACCGGATAGCCCCAGTCCATCGGCGGCAGGGCGCCTTGCGCGCGCAGCCGCAGCAACTCGGGCAGGGTGTGCCACTTGAAGAAATGGAAGAAGTAGGGCCGATCGTCGCCGGTCGGCGTCAGATCGAACTTGTAGCGGTCGAGAAAGGCCTGGCGCTCCGGGCCGAGCAGCGCCTGTGTCGCCGCGAAGAAGTCGTCCGTTTCCAGGACGTTGAACACGTTGGCCTCGGCGGCGGCGATGCCCGGCAGGTATACGGTGTCGAAGGAGCGCTGCCGGCAGAACTCGCGGATGGCGGCGATTTCGCTCGCGGCGAACGGTCCGTTCTTCACCAGCAGCGTCGTCGTGCTCCAGCCGCGGATCATCGCCAGCGCCATCGCCGGCTCGGGCGCGCCGCGCCGTTCGAGCGCGGCGATGGCCGTGGCGAACAGGCGCAGGCTGTCGCGCGGCGGCAGCGACACCCAGCGCGTGAAGGCGAGCAGTCCGCCGGGGGCGAGTCGGTCCAGGTAGCCGTCAAGCGCCTCGACGGTGTAGAGATGACTTTCATGCAACGACCCCAGGCCCGCCGCGCTGGAGCCGAAGGCATCGAGCAGCGCCACCTGGATCAGGTCGTAATGGTCGCGACTGGCGGCGACGAAACCGCGCGCCTCGGCGACATGCAGGCGCACGCCGGGGGCGTCGTAGGGCCGTCCGGAGAACCCGGTGAGGTCTTGCCGCAGCACGGCGACGATTTGCGCATCGAGTTCGACCGCATCCACCCGGCTGGCGCCGTGCACCAGCGCCTGCAGGATGTCGCCGCCGGCACCGGCGCCGAGCACCAGGACACGCGGGCGTTGCAGCAGGCGGTAGGGCACGGCGGACGTCATGTCGGCCAGATAGCGGAGAGGGGTGGTGTCGCCATCGAAGCGCGTGACGGCGCCGGCGGCCTGGCCATCGACGAACAGCCCGATCTGCGGCGGCGGCCCGGCGGTCGCGTTGAGGGACAGGCCCGGCGCATGGCGCAGCGGCACCCGCGGGCTGTCGACGGCAATCACCACGCCGAGCGGGCTGACGCGCTGGGCGATCGAGCGCGCGCCGTCGACGCGCAGCGCCTGGCGCAGATCCTTGTAGTCCGAGGCGACGAGTTCGAGCGCCGACGGCGGCAGTAGCCAGGGCGCCAGCAGCGCCGCCAGACCGAGCACGATGGCGCCGCGCCGCGCTGCCGGCCAGGCCGCCAGTGCCGCCGCGGCGAAGCCGAAGGCGAGGATGGCACGCAGCGCGTCGGCGGGATGCAGGGCGTACAGCAGGGCCAGCAGCCCCAGGCTGCCCAGGCCGGCACCGATGATGTCGGCACCGTAAAGGCGGGCGACATGCGCCCCGAAGGCGGCGTAGGCGACGCACAATGCCGTCGCGGCGCAGAAGAACGGAACGAACAGCAGCAGATAGATCGCGGCGAGGCCGAGAAACTGCGCCGGGTCCCAGGCGATTTCGAGGGCGTTGAAGGGGACGCGCTCGGCGGCGGCGAAGCAGCCGACGGCCGCAACGGCGAAGGCGGCTGCCGCGATGCTGAAGCTCCAGGGGAAAAGCGCGACGAGGCGATGCCTGGCCAGGGTGACGAAGGTGCCGGCGGCGCCGAAGCCCAGCAGCGCGACGCTGATCGCGAGGTAGGCGAAATGGTGCCATTGCACGATCGCGAACAGGCGCAGCAACAGGATCTCGTAGCCCAGCGCTGCGGCCGAGAGCGTGGCAACGGCGAGTAGCGGCGGCCGGTGATTCATGGACCGGGAACGATCACTCGTGGCCGCCGGTAAGCGGCACGAATCGCACCGGCATCATCTGCCGCGTCGTTACGCCGCCGTCGGCGCGTTTCTCAACCAGCAGCAGCTGCTGCGTCTGGAAGGGGGCGCCGACCGGGATCACCATCCGTCCGCCGGGCTTGAGCTGGCGCAGGAGCGGCGGCGGCACGTGGCTGGCGGCGGCCGTGACCACGATGGCATCGAAGGGGCCGCGCTCCGGCCAGCCGTCGTAACCGTCGCCGACCTTGGTCGCCACGCTCCTGTAGCGGAGCCGTCGCAACCGTTCGGCCGCATCGTCGGCCAGCGGCTTGACGATCTCGATCGACCACACGCGCAGACCCAATTCCGCCAGCACCGCCGCCTGATAGCCGGAGCCGGTGCCGATCTCCAACGCCGCGTCGCCGGCGCTGACTTTCAGCATGTCGGTCATCACGGCGACGATGTAGGGCTGGGATATCGTCTGCCCATGCCCGATCGGCAAGGGCCGGTTGTCGTAGGCATGGATGCGCAGCGGCAAGGGCACGAATTCGTGACGCGACACCCGCTCCATCGCCGCCAGCACGGCCGGGCCGACGTCCTGCCTGCCCGCGCCGATGGTCCGCGCCATCTGCGCCACTTCCTCCATCATCGCCCGGCGCTCCCCGACCGCGTCCTGTGCCGATGCAGGACCGGCCAGCAGGATGGCGAACAGGCAGAGAGCCAACCCGCGCACGCGGCAATCCGACGTCTTTGACAACTCGCTTTCCTTCCAAGATTCAGCCATGCTTCCGGCAGGCTTTGCCGGAGATTCATGGTGCAAGCTACACCTCCGCGCAATTCCTGGGGTTGCCGCTCGCTTGTATTGCCCGTTGGCAGTCCCCATTTCGTTGATGTTCTCACGAGGCAATTGAAAGGAGGGCGGCATGACAACCAACATTCCCGCGACCGGCCCGGTCGCCTGCGAAATCTGTCTGAAGCAAATCCCGCGGTCGGCGGCGGAAAGCGAGGAGGCGGCGGATTATGTCTATTATTTCTGCGGCGGGGACTGCTACCAGCAATGGCAGCAGGAGCCGCCGATGCACCATCTCGGCCTGATCATCAGCGGCCTGGGACTCGATTTCGAATCCGCCCAGGCGCTGGCCAAGACCGCGGCAAGCCGCCTCGCCCCGGGTGCGATGCTGCTCGCCTGGTATGACCGGCCGCGCGGCCGGGAATCGCCGGAGGTGCCGGAGTGCACCAGCAAGCCGGGCTGGATCGCCTACGCCGAGGGCCACGGCGGCGATATCCGGGTGGATGTCAATCACGGCGAATACGTGTTCATGTTTGCCGCGGGCTGAAGCGAGCGGCCGCGGCGGCGCGAACGACGCGTTCCGTATTTCTGACGGATGACGTTTACCGCAGCCGCACCAGGCCTCGTCCTCGCCGCGGCGGCGCTGGCGGCGGATAACATTTGAGCAACCCGCCGGAGCGCAACGCACGGAGGGAACCTGCAAGCGCAGCTTGCCGGCGGTCCGGATGACTGACGGGTTGGGCCACCACGGCTACAAGGCCGCGAGGAATTCGTCTGGCGATACGTCGGCTTGACGCAAGACACCTGCCAACGTGCCCACTTTGACTTCGCTGTGCAGGGGGACGACACAGCCATTGGAGCCACGGCGCATGATGACGTCGTTTCCGGATTGGCGAAGCTTCACGAAACCCAGGCGCTCCGGTGCCCGTACCACGGCGGCGCCCGAAACCCGCGGCAGCTCAGGCATGCGCTGGAACGCTGAACGTTGTTGCCAGCGGATATCCTGGCGCGGAGATGGGGGACTCCGACAGATAGAGCTCCGTAGCCTCTTGCAGGTTGGCGATAGCCTCTTCCACGGTTTCGCCTTGCGTCGTGGTACCCATCTCGGGATTCAGGGCCACGTAGCCGCCTTCTTCGGCGCGAGTAAGTACCGCCGTCAGCTCCATGGGTTGACTCCAGTGGGGAAAGCGCAATTGTCGCTGACTCCGGGTAGTGGTGCCCAACGTCCAGGTTCACGGGCCGGCGGAGAGCCACAACTATTTCGGTCTCGCCAGTAGGCCCGCTTTCGCGGGAAGGGCGCTATGGCAAGAATGACAAGTTCCGAAGTCAACTCTTGATACCTTGTGAGCATGACCGACGTCTCCATCAGTCATCCGCCGCAGGCGGCGGCCGCGCCGGCGATGCGGATGCGGCGCCCGCGGGGCTCGCGCTGGATCAGGCCCTTCTTCTCCAGTTCCGCCAGGGTGCGGTAGAGGGTCTCCGGCTCCAGGCCCAGGTCGTCGGCCCATTCCGCCAGGGGGATGTCCAGGGCCAGGGTGGCGCCGGCCGGGCCTGTGAGTTCGCAGTTGAGATAGTGCAGCACCCGGTCGGCGGCGCGCTTGAGGCGCAGGCGCTCGTAGCGGGCGCACTGGCGGCGCATGGCCACGGCCTGGAACTGGGCGAAGCGCAGGGCGAACTCGCCATCGTTGGCGATGCGGGCGCGGACCTCCGCCAGGGGAATGCGCAGGATCGTGGTGATCAGCGGGCAGAAGGCCTCGCAACTGTAGCGCGGCGCCACCAGGCCGGCCTCGGCGAACAACTCGCCGGCGCGGGAGCGCTGCATGAGGATCTCGGCGCCGTCGGGGCTGAAGCGCCGCGCCCGGGCCTCGCCTTCCAGCACCAGATAGAGGGCGGCGGGAACGTCCCCGAGCCGGAACAGCAGTTCGCCGGCGGGCACCGTCTGCACCTTCCCCGCCGCCCCGAAGGCCTCGCCCAGCCAGGTGGCACCGGCACCGTTCATATGCGCCCCTCCTCCTGCATGTGCGGCCGTGGTGTCGCCATCAGCCTTCCTCCCGTGCCTGGATGCCCAGCCGGCGCATCTTCTCCCACAGGGTCTTGCGGGTGATGCCCATGGCCTCGGCGGTGTGGGTCATGTGCCAGCCGTGACGCTGCAGGGCCACCTGCAGATAGTCGCGCTCGCAGGCCATGAGGTATTCGGCCAGGGGCGGCGAGGGCAAGTCGGCGTCGGCCTGGCCGTCCATGCCGTCGCCGAAGAAGGCCTCGGCGCCCAGCAGCGGCCCGGGGGAGAGGATGCAGGCGCGCTCCACCGCGTGCTTGAGTTCGCGCACGTTGCCCGGCCAGGGGTAGGACATGAGGGCCTGCTCGGTGCGCGGGTCCAGCCGCCGACGCTCCTGCGGGTGGGCGCGGTTGAATTCCTCGACGAAGTGGCGCACGAACCAGCGGATGTCCTCGGGGCGCTCGCGCAGCGGCGGGATGCGCACGTGGATGACGTGGATGCGGTAGTACAGGTCTTCGCGGAACTCGCCTTGTTCCACCATGCGCTTGAGGTCGCGGTGGGTGGCGCACACCAGGCGGAAATCGATGTACTGGCGGGTTTCGCCGCCCAGGCGCCCGGACTTGTGCTCCTGCAGCACGCGCAGCAGCTTGGCCTGCATGGCCAGGGGCATGTCGCCGATCTCGTCGAGGAACAGGGTGCCGCCGTGGGCCTGTTCGAAGTAGCCGCGCCGCGCCTTGACGGCGCCGGTGAAGGCGCCCTTCTCGTAGCCGAACAGCTCGGCCTCCATCAGCGATTCGGGAATGGCCGCGCAATTGACGGTGACGAAGGGCGCCTCCTTGCCCACCGACAGGCAGTGGAAGAGCTGGGCCACATGCTCCTTGCCGGCGCCGGATTCGCCGGTGATGAGCAGCGCCGAGGCGTGGCGCGCCAGCCGCGGCAGGGTCTCGGTGATGCGGCGCATGGCCGCGGACACGCCCAGGGTGTCGGCGCAGCCTCCCGCCACACCGTACTCCTGGGCCAGGCCCTTGGCCTTGGCCACCAGCACGTCGGTATCGAAGGGCTTGGTGACGTAGTCGGCGGCGCCGGCCTTGAGCAGTTCCACGGCGCGGTCGATGCTGCCGAAGGCGGTCATGAACAGGAAGGGCGGCAGGGACGGCAGGCGCTCCATGAGTTCGAGGAAGAGATCGCCGCCGTTGCGGTCCGGGAGCCGGATGTCGCTCACCACCACGCGGTAGCGGCGCGACTCCAGTTGCCGGGCAGCCTCGGCGGCGCTGCGGCACCAGTCCACCTCGAAGCCTTCCAGGCGGAAGCGCTCCACCAGGGACTCGCCCATGATCTCGTCGTCTTCAATGAGACAAAGCAGTGGCAGTGTCGGGGGCGAAGTCGGGGGCAGTGTCGGGGGCGGAGTGGCCATAGGGAATCTCGACGTTGAAGGTGGTGTCGCCGGGGGCGCTTTCCACGGCAAGGCCGCCCCCGAGTTGCTGCACGATCTGGTAGACGATCCACAGCCCCAGGCCGTGGCCGCGTCCGGAGCCGCCGCCGAAGGGCTCGAAGAGGTAGGCCATCTGCTCGTCCGAGATGTGGCGCCCGTCGTTGTGCACCGCCAGCAGGAGCTTGTCCGTCGTGGTGGAAATGGTGAGGCGCACCAGCCCGCCGCCGGAAGCCGCGGTGAGGGCGTTGAGCAGCAGGTTGA
The DNA here is from genome assembly GCA_016208415.1 of Betaproteobacteria bacterium. Classification (GTDB taxonomy): domain Bacteria; phylum Pseudomonadota; class Gammaproteobacteria; order Burkholderiales; family Rhodocyclaceae; genus JACQYB01. Next base: position 1,260 of record JACQYB010000076.1, on the reverse strand, counting down.
GCAGGATCTGGCGCACCAGGGTGGCCGGCAGGGGCAGCGGTCCGGGCAGGGTGACGTCGGTGGCGATGCGCACGGCGTGGGCATGGGCATCGCCTTCCAGCAGGATGAGGATGTCGTCCACGTCCTCCGGGGCGAAGCTGCGGTCGCGGGTGCTGGTCTCCACGAGCAGGGCGGCCACGGTGTTGCGGATCTGCGTCAGCCCGCGCTCCAGCAACGACAGGGTCTTGAGCGCCATGGGGTCGCCCTCGCCATGGCGCTGGTAGGTGTTGATGGCGGTGAGCATGCCGCCCAGGGGATTGTTGATCTCGTGGGCGATGCCGGCGGACAGCCGCCCCACGGCGGCCAGCCGCTCGGAGACCAGCATCTGGCGCTCCAGTTCCTGCTTGTCCTTGAGTTCGCCCACCATGCGGCGGAAGGCCTCGCCGAGCTGGCCGATCTCGTCGCCCGACCTGGGCAGGTCGGCCAGGTGCGCCGTGTCCAGTTCGCCGGGCACGCGCCGCATGGCCTGCGCCAGACGCAGCAACGGCTGGCCGGTGCTGCGCGCCCACACCCAGGAGATGGGCATGATGAGCATCAGCACCAGCAGGGTGACCAGCACCGCCCGCCCCACCAGGTCGAGGAAACGCGGCAGGAAGGAGATCTTGGAATAGCCGAGGATGACGTGGCCCAGCGACACGCCGTCGGCCTCCAGCGGCGCCATGACGAAGTACAGGGGCGCGTTGTCCGGTTCCACCACCCGCAGCTCGCCGCCGCGGCTGTCCTGCTTGCCGCTGGCACGCAGCGTGGCGTAGGCGCCGCCCAGGGTGGCGGGGCTCATGCCCAGCGGAAACTCCCGGGGGCGGTTGGAGACGAAGACGCGGTAGTCGGCATCCGTGACCAGGATCACCTGGGCTTGCAGTTCCGGTGCCACAGGGCTCGCCTGGCGCGCCGAGCGCAGGATCTCGTAGGCGCGCCAGATGTCGTCGTGCAGCACCGGCGTGACCAGGGTGTTGGCCAGCACCCGTGCCAGGCTCTTGGCATGGGCATCGAGGTTGCCGCGCAACTCGTCGTATTCGCGCGTGACCAGGGCCGCGGTGACGGCGAAGGCCGTGCCGAGCACCGCCACGATGACCCGCAGGGGGATCTTCCAGCGCAGCGAGAGATCGGCGAGGAAGCTCATGTCGCCGCCGGGCCGCCCCAAGGCGTCATGCAGCCCCCTTGGGGGGCAGCGAAGCGTGGGGGCCGTTCCCATGGCGCCGCCGGGCCGCCCCAAGGCGCCAG
>JACQYB010000077.1 GCA_016208415.1 Betaproteobacteria bacterium | reverse complement strand
GCCGCGCCGGCGAGCCGGCGCGCTGGGCGGTGGCGCGCATTGCCGCGCTCGCCATCGTGCCGGGTGTGGCCTACACGGCGCTGAGCGAACGCATCAACACCGCCCAGGGCAACTGGGCCTACTCGCCGTGGATGCCGGTGCTCCCCGGGATCGAGGTGGGGCTGTCACCGCTGCTCCAGTGGGTCGTCGTGCCGCTGGCCGCGCTGTACTGGGCGCGGCGGTCGATGCCGCGTCACACGAGTCCACCGTGACGCGCATGTAAGCAATGTGCCTCCGGCCGCGACCAATCGGCATGGGATCGGCAGCGCCGCGCAAGACGCGCGGCCCCGCCCGCCGCCAAGGGAGCGCACATCGTGAGCGGAAATCGACGACAGACCGTCCTCCTGCTGCAGGGCGGCGGCGCCCTCGGCGCCTTTCAGGCCGGCGTGTACGAAGCGCTGGAGGAGGCCAGAATTTTGCCGGACTGGGTGGTCGGAACCTCCATCGGCGCCATCAACGGCGCACTCATCGCCGGCAACCCGCCGAGGCTGCGCCTGGCGCGCCTGCGCGAATTCTGGGAGGCCGTGAGCGAACAGGGCTGGCACGCCCGCGCGCGTGACTGGCCCCTGCCGCGCCAGGCCCAGACCCTGCTGGGCAATCTGCACGTGCTGAGCCGCGGCGTGCCCGGCTTCTTCTCGCCGCGGCTGGAAGGCGCCTTCGGCTGGGATCTGCCGCTGCCGCCGGAGCGGGCGAGCTACTACGACACGACCCCGCTGCGCCTCACCCTCGAAGCGCTGGTGGACTTCGACCTGCTCAATGCCGGCGCCACGCGCCTCAGCGTGGGCGCGGTGCGGGTGCGCGGCGGCGAAGGCGTCTATTTCGATTCCGGTGCCCAGGCGCTCGGCGTGGAGCACATCATGGCCAGCGGCGCCCTGCCGCCCGGCTTTCCGCCGGTGCGGGTGGATGGCGATCTGTACTGGGACGGCGGCCTGTCTTCGAACACGCCGCTGGAGTTCGTGCTGGAGGACAATCCGCGACGCGATTCCCTGTGCTTCCTGGCCACGCTGTGGAATCCGTCCGGCGGCGAGCCGGGCTCCCTGCGCGAGGTGCTGGCCCACGCCAAGGACATCCAGTACGCCAGCCGGGCGCGCGACCTCGTGGCGCGCGAGCAGCGCCTGCACGAACTGCGCCACGTCATCAACGCGCTGGCTGCCCGGCTGCCCGAGGTGCTGCGCGACGATCCGGCGGTGCGCGCCCTGCGCGCCCATGGCTGCGCCAGCAATTACCACCTCGTGCGCCTGCAGGCGCCGCTGCACGACCATGCGGACCACACCAGGGACATCGACTTCGCGGCGGCCACGGTGCGCGCCCGCTGGCAAGAGGGCCTGAACCAGGCGCGCGCCGCCATCGCCCGCCGGCCGTGGGCGCGCAGCCTCGATGCCGACCGCGGCGTATTCATCCACGAAATGCAGGATCAGGGGAAAGCTTCATGAAGGTCGGAAGAGTCGCGCCATTGCTCATTCTCGTAGCGGCCATCGCCGCCTTTTTCGCACTCGATCTGGGCCGCTACCTGAGCCTGGAGCACCTCAAGTCGCAGCAGGCGGCCATCGAATCCTGGCGCGCGGCCCAGCTGTTGCGGGCGGCGCTGGTCTTCTTCGGGGCCTATGTCGCCGCCACGGCGCTGTCGCTGCCCGGCGCGGCGGTGATGACGCTGGCGGCGGGCGCCATCTTCGGCCTGCCGTGGGGCACGGTGATCGTGAGCTTCGCGTCCACCCTCGGCGCCACGCTGGCCTTCCTCGGCGCCCGCTTCCTGCTGAGCGACTGGGTGCAGGCGCGGCTGGGCGAGCGGCTGCGGCCGATCAACGAGGGCATGGCGAAGGACGGGGCCTTCTACCTCTTCACCCTGCGCCTGGTGCCGGTGTTTCCCTCCTTCCTCATCAACCTGGCCATGGCGCTCACGCCGATCCGCACCTGGACCTTCTTCTGGGTGAGCCAGATGGGCATGCTGGCCGGCACGCTGGTGTACGTGAATGCCGGCACCCGGCTGGCGCAGATCGAGTCCGCCGCCGGCATCCTCTCGCCGGGGCTGCTGCTGTCGTTCGCCCTGCTCGGCGTTTTCCCGCTGGCCGCCCGCAAGGTCGTGGAGGCGGTGAAGGCGCGCAAGGCCCGGGGCCGGTGGCCGCGCATCCGGCGCTTCGACCGCAATCCGGTGGTGATCGGCGCCGGCTCCGCCGGGCTGGTGAGCGCCCCCACATCGCCGCCGCGGTCAAGGCCAACGTGACCCTGGTGGAGAGGCCGCGCATGGGCGGAGGCTGCCTCAACACCGGCTGCGTGCCCTCCAAGGCGCTGATCCGCTCGGCGAAGCTGCTGTCCCAGATGGGCCGCGCACGGGAGTTCGGCCTGCGCGAGGCACGCGCCGACTTCGACTTCGCCGAGGTGATGGATCGGGTGCGCCGGGTGGTGCAGACCGTCGCGCCCCACGATTCGGTGGAACGCTACACGGATCTGGGAGTGGAGTGCATCCAGGGCACGGCCAGGATCACCTCGCCCCACAGCGTGGAGATCGACAGCGCGGGGGAGCGGCGCACCCTGACCACCCGCGCCATCATCATCGCCGCCGGTGCGCGGCCCTTCGTACCGCCCATCCCGGGGCTGGAGGACGTGGGTTACCTCACCTCGGACAACCTGTGGGAACTGCGCGAACTGCCGCGGCGCCTGCTGGTGCTGGGCGGCGGCCCCATCGGTTGCGAACTCACGCAGGCCTTCGCACGCTTCGGCGCCCGGGTCACGCAGGCGGAGATGCTGCCGCGCCTGCTGGTGCGCGAGGACCCGGAGGTCTCGGAGGCGGTGATGGCGCGCTTCCGCGCCGAGGGCGTGGACGTGCGGGTCGGCCACAAGGCCAGCCGCTTCCTGGTGGAAGACGGCGAGAAGCTGCTGATGTGCGAGGAAGTGGGTGCCACCCCGGCGTCGGGCCGCCCCAAGCCGGGGGGCAGGGAAGCGTGGGGGCTCACATCCCCGGCGCGCGAGGTGCGCATCCCTTTTGACGCGGTGCTGGTGGCCGTGGGGCGCGTGGCCAACACCACGGGCTACGGCGTGGAGGAACTTGGCATTCCCACGACACGGGCGCGCACGGTGCAGACCAACGACTACCTTCAGACGCTGCACCCCAGCATCTGCGCCTGCGGCGAAGTGGCGGGGCCGTTCCAGTTCACCCACACCGCCGCCCACCAGGCCTGGTACGCGGCGGTCAACGCCCTGTTCGGCTCGATCTGGAAATTCAAGGCCGATTACTCGGCGATTCCGTGGGCTACCTTCACCGATCCGGAGGTGGCGCGCGTGGGGCTCAACGAGACCGAAGCCCGGGAGCGGGGCATCGCCCACGAGGTCACGGTCTACGGCATCGACGACCTGGACCGCGCCATCGCCGACGGCGAGGCCCACGGCTTCGTCAAGGTGCTCACCGTGCCGGGCAAGGATCGCATCCTCGGTGTGACCATCGTCGGCGAGCACGCCGCCGACCTGCTGGCCGAGTTCGTGCTGGCCATGCGCTCGGGCATCGGTTTGAACAAGATCCTCGGCACCATCCACATCTATCCGACCCTGGCGGAGGCCAGCAAGTACGCCGCCGGCGCCTGGAAGAAGGCCCACGCACCGCAGGGGCTGCTGCGGTGGGTGGAGCGCTACCACGCCTGGCGGCGGGGCGCGACGGACCCCATGCAGCGATCGACGCCGCAGACGGACTGATCCATGCACACCAGCGCGATCCGCTGTCCGTTGAAGGAACTGGTGAAACCGGCCCAGGTTGCGATCGTCGTGGGCACGACGCTGTGCCTGATCAACGGCAGCTTCGGTTCCGAGGACTACACCCGCATCGCGCTGAATTTCCTCGTCCCGTTTCTCGTTTCGGCCTATTCGCGGTATTCCTTCCGGCGGGAAATCGATCGGGTTCCATCCCGGCACCGCAGTGGCCGGGCATGCCAGGACGATTGATCCCGAGCCATTGATTACACCCCGCAAGACCGTGCCCGGGTTGCAAGTCGATTCCGTGGCACTCCCATGTAAGATCTCCCGACGAAACACGACCAATCGATAACAGGCCGCAAGCCTGTTCCTCGGCACGAGAATGGGATACGCAGGGCCGTTGCACTAGCCACACTGACAGTCGTAATCGTGTCCTGCGAACAACTATTCTCACCCAGCATTGCGTTCGCAAAGCATGCATCGCTCAATCTGGTGCCGGGCGTCGAGAGGAGAGATCGGATATGGAAACCGAAATCTCCAGTTCAATGGCTGGATTGTCAATGAGATAGGAGAAAGGGTTATGAGAACTGCACGGTCACTGACTGCGGTCGTACTCGCTGTTGCGTTTGCTGGAGGTCTAGCCTCCGCTCCGGCCCTCGCAGATTTGCCGAAAGGGCCGGCGAAGATCCATGTCATGGATACGAACAAGAACGGTCGTATCGAAAAGGCGGAGTACATGGAGTACGTGGGCAAGGCCTTCGACAGTGCCGCGGGAGCGAAGGGATATTGCACGTTCGAGGAGGTCAAGGCCGGCTTTGACTACCTCAAGACGACAACCTCCCTGAACTGATACGTCTCTGCGGTAGATGGGGAATTGGCGCTGTAATGGCGCCAATTCCTTCAACTCGCCGCAATTGCTTTGCGCTCAATCCAGGAGATCGCCAATGAACATCCGCGTTCGACTCTGGTTATTCGCGACGACATTGATATTGCTATTGGGCCAAACTGGCTTGGCACACGCGCAAGTGGGTGTGGGAGACCCGCTTCCGGAAACAGAGGTGAGACTGCTTGACGGCACAATCATGCCCCAAGCGCGACTTCGGGGGAAGGTTGTGCTTACGGTATTCTGGGCCACTTGGTGTCCGATCTGCATGAGGGAGCTTTCTGACTATCAGGTGCTTTATGACAGGCACCATGCCGCGGGACTCGAGATCGTGGCGCTTTCGGTTGATCGTGATGCATCGGCAGTGCAAGACTATGTCCGGGCGACTCGTCTGTTCTTTCCCGTGGCGATGCGGACCCCGGAACTCAAGTCAGCCTGGGGGCCCGTTCAGGGCACGCCCCTGCTGTACCTGTCGGACCGCGCGGGCATCGTCCGCCTGAGGCATCTCGGGGCTCCGGGGCGTGACGCTCTGGAGAATGCGATCATGCCCCTGCTGGACACGGCATTCCACGGGCAATGACCGGGAGTGGCGGCGTCGCGGCATTGACGCGGAGTGTCAGCCTCGCGCCCCAGGGTCCTGGATCGCGGCAGCGGGGCGAGCACGCGAGGGCCTGGCCGCCCGCCTCCAGGCGGGTCGCGCATCGGAAGTCGGTTCTTGAGCGGCGGATTCCGTATCGTCAGCGGAGGTGGCATCGAATGTGGGCAGAATCAACGCAATTCCTGTTCGGATTCCTGGCCTTGTCCTCGGCCCTGCTGGCCTTCTTGCTGGGGCTGGGCATCCTGGTGGTGGCCTGGATGTACGTGGCGGACCGGCTGCAGACGCGCCAGGCGATTCGCCACAACTTTCCGGTCATCGGCAGATTCCGCTATCTCTTCGAGCATCTGGGCGAATTCTTCCGGCAGTATTTCTTCGCCCAGGATCGCGAGGAACTGCCGTTCAACCGGGCGGAACGCGGTTGGGCCTACCGGGCGGCAAAGGACGTGGACAACACCGTGGCCTTCGGCTCCACGCGCGACATCCATCAACGCGGCAGCATCCTGTTCCTGAATTGCCCGTATCCCACACTGGAGGAAGACGCGGTGGAGCCGGCGCCGCTCACCTTCGGGTCGCATGCCGGGCGCCCCTACACGACGCGCACCATCGTCAACATCTCGGGCATGAGCTACGGTGCCTTGTCCGGGCCGGCGGTGCGGGCCCTGTCGCGGGGGGCGAAGCTCGCCGGATGCTGGCTCAACACTGGCGAGGGAGGCCTTGCCCCCCAGCATCTGGAAGGCGGATGCGACATCGTGTTCCAGATCGGCACCGCGAAATACGGGGTGCGCGATCTCGACGGCCAGCTATGCGACGACAAATTGCGGGAGGTGGCGGCACACCCGCAGGTGCGGATGTTCGAGATCAAGCTCAGCCAGGGCGCAAAACCCGGCAAGGGCGGGATCCTGCCCGGCGTGAAGGTTGTGGACCAGATCGCCAGGATCCGCGGCATTCGAGTCGGACAGGACTCGATCAGTCCGAACCGCCATCCGGACATCAACAATCACCATGACCTGCTGGACATGATCGAGCGGGTCCGCCGGGTAACCGGACGTCCGGTGGGCTTCAAGGCGGTCATGGGCGCCTACGGCTGGCTGGACCTGCTGTTCGAAGAAATACACCGGCGCGGCATCGAGTGCGCGCCGGATTTCATCACGGTGGACGGCGCCGAGGGCGGCACGGGCGCCGCGCCGCTCCCGCTGATCGACATGGTCGGCCTGTCGCTGCGCGAAGGGCTGCCGCTGGTGGTGGACAGGCTGACCGAGTACGGTCTGCGCGAGCGCGTGCGCGTCGTCGCCTCGGGCAAGCTGATGGTGCCCGGAAAGGTGGCCTGGGCCTTGTGCATGGGGGCGGACATTGCGGCGACGGCGCGAGGCTTCATGTTCGCGCTGGGCTGCATCCAGGCCCTGCAGTGCAACCGCAATACCTGCCCGACGGGCATCACGACCCACAACCCGCGCCTGCAGCGGGGGCTGGACCCTGCCGACAAGGCCGTGCGTGTTGCCAACTACCATCGCAACCTGACCCATGAGGTCGGCCTCATCGCCCATTCCTGCGGGGTGCCTTCGCCGCGCGCGCTCATGCGCCATCACGCCCGCGAGGTCCAGGAGAACGGCCGTTCGCTGCCGCTCGACCAGTTGTTCCCCGCGCCTGCGTCGCGCACGGTTGCGGGGCTGGAACGCGACGGGCCATCGCAGGCCGCGCCCTGAGCACCCGTGAAGGGTGCGTTTTCGACCGGGCACCCGTGAAGGGTGGATCCCACTGATCCGCGGGAAGTCCGGTGGGCACCGCACGCGAATGCGGGGTTTGCATCGGGGCCACCCCGATTTCGACACGGAGGCGACCATGCACCACAGCGCGAACATCCATGGCCGCCAGGTCGTCGTCGAATGGAGCGCGGCCGTCCAAGCCGCGCTGCAGTGGCGCGAACGCCCGCTGCGGGCGGAGATGGAGCTGTACTTCCATTGCCTGATCCGCAAGGCGGTGCGCTTCGGGGAGGATGTGCGCGGCGAGGCTTTCGTGAGCGTCGCGCCCGGCTTGAGCGTGGGATTCCGCCCGGTGCAGGCCAGGGCCTGTCGCATCCGCGAACTGCCCCCCGGCCAGTCGCGGCTGTGCTCCCGGCGGCGCCAGAGCCGTCCCGCCTCCCACGCCGCCCACAGCCAGGCCAGCCCCAGCAGGGGCAGGGTCCACTCGCCCAGGATGGGCCAGGGCGATGGCAGGGCCCGAAGGCCAGTCATCGCGATGCGGGCATCGAGGGCGTTCCACCCAAGCGCGCCGCCGCAGAATCCTGCCAGCGTGGCGAGCATGGTGAGTTCGCCGTCGGCCAGGCGCTGTAGCGTGGACAGGGAACAGCCGCCGTTGAGCGCCGCGCCGACTCCGAAGACGAAGCCCCCCGCCAGGGCCAGGGCATGGGGCGAGCGTTCCTGGACGGCGGGGGCGGATTCAGTCAGCACCAGAAAGAGCGTGCCAGACACGACCACGCTCCACAGCACCACCTTGGCGAAACTCGCCAGCAGGTGTGCGCTGCCCGACGTAAGCACCTCGATCACTGCCCGGACGGTGCACAGGGTGGTCCGGTGGGCGGCGAAACCCAGCAGCGTGACGAGCGCCAGTGCCGGCAGGAAAGCAGCGAGTTGAGTCATGATCCTGGAAACCTCGGTTGCCCCCTTCTCCCTACGTGGAGAGCCTCATAAATGCCGGATGCGGTGGCTTCGGTGACGCCCACCCGATGGGTGGGTCCGCTACGCATCCGCTGGCACGTTCGGGCGCGTCCAACCGAGGTTTCCAGGATGATCCAGCTCCGTGAAGTGGTGTCGATCGGGACGACGGCTTCCATATTGACGGCAGGCAGCCGGCTTTCTTACGGCGGTGCCGTCAGTGCCGCGCGGGCGGCGACCGCTTGCCGGAGGGCACCCGGCGCCGCCCGGCACGGCCTGCGTGCTGTAAGGATCCGGCCGCCCGTACGACGAATGCACAACAGGCAAGCGCCTGTGCAACCCCAACCCCGACAGACAGACCGATAGGAGACACATCATGAAACGCACCCTTCTGATCGCCGCCACCCTGGCCATCCTGCCCGCCGGCGCCACCCTGGCCGCCCCGGCCTCCGCCTGCCCCACGGCATCGCTGCTACAGCAGGCCGATGATCCGCGCAGCTGCTTCAAGGGCGGCGCGCTGGCCGACGAGCGCACGGCGGAAGTGCGTGGCGCCGCGGGCCCGGTGAAGACCGAGATGCAGGCGAGCGTCGGCGCCCAACAGGACGTCCCGCTGGAGATCCGGCATTCCTACGGGGATCCGGGCTGGTACCGGGCGCTCTGAGCCGCGTAGTCGGCACTGCGACCAAGCCACATGGTCGGCGGGGCAACCGGATCGCGCACCTGGCCGAGCGGCCGGTCCGCGATCCGGCCCGGGGCACCTGAAAGCGGCATCCCGGTCGGCGATGACCGGTCGGACCCGCGGCCACACCCCCGGAGCCGCCTCCGCCAGCCTGCGCGGCGGACGCGAGATTCCCGAACCCGGCATCGAGGAGACGGGCGATGAGACCCACGAGCCCACGAAGAATAGCCGCCGGGTCAATCCGACCCAGGCATGGCTTGGCCGCCGCGCGGCGCCGCGCCGGCAGGCGCAGGTGCCTCGGAGCGGTGCGCATTCACACTTGCGGACGTTGAGGTCTGAGCGGCGAGACCCGGCGTTGCGGCCCGGTCCTCCCCTCTGGGCCGCTTTTTTTTGATCTTGTGTGACCACATCCATGTACCCATTCGGGCCCAAGCATCTCATGCGCAACCCCGCGGCCTTGCTCGACTGCTTTCAGGGCAGCCGCCATGGCGGCCCCGCCGCTACCGATGACGGCGATGTGCAGCGGCTGCTCGCCGCCGTCACGCTTCGCACCGGCGCCCAGCCGGCCCAGGGGCTTGTCGATGAGGCCGGCCGGCCTGGCTGGCGTGTCGGCGAGGCGCGCCCGGTAGCCGAGCGTCGCCACCGCGGCAGTCAGCGCCTCGACGCCTACGCCTGCTTCCGTCTCGATGTCGGCCCTCCCGTTTGGGTAGGAAACGTTTGCCACGCGCACGCCGGCGACCTTCTCCAGGGCTGCCTTGACGTGCCCGGTGCATGAAGTGCAGGTCATCCCGGCGATGGAAAGTGCGATAGCCTCGGCCATGTTCCTGTCCTCACGGCTTGACGGTGGAGGGGTAGCCGGCGTTCGCGGTGGCTCTGGTCAGGGCTTCGGCATGGGTCCTGGCCTCCTCGAAGGTGACGACGGCTTCGAGTTTTTCAAAGCTCACCTTGGCCTTGTGCACGCCGTCCACTTTCGAGAGCGCCTGCTTCACCGTGATCGGGCAGGCGGCGCAGGTCACGCCGGGCACGGACAGCGTGACCGTCTTCATGGCGGCCCAGGCGGGCGTGGCGAGGGTAGCGGTCAGGATGATGAGGGCAGCGAGTTTCTTCATGAGGGTCTTTCGTCAGTAGAACAGTGGAAGGACGTAGGGGAAGGCGGGCGCGATTTCAACGCCACCGAGCACCACGGCCTCACCCATGGTCGAAATGAACTCTAGCGGTCATCGTGTCAGGGCCCAGGCAAGTCAGCGGCCCGAACCACGCGCAAGACTTCGCGGAACACGTCGTCGTAGGGTGGCGTCTGGCTCATCTGGTGTGCCAGGCGGTTGGTCCAGAGACGACGCAGACGGTCTTCCTTGGCGGCGATAGCCGGCTCCATGCCGGCCACGGTACGTTGTCGCAATGACAGCTTGGCATCGAGTTCCGCGCGAAGCTCTGCAATACGTAGGTTGGTCGCGCCAAACAGATACCAGAGGTCATATAGGTCGCGCGGCTCGTTACGCGCCCGATCGCTCAAAGCCAGCAGCTTTTCAACCACGATCTCCTCGATGGCGTAGACCTTCACGGTCGGCCCTTCGGGCAGGTCGTCAAAGCTGTCGTAGACGCGCTGAATCGGGCGATCTTGCAGTGGGAAGCACAGGACTTCGTTGATCGTGATATCCACCTTCACGTCGTTCGCGGCGGGCAGCGGCCCCTGGTAGCGCAAATAGAACGTGTGACTGTTCTGGTGGCCGTGGCGGTCTTCGCGGTCGAAAGCGATCCGCAAGCCGCAGGCGGCTTCGACAGCCCCGAAGATTTCGTTCAATCCCGCCAGTATCTCTTCGAGGGTGATCGGCCGGGTCAGCGTGAAGTCCAGGTCTTCCGAAAACCGATAGCCCTTGAACCAGCAGCGTCTCAGGGCCGTGCCACCTTTGAAGGCCAGCACCTCGCGTAGCGGATGACCGGCCAAACCGGTCAGGAACCAGGCCAGCACGTAATCGCGTTCGATGACGGCCTCGGGGATGCGGCGCCCTCCAGCGGTCGCCAGCGAGTTCGAAATCAGGGAAATGTTGCGTTGAGGAATCATCAGCCAAGCCTCGCGGCATCCAGTTCTTCGGGAGTCACGTTGAGCCGGAGCCGCCAACGTGATCGGAATGCTCCCTCGGCGGGGAGCAGTGGATCAAGGCGCTGGTAAGTCGCCGTCAGCATGCCGCGCAGCGGCTCCAGCACCGAAGCATCGGCCAGGCCATAGTGTTCGAGCAGGTAGCCGAGGCGACGCACGACGGCACCGACGCCGAGGCGTCGTGCGTAGTCCACCAGCCGTTCGGTCTTCAGTGAATTACGCTTCATCCACAACCCCTTGGCGACTTCGGTGACGCCACCGGCAAATGCCGGGTGTCGGAGACCATCGATGATGGTGCGCTCCATGTCGCTGATCATCACGAAGCGCTCCTTGTCGATCCAGTGTTTCACGACTCCGAATTCTTGCTCCGCCGTAATGTGGACAAACCGAAAGTCATAGCCGCCCACCGTCTGCGGACGCACGCGCCGCGTGCATGACACATACACGGTGAAGGTCGGCTGCGTCACCATGCGATGCAACTCAAGTGCGGTGCCGTGCGACAGGAAGTAGGGCGCCGTACCGGCGAGTTCACGCGCGATTACGTACGGGCTGTCGATGTGCTCAGTGGCCCGGCCGAGTTCGAATGGCACGAGGTTGTACAGGCCAGGCTTCAGTCGCGTGACCAAGCCTCGCTGCTGGGCCTTGTGCACGAGATTGCGGGCCGATGCCGACGACAGGCCGGTGATCGATTCCACATCCGCCAGGGTGAACGTAGACCGGCGCAGCTCATTCAGCTCAGTGAAGAGCTGCGCTGCGCGTGGGCCTAGCGTCTTCGTTTGCAAATGATATTTGGTGCTCAATATGCACCTCTAAAAGAAACGCACTGCGCGGTAAATGTAAGGCCAATGATACGCAGCGGCAAGTGCGTATCCTTCTGGGAGGCACATTGAGCATAAAGTGTAATCAGTAGAACTTAAACACCGGCGGAGGCCTCCATGCGGATGCGCCGGATATTGCCGACGCGGCCAGGCGCCTAGTTCCCGGTGGCCTCCCGGGCGATGCGCTCGAAGATCGGGTCCAGTTCGCCGGCCATGGCGTCCAGCGCCGGGCTGGCGTAGGGCGCGAACACGGCGCTGGGCGTGCGCCAGGTGAGGCTCGCCGAGCCGTCGGCGTTTTCGGTGACATGGAAGCGCAGCGGCGCCTCGATGCCCGCCGGCACGCTGGCGGCGAGCATGCGCACCGCGTAGTCGTTGCGGAACACCATGAGCACTGCGTTGCCCGGGATCTTCACGCCCCGCGCCGCGGCCCCCCGGCTGGCGCTGGCCTGGGCCACCAGGCCCATGCCGTTGGCTTCGACGGCGCGCTCCAGGCGCCGGGTGAGCGCGTCGAAACCCTGGGCACTGCGCAGCTCCCGCGTGCCGGGATGGGGTGCGGAGACCTCGGCATGGGCGAGCCCTGCCGCGGTGGCGACAAGGATGAGGAGCAGTCGGGACTGGCGGCTGAGTTGCATGGCATGGTCCTTTCTTCGGCAAGGTGCTTCATGGCGTTCACGACGTGGGTCCGCCCGGCCGTCGGCGTGACGCCGCCGCGGATGCATGAACCGCGGCGCCGGTGGCGTGCGGCGAGCTGCCACGCAATTCCGGGGCGCCCCTCTGCATGAGACGATCGAGCACGGCGCATTCTTACGGTCCCCCGTGTTCCCCGCCGGCGCTCCTGCGGGCGCCGCTCCCGGCCGCCGCCATGCCGCTGGCCGCTCCAGCATTCGCGCTCCCCCGCCGGTGTAAGTTCTCGGCACCTTCCGCGGTCTAAAGGGTGACGGGTGCGAGCCTGTCGCAGTCCAAGCCCAAGACAGAGAGATGAACGAAAGGAGAACCGTCATGAAACGTACCATGCTCATCGCCGCATCCCTGTTCCTGCTGCCGGCCGGCGCCACCCTTGCCGCACCCGCGTCAGGATGCCCCACGGCGACGTTGCTGCAGCAGGCCGATGATCCTTTGAGCTGCTTCAAGACCGTCGGCGTTCTGCAGGAGCCCTCGGCATCGATGCGCGGTGCCGAAGGCCCGGTGAAAGAGGAGATGACGCGCGCCACTGCCATGCAAGACCACGTACCCATCGAGATCCGGCATTCCTACGGGGATCCGGGTTGGTACGGTGGCCGCTGAGCCGCTGAGCCGCTGAGCCGCTGAGCCGCTGAGCCGCCGAGCCGGCGCTTCGACGAGGCGGGCTGAACGCGCTTTTGAAGGCATCGCCCGCGCGAGCCGGAGGCCTTCCCGCGCGTGCCGCTTCAGGCACGCGGGAAGGCCTCGGCATTTTCGGTGACGGGTGTAAGGATCGCGCCGCCGCGCCGACCAATCCGGACCCGTCGACCCTCCACAAGGAGAATGCCGTGTCGTACCTGTTGCGCCTGCTTCGTTCGTTTGCCTTCCTGGCTCTTGTTGCCGCGGGAGCGGCGTCGGCCGCCGATGCGCCCTTCGATGCGGCACGGTTCGATGCCCTGAACAACGCGGGCAAGCCCGTGCTGGTGGCCATCCACGCCGACTGGTGCCCGACCTGCAAGGCGCAGGAGCCCATCGTCCATGAGCTGCTGAACACGCCCGAACTCAGGGGCGTCACCGCGTTGCGCGTGGACTTCGACAGCCAGAAGGATGCGGTGCGCCGCTTCAGGGCCCAGTACCAGAGCACCCTGATCGTCTTCAAGGGCGGCAAGGAGGTGGGGCGTTCCACCGGCGACACCCGGAAGGAGAGCATCGCCGCACTGCTGAAGAAGGCGATCTGAGAGCGGTGAAGGCGCGGTTCAACCTTGAAACCGCAGTTGAACCTCTTTCAACGCAGAGATCGCAGAGACGCGGAGGCCGCAGGGCAAGAACGGACATTGACCCGTCGGGTGAACGGGACTTGCCGCGTAGCGCTTTGTGTTCTCATGGTTTTCTCCGCGTTCCCGGCGTCGAATGAGGCTTTTCGGTTCCATCGAGGCACGTGGCGGAAACGGCACGGGCTTGTGCCCGCCTGAGCGCGTCGAATGAGGTTTTTCGGTTCCATCGAGGCACGCACCATGGATTTCGGTTTCGGCACCTACGGTTTGTCCTTCGCCGCCGGCGGACTCTCCACGCTCTCGCCCTGCGTGCTGCCGCTGCTGCCCATCCTGCTGGGCACGGCCGTGGCGGCGCACCGCCTGGGCCCGGTGGCGCTGGCGGCGGGGCTGACCCTGTCCTTCACCGTGGTGGGCGTATTCGTCGCCAGCCTGGGAATCGCGCTGGGCATCGACCAGACGGTGCTGCGCAACGTTGCCGCCGGGGTGCTGCTGGGCTTCGGCATCCTGCTGCTCTCGGCGCGCCTGCAGGAGCGCTTCGCCGCCGCCGCCTCGGGGGTTTCGGGCGCCGGGCAGGCGATGCTCTCGGGGGTGACGCTGGAGGGGCTCCCCGGGCAGTTCCTGCTCGGCATGCTGCTGGGCCTGGTCTGGAGCCCCTGCGTCGGCCCGACCCTGGGGGCGGCGATCACCCTGGCCAGCCAGGGGGAAAGCCTGGCCCAGGTGGCGGTGGTGATGGCCCTGTTCGGCCTCGGCGCCGGCCTGCCGCTGATGGCGCTGGGATTCGCCTCGCGCGAGGCCATGCTGCGGCTGCGCGGCCGGCTGCTGGCCGCCGGCCGGTTCGGCAAGCGGATGCTGGGCGGCGTGATGCTGGCGCTGGGCGCCGCCATCCTCGGCGGCGCCGACAAGCTGTTCGAGGCCTGGGTGCTGCGCGCGGCCCCGCAGTGGCTGATCGGGCTGACGACGTCGATCTGAGCGCCGCGCCCGGCCGGATCGCCGGGAGGCGCGCCAGCCGGGTCGCCGTGGCACGTGGCGCGCCGGCCGCCAGGCGGTGCGATGCGCGTAGCGGCAGCCGGCGTTGTCTCGAACCGGATAACATCTGAAGAAATCACCCGGAGGAGTCTCCCCATGCAACGACGCCGTTTCCTGTCCCTGCTCCCGCTGTTGCCCATGCTGGGCGGCGTGCCCCTGGCCCGGGCCGGTGCTGCCTTCGAAGAGGGCTTCGACTACCGCCGCCTGCGCCAGCCGCTGCCGGCGGTGCGCGAGGGCGGCCGCATCGAGGTGCTGGACCTGTTCTGGTACGGCTGTTCCCACTGCCACCAGCTCGAACCGTTGCTGGCGGCGTGGCAGGAGCGCCGCCGCAAGGACGTGACGCTGCGCCATCTGCCGGCGGTGCTGGGCGGCAACTGGTCCGACCACGCCCGCGCCTACTTCGCCGCGGAGGCGCTGGGCGTGGTGGAGCGCATCCACCGGCCGCTGTTCGAGGCTATCCACGTCAAGCAGCAACGCCTGGACGGCGAGGACGCGCTGGCCGGGTTCTTCGCCGCCCGGGGCGTGCCGGCGGACGAGTTCCGCAAGGTTTTCCGCTCCTTCGCCGTGGAGGGCATGCTGCGCCAGGCGGCCGAGACCACGCGCCGCCTGGGGCTCGACGGCGTGCCGGCCCTTGTGGTGGGCGGCACCTGGCTCACCAGCCCGGAACTCACCGGCACTCGGGAACGCACGCTGGCGGTGCTGGACTTCCTGGTGGACAGGGCGCGCGGCTGAGCAGCTTGTCTGCGCCGCGACTGAGCATGGGAGGGTGGGGGTGATCACACCCCTCACGCCCGCCTGAACCCGGCTCGCTGGCTGCGCGGGGGCAGGGTGCCCCGGCGCGGCGGCGCCATGATCCTTGATTCCTCAGTTGACCGCTCATTTTCCCTCGGAAGGCCGCATGGAACTTGAGGTCCGTGCCTTCGCTCGCGCTCACCGGATGGGTGAGTCCGCTACGCGCCTGATTGCGCGCCTGCCGGGTCGTCTGGCGGCGTTGCTCCTCGTTGCGGGGGGCGGCCCCGCGGCCTCGTCGCGCCTTGCCAGCCGACCCGGCAGGCCCACACTCGGGCGCGTTCAACCGAGGAATCAAGGATGATTCCGGGGCGGGAGCCATCGGAGTGCGCAGCCGCGTCTGCGTCGAAAACGCACCCTTCACGGGTGCTCAGGGCAGGGGGAGGTCCAACTCTGCCGGTGGCAGGCACACTTCCTCGCTGCAAGCCTGCACGGTGAGTCGCGCCGCCTTCGGGCGGGCGCGGGCGAAGTCGGCCTCGAGGGTGACCGCGCCGGACCAGACGCGGATTTCAGCAGCAGCGAAGGCAGCGCGCAGCGGCTCGCCGGGCGGGTAGCGCACGGCGCGGGGGCGGGCGCCATCGAAGTCCAGGCGCGTGGCGATCAGGCCATCCATGCCCGGCGGGTTGGCGTTGAGGTGCCAGCCGGGAGCGATGCGCAGCCTCACCTCCAGGCGCCGGCCGCCGCGGATGGGGCGCCAGCGCGCCGAGGCGGCCACCGCGTCGGCGCTGCCGGCGCGCTCGGCGGAGGGCGACGGCGGGGGCGTGGTGGCGATGGTGCCCGGGGCATGTGCCGGGGCCGGCACGCCCGCGGATGGCGCGGTGGCCGGCCCGGGTGTCGCGTTTCGCGGCGCCATGCCGGACGTGGCGCGCGGCGTTCCGGCGGCGCCGGCGACGGGCATCGGGACACCCCTGGGCGGGGGCTGGGTGTGCCTCCCCGTCGCCAGCAGCGCCGGCCATCGTTGCGGGGCGCGGGCCACCTGTGGCGCCAGGGCCGCGAGCGCACGGTCGGCCGGCGCCCGGTAGCGCGGATCGCGGGCCGCCAGAGCGTCCAGCAGGCGCCAGGCGGCGCTGGCACCCGCCGGGTAGGGACCGTCGCCGTCCTCGGGCACGGGGGCGAACAGCTCCGCGTCGTGGCGGGTGGCGGCCAGGCCGCCGTCGGCGCGGGCGAATCGGGCGAGCATGGCGTTGGCGAGCAGCGCGGCGCGCTCGCGCCAGGCGCCCTCGCCGGTGGCCGAGGCCAAAGCCAGCAGGCCGAGGCCGAACAGGGCGTGGTCCTCCAGGAAGCCTTCTCCCTGCGGTCGTCCCTCGAAGATCGCATGGCGCAGCCGTCCCGTACCGGGCTCCCGGGCGTCGCGCCACAGGCGTTCGGCGGCGCGGCGGGCGGCGGCCGTGAGGCGCCCGTCGTCCAGCCGGCGGCCGGCCACGGCCAGGGCCTCGATGGCCAGTCCGTTCCAGGCGAGGATGAGCTTTTCGTCGCGCGGCGGGGTCGGCCGCCGGTTGCGGTGGCGCAGCAGTTCGGCGCGCTGCGCGGCGAGATGCACCGCGGCGCGGGCGGCGGCGGGGGACAGGTCTTCGCGCAGGCGCAGGGCTCCGCCCGGTTCGGCCAGGTCGTCGGCCGGGTCGTCCACATGCCCGGACAGGGGCACGACGCGGTAGGCGGCGAGGAAGGGTGCCGCGGCCGGCCCGAGCACGGCGCGGATTTCGGCCTCGGTCCACAGGTAGTGCGCGCCCTCGCGCCCGCCGGAGACGGCGTCGAGGGTGGCGTGGAAGCCGCCCTGCGGGTCCTGCATCTCGCGCAGCAGGAACTGCGCCGTCTCGCGCGCCGCGTCGCGGTGCAGGCGCCCGCGCCCGGCGGTGGCGTAGAGGCGCAGCAACTGGGCGTTGTCGTAGAGCGTCTTTTCGAAGTGGGGCTGGCTCCAGCGCGCATCCACGGTGTAGCGGTGGAAGCCGCCGCCCAGGTGGTCGCGCAGCGCGCCCCGGGCCATGGCGTCCAGGGTGCGGCGCAACAGCCGGCGAGAGGCGGCGTCGCGCTGCATGGCCAGGAACTCCAGCGCCGGCGCCTGGGGGAAGCGGGCCTCGCCGCTGCCCAGGCGCAGGCCGCCGTGATCGCGGTCGGCGCGGGCATGGAGCGCGCGCAGGGCCTCGCGCCGCCATCGGGTCGGGTCCACCGCGGCGGCGGGCGGGGCGCCATGCTCCTTCAGCGCGCGGGCCACGGCCTCGGCCTGGGTGAGCACCAGCTCGCGCTCCCGGCTCCAGTGCCGGTGCACGCGTTCCATCACCTTGGGAAAGCCTTCGCGGCCGAATTCGTCGTCCTCGGGCGGAAAGTAGCTGCCGGCGAAGAAGGGCTTGCGATCCGGGGTGAGGAAGAGGTTGTTGGGCCAGCCGCCGCGCCCGCCCAGCAGCCGGGTGGCGGCCATGTAGAGGCCATCCAGGTCGGGGCGCTGTTCGCGGTCGAGCTTGACGTTGATGAACCAGCGGTTCATCAGCGCGGCGACTTCGGGCTTGCGGTAGAGCGTCTCCTCGGCCACCCGGCACCAGTAGCAGGCGCTGTAGCCTATGGACAGGAACACCGGCTTGTCCTCGGCGCGCGCACGCTCGAACGCCTCGTCGCCCCAGGGGTACCAGTCCACAGGGTTCTCGGCGTGCAGGCGCAGGTAGGGGCTGTCGGCGTCGGCGAGACGATTGGCCGGCCAGGCGGGGAAGCTCAGGAGCAGGAGGAGGGCGAGGAGGGCGGCGCGCATGGGGGCATGTTACGGCATGGCGGGGCCGCTTCGCCGGCCTGCGTTCAGGACGATTTCGGCCCGTTTGCCGGCGCGGACAGCGGGCCGTCCGTGCCCCGGGGGCCGGGGGTGAGGCCCCCCACGCTACGCTGCCCCCCGAGGCGGCTGGCCCCCTGCTTGGGGCGGCCCGGCGCCGGGGTGAGGCCCCCCACGCTACGCTGCCCCCCGAGGGGCATAAGCGCTAACATAATATTCATGTCTCGAGCTTCTCACGTTGATACCGTCGCTTTCGCGGCGATTCGCGCAGCTTGGCGGCGATGTCGCGCCAACCCTGCATGCAGCGGTGCAAGGACAATG
>JACQYB010000013.1 GCA_016208415.1 Betaproteobacteria bacterium | reverse complement strand
TCGAGCAACTCATTGAGGCCATCCATGCCTTTACCGCTGCCTACAACGAAAGGGCGGCACCGTTCGTCTGGCGCAAACGAGAGGTTCGGGGGTCGCAGCTTCGAAATACTATTGTTAATTTACGCAATTAAACACTAGCCCGCTACCACGACGTGGCGGCGGACCCCCACCAGCTTGCCCACGAGTTTGGCGAGGCGGGGCGGCCCTTCGACACCACGCAGGTGTTGCTGGCCGCGAAGCACCTGGGGCTCAAGGCAAGACATGTCCGCAGCGAATGCGCACGGCTGGATCGCACACCGCTGCCGGCGCTGGGCATCGACAAGGAAGGACACTTCTTCGTCCTGGCCCGGGCCGACGGCGACCGGGTGTTGATCCAGGACCCCGCTGGCGAACGGCCCGAGATCCTGTCCGTCGCGCAATTTTCCGAGCGCTGGACGGGGGAACTGATCCTGTTCGCCAGCCGTGCCTCGCTGGCCGGGGATCTGGCGCGCTTCGACTTCACCTGGTTCATTCCGGCTGTGGTCAGGTATCGCCGGCTGCTGGGGGAGGTGCTCCTGGTTTCCTTCGTCCTGCAGCTCTTCGCGCTGGTCACGCCGCTGTTCTTCCAGGTGGTCATGGACAAGGTGCTGGTGCATCGGGGCTTTACCACCCTGGATGTGATCGCCTTCGGCCTGCTGGTCGTCACGATCTTCGAGGTGGCGCTCTCGGGGCTGCGCAGCTACGTCTTCGTTCACACCACCAGCCGCATCGACGTGGAACTGGGCGCACGGCTGTTTCGGCATCTTCTGAACCTGCCGCTGGCCTACTTCCAGGCGCGGCGGGTGGGAGATACGGTGGCGCGGGTGCGGGAGCTGGAAAACATCCGCCAGTTCCTCACCGGCAACGCCATCACCCTGGTGCTGGACCTGTTGTTCGCCGTGGTGTTCATCGCCGTCATGCTGGTCTACAGCGGCTGGCTGACCCTGGTGGTGGTGATGTCGCTGCCCTGCTACGTGATCCTCTCGGTGCTGGCCACGCCCCTCCTGCGGGCGCGGCTCCACGAAAAATTCAACCGCGGCGCCGAGAACCAGGCCTTCCTGGTGGAGACCATCAACGGCATCGACACCCTCAAGGCGATGGCCGTCGAACCCCAGATGACCCGGCGCTGGGACAAACAGCTCGCGGCCTATGTGTCGGCCGGATTTCGGACCACAGCCTTGGCGACCATCGCCCACGAGGGCGTCTCCCTGATCGGCAAGCTGGTAACGGTGGCCACCCTCTGGCTCGGCGCGCGCCTGGTCATCGACGGCGACTTGAGCGTCGGCCAACTCATCGCCTTCAACATGCTCGCCGCCCGCGTGGCAACGCCGGTCATGCGTCTGGCGCAACTCTGGACGGACTTCCAGCAGACCGGGATCTCGGTGCAGCGCCTGGGCGACATCCTCAATGCCCGTACGGAAGTGGCCCGGGGCCACCGCAGCACACTGCCGGCAATCGCCGGACGCATCGAGTTCGACCAGGTGGTGTTCCGCTATCGCCCGGACGGACCCGAAGTCTTGCGGGGTGTCGATCTCGTGGTCCAGCCCGGCGAGGTGATCGGCATCGTGGGGCGCTCAGGCTCGGGCAAGAGCACGCTGACCAAGCTGGTGCAGCGCTTGTATCTGCCGGAACGGGGCCGGGTGCTGATGGACGGAATCGATCTGGCGATGGCGGACACCTCCAGCCTGCGGCGGCAGATCGGCGTGGTGCTCCAGGAGAACATGCTGTTCAACCGCACCATCCGGGAGAACATCGCGCTCTGCGACCCGGGCATGCCCATGGAAGCGGTGATCCAGGCTGCCAGGCTTGCCGGCGCCCACGATTTCATCCTCGAACTGCCCGAGGGTTACGACACCATGGTGGGCGAGCATGGCGCGACGCTCTCCGGCGGCCAGCGCCAGCGCATCGCCATTGCCCGGGCACTCATCACCAGTCCCCGCATCCTGATTCTGGACGAAGCCACCAGCGCGCTCGATTATGAATCCGAGCGCCTCATCCGCAACAACATGAAGGCCATCTGCCAGGGGCGCACGGTACTGATCATCGCCCATCGTCTTTCCGCCGTGCGCGACGCCCACCGCATCGTCGTCCTCGATCGGGGGAGGATCGTGGAGGCCGGTACCCACGCCGAATTGCTGGCGCATGAGGCGGGACATTACTCGCGGCTGCACCGGCTGCAGATGGGGTAGCGGGCAATGAATCAGACGCTTGCAGGTCGGCTGGACGCCGCTCTTGACCTCCTCAAGCGCTACCGGGCCGTATTCGATCTGGCTTGGCGGGAGCGGCTGAACCTTGATCCGCATCCTCGGCTGCCCCACGAAGCCCGGTTCCTTCCGGCCGCCCTGGAGTTGCAGGAGACTCCGGTATCACCGGCGCCGAGAGTCGCCATGGGGCTGCTGATGGCGTTCGCGGCGGTGGCCTTGTTGTGGGCGTCGTTCGGCCACGTGGACGTGGTGGCCACGGCCCACGGCAGGATCGTTCCCGGCGATCGCACGAAGGTGATCCAGCCGGTTGAGACGGCCACCGTCAAGGCCATCCGGGTGACGGACGGGCAAGCCGTAAGGGCAGGCGACGTGCTGATCGAGCTCGATGCGACCCATGCCGCGGCCGATGCGGCCCGCCTTGCCAATGACCTGGCCACGGCCCGGTTGCAGGCGGCGCGGGCCAGGGCGCTGCTGGCAGCGGCGGCCACCGGCAAGCCGCCCGTGCTCGGGCCGGTTGCGGACGTCGATGCCAGCCGGCTGGACCAGGAACAGCGGATGCTGGAAGGCCAGTTCGGCGAGTACCGGGCGAAGCTTGCCCGCATCGACGCCGAGGTTGCGCGGCGCGAGGCCGAACTCGCGTCGACCCGGGAAATCGTGCGCAAGCTCGAACAGACAGCCCCCATCGCCCGGCGCCGTGCCCAGGACTTCAAGGATCTGGCCGAGAAAAGCTTCGTCTCTAGGCACGGCTACCTGGAGAAGGAGCAGATCCGCATCGAGCAGGAGGCCGATCTCGCGACACAATACAGCCGGATCACGGAACTGACGGCGGCCTTGCAGGAAGGCGGCAGCCAGCGGGCGGCGCTGGTGGCGGAGACGCGGCGCCTGGCGCTGGACAGCCTGAACGACGCGCAGCAGAAGACAACCACCTACGGCCACGAACTCATCAAGGCGCAGTCGCGTGGCAAGCTCATGACGCTCACGGCGCCGGTGGACGGCACGGTCCAGCAACTGGCGGTGCACACGGTGGGTGGGGTAGTCACCCCGGCGCAGCCGCTGATGATGGTGGTGCCCACGGACGATCCCATCGAGGTGGAAGCGCTTGTGGAAAACAAGGACATCGGCTTCGTCAATCCAGGGCAGGAGGCGGTGGTCAAGATCGAGACCTTCCCCTTTACCAAGTACGGCACCATTCCTGCCACGGTGGCTCATGTTTCGCACGATGCCGTGAACGACGAGAAGCGAGGGATGGTTTTCTCGGCGCGGGTGAATCTGGAACGGGCAACGATCCAGGTGGAGAACAAGACCGTCCGTCTCTCGCCGGGAATGGCGCTGACCGTGGAGGTCAAGACCGCGCAGCGGCGCGTGATCGAGTATTTCCTCAGCCCGCTGCTCCAGTACCGCGACGAGAGCCTGCGGGAGCGCTGATGCCGGTACGCACGAGGGGCACCTGCGCCGCTCCCCCGTTTCGCTACCCCCGCGGCTTCTTCCCCGCCCACCGCTCCCCCTGCACCCGCACCAGGTCGCTGAGCGAACCCAGCTTCTTCCTTGCGGTGCGGCTCCAGTGGGCATCGTTGCCGGTGCCGGAGACGTCGAGCAGGAGGCGGTCCAGCGCCTGCTCGCAGTCCAGCGCCCGGGCGTGGGGGCGGATGCGGCGGATGGTGTCGCGGATGTCGTCGCCGATGAGCCGGGCGGTGCGGGTGTCCGGGTCCACGAAGCTGCCGGCGAAGCCGTGGCGCGCGGCCTCGAAGCGGTTGTGGTTGTAGACGAGGTAGAGATCTTCGAAATTGATGGCCGGGCGCTCCGTCAGCAGGTAGCCGGCCAGGGCCTGGGCGTAGGCGGCGAGGTCGGCCGCCTTGTCCACGGTGAGCGGGGTATCGAAGACGCGGATCTCCACCGTGCCGTACTCCGGCTTGGGGCGCACGTCCCAGTAGAAGTCCTTCATGCTGCCGACGATGCCCAGACCCTTCATGCGCTCGAAATAACCCTGGAAGGCGCGCCAGGTGGTCACCAGCGGCGGCGTGCCGGACAGCGGAAAGGCGCGCACCACGTTGGAGCGGCAGGAATCGAACAGGGTATCCACCCCCTGGGACCAGGGCGAGGCGGCCGACAGCGCGATGAACTGCGGCACGTAGCGCCCCAGGCAGTGGGCCAGGATCATGGCGTCGTCGCCGCTGTCGCAGCCGATGTGCACATGCTGGCCGAACACCGTGAACTGCTTGGCGAGGTAGCCGTACTTGCGCTGCAACATGTTGAAGCGCTCGGTGGGAAAGATCTTCTGCTCGTTCCACGCCTGGAAGGGATGGGTGCCGCCGCCGCAGATGGCCACGTTCATCTCCAGCGCCCGCTCGCGCAGGGCGTCGCGGATCGACCGGAGTTCGGCCAGCACGGCCGCGTGATCGGCATGGACCGAGCTGTTCACCTCGATCATGCTCTGGGTCATTTCGGGCTTGATGTCGCCCGGCAGGCTGCCGGGGGAGAAGCCCCGCAGCAGTTCGCCCGCGTCCAAGGACAGGTTGAAGTCGCGGGTATTGACGATCTGAAGCTCGAGCTCGACGCCCAGGGTGAGGCGCCGCGAGGGCTTGAAGAAAAGGGATTCGTCGTTCATGGCCGGCCTCCGGATGAACACGGTTCACCCGGATATTTCATGAATTGCCGTGATGATCGCGCCGGATTTTGATTCGCCAGGGAATTTTCTGAACGAGCGCCATATCGGGCCATACGGTCGAGTGAAGAAAATTTCCTGGCGGATCAAAAGACAAGCGAGGGCACGGCGAATTTATGAAAAATCCGGGTTCAGTCCAGCACCTTGTCGGGATTGTGCTCGCCGAGGGATCGCAGGGCAAGCCGGGTGACGACAGGCCCCACCAGGTCAAGGGCCGCCACGGCGCCCACCATCAGGGCGGCCAGCCGGTTGCCGAATTCGGGGTAGAAATCGCCCACCGAGAAGCTCATCGCCAGGGCGGGAGCGGCCATGGGAAACAGCGCCAGCCCCAGCAGCAGCGCCTGCCGCCAAGACATCCGTGCGCGCCGCGCGAACACCAGCACACCCAGCATCTTGCCGGTCAGGCGCGCCACCACGAAGGCCAGGAAGGCGATCCCCAGCCCACCAAACTGATCCACCCTCAGGGTGGCCCCGACGACCACGAACAACAGCACGTAGAAGAGGTGGCTGACGTGGCCGAATTCGACGGGCACGATGCGGTAGCGCCGGTCCAGGTTCCTGGACATGATCCCCAGCGCCAGCAGCGTCAGCGGCACGGACAGGTGAAGCGACTGCGCCGCGCCGATGGCAAAGGCCAGGATGCCGGCGTGAAGGATGAACTGGCTGCTGCGCTGCTTGCCCACCCAGAAGGCCAGCGTCACCGTCAGCAGGTGCATGGCCAGGCCCAGCAGCACCGAGCCGCCCAGCAGGTAGAGGGGATGCAGCACCCGCAACGCCAGCCCCGCCTGGTGCTCGTAGTGCAGTGCCGCCCACAGCACGGTGAAGGCCACGATGGCCACCACGTTGTTCATGGCGGTGAGTGCCAGCAGGCGGCGGGTGACCTGCCCCTCCGCGCCGAGTTCGCGCACCACCAGCAGGATCACCGCCGGACCGGTGGCGATGCCCAGTGCCGCCACGCCCGCCGAGAGCAGCTTGGGGTGGCCCAGATAGACCAGTACGAAGAAGGGCAGCAGGAAGCTCAGCAGGCTCTCGAGCACGCCGGTGAGCAGCAGCCAGCGCTCCCGCAAGGCCCAGTGCCAGTCCAGGTGCCGGCCGAGTTCGAACAGGATGAGGCCCAGGGCGATGTCCACGAACACCCGCCCCAGCCCCAGCATCTCGGGGGAAAGCAGGCTCAGGCCGCTCGCCCCGAACAGCATGCCGATGGCGATGTAGCCGGTGATG
This sequence comes from Betaproteobacteria bacterium, assembly GCA_016208415.1. Lineage (GTDB taxonomy): Bacteria > Pseudomonadota > Gammaproteobacteria > Burkholderiales > Rhodocyclaceae > JACQYB01. Next base: position 40,631 of record JACQYB010000013.1, on the reverse strand, counting down.
CGCGGCAGCCAGCCGCCCAGGCTCGCCAGCCGCCCGCCGATGAGGCCGGCCAGCACGATGACGCCGAACAATGCCAGCCCGCTGACCGGCATGGGCAGATCCGGCAGGAACCCGAATTTCATCATCCCCTCCCCGCGTTGGACCGCGTCGCACCCTGTGCCGGTCACTGCATGGCGCCGGCCTACTTGAAATGCAGATAACCGCCTTCCCCGGAGCGAACTCCGGGGAAGGCGGCTACCAAACGGGTGCTCCTACCGGGCCGCGCTCAAACCTGGCGCAAGCTCCACGCTGCCAGGCGATGGGACGCGGCCCTCACGGGCCGCTCAGCGGCCCATGGCCTTGCCGAACTCGACCGGGTCGAGCCTGCCGTCCTTGTTGGCATCGGCGCCATCGAAGCGCTCGGCAAGACCCCTCATCCGCACCGCTTCCTGCCTGTTGACGTAGCCATCGGCATTCGCGTCCAGAGCCTGGAACCGCGCCGAGAGGGTATCCGGGCCGCCGCCGCCCTCGCCGGCGGCCGGGCCCGGGGCCGCAGCAGGCTGCGACGCCTGACCGGAAGTCATGGGCTGCGGCCCCTGCTGGGCGAAGGCAGCCGCGGATGTCAGCAGGAAAGTGGCGATGATAGCAGAGGGGATCTTGTGGACTGTCACGATGACGCTCCTTGTGAAGTTGGAGAAAGCGAACCGCGGTGCGGCTCGCTCCATGGGTTTGCAAGCACCTTGCCATGAAGTGCTTTCAGCTTTTGTATCAGTGTCTTGCGCTCAACAACCAGAAGCCGCGCCCCTTCCCGGAAGCGCCTCAGGCGTCGGCCCTGGGCGACAGGTGGGCACCGCTTCCGCCACCTTGGCGAGGCAGCGCGCGCAGCCAGGTTCCGCCGGGCCGGCACGAGCCGCGCCAGGCTTGTCGCCCATGCCCGCGGCGTTCGCCTGCCACGCGGCCTTGCGGCCTCACGCGCCGTGACGCTACATTCATTGATGTCGTTCCCGGGCGACAAACTGATCGCGGGCGCACCATCGCAGGCTGGCTCCTGCCTATACTGTCGGCGTGTTTTCCGCAGCCGCCCTGCGGCGGGACGAACTACGCCACAGGGGGAATAGAGGGAATTGGCGTTTTTTTTCGCGCTTGCTCTAAAGATCCCAAAGCCGGTTCCGTAACAGCACTTGTAACTTTCCCGGAAAGGGCGGGATCATGAAAATCGACAACTCCGTAAATTCCATCAACACCGCGTCGGGTAACGATGCGCGCGTTCGTGCGGCCAGGAATGTGAATGGTCCGCAGGCGGCAAGCGGTGGAGCCAAGGTGGAACTCTCGCCGCTGGCATCACGGCTCCAGGAACTCGAGTCCACAATGGCCAACGCGCCGGTGGTGGATTCGGCCAAGGTGGCCGAAATCAAGGAGGCCATCGCGGAAGGGCGCTTCAAGGTGAATCCGGAGCGCATCGCCGACGGCCTGATCGAAAGCGTACGCCAGATGCTCGAGGTACATGGGCGCAAGGCTTGACGGCGGTCCCGGAAATGACCGGACTACACGCCACTGCGTCGCCGCAGGACCTGGTCGTGGCGTTGCAGCGCGAACACGAGGCCGTGCGCGGTTTCGTGGCCGTGCTTCAGCGCGAACGCGGGGCACTGGACGGCGACGACATCGACACCGTCGCGACGCTCGCCGACGAGAAGACCCGGGCGTTCTTCGAGCTTGCCCGTCACAGCACGCGCCGCGAGCAGCTTCTTTCCCGGCTGGGGGCACCGCGGGATGCCGAGGCGCTGGTGCGCTGGTTCGAAGGCGGGCCGGCCGCCCTCGCGCAGGCGTGGAACCAGCTCCTGGACGCCGCCTCCGAAGCCCGGCAGATCAACGAAGACAACGGCACCCTCGTCACCACCCGCCTGCAGCACACCCACCAGGCGCTGGCAATCCTCATGGGCAGCGGCGAACCGGCCGCAACCTACGGCCCCGACGGCCAGGCGCGCACGGCGCCGGGCGCGCGGGCACGGGTGATGGCCTGATTCTCGCGCCACCGGCGCCTGGATCGAGCCATCGAGCGGGCGTCCCGACCGAGCCCCCCTCTCCCGCACACCGACCACAATGCAACGGGGCACGCCTGTCGGCGCGCCCCCGCTTTGCTCGTGTCGCCATCCTGCCCGGCGGCGCCTGACTGATTCCTGCGCCGCCAGGGTGCCCGCGCCTCGGTCGAGGCGCGGGCACGCCACTCAGCCAAACAGCAGGTTGTCGGCGATGCCCGCCGACTGCATCCCCCACACGAAGATGTCCGCCTGCTGACCGGCCCCCAGATCCACATGCAGCGTCACGCCGCCGGAGGCATCGGACAGGTGCACATCAGCCGCCGTCACGCCGCCGGTGAAGGAGATGACGTCGCGGTTGGAGGCCCCGGGCACGCTCACGTCGCCGAAGCCGTGGAGGACATCCTGCACCCCCGCGAACAGATCGCTGCGGTCGAAGAGATAGAGATCGTCGCCGCCCAGGCCCACCAGGTTGTCGGCGCCGCTGCCGCCGCGCAGGATGTCGCTGAGATCGCCGCCCCATAGCCAGTCGTCGCCGTCGTCGCCCTGCAGCGTGCCGGTGCCGGCGCCTTTCACCAGCAGGTCGTTGCCGGCGCCACCGGACAGGGAATCCCGGCCGCCCATGCCCACCACGGTGTCGTCGCCGTTGCCGCCGTAGAGCAGGTCATCGCCGTCGGCGCCCCATACGGAGTCGTTGCCGTCATCGCCGTAGAGCCTGGCGATGCCGCTGCCCTGGATGAGCACATCGTCACCGCCATCGCCGTGCATTTCGTCGTGGCCGCCGAGACCGAGCAGCTTGTCCGCGCCGCTGCCGCCCCACAGCGCATCATTGCCGCCGGCACCCCACAGCCAGTCATCGCCGTCGTCACCGTACTGGGTGCCGCTGCCGGCGCTCTGGATCAGCACGTCGTCGTCCGCGCCGCCGTGCATCTCGTCGTGGCCCCCCAGCCCCACCAGGGTGTCGCGGCCGTTGCCGCCATTGAGCACGTCATCGCCGTCGGCGCCCCACAGCCAGTCGTCGCCGTCGTCACCGTAGAAGGTGCCGGAGCCCGCGCCCTGGATCAGGACGTCGTCGCCGCCGTCACCGTGGATCTCGTCGTGGCCGCCCCTTCCCACCAGCGAATCGTTGCCCGCGCCGCCCCAGAGCTGGTCATTGCCGGCTCCACCTTCCACCCAGTCGTCGCCGTCGTCGCCGTAGAGGCGATCATCGCCATCTTCACCATAGAGGTCGTCGCGTCCCGGGCCACCATGGATTTCGTCATCGCCGGTGCGGCCGGAAGCGTGATCGTCGCCGTCGCCGGCGTGGTACAGATCGTCACGATCATCGCCTTCCAGAAGGTCGTCGCGATCGGTGCCATCGTGATCATCGTCGTCGCGGTCGCTGGAATCGTGATCGGAGAATTCGTTTTCGCCTATGGACATGGGTCTTGCTCCTCGGATGGGTGTAGCGGGACGGGCCGCGGGGGCTCGTCTTCTGTTGCGCTCTGTGGCCCCGGTCGTCGGTGGCGATATCGAAGCGCGTGGGATGAAGTCTGGAGAAGGCGCCTTAAGCGCGCTTTAACGGCGCCTTAAAGGAAGCTTAACGGCCTGGTTCGACGCACGAGGGCGATGGCGGAAACATGGCGCGGAGCCCGCGCAGTGGGCTGCGAGGCCGGCGGCGGGCGGTCTCAGGGAGTCGCCCGGGGTGCCGAGCCGGCGGCCGGCGCCGGCGGGGACGGTACGGAATGGGCGGGTGCAGGGACAGGTACGGGCGCGGCGAGCGCCCCCTCCGCCGGCTGATTCCCGTGCTCCGCGGGTGGCGCCGGCTGCAGCGGCAACTCCTTCGGCGGGTCGGCGACGGGGGCCTCGATCATGATGGCGACGCGGCGATTGCGGGCGCGGTTTTCCGCGGTGCCGTTGTCCTCGCGCGGGCGAAACTCGCCGAAACCGGCGGCAGTCAGGCGATGCGGCGCCACGCCCGCATCCACGAACAGGCGCACCACGGTGGAGGCCCGCACCGCCGACAGTTCCCAGTTGGACGCAAACACCGCGTTCCTGATGGGCGTGACGTCGGTGTGCCCCTCGACGATGATATGGAAGCTGCTTTGCGCCAGCACCACGCCCACCTGCCGCAGCGCCTCCGTCGCCTGCGGCTCCAGTTTCGCCTCGCCGGGCGGAAAGAGGACGTTGGCGTTGATCTCGATGGCGATGCCCTGGACGCCCTCGGTGAGACGCACCTGGCCGTCACGCACCAGCGAGCCCAGCGCATTGAGCACGTCGTTGGCCATGCCGCGCATGCGATCGCGCGTCTCGCCCCGCAGCCGCTCCGACTTGGATGGATCCCCGGGCAGGGGCGGCGGCGGTGCCGGCTCGACGATGGCCGGCACCGGCGGCGGCACGGGCGGCGGTGCCGGCCGGGGAATGGTGACCTGGGGCGGCGCGGCATTGCGGAACGCCGTGCCCAGCGCCTGGCTGACCACCCGGTACTTGCCCTCGCTCACCGACGACACGGCGTACATGACGATGAAGCAGGCCAGCAGCAGCGTCACGAAGTCGGCGTAGGAGACCATCCAGCGGTCGAGGTTTTCGGGCTCCTCAAGGTGGCGCCGGCGCCGGTCGAGGCGCGCCTGGCCCTGGGCCGGACCGGGTTGGGCCCCCGGTCCGACGCCTGCCCAGTTCGGATGCGCCGCCATGCCGGGATCAGAGCCTGTGAAGATATGAATCGCGCCCGCGCCGGGGTGCCCAAGGGCGCCGGGCAAGGCGCGCTGCGCAGCCCAGGCTGGGCGCCTGCGCAAGCAGCGCAACGCCGCCCGGGGGCCTTGGGCACCCCGGCCCGCAGGGTGAGTGCCTGCAAGAGGCGCACTCCGCGTTGCAAATGCTCGCCGGGCCACCAGCCCGGCTGCGCTTTGCGCCTTGATTGCGCCTCTTGCAGGCACTCACGCGGGCGTGATTCATATCTTCACAGGCTCTCAGACCACGTAGCCGCGCAGGCGCGTTTCCACCAGCCGCGGATTGTCGCCGTTGGCGATGGCCATGAGCCCGTCCACCAGCATCTCGCGCACCGACACCAGGCGCGTGACATTGGCCAGCAGCTTGCGGGCCACGGGCAGGAACAGCAGGTTGGCCGTGCCCACGCCGTAGATCGTGGCAATGAAGGCCACGGCAATGCCGGGCCCGAGGCGCGACGGGTCCTGCAGGTTTTCCATCACCTGGATGAGGCCCAGCACGGCACCGAGGATGCCGATGGTGGGCGCATAGCCGGCCGCCGCCTCCCACACCCGGGCGGACAGCTTCATCTGCTCCTCCCAGGCGTTGATCTCCACCACCAGCACGCCGCGAAGATGCTGGGCGGAAGCGCCGTCGATCAGCAGTTGCAGGCCCTTGCGCACGAACTCGTCATTGACGGTGCGCAACTGCGGCTGCAGCGCCAGCATCCCGTCCTTGCGGGCGATCTGCGCCCAGACGAGGAGGCGGCGGATGAGTTCCTCGTGCTCCAGCAGCGGCGGGCGAAACACCCAGCGGCCCATGCGCGCCGCCCGCAGGAACACCGGCAGCGGGCTTTGCAGCATCACCGCGCTGAGGGTGCCGCCGATGACGATGAAGAAGGCCGCCGGCTGCAGCAGCGAGGACAGGTGGCCACCCTCCAGGGCCTGGCCTCCGACGACGGCCAGCACACCCAGTACCAGGCCGGCGATGCTGATGCGGTCCATTGCCCGGGCTCCGTCGAATCGCGGACGGCGCCGCTCAGCGCCGGGCTGCCGCGACGCGGCGCCGCGGTTCGCGCACCGGCGGGCGCTGTGCATCGCTCATGCGCGCGCGCAGCCGCGCCACCGCCTGGCTGTGCAACTGGCACACGCGCGACTCCGACACCCCCAGCACCTCGCCGATCTCGCGCAGGTTCAGTTCCTCGTCGTAGTACAGCGCCATGACCATCTTCTCGCGCTCGGGAAGGTCTTCGATGGCCTGGATCAGCACCGTGCGCATGTTCTTGTCCATGAGCAGTTCCAGCGGATCGTTGTCGGTGCCGCCGAAATGGCGCTCGAGGAAGTCGTCGCCCGCCTCCTCGCGGAAGTCCTCCATGTACACGAGCTGGTAGCCGCGCGCATCCTGGAGCATCTTCTGGTAGTCGGGCAGGTTCATGCCCAGGGAGTCGGCCAGTTCCTTCTCGGCCGGCGGACGGCCGTGCTGCTGCTCCAGAGTGTGGATGGCCGACTCGATGCGGCGCATGTCGCGGCGCAGGCTGCGCGGCAGCCAGTCGCTCTCGCGCAGGCCGTCCAGCATGGCGCCGCGGATGCGCTGCACGGCGTAGGTCTCGAACTGCGCCCCCATGCCGTCCTCGAAGCGGTTGATGGCGTCGAGCAGCCCCAGCATGCCGTTCTGGATGACGTCGTCCACATCCACGCTGGCGGGCAGCTTCGCCATCAGGTGGTAGGCGATGCGCTTGACCAGGGGCGCGTACTGGGTGACGAGTTGGTCGCGTTCGAGCTTGCCGGATGCCGTATACATGCTGTTACCCCTTTTCTCACGTTTGCCGGGGGTGCCGCCCCGCAGCCTTCGATTGCCTGTGCCTTGCGCCTGTGCCTTGCGCCTGCGCGTCGGCCTTCGCTACGTCTCGCCGGCGGCGCGGCGAATCGTGTTCGCCATGCCGTGTGTGGTCTCGCCTCGGCGCTGCGCAGCGCCGAGGCGGATCGCCCGCGGATCGCCGCAGCGCGCCTCGTCCACCAGGGCATGGGCGATCAGCGCCCCCGCGCTGGCGCTTGCCGACGGCAAGCGCACGCCCACATGGGCGTTGCGGTCCTCGCCCGGCAGCCAGCCGAGCAGGTCGATGTTCAGTCCGAGGCGCTCGGCGGCCACCCGCTGCACGCTGGCGAATACCTGCAGGGCCTCGTCGGCGCCGGCGGTGCCGCTGACCACCATGCGCAGATGCCGTCCCGCACCGGCGCGGGCGAGCCGCTTGATGCGGGCGTAGGCAGCGGTGATGCCGCCGCTGCCGGCGCCGGCCACCACCACCCAGTCGCGCGCGGCGTGGGCCAGGGGCGAGATGGCGGCGCCGTCGGCGCCATGCACCACCACCAGGTCCCGACCACTGGACAGGCCTTCGCGCCAGCGCATCCAGGTGTGGTGTTGCCCGGCGTTGCGCGGATGGGCCATGCGCGCCGCCCGCATCGCCGCCAGCACCGCCACGCCGCCGCGGGCCGGCTGCACGGCATGCGCCAGGGCCTGCCGCCCCGCCAGCACTTCCAGCAGGTCGAAATGGCAGGCGGCGCCGAGGCTTGCGGCCGCCGCTCCGTGTTCGTCCACCACCAGCACGCTGCGGCCTTCCGCCGCCAGGGCCAGGGCGCATTGCGTGGCCACCCGGGCGGTGGCGGCGCCGTCGGCGCCGAATACCGCGGCCATGCGCCCGCCCCGGGGGGCGAAGATGCGACGCAGTCCCGTGGCCTGATCCATTCCGTCCCAGCGCATGGCCGCCTCACCAGGCATGGGCGTTGGCCTGGGTCGCGCGCGGGCCGTGGCCCGCGGCCATCATCAGCGCCACGTCCTCGTCGCCCAGGCGATGGGCGGAATCCTCGTCCGGCCGGCGCACCGCGCGATGCAGCAGGTAGTTGCGGTTGGGCAGGTGCAGGTCTTCGGGCACCCGCTGGCCGTTGGCGAGGTAGAAGCAGCGCAGGCGGTGGCGGATGAGCACGTCCAGCACCGGCGCCAGGGAGGCGGCCTCGTCCACCTTGCTGACGATGCAGCCCTCCAGGCCGGGGCCGGCATAGGCCGCCACCACCTCGTCCAGGGTGTCGCCGCGGGAGGTGGCGGGCAGCAGCAGCAGGCGGCGCACGTCGCCGGCGTTCATGAGCATGGCCGCCTGCTCGGCCACCATGCGGTCGCGCTGCGACATGCCGACGGTGTCGATGAGCACCATGTGCTTGCCGCGCAGTTCCGCCAGCGACTGGCGCAGGTCGGCGGCGTCGCGCACCGCATGCACCTGCACGCCGAGGATGCGGCCGTAGATGCGCAGTTGCTCGTGGGCGCCGATGCGGTAGCCGTCGGTGGTGAGCAGCGCCAGGCGCTCGGCGCCGTGGCGCACCACGCAGCGCGCGGCCAGCTTGGCGGTGGTGGTCGTCTTGCCCACGCCGGTGGGGCCCACCAGGGCGAACACGCCGCCGCGGTCGATGATGTCGGCGTCGCTGCCCAGCACCAGCAGGTCGCGCCCCAGGGCGGCGCGCACCAGGTCGCGGGCGGCGGTGGCGTCGGCCGACTCGGGCAGTTCCTCGATGAGCTTGCGGGCCAGTTGCGCGCTGAAGCCGGCGTCGAGCAGTTCGGTGAGCAGCGCCGTCTTGGCGGGCGAGCCGCGGCGCAGTTCGCCCCAGGCGAACCCGGCCAGCTGGCGCTCCAGGATGCTGCGCAGCATCTGCAGTTCCTGCATCACCGGCGAATGGGGGTCGGGGTCGGCGGCACCCGGCATGCGGCCGGGCGGTGGCGCTGCGGCGGCGCCGCCGATGCTGTCGGGACGCGGGGCGGCGAAGGAGTCGGCAAGACCGCCGCCCAGGCCGAGATCCGCACCGCAAGCGTAGGCGTCGGCGAAACCCTGGGGAGCAACCCGGGCTCGCGCCGGCGCGCTGGCTTGCGGTGCGGCGGCTTGGAAATCCCCGCGGGGGGCTTGGCGTTCGCCTCGTGGGGATGCGGCAGGCGCGGCGAAGGGATCGTCACGCCGTGCGGCGAAGGGATCGTCACGCCGTGCGGCGGCCGGCGCGGCGGCGCGTGGCGCAGGCTGGGGGGCCGGCATGTCGTCCAGGTTCACCCGCGGCGGCGTGAAAGGCTTCCACGGCGCGGCCGGCGCCGGCTGCTGCCGCCCGCGCACCGCCGCAGACAGGCTGACGGTGAAGTCCTCCTCGCCGCAAGGACGGTCCTGGGCGGCGGCGCTGGCGCGGGGGGGGTTGGCGGGGGCGGCGCGCGAGGGTGCGGCCGGCTCGCGATTGCGTCCCGGGGCGGCGGCGAACGACGCCGGGCGATCCCAGGGCTGGGCGCCGGGCGTGTTGCCCGCGCCGCTCTCCAGCGCCAGGCCGTCGGGCGGCAGGGCGACGATTTCCACGCCGCCGTCCACGCTGCGGTTGGCGAGCACGATGGCGTCGGCGCCCAGCTCGTCCTTGAGCTTGCGCAGCGCCTCGCGGGCGGTGGGCGCGAAGAAGCGTCGCACGTTCATGATCTAGCCCCGATGATGGAAGTCACCTTGATGGTGCGGGATTCGGGCACCTCGCCATTGGCGATCACCCGCAGTTGCTGCCAGGCACGGCGCAGGAAGCGCGACATCACCCAGCGCAGGTTGCCGGGCACCAGCAGCACCGCCGGCAGGCCCATCTCTTCCTGGCGGCGGGCGCAGGCGGCGGTCTCGCGCAGCAGCGTGTCGGCCAGGCCCGGCTCGATGCCGGCACCGTCGCCGCCGGCGGCGAAGGCCTGGCCGAGCATGCGTTCCAGTTCCGGGACCAGCGCCATGACCTGCATCTCGGCATTGGACGGGAAGATCTCCTGGACGATGGCGCGACCCAGGGCGATGCGCACCTGGGCGGTGAGATCCAGCGGGTCCTGCAGGCGGCCGCCGTGGTCGGCCAGGCATTCGCCGATGGTGCGCATGTCGCGGATGGTCACGCCCTCCTCCAGCAGCAACTGCAGCACGCGCTGCAGCACCGACAGCGACAGCGTCTTGGGCACCAGGTCTTCGAGCAGTCTGGGCGATTCGCGGCCGATGTGCTCCAGCAGCGCCTGGGTTTCCTGGCGGCCCAGCAACTCGGCGGCGTGATCGACGATGACGTGGTTGATGTGGGTCGCGACCACGGTGCTGGCATCCACCACGGTGTAGCCCAGGGCGTGGGCGCGGTCGCGGTGGCCGGTGTCCACCCACACCGCCGGCAGGCCGAAGGCCGGGTCGCGGGTCTCGCGCCCGGGCAGGGTGCCGGCGGCGCGACCGGGGTTGATGGCCAGGAACTGGCCGGGGAAGGCCTCGCCGCTGCCGATCTCCACGCCCTTCAGCGTGATGCGGTAGGCCGAGGGCTTGAGTTCCAGGTTGTCGCGGATGTGCACCGGCGCGCACAGGAAGCCCACGTCCTGGGCGAACTTCTTGCGCAGGCCGCGGATGCGCCGCAGCAGCTCGCCGTCCTGGCCGCGGTCCACCAGCGGGATGAGGCGGTAGCCCACTTCCAGGCCCAGCACGTCCACCATCGATACGTCGGACCAGCTTGCCTCGACGTTTTCGGACGCGGCCGGGGTGGCGGTGGCGGCTGTCTCGGCCTGCCCGTCGGCGCGGCCGGCGGCGGCCCCGGGGGCGGCACTGGCGCGCATCAGGCGATGGGCCAGCCAGCCGATGGCGCCTGCCAGGGACAGGAACACCAGGTTGGGCATGCCGGGAATCAGCCCCAGCACGCCGAGGATGACGGCGGTGATCACCAGCACCTGGGGCTTGCCCAGCACCTGGCCCATCATCTGCTGGCCGATGTCCTGGTCGGTGGCCACGCGGCTCACCACCAGGCCGGCGGCCACGGAGATGATCAGCGAGGGGATCTGCGCCACCAGGCCGTCGCCGATGGCCAGCAGGGTGTAGTTCTTGCCGGCCTGGGCGAACTCCATGTCGTGCTGCAGCACGCCCACCACCAGCCCGCCGATGACGTTGATGAACAGGATGATGATGCCGGCCACGGCGTCGCCGCGCACGAACTTCGAGGCGCCGTCCATGGAGCCGTAGAAGTCGGCTTCCTGGGCGATCTCGGTGCGGCGCCGGCGCGCCTCTTCCTCACCGACGAGGCCGGCGTTGAGGTCGGCGTCGATGGCCATCTGCTTGCCGGGCATGGCGTCCAGGGTGAAGCGCGCGCTCACCTCGGCAATGCGCCCGGCGCCCTTGGTGATGACGACGAAGTTGATCACCATCAGGATGGCGAACACCACCAGGCCCACGGCGTAGTTGCCGCCTACCAGGAAGTGGCCGAAGGCCTCGATCACCTTGCCGGCGGCGTCGGGGCCGGTGTGGCCGTGCATCAGCACCACGCGGGTGGAGGCGACGTTGAGCGACAGGCGCAGCAGCGTGGTGATCAGCAGCACCGTGGGGAAGACGGAGAACTCCAGCGGCTTCATGGTGTACATGGCCACCAGCATCACCATCACCGACAGGGCGATGTTGAAGGTGAACAGCACGTCCAGGGCGAAGGCCGGCAGCGGCAGCACCATCATCGCCAGGATGAGGATGATGAGCACCGGTGCCGCCAGGCCGCGCACGTTGGCGCGGGCAAAGACGTTCTGGACGCTGAGGGTGGCGTTCATGATCGCGGCCCGGCCTCAGTGGGTGCCCGGGTCCAGGCCCGCCGGCACCACGACATGGGCCGGTGCCTGCGGCTTCGGCGCACCCGCGGTGAAGTGCTGGTTGAGCTGGTAGATGTAGGCCATCACCTCGGCGACGGCCGTGTAGAGGGCGGCGGGGATTTCCGCCCCCAGATCGGTGTGGTGGTAGAGGGCACGGGCCAGGGGCGGCAGTTCGAGGCGCGGCACGGCGTGCTCTTCGGCGATCTCGCGGATGCGTTGCGCCACCAGCCCCACGCCCTTGGCCACCACCCGCGGCGCGGCCATGGCTTCGCCGTCGTACTTCAGCGCCACGGCAAAGTGGGTCGGGTTGGTCACCACCACGTCGGCCTTCGGCACCTCGGACATCATGCGGCGACGCGCCATCTCGCGCTGCTGGGCGCGGATGCGGCCCTTGATGTGGGGGTCGCCCTCGGCTTCCTTGGCTTCCTGGCGCGCCTCCTCCTTCGTCATGCGCATCCTGCTGTGGTAGTGCCAGAGCTGGAAGGGCACGTCCATGGCGGCGATGACGGCGATGCCGCCCACTAGCATGAGGATGCTCACCAGCAGCAGGCGGGTGAAGGCCGACATGCCCTCCACCAGCGGCTGGCCGAACAGCGCGAACAGGGCGTCCTGCTGGTGGGCCACCACCCACCACGCCACCACGCCGATGAGCAGCGTCTTGAGGATGGACTTGACCAGTTCCGCGACGCTGGCCACGGAGAAGATGCGGCCGATTCCGGCAGCGGGACTGAGGCGGGAGAAGTCCGCCTCCAGCGCCTTGGGCGCGAACATCACGCCGCCCAGGAGCACCGGTGCGGCCACGGCGCCGATGGCGGTGAGCGCCAGCAGCGGGGCCACCGCCAGCAGCCCCTCACCCGCCAGGTCCATCAGCGAGGTCATCATGCGGGCGCCGTCGAAGGCCTGGTCGCGCCCGAAGGTCAGCCCGCCGCGCACGATGCCGGCGCTGTGGTTCGCCAGCCAGGAACCGCTCATGTACAGCCCGGCCGTCCCCGTGGCGAGCACGAAAAAGGTGGACAGCTCCCGCGACTGGGGCGAACCGATTATGGGCGGGGCTGGAAAGGGGCACCGGGTGGAATAGGCGGGGAATTCGCGCCTATTTCCCGACGGTGGACCGGCGGACAGGGGGCGTTGTCGGGCGGGCGCTTGCCCGCAGGGCGCACCCTTGCGGGGTGCTCGTTCAGCTTTTCGAGCGGTGGGTGGCGGTGCGCATCGGATTGAACCGGATGCCCGAACTAACGGCGCCGGCGGACTACTCCTTTAGGGTTATCCGCCCCCGCTCCGCCCGGCCGGCGCGGATCCAGAGCGCGCGGAGCCGGCCTCAGTTGCCCTGCGGCAACTGGCCGATGAAGGCGCTTTCCCTGCGCAGGGCGCGCAGGTGGCCCGCCAGCGCCTGGAGGCGTTCGCCCATCTGGGCGCACAGCACGCGCGCGGCGTTTTCCGGCGAACCGGCCACCACCCGCAGCACGTCGATGCGCCCCTGCAGGGCAAGCAGTTGCTCGCGCTGGTGGGGATGGCTGTCGATGAATCGCTCGATGACCCGGCGGCGCTCGGCAAAGAACGCCTCGGGATTGCCCTGGGCGAGCCTGCTCCAGCCATCGAAATCGAACATCGGGGACACTTGCGGCATTGCGCGCTCCTCATCACGTATTGCCGCAATGCTAGGGGCTTCGCGCCCGCGCCACAAGGCAGGAACTCACGGCGCGATGCAGAATGCATTAAAGGTGAAGGTGCCCCGGATGGGAGGCCGGGCACGGCCCCTCAGTTGGTCACGGCGCGCACCTGGGCGAGGTCGGTATGGCCCTGCAGGGTCTTCTCGATGCCGTCCTGCTTGAGTGTGCGCATGCCCTGGACCAGGGCGGTGCGCTGGATGTCTTCCACCGGCGCGCGGGTCTGCACCAGCCGCTTGATCTCGAGGGAACTGGCCAGCAGTTCATGCAGGCCCAGGCGCCCGCGGTAACCGGTGCCGCCGCACTCGGAACAGCCTTCGCTGGCGTAAAGATAGAGATGGCCGCCCTCGCGGGCATGGCGCCGCTTCCACTCGGCCAGCACCTCATCGCGGTGGATGGGGGCGTTGGGTGGCATGTTGAAGAGGTATTCGCTGAGCAGTTCGTCCAGTTCCGCATCGCTGGCCACGTGTTCGGCCCGGCACTTGGTGCAAAGGCGCTTGGCCAGGCGCTGGGCCAGCACGCCCAGCAGCGCGTCGGCGAAGTTGAAGGGGTCCAGCCCCATGTCCAGCAGGCGGGTCACGCTCTCGGGGGCGCTGTTGGTGTGCAGGGTGGACAGCACCAGGTGGCCGGTCAGCGAGGCCTCCACGCCGATGCGCGCGGTCTCGGTGTCGCGCATCTCGCCCACCATGATCACGTCGGGGTCGGCGCGCAGGAAGGCGCGCAGTGCCCCGGCGAAGGTCCAGCCGATCTTGGGATTGACCTGCACCTGGCGCAGTCCCGGCTGGGTGATTTCCACCGGGTCCTCGGCGGTCCAGATCTTGCGCTCGGGCACGTTGATGTAGGACATCGCCGAGTGCAGCGTGGTGGTCTTGCCCGAACCCGTGGGACCGCAGATGAGGAACAGGCCGTAGGACTTGGTCATGATCCGCTTGAGGTTGTCGCGGTTGTAGTCGGACAGTCCCAGCTCTTCCAGCGGCACCGGCCTGGCGGAGGCGAGAATCCGCATCACCGCGTCTTCGAGGCCGGCGTTGGTGGGAATGGTGGCCACCCGCAGTTCGATGCGCGCCGGGCCGAAGCGCGCGAAGTCGATCTTGCCGTCCTGGGGCTTGCGCCGCTCCGAGATGTCCAGGTCGGCCATGATCTTGATGCGCGCGATCACCGCCTTGCGATAGGACGCCGGCAGCTCCAGGTAGGGCTGCAGCGTGCCGTCGCGGCGGAAGCGGATGCGCATCTTCTGCTTGCCGGGGTAGCTCTCGATATGGATGTCGGAGATGCCCTGCTTGTAGGCATCCAGGATCATGGTGTTGACCAGCCGCACCAGGGTGTTGTCGGCCTCCTGGATGTGGTTGTCTTCTTCGTCGCCGGTGGGACGCTCGGCATCCAGGGCGCTGGCCAGTTCCGCGATGTCGGTACGGGCCGCGTTGGGCAGGAAGTTCAGCGCGTCGTCGAAGCACAGGTCGGTCTTGGATGACTCGGGGGCCGCCTCCAGCGTATCCATGCCCAGCTTGTGGTACCAGCGCTCGATGGCCTTGTCGATGGACTCGCCCACGGCAATGACCGGGACCACCTTGTTCTGGGTGAGGAAGCGAACCTGGTTGAGGCGCTCGGAGTGCAACGGATCGTCCAGCGCCACGACGAGCATGGTATCGCTCAGCAGGATGGGCAGCAGCTTGAGCCGGCCCGCCAGGCGCGCCGGCACCTGGCGCAGGGCGTTGGCGTCCACCGGGAAGCGCGAGATGTCCACCACCGGAAAGCCCAGCTTCACCGCCAGGGCATGGCGCAACTGGTCCTGCGAGATGAAGCCCATCTCCACCAGGATGGCGCCCAGCAGCTTGGAGCGGTTCTCGCGCTGATGGGTGAGCGCGTCCTCCAGTTGCGTGACGGTGAGCATGCCCATTTCCACCAGGGCCTCGCCCAGGCGCATCACCGGCATGGACTCCTGGCGCTTGATGGCGGCCGCCAGTTGCTCTTCGTTGACGATGTGGTTGGCCAGCAGGTAGTCGCCGATGCGCTGCCGGCGCAGTTCGCGCTGGCGGGACAGCGCCGCATCCACCTGCTCCGGCGTGCACACCTGGTCGCGCACCAGCAACTGGCCGATGAACTCGCCGACGTTGAAAGCGGCGACGGCCCGTTGCGGCACGAAGATGCGGGTCACCTGCCTGGGCGGCGCCGTGGGGTCTCCCTCGTCCAGGAAGAGGAACAGCCCGAAGGGTTCCTTCACGTGCCCCAGGGTGCAGCCGGAGAGCTTCTCGCCGTCGGTGAACTCCAGTTCGAACTTCTGCCGGTCCGGTGCCGCGCTCAAGGCGCTGTCGAGCGTTTCCAGCGCAATCCCGTCGGCCTTGAGCTCCAGCGGGCGCTTCAGCCGCAGCATGCGGATCTGGGCGAACTCGATGGAGTGGGCGGTGGAGGCCTTGGGAAGCTGGAATTCGAAGGCGCCCTGCTCGGGCAGAAACAGGGTCATGCGCCCGGCCAGGCGGCGTCCGGAGCGCGACACGAACTCGCAGTCCTCCGGCCCCACCTGCTCCAGGTCGTCGCCGTAGATCGAATACGGCGGCGTCGGCCAGCGGTAGTTGAGCGACACCGCACGATCGGTGCGCCGCGCCGGTTCCAGCGGCTCCAGGGCGAGGGGTGTGGCCAGCGCGTTCACCAGTGGGTTCCGTGTTGCTGCGGGGATCTGTCGGGGTGGCTCACGCCGCCGCCGGGCCGCCCCAAGGCGGCGTGCCACCCCCCCGGGGGGCAGCGAAGCGTGGGGGTCGTCATCATGCCGCCATGGCGAATTGTTCGAGCATCATGCTGCGCGGCACGCCGAAGCGCTCGCCCCCCGGCGTGGTCACGCCAGCCACGCCCCTGGGCCGGAAGTCCTCCAGCGACTTGATCACCGCATCGTCGCGGCCGGCGAAGCTGTCCACCGCCAGGATGAAGCTGATCTCGGCCATCTGCATCACCACGCCAAAGGCCGGCACGCGCTCCTGGGGCCAGCCCAGCAACAGGTTCAGCAGCACCACCGGCAGCACCTCGCCGCGCACCACCATGGTGGCGCGTCCGCCGATCTCCTGGATCTCCGAGGCCTTGATCGGCAGGATCTCCCGCACCAGCGACAGCGGCACGGCGAAGGGCTGCTCGCCCAGGCGCACGATGAGCACCGGCGCGATGGCCAGAGTCAGCGGCAGCGAAATCAGGAAGGTCGATCCCTTGCCGGGCACGGAGCGCACCTCGATGGTGCCGTTGAGCTTCTGGATGTTGGTGCGCACCACGTCCATCCCCACGCCGCGGCCGGACACGTCGGACACTTCGTCCTTGGTGGTGAAGCCGGCCATGAAGATGAGGTTGAAGCTCTGGCGCTCGTCCAGGGCGTTGGCCTCCTCGTCGCTGATCAGGCCCTTCTGCAGCGCCTTGGCGCGCAGCCTCTCGGCGTCCATGCCGCGGCCGTCGTCGGCGATGGTGATGACGATGTGGTCGCCCTCCTGGCGCGCTTCCAGCAGCACCTGGGACTTGGCCGGCTTGCCGCTGGCGGCGCGCTCCTGCTGCGTCTCCACGCCGTGGTCCACGGCGTTGCGCACGAGATGGATGATGGGGTCGGCCAGATCCTCGATCATGGTCTTGTCCACCTCCGTCTCCTCGCCGGCCAGCACCAGCTCCACGTCCTTGCCCAGGCTGCGCGCCAGGTCGCGGGCGATGCGCGGGTATTTCTGGAACAGGCGGCCCACGGGCTGCATGCGGGTCTTCATCACGGCGTTCTGCAGGTCGCTCACCAGCAGGTCGAGCTGGCTCACCGCCACGTCCAGGGCGTGCAGGGTTTCGTTGTCGTGGTCGCCGCCGAGGATCTGGGTGCGCAGGCTGGTCAGGCGGTTCTTGGTCAGGCCGATCTCGCCGGAAAGGTTGAGCACCTGGTCGAGGCGCGAGATGTCCACGCGGATGGCCGTGTCGTGGGAGCGTTCGCCCTCGCGCCGGCCCCCGCCGCCGAAATTGTGGAGGCTGTCCGTGGTGCGCCGCGCGGGAGGCAGGTTGGCATGCTCGCCAGGGGGCGAAGAAGCCGCGCCGGACGCGGGGACGGAGTCGCGCGCCGGGGGCGGCGCCTCGTGCGCCGGTGCCGCGGCCGCCGCCGCGGGCGTGCCCGTCACCGCCTGGTACAGCGCCTCCCAGTCCGGGGAGACGCCGGAGGGGCCTGCCGTTGCCGCCGCCGCTGCGACGCCCGATGTGGGCGGCATCATCGTGACGCCCGCAGGGGCGGACGTGGCAGCCGGCAGGTCCCCGGCGATCGCCGACCGGAGCTGCGCCAGCACGTGCGGTGGCGCGGGATGCGGCTGCAGGCCCATTTCGAGCGCGCCGAACATTTCCCGCACCGTGCCCGTGGCGGCAAGGATGACGTCCATCGAGGCACTCGTCACCGTCAGCTCGCCGTTGCGCAGCCTGTCGAACAGGTTCTCCGTGAGATGGCACAGCGTCACCAGTTCGGTGGCATTGAGAAATCCGCCCCCGCCCTTGATGGTGTGGAAGCCGCGGAAGATCTCGTTGAGCAGCCCGCGATCGCGCGGGGAGCGCTCCAGTTCCACCAGCTTGTTGTCCACACTGGCCAGCAGTTCCCCGGCTTCCACCAGGAAGTCCTGCAGCACGTCTTCCATGCCATGGAAATCACTCATGTTCTTGACCTCGTCAGAAACCCAGGCTTTCGAGCAGTTCGTCCACCTGGCTCTGGTTGGCGACCACGTCGCTGCGTCCGGCGGCGTTGATGACCGGACCGTTGAGCAGGCCGCCGACGCCGTCGGGGCGCCGCTGCGGCGGCATGGCCTCGATCAGCAGTTGCAGCAACTCGGTCTCGGTGCGCTGTACCACCTCCACCACCCTCTTGATCACCTGTCCGGTCAGGTCCTGGTAGTCCTGGGCCATCATGATGTCGGTGAGCAGCGCGCCGCTGATGCTGGCATGGCCCACCGTCTGGTCGAGGAAGCGGCGCGTGTCGGCGGCCAGGGTGCGGAAATCCTGCACCGAGAGGTTGGCCTGGAACAGGCCGTCCCACCGTTCGCCCAGCGCCAGGGCGGCATCGCGGGTGGCGTCCTGGAGCGGCTTGGCCTCGTCCACCGCGTTGAGCACGCGGCTGGCCGCCTGCTCGGTCATCTGGGCGATGTAGGACAGGCGCTCGCAGGCATCGGGGATCGCCCGGGCGGACTCTTCCAGCTTGCGGTCGTAGCCGAGCTCGCGCAGGGTATCGTGCAGTTGACGGGTCATGTGGCCAATACGGTTGATCACCGCCTCGTAACCGGGATCGGACACCCGGGATTGCGCCTCGCCACCGGCCCCGGCCGGGGCGGCGTCGTCGCAGGCGGCGAATTCACCGTATTCGCACGACACGGCGTCGAACAGCGCCTGGAGGTCATCGGAGTCGGCGACATCGCTTTGTGCCCCCGCTCTCGGCCCGATTGCGCCCGACACCGCGCGCAACGGCGGACGGGCACCCGCGCCGGCCACCTGGTCGAACAGCGCCTGCAGCGCCACCGTGTCACTGTCGTCGGCAGCGCCTCCCGGCTCCCTGCCCTTCGCGAGGGCCGTGGTGCCGCCTGCGAGACTGTCAAACAGCCTTTGCAGGTCGGCGCTGTCCGCGCCCTTGTCAAATCTGGCTCCCTTGCTCATGCACGTCTCCCTTGAGCGTTCTGGTCCGGCAACCCGCGCCGTCAGGCGACTGCCCTGCTTTCCATCTTCTCGAAGATGCGCATCAGCTTCTCGCTCAGCGTCGCCGCCGTGAAGGGCTTGACGATGTAGCCGCTGGCGCCGGCCTGGGCGGCGGCGATGATGTTCTCGCGCTTGGCCTCGGCCGTGATCATGAGCACCGGCAGATGGGCCAGGCCCGGGGTGGCGCGGATCTTCTGCAGCAGGGTCAGGCCGTCCATGTTGGGCATGTTCCAGTCCGAGATGACGAAGTCGTAGGCGCCGTTGTTCAGCTTGTGCAGCGCCACGGCGCCGTCCTCGGCCTCGTCCACGTTGAGGAAGCCCAGTTCCTTGAGCAGGTTGCGCACGATGCGGCGCATGGTGGAAAAATCGTCAACCACAAGGAATTTCAGCTTCGGATCGCTCACGGCAACCTCCTGTCTTGGATTCGCGGGGTCTTACTGGCGATGCTTCGCGATGTAGGGGCGCAAGGTATCGGCCAGTCCCCGCGCGTCGAATTTGGCGACATAGGCGTCCACGCCCACGCTGCGCCCCATGGCGCGGTTGGCCTGGGAGGACAGCGACGAGTGCATGACGATGGGAATGCCTTCGAAGCGGGCGTCGTCGCGGATGTGGCGGGTCAGGACGTAGCCGTCCATCTCCGGCATCTCGGCGTCGAGCAGGATGCAGTCGATGTCCTCGCAAACCTTGTGGCCGCATTGCTCGGCGTGGTTGGCCATGACCAGCAGCCGGTTCCACGCCTCGCGCCCGTTCAGGGCGTGGCGGTGATGAACGCCGATGCGGTCCAGGACCTCGGCGATCTTCCTGCGCGCCACCGCCGAATCATCGACGAAGAAGACCTTGGAATCGGTACAGTTCTCGTCGCGTTCCACCTCCTTGACGGGCGGTTCGCCGAAGGTCTTGGCGAGGATGCTCTCCACGTCGAGGATCGACACAAGCCGCCCGTCGGGCAGGTCGGTGATGGCGGTGATGAAGCCCTGCCCACCCCCCAGCGCGCCTTCCGGCGAGCGCACCGCCTCCCAGTCCACGCGGATGATGCGGTCCACCTCGCGCACCAGGAAGCCGAGGGTGCGCTTGCTGAATTCAGCCACCAGCATCGACTCTTCGGCTCCGGCATCGGCAACGCCCAGGCCCATCACCTTGGTCAGGGAAAGCACCGGAATGACATGGCCGCGCAGGCTGATGAGCCCTTCGACGCCGGGCGGCATGTTGGGCGCACGGGTGATCTTGGGCGTGGTACTCACCTCCCGCACCTTGAACACGTTGATGCCGAAAGTCTCCCGGGTGCCCAGCGAGAACAGCAGGATCTCCATGCAGTTGGAGCCTGCGAGCCGGGTGCGGGCATCCACGGCTGCAAACAGGTTGTCGCTCATGTCCGACATGTTGGTTCCAGCTCCGTCACGGGGGTCGGTCAAGAATCAGGCAGGCTGCGGCGAATGCTCGTGCAGCAGCGCGGTGAGGGTTTCGCACAGGCGATGCGGTTCGAACTTGGGCACGTAGCAATCCACCCCCACGGACTCCCCGAGCTGGCGATTGGATTGCCCCGACAGGGACGAATGCATGATCACCGGCACGCCGGCGAAGCGCGTGTCGCTCTTGATCTGCTTGGTGAGCATGTAGCCGTCCATCTCCGGCATCTCGATGTCCGTCAGCACCGCGCTCACCAGGTCGCGCACCTTGCGTCCCGTGGATTTCGCATGGGCGGCGAGGCGCGCGAGCGACTCCCAGGCCTGGCGGCCGTTGGCGGCCTCCAGGTAGTTCACCTGCATCGCCTCCAGGGTGCGGCGGATCTGCTTGCGCGCCACCGAGGAGTCGTCGGCAAACACCACCATCAGGTCGCTGCGCTCCAGCGGGCGGATGCTCTGGTACGCCAGGTCGTTTTCGCTGCCGGCCGTCTCGGCCAGCACCCGTTCCACGTCCAGCATCATCACCAGGCGCCCGTCCTGGAGCTCGGTCACCGCCGTGACCAGCCCGCCGGTGCGTGCCGCCAGCATGTCGGGGGGCACGCGCATGCGCGTCCAGTCCAGGCGCAGGATGGTGTCCACGTTTTCCACCAGGAAGCCCTGGGTGTGGCCGTTGTACTCGGTGACGATCATGATCTCGCGCCTGCCGTGGGAGGAGATGCTGGCGAACCTGCCCAGATCCACCACCGGCACCAGCGCCCCGCGCAGGGAAACCATTCCCTCCACGGCGATGGGCATGTCCGGCGCGACGGTCACCTGCGGCGTGCGCATCACCTCGCGCACCTTGAAGACATTGATGCCGTAGGTCTCGCGCCGGCCGGTGCGTTCGTCTTCGCCGAGCGAGAACAGCAGGATTTCGAGCTTGTTGGTGCCCGCCAGGCGGGTACGCGCATCGATGTTCTTCAGCAGTTCGGACATTTCGGTTCCCCTGTCGCCCGCTGCGGCATGACGCCGGCGGAGTCGCTCCATTTGCTCGGTTTACGGCCGGCACTCGTCGGCCTTGAACCTTGAACCTCTTTCAACGCAGAGGTCGCAGAGACACCGAGGCCGCAGAGCAAGAACGGACATTCACCCGTGCGAGGAATGGGACTTGCCTCGTAGCGCTCCGTGTTCTCATTGGTTTTCTCCGCGTTCTCTGCGTCAAAAGAGGTTCGGTTGAACTCACACCCGGAACCGTCCCACCAGCGCCTGCAGCCCGTCGGCGAGCCGGGTGAGTTCCGCGGCATTGCCGGCGGTGGCGCCGATGGCCGCGCTCGTTTCCCCGGCCATGCGGGCCACCTGCTCCACGTTGCGGGCGATCTCCTCGGCGGCCGCGGTCTGCTCGCGCACCGACAGGGCGATGTGGTTCATGCCGTCGCTGGTGCGCGACACCGAGCGGGTGGCTTCCGACAACACGTGCGCCAGTTCCTCGACGTGGCCCTGGCTGGACTCCAGGGTGCCCAGGCCATGCCGGATCGTCGATGCGGCTCGCCGAGTGGGCGGACTTCTCGGCCAGCTTGCGCACCTCGTCGGCCACCACCGCAAAGCCGCGGCCCTGCTCGCCGGCGCGCGCCGCCTCGATGGCGGCATTGAGCGCCAGCAGGTTGGTCTGGTCGGCGATGTCGCGCACCTGGCGCGTCATGTCGGTGATGGCCCGCATGCTGGCGACGAACTCCCCCACCGTGCCGGCAATGTCGCGCACCGCGTCGGAGACCTGGTCGATCTCGCCGATGAGCACGCTCAGGTTCTCGTTGCCCCGCCGCGTGTGCTCCAGGCTGCCCCGGGCCTGCTCGTCGATCTCGGTGGCGCTGTCGGCCACGCTGGTGATGCTCACGCTCACCTGCTCCACCGCCGCCGCCATGGCACCGGCCGCCTCGCTCTGCGAACCGCTGCTGTCGGCGATGCGGCGCGTGCTGCCGGCCACGGCGTCGGTGGCCCCGTGCACCTGCAGGGCGCCGTCCTGCACGCCGCGGATCAGCTCGGCCAGGGAGGCGGCAATGCCGTTGAAGGCGCGGCCGATTTCGCCCAGCTCGTCGTGGGCGTCCGGGTCGATGCGGGTGGTGAGATCCCCCGCGGCAAGCTGCCGCGCCCCGTCCACCACCTGGCGGATGGCCTTCATCATGGAGAAGTAGGCACCGAGGCACAGGTAACCCAGCACCGCGAGGGCTGCGAGCGTTGTGCCCAGGACCAGGTCGTCCGTCTGCTGCGGGTGGCCGGTGATCACGAGGGTGAGCAGGAAGCCCACCACCAGCATGGCCAGCCCGCCGTTGATGGCGAATTTCGCGGTGTAGGGAAGGCGGTCCATGAGGCGGATCGCCGGGGTAACGAGGGTCGTGGGTGTCATGGCTCCAGGTGCCTTTCACACCGCCCCATGGCCGGTGCGCAAGCCGCCCCGCTGGCGGAGGCACACACGCATGGGTGCGGAGATGTCATGCATGATTTCGCCGCTGACGCGGCGGCGGGTCTGCGCATCGCCGACCAGACCAGCCTGCCGGCGCTCGATGTCGCCATCGGGCGGCCCGCGCCGAAAGACGGGAAGACGGGCCGGTGCCCCGCCTTCCTCCCGATTCCAGGATCCATTTGCGCCCCCTGTTTTCCCGAATTCCCCGCCACGCCGACATGGCGCGGCACAGAGGGTGTTACGGCATGATTTCACGGCGCTTTAGTGGACGCTCACTTGCGCATCCGCGCCCACCGGAACTGAAGCGGTGACGGCGCGGAGGGTGGTGGCGCCGTTAGCGGGGCCTGCGCGGGAGCGCCAGCATTGGCGCGACTACCGGGTTTCGCGCGAACGGCGGCGGCCACGGCCCACGAATTCTCATGGCGCCAGTGCCGGGAACGAAGCTGGTACTACGTTTGGTGCGACGGCGGGCACGGACTGGCACCATTGGCACCATTGGATGTTTCCGGGGTGGTCCTTTTCTCCTTGTGGTTGGCGGCCTGAAGATGTGCAGGCACGAAATTCCATTTTCCGTGCACCAACAGGGAGGAGGCCCCATGGACGTCAAACTGCGGCTGAAATTCATCATGCTCGCCTGCGGCCTGCTGCTGGCGGCGACGGTGTGCGCGGACATCCCGAAGGAAACCTACGACGCGCTGAAGCTGGACAAGTCGGCAACGTCGAAGCAACTCTATGAAGCGCTGGTGAAGCGCTACAAGGATCCGGCCGAAGGCGCCGGGCGCGGCACGCACGCCAAGTACTGGGAGCCGATCGCTTTCAGCAAGTACCTCGATCCAGCCTCCTCCTACAAGCCGCCTTCGACGGTCAAGGAAGTCGCCACGCGCCAGGAGTGCGTCAAGTGCCACACCGACGAGTCGCCGGTCTGGGTGAACGCCTGGAAGAAAAGCACGCACTCCAATCTGGAGCAGATCCGCAAGCTGTCTGCCAAGGACCCGACCTACTACAAGAAGGCGAAGCTCGAGGAAGTCGAGAAGAATCTGCGCTCGCTTGGCAAGCTTGGCGCGAGCGAGCAACTCAAAGAAGTCGGCTGCATCGACTGCCACGTCGACATCAACACCAAGAAGAGCGCCGATCACCGGGCCGACCTGCGCATGCCCACCGCCGATGTCTGCGCCACCTGCCACTTACAGGAATTCGGCGAGCGGGAGTCCGAGCGCGACACCATCACCTGGCCGAAGGATCAGTGGCCGAAGGGCCGCCCGTCGCACGCGCTGGACTACAAGGCCAACGTCGAGACCACGATCTGGGCCGGCATGCCGCAGCGCGAGATCGCCGAAGGCTGCACCACCTGCCACCAGAACCAGAACAAGTGCGACACCTGCCACACCCGCCACGAGTTCTCGGTGGTCGAGTCGCGCAAGCCGCAGGCCTGCGCCACCTGCCACAACGGCGTCGACCACAACAACTGGGAAGCCTACACGCTCTCCAAGCACGGCAAGGTGGTCGAGATCATGGGCGGCAAGTGGAACTGGGATGTGCAGTTGAAGGACGCCTTCTCCAAGGGCGGCCAGACCGCCCCGACCTGCCAGAGCTGCCACATGGAATATCAAGGCAAGTTCAGCCACAACATGGTGCGCAAGGTGCGCTGGGCCAACTACCCCTCGGTGCCCGGCATCGCCGAGAACATCAAGGGTGATTGGTCCGAGAAGCGTCTGGAAGCCTGGGTGAAGACCTGCACCCAGTGCCACAGCGAGAGCCTCGCCCGCTCCTATCTGGACATGATGGACAAGGGCACGCTGCAAGGGCTCGCCAAGTACCAGGAGGCGCACAAGGTCGTGGAGAAGCTTGCTGCGGACAAGCTGCTGCCGGGGCAGACCACCAACCGGCCGGCGCCCCCGCCGCCCGACAAGGACGGGATAGCCCAGTTCTTCCAGTTGTTCTGGACCAAGGCCAACAATCCGTCGTCGATCGAGTTCGAAGCCATCGAGATGGGCGAGAACGACCTGGCCAAGCTGCATGTCGGCATGGCCCACGTCAATCCGGGCGGGTGGACCTATACCGAGGGCTGGGAGCCGCTCAACCGCGCCTATTCCAAGATCATGAGCGAGGACACCAAGATCCGTGAGATGGCGGCACTGAAGGATCGCGTGGCCAAGCTTGAGACGAAGCGCGTCAGCCTGCTCGATCCCGACAACTCGAGCAGCCGGGTGTCGCTCGGCGGTCTCGGCGGTGCTCTGCTGCTGGCCGGTGGCGTGGCGCTGGTGGGCTGGCGCAGGCGCGAGAAGAGTGATCGCTAACGCGGGGCGCGGGCCGGAAGACATGGAAGCAGTGCTCGCGCGGCCCGCGAACAAGCTCCTCCCGTTTCTGGGACTGTTCCTGGTGACGGGAGGGCTGCTGCTCCTCGGCTGGATCGCCTACTCGGCGTGGAATCCCGGCCCACCCCCTTATCGCTACCAGTTGGTGGAAGAGGGTGGCGCCGACAAGTTCGCCAAGCTGGGGCTCGAATCCTGGCCGGACCTGAAGATCGGCAAGTACGAGCTCCGCGTCGAGGGAGTGGACCAACCGGTGGCCGTGGCACATGTCGCGCGCCGCGGCGACACCGCGCCGGTGATGCTCGGCTGGGAGAACCGTAGCGACGAGCCGGCGATTTACTTGGACACCAGGACTTCCGAATTGGCTGCGCTGGCAAAGGCAATCGGCAAGCACGCTCCAAAGGATGCTGTCGTGCTCGCCTGGTGGGATACCTCGGGCCAGCTCAGCCTTCTTTCCGGCAGCGAGACCCTATTCGCCTCGCATCTGGGCGAGCCTTTCATCGCGCCCTCGGCCTGGCGGGTGCGTAGCGGGCCGATCGGGAAATACGAGCGCGAGTTCTGGAACGCATCGGCGAATGCCGAGGAGCAGCGGAAATTGCAGCGCCTCGCCGACGCGCTGACCGGAGAGGTGGAAGCGGGCGTGGCCGCGTTGCGCGAACTAGCGGGCGGACGCGAAGCTTATGTCGCGGTTCACGTCTCGGACCTCTTCAAGCTCGGGCTGATGCGGCCCGACCGTCTCGGCGTCGCCTACAAGGACTTCCCGGTGAAGGGTGACCTGCATGGACCGATCGGCTTTGTGAAGCAATGGATGCACAGCAACAAATACACCGCCTATGCGCTGCATGAACTTGCCGATGACCAGGTGCGCGCCTTCTTCCTGGCCGATGCGAAGAGCGGCAACACGCTGCTGGCGCAAATGCTGCCGCTCACCACTTCCAGGCCGGCCGAGCTTCAGGCCGTGCGACTCGTCTACCAGCACGGCGGCTACTGGGTGTACAAGATTCCACCCGTGCAGCCTTCCGGCGGCTGAATGCCCGGAACTGGTTTCGGTTATTGAGCAGCTACAGCAAGTTCTTCATCGCACCGCGCAGCCTTGCTCTTCACACCCGTCACTACGATCGCCGCTATGGTCGGTCGGTTGCGACGTTTCCAGCAAAACTCGATCCACCATAAGCAATCGGCCAATCAGGACTCCAAGATGTAGGTCGTCGATCCGGCCGAATTCCTGCAAACGCAGACGACCCGCAGGATCGATCAGGATCAGCGTCGGCGTACCTTGCATGCCGTAGCGGCGCATCGTCGCCGGGATCGGATCGCCCGCCACGGCCATGTCCACGCCCACCGGATGCGTCACGCGGTACTCGTGCAGGAAGGCTTCGAGCGCCACGGGCGTCATTGCCCCGTGGTGCTCGAAGACGGTGTGCAGCCCGACGACGGCCACGCCCTCGGTCGCATACTGGCGATGCACGCGCTCGGCCTGCGGCACGCCGTGGCTGACGCAGCCCGGACACAGCATCTGGAAGGCGTGCAACAGCACGACCTTTCCCCGCAGTTGCGCGAGGCTCAAGGGCTGCTCGGTGTTGAACCATTGGCTGGCTTGCCAGCCCGGCGCCATCGCAAGCTCGCGCATGATTTCTCCTTCAGTCACGCAGGCGGCTGAACACGTAGTCGTGGTCTTTCTGGGGTGTGTGGCAGGCAAAGCAGGCGGTCGCCGCATTGGCACGGACAACGCGGTTGGTCTTGTCGCCGCCGCCGAACCCTTCGAACCCCCAGCCACCGGTCGCGGCGAATTTCTTCGCGTCCTTGTGCATCACGCCTACGACCTTGCGCGCACCCTCGGTCACGGCGTTATCGGCCTGCTTGGCCTCCAGCAGGTCGAACACGATCACCGCGCCATTCGGAAACTTGCCCGCCCGGTAGCCTTCCATCGCCTTCTTGTTGGCATACAGATGGTGGATGCCGCCAAAGGATTCGAACAGCGGATGGCCCTTGTCGATGACCATGCTCTTGACGTGATGCCAATCGCGATAGCCAGCCGGATATGCCACCTCGGGTTCCGCCGCCAGGACGGG
Organism: Betaproteobacteria bacterium; assembly: GCA_016208415.1. GTDB lineage: Bacteria > Pseudomonadota > Gammaproteobacteria > Burkholderiales > Rhodocyclaceae > JACQYB01. The sequence continues at coordinate 13,743 of JACQYB010000013.1, read as the reverse complement.
AGAGACAGAGGTGGTGATCATCAGTGCAGTCAGCAGACGTTTCATGGTGTACTCCTCATTTCGGGGTTGAATAAGATGCATCGACTCGATGCATTATAAGTTTAGAGTCGAAACATAATCCTTGTCAAGGTATGCATCGAGGCGATACATTAGCCGCATGAGTGCCTCATCCCTGCTTCTCGAGCGCCTGGGCGCGCTGATTCACCAGTCTGTGCGCGAAGACGCCGCGCGCCACGGGCTGCTGCCAATCCACGTGCAGGTGCTGCATTACCTGGCGCAGGCGAACCGCTACAGCGATCTGCCGATCGCCGTTGCTGACTATTTCGGCATCACCCGGGGAACGGTTTCGCAGACGCTTGCCGTGCTGGAGCGCAAGGGGCTGCTGGTGAAGGAGCCCGACGCTCGCCACGGCAAGCGCGTGCATCTGAAGCTGACGTCGGCTGGTGAGGCGGTTCTGAAAGAGAGCTGGGCAGAGCGCGTGGAGAAGGTCCTCGACTCGCTGTCGCTCGATGCGAATACACTCGACAAGGCGCTTCGCGAGATGCTGATCGCCCTGCAACGGCTCAACGGGCAACGGGCGTTTGGCGTATGCAGGCAGTGCGCCCACTTTCTCGCCGAAGAGGACGGCGCGCGCTGCGGTCTGACAGGCGAACCGCTGGACACCGAGCAAACCGTGCGCATCTGCCGGGAATGGACGGCGGCCCGAAACGAAGCCGTTTGACTGATACACCTCGCGGCGACAGGACGGGTTGTCCGGGCAGCGAAAAGATGCATCCTCAAACCCCGCGTCACTTGCGATCCGATCCCGCCTGGCGCGCCAGCGCGAATTCGATGAAGGCCGACTGGGCCGCCGTGAGCAAGCGGCGCCGGTGATAGACGAGTTGCACGGGATTCGCTGGGCGCCGCCAGGTCGGCAGCAATTCCACCAGGTCGCCTGCCGCCAGCGCGTCCTGCACCGCCAGCCGAGGCAGGCGCGCAACCCCCAAACCGGCCCGGGCCGCCTTGCTCGCAATGCGCAGATCGTTGACCTGCAAGCCGACCTTCGGATGCAGTCTCACTTCGTGGTCGCCCATACCGAAGTGCCAGGTGACGCGGCCGGGATCGACCGCCGTTGTAATGGCAGAGAAATCGGTCATGTCGGCAGGGGTCGCCACGGCCGGGGCACGGGAGAGAAAGGCGGGGCTGGCCACAATCAGCCATTCGACATCGAACAGATGCCGCGCCACCAGCGATGAATCCCCCATGACCCCCGCTCTCACCGCTAGATCGACGCCGCTGGCGGGCAAGTCCAGCAGGTGGTTGTCGAGTTGCAATTCCACTGTGACTTGGGGATGCGCCTGCCGGAAATCGATCACCCAGTCGGCGAGAAACAGCTCACCGAGGAAATACGGCGCGGTCAGGCGCAGCCGTCCGGTGACGGACTGGCGCAACTGGCCGATGGAACGATTGGCCGCTTCGACCGCCTCCACAATGGGTTCCACCTCGGCCAGATAGCGCTCGCCGGCATCGGTGAGCGACAGGCTGCGTGTGGTGCGATTGAGCAGGCGCGCGCCGAGCGCCTCTTCCAGTTCCTGGATGCGACGGCTCAAGGTGGTGGTCGGCACGGCCAATTTCCGCGCGGCGGCGGTAAAGCTGCCGGCGCGGGCTACGGCCACGAACAGGGGCAGGCTGGAAGCATCGAACATGGTGAATTGTCCCAGTTTCGGGATTGTGTTTGCAACCGTTACCTATTTATCCCGAATCCATCGGTGACTAGGATGACATCACGTCATCAACACTCATGAAAGGAAAGCATCATGAAAATCGGCATTCTCGGTACCGGCGATGTGGGACGCACCCTGGCCGGCGGCTTCGCGGCGCGCGGCCATGGCGTCGTGATCGGCACGCGCGACCCGGCTGCCACCAAGGTTCAGGAACTGCTTGGAAAAGTCGGCGCCGGCGTGACGGCGGCCAGCTTCGCCGACGCCGCGCGCTTCGGCGAGGTGATCGTGATCGCCATCGGCGGGGGCAACGTCGAGAACGCGCTCAAGCTCGCGGGGACGGAAAACTTCGCCGGCAAGGTGGTGATCGATGCCAGCAATCCGCTGCGCTTCGAGGCGGAGGGACAGCCGCCGGTGCTGACGGTGGGCCACACGGATTCGGCCGGCGAGCAGGTGCAACGCTGGCTGCCGGCCGCGCGCGTGGTCAAGGCCTTCAATATCGTCGGGCATCCGCACATGGTCGAACCGGACTTCAACGGCGACCAGCCCGACATGTTCATCTGCGGCAACGACGCGGCCGCCAAGGAGGTGGTCGACGGCCTGATCCGCGAGTTGGGCTGGCCGGCCAGCATCGATCTGGGCGACATCGGCAAGTCGCGCTACCTGGAACCGCTGGCGATGGTGTGGATCACCCACCTGTTCAACAACGGCTTCAACGTCAATCATGCGTTCAAGCTGCTGCGCAAGTGAAGGCAGCGGCCATGAAAAAAGAAAAAGTGCTTGTCATCGGCGGCAGTTCCGGCATCGGTCTGGCTACTGCCCAGCGACTCACCCGGGAAACCTATAGCGTTGTCATTACCGCACGCACTCGGGCGCGCGTGGACCAGGCGCTGGGCCGGATTGGCGGCGCGGCGTCCGGGCAGATTCTCGATTATGGCGATCCGGCCGGCATCGCCGCCGCCTTCGCGCAAATCGGTGCGTTCGATCATCTCCTATTGGCCGGTGCCGGGCCGGCGGCCTGGGGCGCGTTCGCTGAACTTTCGCGCGACGCCTTGCAAGCAGCGTTTGCCAGCAAATTCTGGGGCTATTTCGACACCCTGCAAGCGGCCTTGCCCACCCTTGCCGACCGGGGTTCCATTGTCCTGGTGGGCGGGGCGGCGGCCCGCATCACACTGCCTGGGACGGCGGGTCTGGCGGCCGTCAACGGGGCGATCGAACGCATGGGCCTGACCTTGGCCAAGGAACTCGCCCCGCGCCGGGTCAATGTGCTGTCGCCGGGTCTGGTCGACACGCCCGCTTACGACTGGATGGCGCCGGAAGCGCGCCGGGGCATGCTGGAAGGGACGGCGGCCAAGCTCCCGGTGCAGCGCTACGGCACAGCCGAGGACATCGCCGAGGCCGTGCTGTTTCTCGTGCGCAGCTCCTATGTGACCGGCGCCGTGCTGGACGTGGATGGTGGCGCGCGGCTGGGCTGACCAAACCCCTGACCATCAACACACTGATACTCAGGACTGACAGGGCTGCTTCCTTTTCATCGCGGTGGTACCAGCATGCGGGGTGCGGCTGGCTCTACCTGTTCGTGCAAACAGTCAATAGATTGGGACCACTGACGGACATCCCGCGTGGAGGACAACCCATGATTCACCGCATCGCCCGTGCGCTTGCCGCGACAACCGCGCTGTTCGCCATTCTGAGCGGGACCGCCGCCGCGGAGCCGGCTTACGAAGGCCGCAAGAAGTGCGGCTCTTGCCATCGCAGCCAGTTGGAGTCCTGGGAAAAGACGGCTCACGCCAAGTCGCTAGATTCGCTCGCGCCCAAGGCCAAGGCCGAGGCCAAGAAAAAAGCAAAACTCGATCCGAACAAGGACTACAGGCAGGATCAGGACTGCGTCGGCTGCCACTCGACCGGCTTCAACCAGGAAGGCGGTTACGATCCCAAGGAACCAGGCAAGTACCTGGTCAGCGTCGGCTGCGAGTCCTGCCACGGCCCCGGTTCGGAGTACCGGCTGGTCCATCGCAAGGCGGGCCAGGCGTTCGAGAAGAAGAAGCAGACCGCCGCGCGTCAGCAACTGGTCGATGCCGGGCAGGAATTCCAATTTGCTGAGCGTTGCAACGCCTGCCACATGAACTATGAGGGCTCGCCCTGGAAGGGCGCGAAGAAGCCACATACGCCGTTCACGCCGAAGGTCGATAAGAAGTATGGCTTCGATTTCGACAAGGCGGTGCGCAACGACAAGGCGATGCACGAGCACTTCAAGCTCGACGGCACGTTCACAGGAGCGCCGGTGCCGTCCTTCCGTGACGAGTTCCAGGCCAAGGCCAGGCCGGCGGTAAAAGGCAAGGAGGAATGATGGCCGAACGCTTGCGTCGCTACCTTCGGGAACGCGGCGGCGCGCTGCTGCTCGGCGCCGCCGTGGCGGCGGTACTGGTCGCGGCCGTGCTCGGCGGCGAGGCGGCGGTGTCCACCACGCAATTCTGCTTGAGCTGCCACTCCATGTCCTATCCGGCGGAGGAACTGAAGAAGTCCTCGCACTATGGCGCGCTGGGCGCAAATCCGGGCTGCAAGGATTGCCACATCCCGCAGGGACTGGCGAACTTCCATCTCGCGGTGGCAACGCATGTCATTGACGGTGCGCGGGAACTGGTACTGGAGTTCAGGCACGACTACTCCGATATCCAGAAATTCAACGCGCGGCGGCCGCAGATGGCCCACGACGCGCGCATGAACCTGAAGCGCTGGGACAGCGTCACCTGCCGCTCCTGCCACAAGGATCCGCAGCCTCCCGGCAAGGATGCCAAGGCGGCGCACGAGAAGATGCGCACGCAGAAGGCGACCTGCATCGACTGCCACCAGAACCTGGTGCACAAGGAGGTGCCGGAAACCGACCTCAACGCCAGTCTTGCCCAAGGCAAGATAGTGTTGAAGAGGGACGACTGAGTACGCTACTGCAGCAGTATCCTCGCACCCCGATTTGCCACCCTCCCACTGGTACCTGAATGCGAGTCCATTCTGGCACTATGGAATTTTGCAATTCGCGTTCTATCATGGAACCAGAAACCAGAGCAAAAGTGCGCTGGGAGGAGGGGCCATGGAAATTCCCATCGAGCTCGATCACGGTAGCCGCCAGTCGCTGCAAGGCCAGATCTTCGAGCAGTTTCGCCGCCTCATCCTTGGCGGGAGGCTGAAACCGGGCACGCCTGTCCCGGCCAGCCGCGCGCTGGCCGAGCAACTCGGCGCGTCGCGCAACACCGTCCTCCTTGTTTATGACCGCTTGATTGCGGAAGGCTACCTCCAAGCGCGCGAAGCGATAGGCACCTACGTGAGCTTCGACCTGCCCGAAACCTGCCTTGCCGCATCCCGTCCGGTTGCCACTCCGTCGCCAGACCAAGTCGAAACCTCCGGCTGCCTCGCGATTCCGTTTCTCGGTCGGGCCCAGGCCGTGGTGAGTGCCCGACGTCTCGCCTTCGATTTCTGGCTCGGCCGGCCCGACCCGCATTCCTTCCCGATCAAGACCTGGCGTCGCCTCATCAACAAGGCGCTCGCCACTGCAGGCGCTCGCCTTACCGAGTACCGCGACCCGGGCGGACTGCCCGAGCTGCGAGAAGCGATTGCTGAGCATCTGGGAGCGGCGCGCGGGATCAGCGTCTCGCCCGAGCAGGTGATCATCACCGCGGGCTCACAGGAAGGGTTGAACCTGGTGGCGCGGCTGTTCGTGAGGGACGGGACGTTGGTCGCCACGGAGAACCCGTGCTACCAGGGTGCCGCGTTTCTCTTCGAAAGCTATTGCGCCAAGCTGGTGCCGGTGCCGGTGAACGAGGCGGGACTGAACGTCGAGCAATTGCCGAAGGACGGCGTGATGCTCGTGTACGTCACCCCCTCGCATCAGTACCCCATGGGCTTCACGCTTTCACTCGAACGACGGCTCAAGCTGATCGACTGGGCGCGGCGTTGCGGTGCTTACATAGTCGAGGACGACTACGATTCCGACTTCCGCTACCGCGGCTCGCCGCTCACGGCGCTCATGGGGCTGGATGAGCACGGCTGCGTGATGTATCTCGGCACCTTCTCCAAGTCCATCGGCGCGGGATTGCGCCTCGGCTATCTCGTGGTGCCGAAGGCGCTGGCGCAGGCGGCGCGCACCGTCAAGGCGCTGCTCGACAATGGCCATCCCTGGCTGGACCAGGCGGTGATGGGGGAATTCATCCGCAGCGGATGCTACGCCAACCATCTGCGCCGCATCCGCCATCTCTACAGCGAGCGACGCGATTGCCTGGTGGAGGAATTGCGGCGGCACTTCGGCGACGTGCGCCTCTCCGGGCTGGAGAGCGGCATGCATCTCGCCTGGCACCTGCCAGAGCATTACCCCAGCGCGTCCGAGCTACAGAATCTGGCGCTTCGGCAAGGCGTGGGCATTTACTCACTCGGCTCGGGAGCGGCCTATGACTATGGTGGGTGCGACTACAGCGGACGCACCGTCGTCCTCGGTTTCTCTTCCCTCGATGAGTACCAGATCCGTGCCGGCATCCAGCGCATTGCCGACGCACTGGCAGGCCTGCCAGCGAGCCCGGCACTTCCTGTAGCAACTTACTGAGCGGGTATCGATGCCTCGCGGAGGCGTGAGATGGCGAAACGGAGCGGGAACACCCGCTTGCTTGCGGAAGGGGATGCAATATGGGTCACGTGATTGCTGTGCGCCACGTTCATTTTGAAGACTGCGGAACGCTCGGGAGCGTTCTTGCCGAGCGTGGGCATCGCGTGAGTTACCTGGATGCGCCTCTCTTCGATCTGCGCAATGTCGACGTCACGACGCCGGACCTGGTGGTTTTCCTCGGCGGGCCGATCGGTGTGTACGAAGAAGGCAAGTACCCGTTTCTCACCGACGAGATCGCGTTGGCCGAACGGCGGCTGAGTACGAATCGCCCGGTGCTTGGCATTTGTCTCGGTTCGCAACTTATCGCGAAAGCGCTCGGTGCGCGCGTTTTCGCGGGTCCCGTCAAGGAACTGGGCTGGAAACCTCTGCAGCTGACCTCCCCCGGCGAATCCTCGGTCGTCGTCGAACTTGGCGGGTCAGAAACCTCGATGCTGCATTGGCACGGCGACACGTTCGATCTTCCGAAGGGAGCGGAGCTTCTCGCCTCGACCCCGGAGTGCGCGCAGCAGATTTACTCTTTCGGGGAGCATTGCCTTGCCTTCCAGTGCCACCCTGAAGTCGATCCGGATGGGATCGAACGTTGGCTGGTCGGGCACGCGTGCGAAATTGCCGCCACAGCGAGGGTTACGGTCCCGCAGTTGCGCGACGACACCCGCCGGTTCGGGGCGACGCTCGTCGCACAGGCCCGGAAGAGCTTTGTCGCATGGCTGAATCGCCAGAACCTGTGATCCCACAACCGATTGTGATGTCTTGCTGCTATCTCAGGTGTGCGGATGTAGCAGGCTGGTCTTGCAGTAACATTTCTGAAACGGAACGCGGCGGCCATCCCTCCGGATGGCCGCCGCGTGAAGACCGGAATGCAGCCTGGGCGGCTGCGACCTCAGGAAATCGGGAACAGCTTGCTGAAGTTGGCGATTTCCAGCACCTGCCGGACACTGCCGCCGCAGTTGGCCAGCGCCACAGCGCAGTTGTTGCCGCGCGCCTTGTCGCGAAGCATCAACAGCATCCCCAGCGCGGAGCTGTCCAGATAGGCGACCTTGCCGAGATCCACCTCGATCTGGCTGACGCTCCTGCCGCGCAGAACCTCGTCCACCGCACTGCGAAATTCCCGGTGGGCGCTGAAATCGAAGCGGCCGTTCAGGCGAATCACTGCCCGTCCATCGTATGCCGAAACTGTGGCTTCCATGTTCTCCTCGTCTGTACTGGACAAATGTGGTTGGAGTCTCTTACGTCCCGGCACGGCCGAACTTTAGTGCAGTCATCACGCCCTACAGGTTGCGCGCGCCCAGCGCAAGGCGCTGCAGCACGCGGGCGGCGACGTCGACCAGCGGCGCAACCTCCACCGCCGCGCCCACCGCCACGGCTTCCCGCGGCATGCCCCAGACCACGCAGGATGCTTCGTCCTGGGCGAGGGTCCAGGCCCCGGCTCGGCGCATCTCCAGCATGCCCTGGGCGCCGTCCTTGCCCATGCCGGTGAGCAGCACGCCGATGGCCTTGTCGCGCACCTGCTGGGCGGCCGAGCGGAACAGCACGTCCACCGCGGGACGATGGCGATTGAGGGGCTCCGCGGTGTCCAGTTCGCAGACATAGTCGGCGGCGCTGCGGCGCACCCGCAGGTGGGAATGCCCCGGCGCGAGGTAGGCGCATCCTGGCTGCACCCGCTCGCCGTGTTCCGCTTCCTTCACCTGCAGCCCGCAAATGCGGTCCAGGCGCTTGGCGAAGGAGCCGGTGAACATTTCCGGCATGTGCTGCACCATGAGGATGCCGGGGCAGTCCGGCGGCAGCCCCATGAGCACGTCCTTGATGGCCTCGGTGCCGCCGGTGGAGGCGCCGATGAAGAGCAGGTGGTCGCTCGCCCCCGCCAGCGCGCCGGAATGCGCCCGCGCCGGCGTGATGGACGAAGCACCGCGCGCCGGCTCCACCGCCGCGGAGGCGGCCTGGAAGCTTGGCCTAAGCCGCGCGCCGAAGGCGGTGCGGATCTTCTCGCAGATCTCCTCCGCATAGCGCTGCATGGCGCCGGCAAAGTCGCTGCGCGGCTTGGTGACGAAGTCCACCGCGCCCAGTTCCAGCGCCCTGAGGGTGACTTCCGAGCCGCGCTCGGTCAGCGAGGACACCATGATGGTGGGCATGGGCCGCAGCCGCATCAGGCGTTCGAGGAAATCCAGGCCGTCCATCTTCGGCATTTCCACGTCCAGCGTGAGCACGTCGGGGTTGAGCGCCTTGATCATCTCCCGCGCCACGAGGGGGTCCGGCGCGCCCCCCACCACCTCGAGGTCGGGGGCGGTGTTGATCATCTCCGTGAGCAGGGCGCGCATGAGCGCCGAATCGTCGATCACCAGAACCTTGATGGACATGATCTCGCAATGGCCGCCGGCCATTCCTCCTTAAGTGAATAGCTCCACCGCCCCGCCGCCATCGGCGTCCCGGAGCCGGGAACGGTATTCCTGTTCGCGCCGGGAGACGGTGTCGTTGTGCACCCGCACCAGCTTCTTGACCATGACCCGCCCTGTGGACGGGAAGAAGTAGACCTTGCGCGGATAGACGTCGAGCAGGTCCTGGGCCGCCACGGCAATCCCCTCCGTGGCCAGGTAATCGAGGACGAAGGCAGCGTTGCGATCGCCCACCGGTGTGGCCGTGACCCCGGACATGACCTGGCCGCCGCCGAATACCTTCGCTTCGAGATGGGTCCGGCTGGCGCCCATCTTCAGCAGGTGGTTCACCAGGATCTCCATGGCGTAGACACCGTAGCGCGCCGAGCCCGTGGCCGAGTCCCGGCTGCCGCCGTCGGGCAGCATGAAGTGGTTCATGCCGCCGATGCCCCGTTCCCGGTCACGCAGGCATGCCGCCACGCAGGAACCGAGCACGGTGACCAGCACCAGGTCGCGGGTGGTGGCGTAGTACTCGCCCGGCAGCAGCTTGACCGCCTCGCGTTCGAAATGGCGGTCGAAATAGGTGTTGGTGGCGAGATGCTCTTCCCACTCCGGCGCCACACCCCTGGACGCATGTTCATGAGGCCTGTTTGTTCGTGTTTTCTGCGCGTGCATATACCGTCTTCCCCAACGGGCGGATGAGATCCGCTGCGTGCATGAAACTTTCCGAATGGCCGGCGTAGAACCGGCCGTCCTCCCGCATCAGCGGCACCATCTTCTTCAGCACGCCGTACTGCGTCGGCTTGTCGAAGTAGATCATGACGTTGCGGCAGAAAATGGCGTCCAGCCCCCCCTGGATCGGCCAGCTCCTGTCCAGCAGATTGATGCGCTGCCAGGTGATGAGTCGCGCGAGTTCGGGACGAACCCGCACATAACCTTCCTGCTGGCCCGTCCCCCGCAGGAAGAATCGCTGCAGCCTTTGCTGCGAGAGCTTGACCACACGGTCAGCGGCGTAGATGCCCCGCTGCCCCTGGGCCAGCACGTTGGTGTCCAGATCCGAGGCGACGATCTCGGCCTTGGGCGCGAAGCTGCCGAACACCTCCACCAGCGTCATGGCCAGCGAGTAAGGTTCCTCCCCGGTGGACGCGGCGCTGCACCAGATGCGTATCGGGCGTCGCTCGCCGATGCCTCGCAGTTGCTCGGCGAGAATGTCGAAGTGATGGGCCTCGCGAAAGAAGGCCGTGAGATTCGTGGTGAGCGAATTGACGAAGGTTTCCCATTCCTTGTCATCGCCACGTTGCAGGCGCTGCAGATAGGCGCTGAAGCTGGTGTCTCCGGTAGCGCGCAGCCGGCGCGCCAGCCGGCTATAGACCATGTCGTACTTGGCCGGCCCGAGCGAGATCCCCGCGTGATCGTAGATCAGCTTGCGGACGCGCTCGAAATCGGCGGCGGTGAATTCGAATTCCCGTGCTGCGGCCGGGGAATGGGCATTGAGGTTGTGCATTGATTCCTGCGGCCTTGCGCACCTTGGGCAGCGGGGTCGCGGCGGGGCTGCGTTCGGGCGCGGCCGGCTTGCCCGGCAGGCGCGCGACGTTGGTGGCGCGATCGGGGCCGCGCCGCTCCGTCACGCCGTCCCAGCCCCGGGCGCCAGCGGGGTCCTGGCGGAACACCGACACCGCCTGGGCCAGCACGCGCGCCTGGTCTTCGAGGCTCTCGGCGGCGGCGGCGGCCTGCTCCACCAGCGCGGCGTTCTGCTGCGTGACTTCGTCCATCTGGCCCACGGCCTTGGTCACCTGTTCGATGCCGCTCGCCTGCTCGCGGCTGGCCGCGGCAATCTCGCTCACCAGGGCGGCGACCCGCTGGAAGCTGCTCACCACTTCGTCCATGGTCTGGCCGGCCTCGCCCACCAGCCGGGCGCCGCCTTCGACCTGGTCGACGGAGTCGGCAATCAGGGTCTTGATCTCGCGCGCGGCCTGGGCGCTTCTCTGCGCCAGGCTCCTGACCTCGGAGGCCACCACGGCGAAGCCGCGGCCCTGCTCGCCGGCGCGCGCGGCTTCCACCGCGGCGTTGAGCGCGAGGATGTTGGTCTGGAAGGCGATGGAGTCGATCACGCCGATGATGTCGGCGATCTTCTTGCTGGAGTCCTGGATGGCGCCCATGGTCTGCACGACGCGCTTGACCATGTCGCCCCCGCGCGTGGCGATGTCGTTGGAGTTGTCGGCCAGTTCCTTGGCCTGGCGGGCGTTGTCGGCGTTCTGGCGCACCGTGGCGTTGAGCTCTTCCATGGAACTGGCCGCCTCCTGCAGGCTGCTGGCCTGCTCTTCGGTGCGGCTGGACAGGTCCTGGTTGCCCGCGGCAATCTCGCCCGAGGCGGTGTTGATGGCGTCGGTGGATTCCTTGATCCGACCCACCACCTCGCGCAGCCGCGAGACCGTGGCGTTGGTGTCGTCCTTGAGCTGGCCGAAGGTGCCCTGGTGCTGCGCGTCGATGGTCTGGGTCAGATCGCCGCGGGCCAGGGCGTTGAGCACGCGGGCGACATCGTCGAGCCCCAGCGAACTCGCGTCCATGAGCTGGTTCAGCGTCTCGACCATCTCGCGGTACGTGTGGTCGTAGCGCGACGGGTCGCCGCGCACCGTGAAGTCGCCCTGGGCCGCGGCGCCGGCGAGCATGCGGATGTCGCCGTTGATGGACTGGAGTTGCGACCTCACCTCGCGCAGCGCCGTGGTGATCATCATCTTCTTGCCCGGCAGGTCGGGCATGTCGACGCTGAAGTCGCCCTGGCCATAGCGTTTCATGATGTCCACCACCTGGAACTGGACGTCGATGTGCTGGCGGGCCAGGGCATTGACCTGCCGCGCCACCTCGGCGTAGGCGCCGACGAAGCCGGCCTCGTCGATGCGTTCGTCGATCCAGCCGGCGGCATGCTGCGTGGCCATCGTCTGCTGGGCCTGCACCAGGGCATTGACCCGCTTCATGGCGTCATTGAGGCCCGTCGCCACGCTGGCCAGTTCGTCCCGGCAGGTCACGGCCAGCGGCCGGCTCAGGTCGCCCCGGGCAATGCGCCCGACGCCTGCTTCAATCGCCGCCACCGACGCCACCACGGAGCGCCGGAACGCCACAAACAGGTAGCTCACGGACAGCAGGGCGACAACCAGCAGGGCGATCACTTGCGCGAGCTGCGTCTTCATGCGGCTCACCCGCGCCTCCAGGAGCTTGTCCAGCACCGGCAGCGTGGCGTCGAAGGCCGCATAGAGGCCGTTGACGGCGCCGGAGCCGCTGGCGAAGAACGCGGCGGGCTCGATGGTGACGGACGGGGCGTGGACCAGTTCCTTGTCCACCATCGCGGCAAACCGGGAGAGGGCCGCCCCGCCCTCGGAAAAGGGTGTCTGGAGGGAGGCCTTCGCCTCCGGGCTGGCAGCGAAAGCCTTCTCCACCCCGCCCTGCAACGCGGTGAAGTGCTCGTCCAGCATCTTCAGGTTGGTGGCGAGGAAGATGCGCTCCTCCACCATCACCGCCTCGCGTTGCGCCATGCCGCCGCCCAGGCCGCGGGTTGCGCCGGCGATTTCGGCCAGCGCCGGCAGGCGCACCGTGGCGGCATCCATGAGGTAGTAGGAATCGATTTCCGGATCCAGGGTGAGGTTGGATCGGTCCGCCACGACGCCGATGTAGGCGATGATCTCGGCGATCATGCGGCTGTGCAGTGCGAAGCTCTCCTTGGCGGTGACGGTGGTGGCCCTGGCCTTGACGTCCCCCCACCGCTCCTTGATGGCCCCCCACTCCTTGGCGAGCGGCAGGTCCCCGCCCATCTGCCTGCCCAGATCCTCGCCCTTGTGCAGCGCCGCTTCGATCTGCGCGGAGAATTCGGCGAGCTTGGCAACGGCCCCCTTGTTGCCGGCAATCACCAACTGTGCCGTGCCGCGATGGGCCTGCAGCGGCTGCAGCAACTGGCGCGCCGGTCCCAGTGCCTGCACCCCCAGACGCTCCTTGGTGCTGAAGTCCATGTTGGCCAGGTTGGCGCTGGCGAAGAAGTACAGCAGCATTGCGATCGGCAGGAGGAAGATGGCACCCACCAGAAGGATCTTCTGGGAAAAGGAACGCCGTTCCACCAGGCGGATTCCCGGGGCCAGAAGCGCATTCGTTACATTCATCTTCAGTGTCCTGAACGTGTTGCCTGACAGGGGTTGCCGGCGCTCTCAGTGAACCGGCTCATCCACCAGCGCCATGTCGGCGGAGAACATCAACTGCTGGATGTCCACCACGATGAGCATGCGTTCGCCCAGCGTACCCAGTCCGACGATGTAGGCCGTATCGACACTGGCGGCGAATTCCGGCGCCGGCCGGATCTGGCTGGTCCCCAGGGTGATGACGTCGGAGACGCTATCCACCACCATGCCCACCACGCGCCCGGCGACGTTGAGGATGATCACCACCGTGAAAGGCGTGTATTCCACCTTGCCGACGCCGAACTTGATCCGCAGATCGACGATGGGGACGATGGTGCCGCGGAGGTTTATGACGCCCTTGATGAACTCGGGGGTGTTGGCGATGGTGGTGACCGCGTCGTAGCCACGGATTTCCTGGACCTTGAGGATGTCGATCGCGTACTCCTCGGCTCCGAGGGTGAAGGTCAGGAACTCCTGCGCAGCCACGGCGTCGCCGTGCGCCTCGTGGTGTGCCGTCGTTGCGGCGGAGCTGGTCTGGAACATGGTGGTACTCCGTTGGGGTGGTACGGGGAATATCGGCAGGCCCGGGCACTGCTTGAGACCGCCGGCGCCGCGCAGGCAGAGAAGTTGCAGGTTGGCGCTCAGGCTGTCCGCGGCGCGGTCATTGGCGCTGAAGATCGCCCAAATCCGACAGGGTCCGGGCAGGCAATGAACCCGATGGATGTGGGAGCGGGCTTGCCCGCGATGGATGCCGCTGACCGCGGGCAAGCCCGCTCCTGCCAAACCTTCCAGGTCTGATTGACTGCCTGCTAGCAGCCTGTCGGACTTGAGCGATCGTAGCGAGCCGAGTGGGAGAGCGA
>JACQYB010000079.1 GCA_016208415.1 Betaproteobacteria bacterium | reverse complement strand
CGGGGTTGGCGGTGACCACCATCGCGCGCGCAGCCTGGACCGCAGGCCTGGGGCTGAATCCGGTCGCCGCCTCCGGCTGTGCCGTCGTTGTCTGCGCCCAAGCGGGGGGACCGACTGCCGCTACTGCCAATAGCGTGACCGCTGCTGCGACGGCACGCATCCGCCGCAGCCCCCAAACCGATTGCTGCGATTCCCGCATCGAACCACTCCGACACCATGCCGACTGGAAGTATAGGCCGGTCGCGCCGGAGCTGACCGCCGTCGCCGAAGGGGTTGCGCAGCGCAAGCACGCCCGCGCCCCGGTCCAGTCGCAGGGCGCACAAAAGAAACGGGCGGCCGAAGCCGCCCGTCTCCTGAGACTGTTCCCGTGAGCCGATCAGTGCGCCGCGGCGAACTCGATGCGACGGTTGCGGAAACGCCCTTCGTCGGTGGCGTTGTCGGCTACCGGCTTGCTCGCACCGTAGCCCTTGGCGCTCAGGACATCGGCCGCCACGCCCTTGTCCACCAGGTACTGGCGCACGGCTTCGGCCCGTGCCTGGGAGAGCTGGTCGTTGGCAGCGGCATCGCCGGTGCTGTCGGTATGGCCGCCCAACTCAAGCTTCGTCCCGGCGGGCGCCTGCTTCATGATCTCGGCGGACTTGTCCAGCAGTGCCTTGTTCTCCTCGGGAATGGCGGACGCCCCGGAGGGGAAATTCACCACCTGGAGATTGAGCGCCTTGACCATTTCATCCACCGAGAAGCCCGGCTTGAGGCCCGCAAAGGCCGCCTCGGCGCCGGCGGTGGCAGCCTTGAGGGCACCTGCCACATCGAACGCCGCCGCAGCCGCCACCGGGGCCGGAGCCGCTGCCGCCTTCTCGCCGCCGCTCATGGGCAGGATGGGCACGATCAGCAGCGCCACGATGTTGATGATCTTGATCAGCGGGTTGACCGCCGGGCCGGCCGTGTCCTTGTAGGGATCACCCACGGTGTCGCCGGTCACCGCCGCCTTGTGTGCGTCGGAGCCCTTGCCGCCGTAGTTGCCTTCCTCGATGTACTTCTTGGCGTTGTCCCACGCGCCACCGCCGGTGGTCATGGAAATCGCCACGAAGATGCCGGTGACGATGGTGCCCACCAGCACCCCGCCGAGGGCCTTGGGACCGAGGATCATGCCCACCAGCACCGGCACCAGCACCGGCAACAGCGAGGGGATGATCATCTCCTTGATGGCCGCCTTGGTCAGCATGTCGACGCAGGTGCCGTATTCCGGCTTGGCCTTGCCTTCCATGATGCCCTTGATCTCGCGGAACTGGCGGCGCACTTCCACCACCACGGAGCCGGCCGCGCGACCCACCGCCTCCATGCCCATGGCGCCGAACAGGTAGGGCACCATGCCGCCGATGAACAGGCCGATGATGACCATGTGGTCCGACAGGTCAAAGGTCAGGTTCTGGCCACGGGCAGTCAGTGCATGAGTGTAGTCGGCAAACAGCACCAGGGCAGCCAGGCCGGCGGAGCCGATGGCGTAGCCCTTGGTCACCGCCTTGGTGGTGTTGCCCACGGCGTCCAGCGGGTCGGTGATGTTGCGGATTTCCTTGGGCAGTTCCGCCATTTCCGCGATGCCGCCGGCGTTGTCGGTGATGGGACCATAGGCGTCCAGGGCGACGATGATGCCGGTCATCGACAGCATGGACGTGGCGGCGATGGCGATGCCGAAGAGCCCCGCCAGGGCGTAGGACGCCCAGATGGCCAGGCAGACGGCGATCACCGGCGCAGCCGTGGACTTCATCGACACGCCGAGGCCGGCGATGATGTTGGTGCCGTGGCCGGTGGTGGAGGCCTGGGCGATGTGCCGTACCGGGCTGAACTCGGTGGCGGTGTAGTACTCGGTGATGACCACCATGGCAGCGGTGAGCACCAGGCCGATGATCGTCGCCAGGTAGATGTTCATCGCCGGGATGACTTGGCCGGCCACTTCCACACCCGCCGGGAACATCGCGCTGGTGATCGGGTAGAAGGCCACCAGGGCGATGACGCCCGCCACGGCCAGTCCGCGGTAGAGGGCGTTCATGATCTTGCCCCCTTCGCGCGCCTTGACGAAGAAGGAGCCGATGATGGAGGCGATGATGGACACGCCGCCCAGCACCAGGGGATAGATCACGGCGTTGGTGGCGGACTCGCCGGTCACCATCAGCACGCCCAGCAGCATGGTGGCGATGATGGTCACGGCGTAGGTCTCGAACAGGTCGGCGGCCATGCCGGCGCAGTCGCCCACGTTGTCGCCCACGTTGTCGGCGATCACGGCGGGGTTGCGCGGGTCGTCCTCGGGGATGCCGGCTTCGACCTTGCCCACCAGGTCGGCACCGACGTCGGCGCCCTTGGTGAAGATGCCCCCGCCAAGACGGGCGAAGATGGAAATCAGTGAGCCACCGAAGCCGAGACCGACCAGGGCGTGTATGGCGTCACTGGAGGTCATGCCCATGCCGGTAAGCACGGCGTAGTAGCCGGCCACGCCCAGCAGGCCCAGACCCACCACCAGCAGGCCGGTGATGGCACCGCCCTTGAACGCCACGTTGAGCGCGGCATTGAGGCCGTCGTGGGCCGCCTGGGCGGTGCGCACGTTGGAGCGCACCGACACGTTCATGCCGATGTAGCCCGCCAGGCCGGAAAGCAGCGCACCGATGGCAAAGCCGATGGCGGTCTTCATCGACAGGAAGACTGCGATGACCACGAACAGCACCACGCCGACGATGCCGATGGTGGTGTATTGCCGGTTTAGATAGGCGCCTGCCCCCTCCTGCACCGCCGCGGCGATCTCCCGCATGCGATCGTTGCCGGTGGGAAGGCCGAGGATCCACCTGGTGGATACCACGCCGTAAAGGATGGCCAGGACGGCACATCCGAGTGCGAACCACAGTGCTGCTGACATTTCCCGTTCTCCTCCCTTGGTACAAGAAACCGACTGTCGAGGCCAGCAGCCGCGGACACACCCCGGCGAGGCAGGCAGTGCCTGCACACCGCCGGGGCGTCAGGGCAGCAAGGCCCTAGCTTGTTGCCGTTCTTAAAGCTTGAAGTCGCCCGAAAGCTTCTTCGCCACCGCCACGTTCTGCAATGTGGCATACATCGGCAGGCCGCCGGCATAGGGCGGATAATCCTCGCCCTGGATCAGCGGCACGAGATACTGCCGACACTTCCCGGTGATGCCGAAACCATCTTCGCTGATGAAGTCGCGGGGCATGAACTTCTCGACGTTTGCCACGTTCTTGAGTTCAGCCACGCCCACTTCCCAGCGATACGGTTCCTGCGACGCCCGCACGATGGTGGGCATCACCGAATTCCTCCCCTCCAGCGCCAGTTCCACCGCCGCCTTGCCCATGGCGTAGGCCTGCTCCACGTCGGTGCGGGAGGCGAGGTGACGGGCGGCGCGCTGCAGGTAATCCGCCACCGCCCAGTGATACTTGTAGCCCAGGCTGTCCTTGACCATCTGCGCCACCACGGGGGCGGCGCCGCCGAGCTGGGCATGGCCGAAGGCATCGCGGGTACCGGCCTCGGCCAGGAAGCGCCCGTCGGGCCAGTGGCAGCCCTCGGACACGACCACGGTGCAGTAGCCATGGCGTTCCACGTTCTCCCCGACCCGGGAGAGGAACTGCTCCTGGTTGAACTCGATCTCGGGGAAGAGGATCACCACCGGAATGGGCGTGTCATCGGTGGACGCCAGGCCGCCGGCGGCGGCGATCCATCCGGCGTGGCGGCCCATCACCTCGACCACGAACACCTTGGTGGACGTCTTGGCCATCGAGCGCACGTCGAAGGAAGCCTCGCGGGTGGACACCGCGACGTACTTGGCCACCGAACCGAAACCGGGGCAGGTGTCGGTGATGGGCAGGTCGTTATCCACCGTCTTGGGCACGTGGATGGCCTGGATGGGGTAGCCCATGGAGTCCGACAACTGCGACACCTTGAGGCAGGTATCCGCCGAGTCGCCCCCGCCGTTGTAGAAGAAGTAGCCGATGTCGTGGGCGCGGAACACCTCGATGAGGCGCTCGTACTCGCGACGGTTGGCTTCCAGGCTCTTGAGCTTGTAGCGGCAGGACCCAAAGGCGCCGGAGGGGGTATGGCGCAGCGCCGCGATGGCCGCGTCGCTCTCCGCGGACGTGTCGATGAGCTCTTCCGTGAGGGCGCCGATGATGCCGTTGCGGCCGGCAAGCACCTTGCCGATGCGGTCGGTGTGCTTGCGGGCGGTCTCGATGACGCCGCAGGCGCTGGCGTTGATCACGGCGGTCACGCCGCCGGACTGGGCGTAGAAAGCGTTTCTGGCAGTCATGCTGTTTCCTTCGCTGGGTTCCGGTCAGGCCTCACTTGGCCAGCGCGTCGAAGGCGCGTTCGCGAATCTCCTCCACCTTGCCCAGCCCGTTGATACGCCGGTAGCGCGGCGCCCCGGGCTGGCCGTTCTCGGCCCACTGGCCGTAGTAATCCACCAGCGCGCGGGTCTGCTTGTGATACACGTCCAGGCGCTTGCGCACCGTTTCTTCCTTGTCGTCGTCGCGCTGGACGAGGTCTTCGCCCGTCACATCGTCCTTGCCCTCCACCTTGGGCGGATTGAACTTGACGTGGTAGGTACGCCCCGAGGCGAGGTGCGCACGGCGCCCGCTCATGCGCATGATGATCTCCTCGTCCGGAACATCGATCTCCAGCACGTAGTCGATCGGCACGCCCGCTTCCTTCATCGCTTCCGCCTGGGGAAGGGTGCGCGGGAAGCCATCGAACATGTAACCCTTGTCGCAGTCCGGGTCGCGCAGGCGGTCCTTCACCAGGCCGATGATGATGTCGTCGCGGACGAGGCCGCCGGCATCCATGATCTGCTTGGCTTCCACGCCCAGCGGCGTGCCGGCCTTGACGGCGGCGCGCAGCATGTCGCCAGTGGAAATCTGCGGAATGCCATACTTCTCCTTGATGAAGTTGGCCTGGGTGCCCTTGCCGGCACCGGGGGGTCCGAGCAGGATGAGTCTCATGTGTTCTCCTTTGAGTCGAGATCAGTCAAATACGCGTGATTCTAGGGGAGCGCGATGAGCGGGGTGAATGAATACGCTTATTCAGGCATTCGCTCAAACTTTGCACGAACCCGCATCAGATCCGCCGCCGTATCCACGCCAGGCTCTCCCGCCCGTTCCACCACCGCAACCCGTATGGGCAGGCCATGCCACAGCACGCGCAGTTGTTCCAGCGCCTCGATGGTCTCCAGCGGCGAAGGTTCCAGCGACGCATAGCGCCGCAAGAAGCCGGCGCGGTAGGAATACAGCCCGATATGGCGCAGCGCCGGGAAGGCGCCGGGAAGCACGTCGCGCTCCGCGGCGAAGGCGTCCCGCGCCCAGGGAATGGGCGCGCGCGAGAAGTACAGTGCCCGCCCGCGGGCATCACACACCACCTTCACCACGTTCGGATTGAAGAAATCCTGCGCGCCGTGAAGCGGATGGGCCGCGGTGGCCACCGCTGCGTCGGCGTCCTCTGCCAGGGCCGCTGCCACGCGGTGAACGAGGCCCGGGTCGATGAGCGGTTCATCGCCCTGCACATTGACCAGGATTTCGCCGTCGTCGCAGCCGAGCAGGCCCGCCACCTCGGCCAGGCGCTCCGTGCCACTGGCATGGTCGGCCCGCGTCATCAGCGCCTCGAAGCCGTGGCTGCGGGCCGCCTGCGCGATGTCGGGGTGATCGGTGGCAATCCACACGCCGGCTGCGCCGCTTTGCGCCGCACGCTCGGCCACGCGCACCACCATGGGTTTGCCGCCGATATCGAGCAGCGGCTTGCCGGGCAGGCGGGTGGAAGCGTAGCGGGCGGGAATCACCGCGAGGAAGCGCGTCGCGGTGTTCGGCGCTGCTTGCGATGGCATGGAAGCGGCAGCGGGGCGTGAGGAGCGGCGCCCGGAACTCAGGCTTCCTCGTCGGGAGGCAACTGGCGTGCCTCGTCCTCAAGCATGACCGGAATGTCGTCGCGAATCGGAAAGGCCAACCGGCAGGCCTTGCACACCAATTCCTGCTGCGCCTTGCGGTAGTCCAGCGGACTCTTGCAGGCGGGGCAGACCAGGATCTCAAGCAGGCGGGCGTCCATCGATTCTCTCCGCGACAGCGCGCGCCAGATCCGGTGCAATCACCGCCTCGACGCGCAGCACCCAAGCGTGCCCGGGTGCGAAAGAGGCGCATTTTACCGCATCTTTCTCGGTCATCAGGATGGCGTCGGCGCCGGCGAATGCCAGATCCGCCGCACGATAGGGATGGTGGTCCGCGAAGGCATGGGGTGTGAAGCGCAGCCCCAGCGCCGCGAGATGGTCGAAGAAGCGCTGCGGCTCGCCGATTCCGGCGACGGCATGCACCGTCGCAGCGGCGAATTCGCCTGCCGTGGCGTGGCGTGTCGGGTCAAGCAGCGACTCGAAGCGCGCCCCCTCAAGATGCATGGAATGAATGCGCGACGGCGCGACCCTCCCCTGAAGCATCGACGCATCCGCGTCGTGCAGCACCACCGCATCCACCTGTGCCAGGCGGCCCGGCAACTCGCGCAGGGGGCCGGCAGGCAGCGGCCAGCCGTTGCCCAGGCCACGCCGGTCCACCACCGCAATTTCGAAATCGCGCGCCAGGCGGTAATGCTGCAGACCGTCGTCGGCCAGGATCAGGTTGCACCCGGGGTTGGCCGCGAGCAGCGAGCGGGCCGCCGCCGCGCGGTCGCGCCCGATCCACACCGGACAGCCGCTGCGGCGCGCCAGCAGCAGGGGCTCATCGCCGACCCGGGCCGGCTCGTCGCCGACCGCCACAGCGCTCGGCCCCCGCTCGGTGCCGCCGTAGCCGCGGCTGACGATCCCGGGCTGGTAGCCGCGCGCCCGCAAGGCATCGGCAAGCCACAGCACCAGCGGCGTCTTGCCGCTGCCGCCGACGGTGATGTTTCCCGCCACCACCACCGGCACGGCAAGCCGCACCGACCTCAGCGCGCCTGACGCATAGAGCCGGCGTCGCGCACCCGCGACCAGGGCAAACAGCAAGCCCAGCGGCAGCAAGGCCACGGCGAGCGCACCCGGTCTGGACCAGCCGGCAACGATGCGCGCCTTGAGACCCATGGCGAGGCTCGCCGCCGTGCGGCTATTTCGGCGGACTCTGGGTGGCGAAGGAGATGCGCGACAGCCCGGCCTGCTGGGCGGCCTGCATGACGTCGATGACGCTCTGGTGGGTAGCCTTGGCGTCGGCGCTGATGACCACCACCGGCTCCTTCAAGGCGGCGGCGGCCACGCTCAGCGCGGTAGCGATGGCCTCCACGCCGCGCCCCGCCAGCGGGCTGCGATTCACCAGCACGTCGCCGTTGGCGCTCACCGCCACGTTCACCTCGCCGGGCAGTTCCGGCGGAGCGCTCGCCTCGGCGGTGGGCAGATTGATCTCGAGGCCGGCGAACTTGGCATAGGTGGTGGTGATCATGAGAAAGATGAGGATCACCAGCAGCACGTCGATCATCGGGATGAGATTGATCTCGGGGTCTTCCCTGGCGTGGCCGCGCTGGAAATTCATGGCTGTGCCCTCAGTGGGAACGCTGGCCGTGCACCACTTCCACGAGCTTCACCGCCTGCTGCTCCATGTCGATCACCAGGCTGTCCACCTGGGCACGGAAGTGGCGATAGAAGATCATGCTCGGAATGGCGATGATGAGGCCGAAGCCGGTGTTGTACAGCGCCACCGAGATGCCGTGGGCGAGCTGCTGGGGATTGGCGCCGGTAGGCGACTGGGAGCCGAAGATCTCGATCATCCCCACCACGGTGCCGAACAGCCCCATGAGCGGGCTGATGGAGGCAATGGTGCCCAGGGTGGTGAGGAAGCGCTCCAGCTCGTGGCTGACACCACGGCCGGCCTCCTCGATGGACTCCTTCATCACTTCGCGGGAGCTTTTCACATTGCGCAGGCCCGCCGCGAACACCCGCCCCAGCGACGAATGGTTGATGAGCCGGGACAGCAGCTCCGGCGTCACGCCCTGCTTGCGATAGTCGACGATGACGGATTCGAGCAGGCCCGGCGGCACGATCTTCGTGCGCCGCAAGGCAAACAGGCGCTCGATGATGAGGGCCACGGCAATGACCGAAGCCAGCAGCAAGAACCAGATGGGCCAACCCGCAGCCTGAATGATGGCGAACACGAACGGCACTCCAAGGATGATCGCAGGGCGAAGCCGGGGAATTTAGCGCGCGACACGCTTTTGGGCAAGTCGCTTGCTTCCCCTTCCGGCGGTGCGCCGGGGGTAATTCCTTTGTCTTATCCCCAGAAGTTGTGGATAACTCTGGGGATTGTACGAGGATGTTTTTTTTAAGCTGCCTAATAGTAAGAACTTTTCTTACATCGCCCAAAAATGTAGCAAATTTGAAACACTAGTATTTTCAATCTGTTATCTCAACAGGGCCCCATCAAACCCTCACACTGACGGACTAAGCCCCTGCCATCGGCCCGCCGTGCGCCATGATCCGCCGGGCGGCGCCGTGCAGGTCAAGGTGACCCGAGGCACGACTTCCGCTCCGGCTGCGCCGTTATGGCCCAAACGAAGCATCAGTGGAGACGAAGCTGCGCGGCAGGTTTCGTCGGAACTAAAATGCCCCCATGCCCGAACCCGACCCCGTCCTCCCCGGCCCCGACGTCGTACTGTCGGTGGCGGAGCTGAACCGTGCTGCCCGCCAGGTCCTGGAGCGGGGCTTCCCGCTGCTATGGGTCGCCGGCGAAGTGTCCAATCTCGCCCGGGCTGCCTCGGGCCACGTCTATTTCAGCCTCAAGGATGCCGCCGCCCAGGTGCGCTGCGTGATGTTCCGCCATCGCGCCCAGCTTCTGCCGTGGCGGCTGGACAACGGCGCCCGGGTGGAAGCCCGCGCCCTGGTGACGCTCTACGAGCCGCGGGGCGACTTCCAGCTCACCGTCGAAGCCCTGCGGCATGCCGGGCTGGGGGCACTGTACGAGGCCTTCGCACGGCTGCGGGAGCGGCTCGGTGCCGAGGGCCTGTTCGACGAGGCCGGCAAGCGTCCCTTGCCCGCACTCCCGCGCACCGTGGGGGTGGTGAGCTCACTGCAGGCGGCGGCACTGCAGGACGTGCTGGCCGCACTTCGGCGGCGCTGCCCCCACGTCGCCGTAGTGATCTACCCGGTGCCGGTCCAGGGCGCCGACGCCGCCCGACAGATGGCCGCGCGGCTGCTGGAGGCCGGCACCCGGGGGGAATGCGAGGTGCTCATCCTGGCGCGCGGGGGCGGCAGCATCGAGGACCTGTGGGCGTTCAACGAGGAAGCCGTGGCGCGGGCGCTGCGTACCTGCCTCCTGCCGGTGGTGTGCGGGGTGGGCCACGAAACGGATGTGACCATCGCCGACCTGGCCTCCGACCGTCGCGCCGCCACCCCCACCGCAGCGGCGGAACTGGTCAGCGCGGGCTGGATGGAAGTCGCCGCCCACCTGCCCCAGTTGTCGCGGCGCCTGCTCACGGCCAT
>JACQYB010000078.1 GCA_016208415.1 Betaproteobacteria bacterium | reverse complement strand
TTCGAGACAGGCGCTCAAGCTCGGATATCACTTCTGCCGTACACGACAACTCAACCGCTACTCGTGCCATGAACCACCCCCTTCTACCAAGCGGAGTGGGTATCATAATACTATCGCCTGTTAATGCAATTAAACACTAGCCACGGCTGACGAGGTGCCCCCCTTGCCCCTTGCCGAAGTGGAACAGCAAGCACGCATGCTGTCGCCTGACGAGCGCGCGAAGCTCGCTGAGTTGCTTCTGGAATCGCTTCAAGGAATATCCGTGTCGGAGATCGAGGCCGAATGGGATCGGGAGATCGGGAGCCGCGTAGCCGCATCCGATCGAGGTGAGGTACAAACCTATCCGGCTGAAGAAGTGTTTGCCGAAGCAAAGCGCATCGCCCGGTGAGGCGCGCACGCTTCATCGCCCCAGCGCCTCCCGCTCCATCAGCACATAGGTATTGAAGGCGTTGCGCCGGCCGGCTTCGGCGAAGGCGGGGAGTTTTGCCCAGCGCGACCAGTCGGTGCGTGCCCAGGCTTCGTCGAAGGGCACGAACTCCGCCACGGCGCGGCCCATCTCGGCGCGCAGGAAGGCGAGGTAGTCGCGGGTGAGGGCGAGGTCGGCGGCGGCATCGACGGAATGCTCGCCGTGGCCGGGCACCAGCACCCGCGGCGCAAGCCGCAGCAGCCGCTCCAGCGCCGCCAGCCAGGCGCGGCTGTCGGCGTCGCCGACGAAGGGCACGCGGCCCTTGAACACCAGGTCGCCGGCGTAGAGCACGCCCTCTTCCGGCAGCCACAGCACCAGGTCCTCCGGCGCGTGGGCGGGGCCGACGTGGCGCACGGCGAAGCGCATGCCGCCCAGCGTGAAGTCGGTGTCGCCCTCCAGCCACAGGTCCGCGGGCAGGGCGCGGAAGCTCGCGTCCACCCACGGCGCCAGGACTTCGCGGCGCTGGGCCAGGCGCCCGGCCGCCGCCTCGGAACCCAGCACCGCCTGCCCGGCGCGGTGCGCCCAGATTTCGGCGCCCAGGGTCTTGAACACCTGCAGGCCGTAGTAGTGGTCGGCGTGGTAATGGCTGACGATGACGCGCACGACGGGCCGGTCGGTCACGCTGCGGATGGCCTCCACCAGCCGCTGCGCCAGCGGCGGCGTGCCCAGGGTGTCGAACACCACCACGCCGGCGGGCGTGACCACAAAGCCGGCGTTGGACATGAAGCCCTGGTTGGCGGCGGAGGCGGCGCCGGATTGCCCGACCACAACCCAGCAGTGGGCGCTCACCTGATGCAGCGGCATGGGCACCGTGGCGGCGGGGGGCGCGGCGCGGGCGGCCACGGACGCGGCCAGGGCGAGCAGCAGGAGCAGGGTGCGCAGCATGGCGGTTCCGGGCGAAGGAGACTTGCGCAAGTGTAGCGGAGGTGCGGGCCGGCAGCGGCGCGTCAGGGCGGCGGCGCCTGCTTGCGTTGGCCCTCGCCGTTGCCCGATGGGCGAGGGGGCCGCGGCTTGCCGGGCGCCTCGTCCTCGGGCCGCAGGCATTCGCCCCGTCCGCGGCCGAACGGCGAGAGCCAGCGCCACCACAGCCACACCAGCAGCGGCAGGGTGGCGATGAACACGGCATCCCACAGCCCGGGGTGGGCCAGCTTTCCGCTCCACCAGTCGGTGGTGGTGCGTACCGCTTCCACCATCAGCGCGATGTAGGCGGTGAGCAGCAACAGCCGGCCGATGAATTTCATGGCCACCCGCGCTCCCAGGTCCACGCCAGCAGCGCGTCCAGCGCCGGCTGGGCGGCGGCGGCCTGGGCGTGATTGATCAGGCATACCACCACCTGGCGGTGGCCGGTGCGGTCCAGCACGTAGCCGGCGATGGCCCGCACGCTTTCCAGGTAGCCGCTCTTGACGTGGGCCTGGCCGGCCACGCCGCTGCCGTTGCCGCGCCGCTTCATGGTGCCGTCCGTGCCCACCACCGGCAGCGAGGCCATGAATTCGGGCATCACCGCCGAGCGGAAGCCGGCGCGCAGGATGCGGCCCAGGGTGTCGGCGCTGACGCGGGCGCGGCGCGAGAGCCCGGAACCGTTGTCCAGCACCAGTTCCGGCGCCGGGATGCCGCTCTTCTCCAGCCACGCCGCCACGGCCGCCTCTCCGTCCGCGGCGCGGGCGGGGCGATGGCCGGCTTCGGCGCCGAGGGTCAGCAGGAGCTGGCGTGCCATGACGTTGATGCTGAGCTTGTTGATGTCGCGCATCACCTCCGCCAGCGGCGCCGAGTCCTGCTGCGCCAGCAGGCGCGCCTCAGGCGGCACGGCGCCGTCGCGCACCCCGCCGCCGAGACCCCCGCCCAGTTCCTGCCAAAGCTGGCGGAATACGCCCAGCAGGAATTGCGGATGCTCCAGCACCCCCAGGTGCCAGGTCTTCTCGCCGCAATCCGCCGCATAGGTGCCGGAGAACACCAGGCGCACCCGCTCGCCGTGGGCGATGAGGTCGGGACGCACCGCCTCGCGCCAGTCGCCGCAGGGACCGTCGGTCAGGCGCAGGGCGGACACCACGTCCAGTTGCGCCGGGTGGGGCTGGGCCAGCACGGCGACCGCCCCGGCGCCGGAGGGATGGGCCCCCACGCTGCGCTGCCCCCCAGGGGGGCTGACCCCGGCTTGGGGCGGCCCGGCGCCGGGGTCGGGAAGGAAGCTGAAGCGCACCGCCTTGAAGCTCACCATCAGGGCGTCGGGCCCCACGTTGTAGGCGCGCAGCGGTTTGCCGTCGAAGGCGCCGGGGTCGTGGCCGGCGGTGTCGAAGAGCGAGCGGTCCAGCACCAGGTCGCCGCGGATCTCCCGCAGGCCGCGGCTGCGCAGGCTGCGCAACAGCAGCCAGAAGGATTCGAAGGTCAGGCGCGGATCGCCCCCGCCGCGCAGATGCAGGTCGCCGTCCAGCACGCCGTCCGCCAGCGGCGCGGCGGCCAGCGCCTCGGTGCGCCAGGTGTAGGCCGGGCCGAGCGTCTGCAGCGCCGCCAGGGTGGTGACCACCTTCATCACCGACGCCGGGTTCATGGGCTGGTCGGCATTCACCGACAGCCGCGGCATGCGCGCATCCACGTCCTGCACCAGCACCGCCACCGCCGACCGGGGGATGCCGGCGGCCTTGAGGGCGGCGGCCACGGGGGCGGGGAGGCGTTCGGGGGACTGGGCGTGGGCGGGGGCGGCCGGGAGCAGCGAAAGCAGCGCCAGCATGAGGCATAGCCACGGTGCCGCGGAAGCGGTGAGGCGAGGCGACGGGCTGCGGGACATCGGCAATTCGAAGGCGGAGGCGGGCTGGAACATTCTAGCGGAGGAAATTGGAAAAAAACGGCGCCAATTTCCGTGGGATGTGGGAGCGGGCTTGCCCGCGATATCGCCCGCAATCGCGGGCAAGCCCGCTCCCACACGGGCCTGGCCAGGTCAATGAAGCATCCGGGCTAGCCCGACCGGTGTCCCATGTCCAGCGCACCGGCGTATCCGGTCAGCTCCAGATACCCCTTTCCGACCTCGCGGCCGTCGGCCCCGGTGGCGCGCACGGCGCCTTCCCAGTAGAGGGCGCCGAGGCTGGCGCGGGCGTCCAGTTCCTGGTCGTCGATGAGGGGGTGCAGTCCGAGGATGCGCGGGCCGGCGCGCAGGGCCATGACCACCGGGTAGACGGCGCCGGAGCGCGGCGAGCGCCAGAGGCGCCGGGGGGTGAATTCCACTTCGGCGGGGCCGAGCGCCCGCGCCGTGCCGTCTGGCTGCGCCAGGGTGCCGGCGGCCCACAGCGTGCCGCCGGCCTTGTCGCGCAGGCGGAAGGCCATGAGGGCGCCGCCGTCGTCCAGGTTGAGGCCGAGCCAGTCCCAGCCCACGGCGTGGGCCGGCAGCAGTTCGCTCGACCATTCGTGGTCCAGCCAGGCCACGCCGCGCACGGCCTCGCGCCGGCCGTCGCAGCTGACCGTGCCGCGCACCGCCAGTTGAGGGCGGCTGTAGTAATGGCTGGCGTGCCTCGGGTCACGGGCCTTGCGGCTGAAGCCGGCCTGGCCGTGGAGCAGCGGCGGGCGATCGGGGGTGAATTCCAGCTCCAGGCCGAAGTCGGCGGCGGCGATGCGGGTGGCGTAGCCGGCGGCGCCGCCATCGAGGGTCCAGTCGTCCAGGCGCAGGCGGGTTTGATCCTCCTCGGCCAGCGCCAGGCCGAAGCCCGTGCGGGCGCTGCGCTGGTCGTGGCGCAGCCGCCCCAGGCGCGGGTCCGACAGCGCGGCGTGGGCCACCAGGAGCTGGCGCGGGGCGAAGCGGCTGGGGCTGTCCTCGCCGATGCCGCTGCGCAGCCGGAAGAAGGTCACCTGGAATCCGAGATCCTCGCCCGCGCCGCCGCGCAGCCAGCCGGTGACGTACCACCACTCGATGCGGAAGTCCGGATGGGCGCCGTGGTCCCGGGGAAACACCAGCGGCCGTCCGGGCAGCACCGGCGGGTAGTCGATGGCTGCCGCGCGCGCCGCCCCCGCCCACCCAAGCGGCAGGGCCGCCAGCCAGCCAAGAACGCGGCGGCGCCTCACCAGTCCTCCCGCACGGCGCGTACCGCCTCCACGCGCATGGCGCGGCGCGCCGCCAGCACCGCGGTGGCCGCCGACAGGCCCACCAGGACGGCGCCGAAGCCCGCCAGCGGCGCCACGGGCCACACCAGCTCCATGCTCCAGTGGAAGGACTGGCGATTGACCACCTCCACCAGCACCAGCGCCACGGCGGCGCCGGTGGCCATGCCGGCGCCCACGCCCAGGGCGGCTGCCAGCGCGCCCTCGCAGGCGATCATGGCGGCGACCTGGCGGCGGGTCATGCCGATCTGGCGCAGCATGCCGAACTCGCGCCTGCGCGCCGCGGCCAGCGCGCCGAAAGCCGCCGCCACGCCGAACAGGCCGATCACCACCGCCAGGGCTTCCAGCACGTAGGTGACGGCGAAGCTGCGGTCGAAGATGTCCAGGCTCAGCCGGCGGATGGCCTCGGGGGAGACGATGTCCACGCCGGAGCCAAGGCGCTGGCGCAGGGCCGCGGCCACGGCTTCGGGCGTGGCGCCGGGCGCCAGTTGCAGGCCGGCGTCGTTGGCCAGCGGGTCTGCGCTCAGGCGCCGGTAGGTGTCCAGGTCCAGGGCCACGGCGCCGTACTGGCGGGCGTAGTCGCGCCAGATGCCGGCCACGCGCAGGCGCTGCAGGCGTCCGGCCAGCGGCAGTTCGAGGATGTCGCCGGTCCCCAGGCCGCGCAGGTCGGCCAGCGCCTCGGAGATCCAGGCCGGCGGCAGGTCCGCCGCATCCCCGGCGCCCGGGGTCGCCGCACCGCCCTCCCGCAGCGGCAGCGCCCGCCCCGGATCGTCGGCGGGGATGGGCCGGGCCACCACGCCCAGGGGCGGGCCATGGGGGTCGGGGCGCAGCGTCTGGTGGCGGATGAAATACACGTCTGCCACGCCCGGGGTGGTGCGGATGGCCCGCTGCGCCTGCTCGTCGAGGAAGCCCGTCTCCCCGGCGGGGGAGGCACGCACGTAGATCTGCGCCGGCAGCATGTGCTGCAGCCAGGCATCCACCGAGTCGCGGAAGGAGGCCACCATTACGGCCATGGCCGCCGCCAGCGCCACTGCGGCCAGCACCCCGGCGGTGGCCATGGCCGCCTGGCCGGGGGCGTGGCGCAACTGCGCCAGGGCGAGCGCCGGGGCCGTGGCGCGGGGCGTGGGCAGGCGGGCCAGCACGGCGCGGGTGAGCGCCGGCATGAGCAGCACCGCGCCCACCAGCAGCAGCGCGATGGCCAGATAGCCGAACACCGGCAGCCCGGCCACCGGCGGCGCCAGGGTGGCCGCGGCACCGCCGGCCAGGCACGCCAGCGCATGCCACGGGCGGTCGGCACGCTCCAGCGCCCGCGCCTCGTCCCCCGCCTTGAGCGCCGCGGCCGGCGGCACGCGCGCGGCTTCCAGCGCCGGCAGCCAGGCGCCTGCGGTGGCGGCGGCCACGCCCAGCAGGAAGAATTGCGCCGCCGCCAGGGGATCGAACACCAGTTGCGGCCGCAGCCCACGGAAATAACCCGCCCCCAGGTCGCCCCCCAGCAGGCGCAGCGCCCCCTCGGCCACGGCGTGGCCCAGCGCCACGCCGACGGCGGCGCCCACCACGCCCACCGCCGCGCCTTCCGCCGCCAGGGCGGCGGCGAGCTGGCGCCGCGTCAGCCCCAGGGCGCGCAGCAGGGCGAACTGGCTGCGCCTTTGCACCACCGCCAGCGCCTGGGTGGAGAACACCAGGAAGGCGCCGGTGACGAGGGCGATGAGCGCCAGCATGGTCAGATTGACCCGGTAGGCGCGGGACAGCGCCGCCGTGCGGCCTTCCTCCTCGTGCGGATCGGTGACCTGCACCCCCGGCGGCAGCAGTGCCGCCACGGCGCGGCGGGCGGCATCGGGATCGGTGCCGGGGCGCAGGCGCAGGTCGATGCGGGTGATGGCGCCCACGCGCGCGAAGGTTTCCTGGGCGCCGGCGATGTCCATCACCGCCAGGCGCTGGCCGGCGGGCACGCCGGGCAGCAGGCCGGCGACGCGCAGGCGCCGCAGCTCCAGCCCGCCCTGCACCGCCAGTTCGTCGCCCACCGCCAGCCCCAGCCCGCGCAGGGCGGCGGCGCTGAGGAACACCGCCTGCGGGTCGAGCAGCGCCAGGGGGGGAGCCCCCACGCTGCGCTGCCCCCCGAGGGGGCTGCCTCCGCCTTGGGGCGGCCCGGCGGCGGAGGGGGGAGCCCCCACGCTGCGCTGCCCCCCGGGGGGGCTGCCTCCGCCTTGGGGCGGCCCGGCGGCGGAGGGGGGAGCCCCCACGCTGCGCTGTCCCCCGAGGGGGCTGCCCGGCGCCGGGGGGCCGGACTCGCCGCGGAGGGCAGCGTCGCCGTCCGCCTCGCCGGCCGGGCCCGCGCCCACCAGCGCCGGCTGGAGGCGCAGCGCCCGCAGGGCGTCGATGCCCACCAGCGGCAGGGATTCCGTTCGCCCGGGCAGGCGCGCTTCCAGTTCCAGCGCCGGGCTGGCCAGGGCCACCTCCGGCAGCCGGGCCAGCCGCGGATAGAGCTGCTCGTCGAAGCCCGAACGCGGGCCGCGCACCTGCAGGTCGGCCGTGCCGGAGAGGGTGCGCAGGCCGTGGGCAAACTCCGCCAGCGCGGCGCGATTCACCGCCGCCACCGCCACCCCCAGCGCCACCCCCAGGGCGATGGCCGCCAGTCCGGCCAGCGTGGCGCCGCGGCGATGCAGGAGCTGGCCGAGGAAGACCGGCAGCAGGCTGGTTGTGGTCATGCCGCCGCCGGGCCGCCCCAAGGCGGCATGAGCCCCCTCGGGGGGCAGCGCAGCGTGGGGGTCGTCACCATGCCGCCGCCGGGCCGCCCCAAGGCGGCATGCGCCCCCCCGGGGGGCAGCGCAGCGTGGGGGTCGTCACCATGCCGCCGGGCCGCCCCAAGGCGGCATGAGCCCCCTCGGGGGGCAGCGCAGCGTGGGGGTGCTCATCACGGCAGCGGGTGCAGGCGCCCCTGTCGCAGCGCCAGCCGGCGATCCGCCGTGGCCGCGGCGACGGGGGAGTGGGTGACGAGGACGCCCGCGGCGCCGCTTTCCCGCAGGCTGGAGCGCAGCAGTTCCAGGATGCCGGCGGCGCGCTCCGGGTCCAGGTTGCCGGTGGGTTCGTCGGCCAGCACCAGTTGCGGGCGGTGCACCAGGGCGCGGGCGATGGCCACGCGCTGCAGTTCGCCGCCGGATAGCTCGCGCGGCATGCTGCGTCCCCGCTCGCCCAGGCCTACGCCGTCCAGCATCTGCGCCACGCGCCCGCGCACCTGTGGCGCCGCGACGCCGTTGAGCTGCAGGGGCAGCGCCACGTTCTGCGCCACCGACAGGTGGGGGAGGATGTGAAAGGCCTGGAAGACGAAGCCGATGCGGGCGCGGCGCAGCCGCGTGCGGGCGTCGTCGTCCAGCGTCGCCAGGTCGGTGCCGGCGATGATCACCCGCCCGAGGCTCGGCGGCTCCAGTCCGGCGATGAGGTTGAGCAGGGTGGACTTGCCGGAGCCCGACTCCCCCGTCACGGCCACGTACTCGCCCGGCGCCACGCGCAGATCCAGGCCGTCCAGCAGCCGGCGCGGCTCCGGGCCGGGGAAGGTCTTGGCGACGGCGTCGAGGTGCAGGGCGGGGGTCATGGATGCGCTCGGGTTGGAGGCATTCTACGCGCCGCCGGCCGGCCATCCTTTCGGGCGATTGACCGCGCGGGGCGCGTCGACTATGAGGAGAAGCAGGGCAGGTGCAAGATAAGCCCGCGGAGAAGGAGGAGAGCGAAATGGCAAACCGGGGACGCTGGTGGATGGCATTGCTTCTGGCGGTGGTGCTCGCCGGGTGCGGGGACGCGACGCGGGAGGGCGCGCCACCGCCCGTTGCCACGGCGCCGCCGCCGGCCGAAACCGCGCCGGGTCCGGCCGCCCCGTCCACCACGCCGGTGCCACCCGAGCCGGCGCCGGTGGCACCGGCACCCCCACCGCCGCCCCAGCCCGAGGTCTTCGAGTATCGCCTGCCGCCGGAGGAGGCGGCCGTGCCGCCCCCCGCCACGAAGAACGGCGCGAAGAAGAAGAAAAAGGCGGCCCGCCCCGATGAGGCCGTGGCGGCCGCGCCGGCCGGCGAGACCTACGGCGTGGTGCGGGTGTGGTTCGGCACCGACCGCAACGACACCGGCTCCGAGGTTCCGCGCGAGCGCTTCGGCGACGACCGGGGCAGCGACATCCGCTACGGCACGGTGGAGGTGAGCATCCCGCCGGGGCACGTCAAGGGCGAACTGGAATCGCCGCTGGTGCTGCGGCCCATGTTCGAGACGCCCGAGAAGCACGTGGTGCTGCTGCGCCTGGACGTGCAGGACGCGGCGCAGTACTGGGCCGGGCTGCGAAGCCGCCTGGCGGCCGGAACGCGCAACGTGCTGGTGTTCGTGCACGGCTACAACACCAGCTTCGAGGACGCGGCGGGACGCACCGCCCAGATCGCCTGGGACGTGGAGTTCCCGGGCGTGCCCATGTTCTATAGCTGGCCGTCGCGCGGCACGGTGGCCAAGTATCCCCACGACGAGACCAACGTCGAGTGGGCGCAGCCCAACCTGCGCGGTTTCCTCCGCGACATCGCCCTGAACCTGAACGCCGAGGGCGTCTATCTCGTCGCCCACAGCATGGGCAACCGGGCGCTCACCCGCGCCTTCATCGAACTGGGGCGCGAACTGCCGGCGCAGAAGCTGGCGCTGTTCAAGGAGGTGGTGCTGACCGCGCCGGACATCGACGCCGATGTCTTCCGCCGCGACATCGCGCCGCAACTGGTGGCCAGCGGCACGGCGGTGACGCTCTATGCCTCGTCGAAGGACCGCGCGCTGAAGGCCTCGCGGGTGGTGCACGGCAAGCCCCGCGCCGGCGATTCCGGCGGCGACCTGGTGGTGGTGCGCGGCATGGAGACGGTGGACGCCTCGGACATCGACACCAGCCTCATCGGCCTGGGCCACACCTACGTGGCCGAAAGCCGCCCGATGCTGCAGGATCTGTTCTCCCTCATCGCCGACCACAAGCGCGCGGCGCAGCGCTTCGGGCTGGAGACGCTGAAGGATGCGCGGGGGGAGGCGTACTGGAGGTTCCGGCGGTAGGGGGCTTGTTGTGGCCGCAAGAGTCATGTCGACGGGGTGCGCGCCGCGGGGCGCGCGGCCAACAAGCCGCTGTCGGCGATCGAGGAGGGCCTCTTGGTGTGCGTGGGCAAGGTGCTCCACAGCACCGTGGAGGTCAGGGAGGATCCTGATTCCGCCCGCCGCTCGCATTCCGGACGCGGTCAGCGGATACGCCGCGGTGAGCGCTCGCAAAATGGGACCGCAGGCTACCCTTCCCGGGCTTGCCCGGAAGCCCGCCCCTGGCCATTGCGAGGGCAATCCGGGCAAGGTATTATCGAATCGTCGGCTGCGTAATACCATTCCTCGCCGGAAACGCCATGAATACCCTGACCCTTAAAATTCCCGACGAACTGGATGCCGCGCTTCGGGCGGCAAGTGAGCGTCGCCACGTTTCCAAGTCGGCCCTGGTTCGCGAGGCCCTGGAGAACGCGCTGGCGGAAGACATGGTTCGCGGCAGTGCCGCGGGGCAATGGACTCTACGCTGGCGCGGCGCGCTGCGGGGCAAGGAATCGGCGCCGGCGGACGATCCCCGCCTGGCTCACCTGCTGGAAAAGCACTTGCGCTGAAGCGGCGAAGTACGCGTTTCGTCGGCGGCGAAGTCAGCCTTTTCGCAGAGAGAACTCGCCTTGCGCCTGCTCCTCGACATCAACGTGATTCTCGACATCGCCTTCCAGAGGACTGGGGAACCAGCCTCTTCTACCGTGATCGCCACCTGCGGCCGCGGCAACGAAGCGTGGGTGGCCTGGCATTCGGTGGCCACACTGGCTTACCTGGTGGAACGCCAGCGCTCGGCAGTCGTGGCCAGGAGTTTCATCCGCGACCTGCTGGCCTGGGCGCGCGTCGCACCCACCGGCCATGATGATGCCCTCAAGGCCCTCGACTGGCCCATGCCCGACTACGAGGACGCCCTCCAGTCTGCGGTGGCACTGGCTTGCAGTGCGGCCTGCATCATTACTCGCAACGAACGGGACTTCGCCGCATCGCCGGTGCCCGCGCTGACACCCGCAGTTTTCCTTTCGCGGCACGGCGCCCCTGGGCGGGCGTGACGGCGAGAACCGAAGGGGAAATCAAGCCCCACTTCGGGAATTGGCGGAATTGGCGTCTGTCCAGGCAAGAGCCTCAGGCGTGAGTTCCGCGAGCCCAACCGGGCCGGGCGGCGACGGAAGTTCTGTCTGGGGGGAGTCAGTCTTGCCCCCGCTGCCGCCACGCCGATAGAATGTCCCCCTGCCGAGGAGCGTTGCGACCCGTCCGCGAGACGGGCCAGGCTCGGCACCGAATCAACGGCGCTCGCAAACCCTCAACCGGTTTGGAGCGCCGTTCGCATTTGCAGCAGCCGCGGGCGCTCCGTGCATTGACAGGAGACACCGTTATGTCCGCATTGCCCACCCCGGCCGTCCCGGCCGCTGATTTCGTCGTCGCCGACCTCGCCCTGGCCTCCTGGGGCCGCAAGGAAATCCGCATCGCCGAGACTGAGATGCCCGGCCTCATGGCCATCCGCGAGGAATACGCCAGCACCCAGCCGCTGCGCGGGGCGCGCATCACCGGCTCGCTGCACATGACCATCCAGACCGCGGTGCTCATCGAGACCCTCAAGGCGCTGGGCGCCGAGGTGCGCTGGGCCTCGTGCAACATCTACTCCACCCAGGATCACGCCGCGGCCGCCATAGCAGTCACGGGCACGGCGGTGTTCGCCGTCAAGGGCGAGAGCCTGGAGGAATACTGGGACTACACCCACCGCATCTTCGAGTGGCCCGACGGCGGCCATTCCAACATGATCCTGGACGACGGCGGCGACGCCACGCTGCTGCTGCACCTGGGCACCCGCGCCGAGTCCGATTCGTCGGTGCTCAAGCACCCGGGCAGCGAGGAGGAAACGGTGCTGTTCGCGGCCATCCGGGCGAAGCTGGCCAGCGACCCGACGTGGTATTCCACGCGCCTTGAAATGATCCGGGGCGTGACCGAGGAAACCACCACGGGCGTCAAGCGCCTCTACCAGATGGCCAAGGACGGGCTGCTGGAGTTCCCCGCCATCAACGTCAATGATTCGGTGACCAAGTCCAAGTTCGACAACCTCTACGGCTGCCGCGAGTCGCTGGTGGATGGCATCAAGCGCGCCACCGACGTCATGGTGGCGGGCAAGGTGGCGCTGGTGGCCGGCTACGGCGACGTGGGCAAGGGTTCGGCCCAGGCGCTGCGGGCGCTGTCCGCCCAGGTGTGGGTGACGGAGATCGACCCGATCTGCGCGCTGCAGGCCGCCATGGAAGGCTACCGCGTGGTGACCATGGACTACGCCGCCGACAAGGCCGACATCTTCGTCACCGCTACCGGCAACTACCACGTCATCACCCACGACCACATGGCGCGCATGAAGGACCAGGCCATCGTGTGCAACATCGGCCACTTCGACAACGAGATCGACGTCGCCTCGCTCAAGCAGTACGAGTGGGAGAACATCAAGCCGCAGGTGGATCATGTCATCTTCCCCTCGGGCCGCCGCATCATCCTGCTGGCCGAGGGGCGGCTGGTGAATCTGGGCTGCGCCACGGGCCATCCTAGCTATGTGATGTCCAGCTCCTTTGCCAACCAGGTCATCGCCCAGATCGAGCTGTTCAACAACCCGGACAACTACCCGGTGGGCGTCTACGTGCTGCCCAAGCACCTGGACGAGAAGGTGGCGCGGCTGCAACTGAAGAAGCTGGCGGCGCAGCTCACCGAACTCACCGACGCCCAGGCGCGCTACATCGGCGTGGCCAAGGATGGGCCGTACAAACCGGAGCATTACCGGTATTGATGCCGGCGCGGCAGGCGGGGAGATGATGAGCCCCCACGCTCACTGCGTTCGCTGCCCCCCCGGGGGGGCGTCCGCCCTCCTTGAGGCGGCTCGGCGGAGGGCGGCCATGGGCCCCCTGACCGGCCTGCGCGTCATCGAAGTGGGCGGCATCGGCCCCGGGCCGTTCTGCGGCATGATGCTGGCGGACATGGGGGCGGAGGTGGTGCGCATCGAGCGCGCCGCCGCGGCCCCCGGCGAGCCGCCGCCGCGGGACCCGCTGCTGCGCAACCGCCGTTCCCTGGCGCTGGATCTGAAGAACCCCGCCGGCGTGGCCCTGCTGCTGCGCCTGTTGGAGCGGGCCGACGCCCTGTTCGAGGGCTTCCGCCCCGGCGTGGCGGAACGCCTGGGCTTCGGGCCGGACATCTGCCTGGCGCGCAATCCGCGGCTGGTGTACGGGCGCATGACCGGCTGGGGTCAGGACGGGCCGCTGGCGCGCGCCGCCGGCCATGATCTCAACTACATCGCCCTCGCTGGCGCCCTGGGCCTCATGGGCCCGCGCGGCGGCAAGCCGGTGCCGCCGCTCAACCTGGTGGGCGACTTCGGCGGCGGCGGCATGCTGCTGGCCTTCGGCATGGTGTGCGCACTGCTGGAGGCGAGCCGCAGCGGGCGCGGCCAAGTGGTGGATGCCGCCATGGTGGACGGCGTGGTGGCGCTGCTGGCCATGTTCTTCGGCTTGCGCGCCGCGGGGCGCTTCCGCGATGCCACCGGCGAGAATCCCCTGGCCGGTGCGCCCCACTACTACGGCAGCTACGAGACCGCCGACGGCGGCTTTGTGACCATCGCGCCGCTGGAACCGCAGTTCTGGCGCCTGTTCCTGGACAAGCTCGGCCTGGACCCGGCGCGCTTCGGCCTGGAATCCGGCTGGCCGGAGGTGAGCGACGAACTGCTGGACGAGCGCTGGCCGCGCCTCAAGGCCGAGCTGGCCGCCGTGTTCCGCACCAAGACCCGTGACGAGTGGTGCGCGCTGCTGGAGGGCACGGACGTGTGTTTCGCCCCGGTGCTGGGGCTGGAGGAAGCCGCGCGCCATCCGCACAACCGCGCGCGGGGCAATTTCATCGAGGTGGATGGGGTGCTGCAGAATGCGCCGGCGCCCCGTTTTTCGCGCACGGCCGCCGACGTTCCCCGGCCGCCCCGGCGGGCCGGCGAGGACGGGGAGACGGTGCTGCGGGACTGGGGCTTGGGGGAGGCGGAGATCGGCGCGGCGCGGGGGGCAGGGGCTCTGGCATAGCGACGTGGGAGCGGGCTTACCCGCGATCGGTGGCCGCGGGGTTCGCGGGCAAGCCCGCTCCCGCGCAAGGATGCGGTTATCGCCGGATTGGGTGGCGTGCGCAAGGACGCCTTGCATCCCCAGACGCCGATGGTCCGCGCCCCGGCGGACTTCTCGCGCTGCCACACGCGCTCGTCCCAGCTCCTGCCCGGGCGCCGGTCGAAGATGAGCAGATTAGCCTCGTCGGCGCCGCAGCGGTCCGCATGGTCGGCGGTCTCGGCCAGCCCTTCGGCCAGCGTCGCCTCCGGGGCCTTCCTGAGCAGCTTCAGTTCGATCACGACCCGCCGTGCCGGGCCGAGTATTGTCGGCAATCGGGCAGTCGAACGCCGGCAGGTGCGTCGAGCGGGAGCCGAGCGGGCTTCCCGCCCGTATAATGCCTGCAAGCCTGTCGTGGGCTTTCACCGTCGAGGACAAAATGAAACACAAGACCGCACTGGCGCTGACGCTCGCCGCAACCCTCCTGGCCTCCGCTGCCCACGCCGAAGACTGGAGCGGCCGGGACAAGGTGCTGCATTTCGGCGTTTCGATTCCGCTGGGCGTGGCCGGCGCCGTCATCGCCCAGGAGGTGGCGCCGGCGCAGAATCGCGTGCTCCTGGGCACGCTGATCGGCTCGACGCCTGCGCTGGCGAAGGAGCTCTACGACAGCCGCTCCGGCGGCAGCGGCTTCTCCGGCAAGGATCTGGCGGTGAGCGTGGCGGGCGCGGCGCTGGGCGCCTGGCTGGGGGATCGCTTCCTGCTCGCCCCCGTTATGGACAAGGGCAAGGTGTCGGGGGTGGAGGTGCGATACGCCCGGGCTTTTTAACCTTCCGCTCGGCGCGTGGGCCCGGGGCGAGGGGCGTGGTCCCTCCCCGTCAGGGGGAGGGTCGCAAGGGGGCGGCGTGCGGCGCGCTCACTTGTACTCATAGTGGTAGGTGTAGCTGTGGCCGTACTTGCCGTAGCGGTAGCCATAGCGACCGCGTCCCACTGAGATGTCGTTGAACACCACGCCCTGGGGCTTGACGCCGTTCTGCACCAGCCGCTTGTAGCACAGGTCGATCTCGCGCAGGTGGTGGACGCCGGCGCGCAGCACGATGAAGTTGATGCCCGCCAGCCGTCCCACGATGGTCGGGTCCGTCACCGCCAGCACCGGCGGCGTGTCGATGATCACGTTGTCGAACAGGCCCGCCGCCTTGTGCAACATCTCGCGGAAGCGGTCGCTCATCAGCAGTTCCGCCGGGTTCGGCGGCACGATGCCGGCGGGGATGAAGCTGAGGTTCGTCACCTGGGTGTCGTGCATGGCCTTCGCCGGGGGCACCTCGCCAGACAGCAGGCCGGACAGGCCGTAGGTGCGCTTGAGGCCGAAGTACTCGTGGAGATGGCCCTTGCGCATGTCGGCGTCGATCAGCAGCACCTTCTTGCCGGCCTCCGCCAGCGTGGCGGCCAGGTTGGCGGAAACGAAGGACTTGCCGCACCCCGGGCTGGGCCCGGTGATCATGATGATGTTGTTGGGCGAGTCCAGCAGGGCGAACTGCAGGCTGGTGCGCAGGCTGCGCACGCTCTCGATGGAAACGTCCTGCGGCGCGACATGGGCCAGCAGTCCGTGCCCGCCGCCGGTCTTGGCGCGCATGGCGTCGACTTCGTGCTGTTTCTGGCTGTGGGGCACGGTGGCATAGACGGGGATGCCGAGGCGCTTTTCCACCTGGTCCGGGTCTTCCACGCCCTTGAAGAGGGCGCGCCGGGCGAAGGCCACGCCCACGCCCAGGAACACGCCCAGCACCAGCGACAGCATGGCCACTAGCGACTTCTTGGGCTTGATGGGGGAAAGGGGCACCACCGCGCTGTCCAGGATGCGCACATTGCCGATCGACCCCGCCTTGGCGACCGACAGTTCCTGGGCCTTGTTCATCAGCGCCACGTAGACTTCGTTGGCCACCTTGGCGTCGCGCTGCAGGCGCAGGGCTTGTAGCTCCGCCTCGGGGAGATTGCGGAAGCCGGCGTCGATGCGCGCCTTCTCACTCTCCAGTTCGGCAATCTTTTCCTTCAGGGCCATCAGGGCCGGGTGCTGGCCGGTGAATTTCTGCTCCAGTTCCACCCGCTGCAGGCTGGCGAAGGCGAGCTGCTTTTCCAGTTCGGTCAGGTGCTGAAGAAAGGCATGGGCTTCCATGCTCACATCCACCGCGCCCTGCTTGGATCGGTACTGGCCGAGCGCGGTCTCGGCGCCCTGCACCTCGCCCTTGAGCCGCGGCAACTGGGTGTTGAGAAACTCCAGCATCTTCTGCGCCTCGGCGGAGCGGCGCTCCACGTTCTGCCGCACGTACGCGGTGACCACGGCCTGCACGATGGTGGCGGTCCTGGCCGGGTCGGCGCCCTCCAGGGCCACCTCGATGACCCCGGTCTTCTTGCCCTTCTCCTTGACGGCCAGGTCGGTCTGCAGGGCGGAGAGCGTCTTGAGGGTGGAACGCTTGATGACGTGGAACTCGGTGCCTGGCCGGGCGCGCAGATCGCTGACGAACAGGCTGACGCCGCGCGTACCCTGGGCAGCCTTGCCGGCCACCCCCTCGGCGAGCAATTCGCCGTCCGGGTCCAGCAGCCTGAACTTGCCCCCTTCTCCGGCGACCAGAGCCAGGGGCTGATCTTCCGTGTCCCGGGGAACCTGAAGCCGGCCGATGCGCAGGCGCTCGCCCCCCCAGGCGAAGCCGGACATCCCCAGGAA
The DNA here is from genome assembly GCA_016208415.1 of Betaproteobacteria bacterium. Lineage (GTDB taxonomy): Bacteria > Pseudomonadota > Gammaproteobacteria > Burkholderiales > Rhodocyclaceae > JACQYB01. The sequence continues at coordinate 3,944 of JACQYB010000078.1, read as the reverse complement.
GGCGGAGGAGAGCTTCTCCTCACCGTTCATGCGCGCCACCCAGCGGCCGAGCAGCGGGAAATGCCGCGGCGCGACATCGATATCCAGGCCGAGCTCCTCCACCGCATTGCCCACCACGAGGCGCGAGCGGATCACCTCGATTTCGGTCTCCGTCGGCGTCTCGCCGGTAAACAGGGCGGTGATGTCCTTCATGCCCCGGCCCATGCCGTCCTTGGATTCCACTTGCACCAGGGCGTCGGATCGGTAGATGGGCGTGGCCAGCAGGGCGTAGATTACCCCCACGACGAACACGCCACCTGCGATGGCGCCGATCAGCCAGCGCGCCTCCAGCAGCGTGCCCAGGAGTTCCTGCAGGTCGATGCCGTCGTCCTCCGGCTGCGGTGGCAGCGGGAGTTCGGGCGAGGCGGTGTCGTTCTTCTGATTCTTGTCCATGGATGGCCGGCTGTCGGTTGCTGATTCAATACGGCCGCGGCTGCACTGTCGCGGTTACAGGGCGGATCATGCTTTCCAGATCCGCTCGCCCCAGTCCGCCACGCCGCGCTCGATGAGCCGGAAGGCGGCCTCGAACGCCGCCCGGCCCTGGCGGTACGGGTCGGGCACCTCGAAGCCCTGCCACCGTCCCAGGGCATGCACCTTGCCTCGGGCGGTCGGGTGTGCGGTCTCGATCTCCTTCTGCTGCCAGGCCTCCATCACCAGGATGAGATCGGCGCCGCGCACGGCCTCGGCGGTGAGCTGACGAGCCCGGTGGGCCGAGAGATCGATGCCCCGCTCACCCAGGACTTCCCGCGCCAGGGGGTCGACGGATTGCCCCACCAGCGCCCCCAGCCCCGCGGACGTCACCCGTGCACCGGCCGCCACGGTGCCGGGATACGCGGCAAGGAGGTATTCGGCCATGGGACTACGGCAGACATTGCCCACACAAACGACAAGGATATTGCGGAATTTCACATTTGGACCGTGGAAAAATGCGCGCCGCCGATTATCTCCCAAGCCGACGTGCGGAGCACATTCCCTTCAATGCGTTGTGGTCCGGGTCGAAAGGCATTCACTGCGGGAGATCAGCGCCCTCCCGCCCGGCACACCAGCGTAGAACTGAACGGGCTTGAGGTAGCGCAGCGTGCGGTAGTAGCGGCTCGCCTGGTTCAACGGCTTGGGTCCTGTGCGTGCGCAGGCGGCTGCGTCGGCCGCCCTGTCATCCAACGGTGTCCGCTCCCCCGGCCGGAGGAGAGACAACCTGCTGGGCGGCATTGAAGCGCAGGAAGGGGTGGTTGGCAATCACTCCGCTGGGGGGATTGCCATCAGGACTGCGAGAAGGATGGGCGGGGGAGCAGGGAGGCGGGTCTGGCGGATGTGTTCCGCATGGCCTCCTTTAACTGAGGGCGCGGGTCTTTGGAAGCCGGGGAAGTCGTCCGCCGACGCGAACAGCAGTTCCAGGGCGGCGCGGCCTCCAGCCAGGACGCCGCAAAATTCGCACGGCGGGTTCGCAGGCGCCTGGGGCTGACCCAGTTGGAGTTTTCGAAGCGAATCGGCGTATCGCTGGACACGATCCGAATTGGGCATCGACGCGTCCGGAATCGTTGGCCACGATCAGACGCTGTACGGCGGCTGTACGGCGGCAGGCTCGAACAGCCCTCGGCGGCGCAGGCTGGCAAGAGTAACCGGCCGGCTTGACATGGTAAGGAATAATCCTTACCATAGTGGCCAATCGAAGGAGCACGGCCATGCCAGCCATTCACCAAGTCGCCACCATCACCGCCAAAGGACAGATTACCTTGCCCAAACCCATCCGTCAGGCACTGGGGGTGGACTGCGGCGGCAAGGTTGCCTTCGACCTGCGTGGCTCTCAGGTCGTGGTGAGCCGTGTTGAAGACGAGCCACACGAAGATCCTGCGATTGAGCGTTTTCTGGCGCTGCTGGAGAAGGACATCCAGTCTGGCCGCCACATCACCACGTTACCAGACGATCTGGCCCGGGCGATGTTGACCGCGATCAAGCAGCCGATTGACCTCAGTGCAGAGATTGAAGGCGACGTAGCGCTGTGATGCAGCGCCATGGATGGAATCTGCTCTTTCACGAGTGCCTGACTGAACAGCTTCAGAGACTGCATGCGGCTGTCGGGCGCGCACAAGCACAAGATCCCACGAGTTTTGAGTCCAACGCCAACGTCAAGCTGTTCAACGCGCTGGCCAAATTGATGCTGGATGTCGTCCCCGGCGACCCTAACGGCGTGGAATATCGGCAAGGCAACACGATGGGGGCGGCTTTTCGTCATTGGCGACGGGCCAAGATCGGGCGACGGTTTCGACTGTTCTTCCGATTCGACTCGAAAAGGAAGATCATCATCTTCACCTGGGTCAATGACGAGAACACGCTGCGTTCATCGGGCAGCAAGAGTGATCCGTATGTTGTATTCCAGAAGATGCTCGAGCGCGGGCATCCGCCGGATGACTGGGCGTCGCTTGTGATCGAGAGCAAGGCAACCTGGAAGTAGAAAATCCGAGGCGACTACAGTCCCGATTTTGGTTCATTTGGCCGTTTTCACGGACATTCGCCGGAACGGGAGGACAACCAGCGGCGATGCGTTCGACGTGGGCAACTGGCAGCCATTCCATCTGAGTCGTCAGACAGGATGGCAACAATCGCAGGTAATGCACTTGCATTGACAAGGCAAGGCGATTGCATTACCATGCAAGACATCCACCCCTTTTGACCGGAGAGCGCCATGGCTGCCACCCTCGAAGTCGAATCCACGCTGACCGACCGCTACCAGACCACGGTGCCGGAAACCGTGCGCCGCGCGCTCCAGCTGGGCAAGCGAGACAAGATCCACTACACCATTCGCCCTGGTGGCGAGGTCGTGCTCTCGCGCGCCGAGCCCGCTGAGGGAGACGACCCGGTGCTTGGCCAGTTCCTCGGCTTCCTGGCTCGCGACATCGCCAGTCATCCAGAGCGTCTGCAGGCCATTGATGCCAGCTTCGTGCAGCGCCTCCAGTCGCTGACCGGTGGCATCGAACTCGATCTCGATGCGAGCCTGTCGGCAGACGATGAATGAGCACAAGCAAGCCCACGCCCATAGTGATTCACGGCTGGACGGTTTTTGCCCACCCGCTGTTCCTCGCACAACTTGAAGCCTTGGCGCAGCAGGTCGAAGCGTTCAAGCAGAAGGACCCCGTCGAGTACGTGAAGAAGAACGCCACCAAGCGACTGGCGGCGATCACCAAGTTGGCGTTCGACGTCATCCCGCAGGCCCCGGCTCGGTCGGAATACCGGCAGGGCAACACCTTCGGTGAAGACCACAAGCACTGGTTCAGAGCCAAGTTCTTTCAGCAGTACCGACTTTTCTTCCGCTACCACGCACTGAGCAAGGTGATCGTGTTCGCATGGGTCAACGACGAGGACACCAAGCGCGCCTACGAGAGCAGCGACGACGCCTATCGGTTGTTCCGCAAGATGCTGGAAAGCGGCCACCCTCAGGATGACTGGAGCCAGCTGCTGACCGAGGCACGCGCCGAGGGAAAGCGACTGCAGCGATTCGCTGCGGGCATTGCCCTGTAAGGCTTGGCTTCTGCGGTGAATAGCGTTGTCATGGGGCCATCTGTCTTGGAGAAGAAAAAAATGCACTGCCCCGTGATGACCGAAAAGCACCTCGCCGACCGCTGGCAGGTCAGCCTCAAGACGCTGCGACGCTGGCGGCTCGATAACGAGGGGCCCGTCTGGCACAAGCTGTTCTTCCACGTTCGCAACCACGAAGCCGATATCCTCGAATTCGAGCGCCGCAGTGCACAGCACCTGATGGCGCTGCTCGGTGTTACGCCCCGAAATAAACGAGGCTCGGCAACCCGAGCTATTTGAGGAGGTAAAACGGGGCGTGTCCCACCAGGAACTGGGAGGGACAGGCGCCGAGTGTTGTTTGGGACGAGGGGCTACGGTTTTGGCGGCGGCGA
>JACQYB010000074.1 GCA_016208415.1 Betaproteobacteria bacterium | reverse complement strand
TCCCTGTCGGCCAACACCCCGATCCGGATGCCCTCGGACATCAAGGGCAAGAAACTGCGCATCCAGTCCTCCAAGGTGCTGGACGAGCAGATGCGCGCCCTGGGTGCCCTGCCGCAGGTGATGGCGTTCTCGGAGGTGTATCAGGCGCTGCAGACCGGCGTCGTCGATGGCACCGAGAACCCCATTTCCAACCTCTACACACAGAAGATGCACGAGGTGCAGAAACACCTGTCGCTGACCGAGCATGGCTATCTCGGCTACGCGGTGATCGTGAACAAGAAGTTCTGGGATGGCCTGCCGTCGGATATCCGCAAGCAGCTCGAAGACGCCATGGAGCAGGCGACGCGCTACGCCAACCAGATCGCCAAGGTCGAAAACGACGCAGCCCTGGAGGCGGTGAAGAAGTCAGGCAAGACCGAGATCCACACGCCCACGCCCGCCGAACGACAGGCGTTCAAGAAGGCGCTGGTGCCGGTGCATCAGAAGATGGAAGCGCGCATCGGCAAGGATCTGATTCGGTCCATCTACAAGGAGACCGGCTTCGATCCGGCCAAGCTCTGATCAAGCTGGCGGCGCGCGGGAAAAGCGCGCGCCCGCCATCCACCAACTTGCGCAGAGTGCCAGACGCCCGCCCCACCCCCGGTTCGGCGGGCGTTCCTGCATCGGAGGGGGAGCGATCATCATGCTCAAGGTTCTCGATCACATGGAGGAATGGCTCATCACCTTCCTCATGGGGGCGGCGACGCTCATCATCTTCGTCGCCGTGATGCATCGCTACGCCTCCGGGCTGGCGATACCCGGCCTGCAGGACTGGCTGCTCGGTCTGAACCTGAGCTGGACCCAGGAACTGTGCATCATCATGTTCGTGTGGATGGCCAAGTTCGGTGCCGCCTACGGCGTGCGCACCGGCATCCACGTGGGCGTGGATGTGCTGATCAACCGGCTGCGGGACAAACCCAGGGGCAAGCTCATCGTCTTCGGTCTGCTGGCCGGCGCCCTGTTCACCGGCATCGTCGGCACCCTGGGGGCGCGCTTCGTCTGGGAAAACGGCGCCCACTACGCCAGCTTTCACGCCCTGGGGCTGGCCACCGGCGACCTGCCGGAGGGCCCCACGACGCCCGACCTGGAATGGCCCACCTGGATCGTCTATTCGGCCGTTCCGCTGGGCTCCTACCTGATGTGTTTCCGCTTCCTGCAGGTGATGGTGAGCTTCCTGCGCACCGGTGCGCTGCCGCACCTCGATCACGCCCACGTGGAAGGGGTCGGGGAGGAGGCGCCGCCCAAGCCAGGGGAGGAAGACGAGGTCTATCGCATGGAAGACGCTCTGCATCCCCACGGGGTGGATTGGGACGGCCAGGAGCGGCGCGGCAACGGTCTGCCGCCGCCCGACGGCGTCGAACGCCGCGGCAGCAACAGCACGGGAGGTGGCGCGAAATGAATGCGGCGCTCATTTTCTGCCTGCTGGCCGTCCTCATGCTCACCGGCATGCCGATTTCCATCTCGCTGGGCCTGACGGTGCTGTCCTTCCTCTTCTTCATGACTCAGGTGCCCCTGGAGTCGGTGGCCCTGAAGCTGTTCACCGGCATCGAGAAGTTCGAGATCATGGCCATCCCGTTCTTCATCCTGGCGGGCAACTTCCTGACCCACGGCGGCGTGGCGCGGCGCATGATCCATTTCGCCACCTCCCTGGTGGGGCACTGGCCCGGCGGCCTCGGGCTGGGCGCCGTGGTGGCCTGCGCCCTGTTCGCGGCGGTGTCGGGCTCGTCGCCGGCCACCGTGGTGGCCATCGGCTCCATCCTGCTGCCGGCCATGGTCAAGGCCGGCTACCCCAGGCGCTTCGGCGCGGGGGTGGTGGCCAGCGCCGGGGCGCTGGGGATCCTGATCCCGCCCTCCATCGTGATGGTGATGTACGCGGTGTCCACCAACAGCTCCATCGGCGCGCTGTTCATGGCCGGAGTGATCCCCGGGCTGGTGCTGGCGGCGATGATGGGAGGCACGACCTGGTACCGCGCCTGGCGCCACAATTATCCGAAGGAGAAGCGGGCGAGCTGGGGCGAGCGGGGGAGGGCCTTCCGCGAGTCCGTCTGGGGCCTGCTGCTGATCGTGGTGGTGATGGGCGGCATCTACTCCGGTATCTTCACGCCCACCGAGGCGGCGGCCATGAGCGCCGTCTACGCCTTCATCGTGGCGGTGTTCGTCTACAAGGACATGAGCCTGCGGGACGTGCCCAAGACGCTGCTCGCCTCGGCCAATATGAGCGCGATGCTGCTCTACATCATCACCAACGCGGTGCTGTTCTCCTTCCTGCTCACCCACGAGAACATTCCGCAGGCCATCTCGGACTGGCTGCTCTCCAGCGGCCTGGGGATGATCGCCTTCCTGCTGGCGGTCAATCTGCTGCTGCTGGTGATGGGCACCTTCATGGAGCCCTCGTCCATCATCCTGATCACCGCCCCCATCCTGTTCCCCATCGCCATGAAGCTGGGCATCGATCCGGTGCACTTCGGCGTGATGATCACGGTGAACATGGAAATCGGCATGATCACCCCGCCGGTGGGCCTCAACCTCTACGTGGCCAGCGGTGTCAGCAGGCTGGGGCTCACCGAGATGTCGGTGGCGGTCTGGCCGTGGCTGCTCACCATGCTGGTGTTCCTGGCGCTGGTCACCTACTGGCCGACGATGTCGATCTGGCTGCCGCGCACCCTGGGAATGATGTAGGCACCAGGACAACGCACCCTTCAGGGCGGGTCTTGCACCGCGGCGAGCTGTTCCCGCCGCGGTGCAAGACCCGCCGTCCCGTTCATCGGCACATGAGTGCCGCGTGCCGTTGCCGGCGCCGCTTCCCCCACGGCGGACATGCCGCGCAGGGGAAGGCCTTTCGATTCCTGCTAAAATTGCAAATTTGGCGAAATTGGCCTTCGGGCCCTGTTCCTCTAGGAGTTTTGAATGGCTGTCGAACGCACCCTGTCCATCATCAAGCCCGATGCCGTGGCCAAGAACATCATCGGCAAGATTTATTCCCGTTTCGAGGAAAACGGTCTCAAGATCGTGGCTTCCCGCATGATCTGGCTGTCGGAACGCGAGGCCAGCGGCCTTTACGGCGAGCACATCGGCAAGCCATTTTTCAACGATCTGGTTGAATTCATGACCTCCGGCCCGGTGATGGTTCAGGTGCTCGAAGGCGAGGATGCCGTTGCCAAGAACAGGCAACTGATGGGCGCCACCGATCCCAAGGAGGCCGCGCCCGGCACCATTCGCGCCGATTTCGCCGACAGCAAGCAGAACAACGTGGTGCATGGCGCGGACAGCCGGGAGGCCGCCGAAAGGGAATTGTCCTTCTTCTTCCCGAATCTGAGGGTGTTTTCCTCCAAGGCCTAGTGGGTATGCTCGTCAATCTGCTCGATTTCGACGCCGGGAGCCTGACGGCCTGGCTCGCGCAAGAGGGCGAAGAGCCCTTCCGCGCCAGACAGTTGCTGCGCTGGATCCATCAGGTTGGGGAGGCCGATTTCGAGCGTATGACGGACATCTCCAAGGGGCTGCGGGCCATGCTGATGGAGGAGGCCTGCGTGGCCGCGCCCAAGCTGCTGCGCGAGGAGGTGTCCGGGGACGGCACGTGCAAGTGGCTGCTGGACGTGGGGGCCGGGAATGCCGTGGAAACGGTGTTCATTCCCGAGACGGGCCGCGGCACCCTGTGCATCTCCACCCAGGTGGGCTGTGCCCTCGAATGCGCCTTCTGCGCCACCGGCCGGCAGGGTTTCAACCGTAACCTCGGGGTGGCGGAGATCGTCGGCCAGTTGTGGTGGGCCAACCGCAGGCTGGCGCAAAGCGGCGTGGCGCCGGCGCAAGACGGCCGGGCCGTGACCAACGTGGTACTCATGGGCATGGGCGAGCCGCTGGCGAACTTCGACAACGTGGTGAGCGCCCTGCACCTGATGCTCGACGACCTGGCCTACGGCCTGTCGCGGCGTCGCGTGACGGTGTCCACCTGCGGCATCGTGCCTGCCATCGACCGCCTGCGCGAGGCCTGTCCGGTTGCCCTGGCGGTGTCGCTGCACGCCCCCGACGACGCCTTGCGGGACCAACTGGTGCCCATCAACCGCAAGTATCCGCTGGCGGACTTGCTGGCGGCCTGCCGCCGCTATCTGGAACGGGCGCCGCGGGATTTCATCACCTTCGAATACGTGATGCTCGACGGCGTCAACGACGCCGACGCCGATGCCCGCGAACTGGTGCGCCTGATGCGCGAGGTGCCGTGCAAGTTCAACCTGATCCCGTTCAATCCTTTCCCGGGTTCAGGTTTGCGCCGTTCGCCGCCGGAGCGGATCCGGCAGTTCGCGCACATCCTCATGGACGCCGGCATCATCACCACCACGCGCAAGACCCGCGGCGACGAAATTGACGCCGCCTGCGGCCAGCTTGCCGGGCAGGTGAAGGATCGCAGCCGGCGGCACATCCACGTGGCGAGGGCGGCCTGACCATGCGCGCCTTCATCCTGCTCCTCATGCTGGCGAGCCTCGCCGGCTGCGCGTCGCGGACGACCACCACGACCGAGGTCGCGTCGGAGGTGCCCATGGCCCAGCAAACGCCCCAGGCCGACGGGCGTGCCCGGGCGAAGATCCATGCGGACCTGGGCATGCTGTACTTCGGCAACCGCCAGGTGGGCACCGCCATCGAGGAGGCCCGCGCCGCCGTGGACGCGGACCCGGGCTACGCCCTGGCCTACAACCTCTACGGACTGATCCACAGCTATCTCAACGAGCCGCAGCAGGCGCGGCAGAATTTCGACAAGGCGCTGCGCCTGGCGCCCCAGGACCCGCAGATCAACAACGACTACGGGCTGTTCCTGTGCCAGCAAGGCGAGGAGCGTCAGGCCATCCGCATGTTCATGGCGGCGGTGAAGAACCCGCTCTACACCACGCCGACCAAGCCCTACACCAATGCCGGCCTGTGCGCCCTGCGCCTCGGCGACGACGCGGCGGCGGCGGATTATTTCAACAAGGCGTTCCTCGAAGACGGGCGCAACGGCCAGGCAGTATTCCATCTGGCGGACATCAGCTACCGTCGGGGCAATCTCTACCAGGCCCGTAAGCACATCGGCGAGCTGCACCGCATGATGGACCCCAACGCCGCGTCGTTGTGGCTGGCGCTGCGCATCGAGCATCGCCTCGGCAACCGTGAGGAGGAGGCGAGCCTCGGGTCGCAGTTGCGTCGCAAGTTTGCCGGCACGCCCGAATATCAAGCGCTCATGCAGGGACGGTATGACTGATTTCAACGAGGAAAATGGGCCGGTGGGGGCTGCGCTGCTGCGCATTCGCGAGGCGCGGGGCCTGTCTCTGGAGGATATTGCGCGGGCATTGAAGCTGAGTGTGCGCCAACTCGAAGCCATCGAATCGGACGACTTTCGCAACCTCGGCGGTACCGTATTCGTGCGCGGATTCGTGCGCAACTACGCGCGTTTTCTGCAGCAGGACGTGGATGCGGTGATGCGGGCGCTGGACCACCAGATCTCGCTTCCGCAAACCGAACTGCGCATGCCCGACAACGTCAATGTGACCATGCCGCGCGCCGAGGGCTCGCGGCCGATGCTGTGGGTGGGGGCGATGTTGCCGCTGCTGCTGGTGTTGCTGGCCGCGATCGCCTATCAGCGGGGCTGGATCAACGCCGAGTGGCTGGATTCCGGGGTCGGACGCCCATCCACCGTCAGGGAGGCTGAGCAGACGGCCGTTCTGCCACCGGCGCCACCGGCGGCGCCGCCCGTGGCGAATGGCGCGCCGTCCCTGCCCACGGCCGCTTCGGGCGATGCTCCCGCAAGGCAGGTCGCGGCGGGCGATGGCGCCGCTGGAACGCAGCCGGCGGCCCCCACACCCGCCCATCCGCCGCAGTCACCGGCTGCCGTCGCACCCGCGGCGATCACGGATGCCCGTCCTGCCACGGGCGACGCCCAGAAGCAGCCGACAACCCCGGCCCAGCCCGCGGCCTCGGGCCGGGTGGTGCTGGAGTTCAGCGGCGATTCCTGGGTCGAGGCCCGCGATGGCTCAGGCAAGTCGCTGATGTCGCGCCTGAACCGCGCCGGCAGCACCGAGTCCGTGGACGGTACGGCGCCGTTCCGCCTGGTCATCGGCAACGCCTCGGCGGTGCGGCTGCGTTTCGATGGCCGACCGGTGGATCTGACCCCCCACGTGCGCGGCGACGTCGCCCGCGTGACGCTGGAGTAGGGCGTGAATTCACCGCAGTCCGTGCCCGGTGTGAGGGGGCCGCTCACGCGCCGGCCCACCCGCGCGGTGCGGGTGGGCGGGGTGGTGGTCGGCGCAGGTGCGCCGGTGGTGGTGCAGTCCATGACCAACACCGACACCGCCGACGATTTCGCCACCGCCATGCAGGTGGCGCAACTGGCGCGGGCCGGCTCCGAACTGGTGCGGATCACCGTCAATACCGTGGAGGCCGCGCGCGCCGTTGCGCGGATTCGCGAGCGCTTGCTGCGCATGGACGTGGATGTGCCCCTGGTGGGGGATTTCCACTTCAACGGTCACAAGCTGCTCGCCGAGGTGCCGGAATGCGCGACCGCCCTGGCCAAGCTGCGCATCAATCCCGGCAACGTCGGGCGCGGCGCCAGGCGCGACGAACAGTTCTCCCGCCTCATCGAGTTGGCTTGCCGCCATGGCAAGCCGGTACGCATCGGGGTGAACTGGGGCAGCCTGGATCAGGAACTGCTCGTCCGCGTCATGGACGGCAACGCCGGGCGGGCGGTGCCGAAGGATGCGGTGGAGGTGATGCGCGAGGCCATGGTCACCTCGGCACTGGAAAGCGCCCGGCGCGCGATGGAACTGGGTCTGCCTGCCGATGCCATCGTGCTGTCCTGCAAGGTGAGCGGGGTGCAGGACCTGATCGCCATCTACCGCGACCTCTCGGCGCAGTGCGATTTTCCGCTGCATCTGGGGCTCACCGAGGCGGGCATGGGCTCCAAGGGCATCGTCGGCTCCAGCGCGGCGCTGGCGGTGCTGCTGCAGGAGGGCATCGGCGACACCATCCGGGTGTCGCTGACTCCGGAGCCCGGCGGCGATCGCTGCCAGGAGGTGGTCGTGGCCCAGGAAATCCTGCAGACCATGGGCCTGCGGGCCTTCACGCCGCTGGTGGCGGCCTGCCCGGGGTGCGGACGCACCACCAGCAGCACCTTCCAGGAACTGGCGCGCGACATCCAGGATTACGTGCGCAGCCGCATGCCCGAGTGGCGCCTGCACCACGAAGGCGTGGAGAACATGAACCTGGCGGTGATGGGCTGCGTGGTGAATGGCCCGGGGGAAAGCCGCCACGCCAACGTGGGCATCTCCTTGCCGGGCTCTGGCGAGCGTCCCGTCGCTCCGGTGTATGTGGACGGCGAAAAGACCGTCACGCTCAAGGGCGACGACATTGCCGGAGAATTCCGGGCCATCATTGAAAACTACGTGATCAGCCATTATCCGAAAAGGATCCGCACGCCGGATTGACTGACCACCGCGCGGTCGCACCGGCCGCGGCACAACCTCCACGATTCCATGACCCAGACCCTGCAGGCCGTTCGCGGCATGAACGACATCCTCCCCGACGAGGCGGAGGCGTGGGAGCTGTTCGAGGAAATCGTGCGCGACTGGCTGCGCGCCTACGGCTACCGGCCCATCCGCATGCCCATCGTCGAGCCCACGCCGCTGTTCGCCCGCGCCATCGGCGAGGTCACCGACATCGTCGAGAAGGAGATGTACAGCTTCATCGATGCCCTCAACGGCGAACAGCTCACGCTGCGCCCGGAGGGCACGGCCTCCTGCGTGCGCGCCGTGCTGCAGCACAACCTGCTCTACGGCAGCACACAGCGGCTGTACTACAGCGGTGCCATGTTCCGCCACGAGCGGCCGCAGAAGGGGCGCTACCGCCAGTTCCACCAGGTGGGCGTGGAGGCGCTGGGATTCGCCGGTCCGGACATCGATGCCGAGCACATCATGATGTGCCAGCGCCTGTGGGACGACCTGGGGCTGGAGGACGTGCGCCTGGAGATCAATTCCCTGGGCTCGGCGCAGGAGCGCGCCCGTCACCGCGGCGAACTGGTGGACCACCTAGAGCGCCATCGCGACCGACTCGATGCCGACGCGCTGCGCCGGCTCCATGCCAATCCGCTGCGCATTCTCGACACCAAGAATCCGGCGATGCAGGAACTGGTGGAGTCCGCACCGCGCCTCATGGACATGCTGGGCGAGGACTCGCTCAAGCACTTCGAGGGGCTGCAGGCGCTGCTCAGGGACGCCGCCATCCCCTTCCGCATCAACCCGCGGCTGGTACGGGGGCTTGATTACTACAATCTGACGGTGTTCGAGTGGGTCACGGACCGGCTTGGCGCCCAGGGCACGGTGTGCGCCGGCGGCCGCTACGACGGGCTGGTGGCACAACTGGGCGGCAAGCCGGCGCCCGCTTGCGGCTTCGCCATGGGGGTGGAGCGGCTGCTGGCCTTGTGGCAGGACGGGCAGTCGGCGGGGGGCCGCAATCCCGACGTCTACGTGCTGCACCAGGGCGCGGCGGCCCTGTCCGTGGGCTTTCGCGTGGCGGAGACGCTGCGCGATGCGGGCATGGCGGCGCTGGTGCATTGTGGCGGCGGCGGCTTCAAGGCCCAGATGCGCCGCGCCGACTGCCCGAAGTGGTGGCGGAGTACCTCTATCAACCGGATGGCGACGATGGCGACATATGATCTTGAAGAGCAGGAACAGCTCTCGGCAATCAAGGCGTGGTGGGAAAGCTACGGCAACCTGGTGACCACCGTGGTGATGGTGGCCGCCGCCGCGGTGGTGGGCTACCAGGGATGGAACTGGTACCAGCGCAACCAGTCGGCCCAGGCGTCTGCCGTCTACAGTTCCTTGCAGCAGGCGGTGACCACGGGCGACACCCGCAAGGCGCGGGAGGCGGCGGGGCAGTTGCTGGAGAAGTACTCCGGCACCGCCTACGCCGGCATGGGTGCGCTGCTGGCGGCCAAGGCGGCGGTGGATGCAGGGGACGCCAAGTCGGCGCAGTCCCAACTCGCCTGGGTGGCCGACAACGCACGCGACAAGGCCTTGCGTGACCTGGCGCGGCTGCGCCTGGCGGCCGTGCTTCTGGATGGAAAATCCCACGACGAAGCGCTGCGCCAACTCGAAAAGGCACCTGACCCGGCTTTCGCTCCCAGCTATGCCGACATGCGGGGCGACATTCTCGCCGCCCAGGGCAAACCCGGGGAGGCCCGCAGCGCCTATCAGGCCGCGCTCGGCCAGCTTGAAACCCTGGAGAAGTCCGGCATCCAGGTCTCGGCGGCGTTCCGCGAAATGCTCCAGGTCAAGCTCGAAGCAACGGGAGAGGGGAAATGATCCGGCTGGCTGCGATTCTCGCCGCCACCGCGGTATTGGCGGGGTGTTCGGTGCTGGATTCGGTGAATCCGTTCAGCGGATCGACGAAGAAGCTGCCGGAACTGGAGCCGCTCAAGTCGGCGATATCGGTGAGGACGCTCTGGCGCGGCAGCGTCGGCAGCGCCGGGGGCTTTGTCTTCACGCCAGCGGTGGTGGGCAATTCTGTCTTCGCCGCGGCGCGCGATGGCACGGTGGCCCGGTTCGACAACGGCAGCCAGGCGTGGCGGATTTCTTCCGGCCAGAAGCTCTCGGGTGGCGTGGGCTCCGACGGACAAGTGGTGGTCGTAGGCACCGAGAAGGGCGAGGTTCTGGCCTTCGACGGCTCGGGCAAGGCGAAATGGAAGGCGCGGGTGTCTTCGGAGGTGCTCGCCGAACCGGCCGTGGCGGGCGAGGTCGTGGTGGTGCGCAGCGGCGACAACCGGGTGTTCGGCTTTGACGCTGCGACGGGGCGGCGGCTGTGGGTCTACCAGCGCGCCACTCCGGCCCTGACCCTGCGCAGCAATGCCGGCGTCACCCTGGCCGGACGGGCGGCGCTGGCCGGCTTCCCCGGCGGCAAGCTCGTCGCCATCGGCCTGGACAACGGCGCCGCGCTGTGGGAGACGACGGTTTCCTTTCCCCGCGGCACGACGGAACTGGAGCGTGTGGCAGATATCGCGGGGCTGCCCGTGATCGACGGTCGCCAGGTGTGCGCCGCGGCCTACCAGGGGCGCGTGGCCTGTTTCGACATGAACAGCGGCAACCTGTTGTGGGCGCGGGAGATGTCCAGCAGCACCGGCGCGGCAATGGACTCGCGGCTGGTATACGTGACCGACGACAAGGGTTCCGTGTTTGCCCTCGATCGCGCCAATGGCGCCACCGTGTGGCGTCAGGAGCGGTTGCAGGGGCGGGGCGGTTCCCGTCCGGTGTCCGTGGGTGAACTGATCCTGGTGGCCGATAACCTCGGCCTGGTGCACGGCCTGCGTCGCGATGACGGCACTCTGGTCGCGCGCCTGTCCATCGACGGCAGCGCGGTGGCGGCCGATCCCCAGCGTTCCGGCGACGCCGTGGTCCTGCAGACGCGGGACGGCGCCGTCGTGGCGCTGCAACCCTGACGGACCCCGGGCGCGGTGAAACCTACCCTCGTCATCGTCGGGCGTCCCAACGTCGGGAAGTCCACGCTTTTCAACCGGCTGACGCGCACGCGCGATGCCCTGGTTGCGGACCTGCCCGGCCTGACCCGTGATCGCCATTACGGCCTGGGGCGCTACGGGGACCGCGCGTACATCGTCGTCGATACGGGCGGCTTCGAGCCCGACGCGCGCGACGGCATTCTCCACGAGATGGCGCGCCAGGCCGAGCAGGCCATCGCCGAGGCGGACGTGCTCGTTTTTCTGGTGGATGGCCGTGCGGGGCTGACCCCGCAGGACCGGACCGTGGCCGAACGTCTGCGCCGCAGCGGCCGTCCGGTGCTGCTGGTGGTCAACAAGACGGAAGGCATGGCGCGGGAGATGGTGGCGGCCGAGTTCCACGAACTGGGCTGCGGCGAACCCTGGCCCATCTCTGCGGCCCACGGCGAGGGCGTGCGCGACCTGCTGGAACTCGCCATGGCCCTTCTCGGCGCGCAGGATGCGGAAGCCGAAGACGAGGAGTCTTCCGGCCCGCGGGTGGCGGTGGTGGGGCGCCCGAACGTCGGCAAGTCCACCCTGACCAATGCGCTGCTCGGTGAGGAGAGGGTGATCGCCTTCGACCAGCCGGGTACCACCCGCGACGCCATCGCCATACCGTTTGAACGGGGCGGGCGCCAATACACCCTCATCGACACGGCAGGCTTGCGTCGCCGGGGTCGGGTGTTCGAGGCCGTGGAGAAGTTCTCGGTCATCAAGACCCTGCAGGCCGTTGAAGAGGCGAACGTGGTGGTGCTGGTGCTGGACGCGAGCCAGGACATCTCCGACCAGGACGCGCACATTGCCGGCTTCGTCGTGGATGCGGGCCGGGCGCTGGTGGTGGCGGTCAACAAGTGGGATGACGTGGATTCCTACCGGCGCGAGCGGGTGCGAAACGACATCGGGCGCAAGCTCGGATTCCTGGCGTTCGCGCGCTTTCACTACATCTCTGCGCTCAAGAACGAGGGTATCGAGGGTGTGATGGCATCGGTGGATGCAGCCTACGCCGCCGCCATGGTGAAGCTGCCCACACCCAAGCTCACCCGGGTTCTTCAGACGGCGGTGACCCGGCAGGCGCCGCCCCGGCACGGGATGTCGCGGCCCAAGCTGCGCTACGCCCACCAGGGCGGCAGCAACCCTCCCGTCATCATTATCCATGGCAACTCGCTGGAGCACCTCCCGGCTGCCTACCGCCGCTATCTGGAGCGCAGTTTCCTGGAGGGCTTCGGCTTGCGCGGCACGCCGCTGCAGGTCCAATTCCGCAGTTCGCGGAACCCCTATGCGGCGGCACGTGACTAATGTTTCAATTCGGTGTTGTGGCGCGGTACAGCAAAATACATTAAAGTTTATTTGGCCATCGTTCCGGTCAGTTTCCCAAGCGGGGCGGCGCCACATCTTATGCATACACAATAACGAGGAGCCACCATGAGCAACAAGGGGCAATTGCTACAAGACCCATTCCTCAACACCTTGCGCAGGGAACACGTGCCGGTGTCGATTTATCTGGTCAATGGGATCAAGCTGCAGGGGCAGGTCGAGTCGTTTGACCAGTATGTTGTGCTGCTGCGCAACACCGTGACCCAGATGGTTTACAAACACGCCATTTCCACTGTCGTGCCGGCGCGCCCGGTCAATATCCAGCATGACCAGGGCAACGAGTGACGTGGTCTCCCGGCGGGCAATCTGATTCTCCTGTTTGTCGGTAACGGATTCACGGTGGAATACCCGCTCGAAACCCCTTCCCCTGATTCTTCTCGCCAGGTACTTTCCCCGGTTCGGCGCGGGGCGGTTCTGATACAGATCGATTTTGGTGAGCCGGGTGGCGGCGAGCGCCTGCAGGAGTTCCGACAACTGGTGGAAAGCGCGGGCGTCACCGTTCTCGCCGAAATACAAGGCAGGCGACGTGCGCCCGACGCCGCCACCTTTGCTGGCTCCGGCAAGGTGGCGGAGGTCGCCGACGTGGTGCGGGATCTGCGCGCGGAATTCGCGATCTTCAATCACGAGTTGTCGCCTGCTCAGCAGCGCAACCTGGAAGGGCAACTTGATTGTCGGGCGGTGGACCGCAGCAGCCTGATTCTGGACATATTCGCCCAGCGTGCCCGCAGCCATGAGGGCAAGCTCCAGGTGGAACTGGCGCAGTTGCAGCATCTTTCCACCCGCCTCGTCAGGGGCTGGACCCACCTGGAAAGACAGAAGGGCGGGATTGGCCTGCGAGGCCCAGGAGAAACCCAACTCGAGACGGACCGTCGGTTGATCGGCAAGCGGGTAAAGTACCTGCGGGAGCGTCTGGCGCGGCTTGAACGCCAGCGCGGAGTCAGGCGCCGGGCCAGAACCCGGCGGGAGATGCTGGCGGTGTCACTGGTGGGCTACACGAATGCGGGCAAGTCCACCCTGTTCAACGCCTTGACGCACGCCGGCGCCTTTTGTGCCGACCAGTTGTTCGCCACGCTGGATACGACTTCCAGGCGCCTTTATCTCGGAGAGGTGGGCAGTATCGTGGTCTCGGACACCGTGGGTTTCATCCGCGATCTTCCTCACTCGCTGATCGCGGCATTTCATGCCACTCTCGAAGAGACGGCCAGCGCCGATCTGCTGGTGCACGTGGTGGATTCGTCCAGTGCCGATCGCGACCAGCAGATCGACTCGGTCAATGCCGTGCTGGCGGAGATCGGCGCGGCGGAAGTGCCCCAGATCATGGTGTGGAACAAGGTCGATGTCACCGGCGCGGCGCCGGGCGTGGAGCGGGATGACTGTGGTACTATCCGCAGGGTCCGATTGAGCGCGGTGACCGGCGAGGGTGTGGGCGAACTGCGCGAAGCGCTGGCCGAGGTCGCTCGCGGCCGGGGGCGTTCCCCGTTGCATCCGGAATACGAACGAGAATCCGCCGTGGCGGGCGAAAGCCCTTTCTGACCCTTCGACTTTCCGTGATTTCCACAATTCTGATGTCCTTGAACGATCCGCAGTGGGGTAATCGCGGCGGTGGCAACCGTGATGGTGGCAACCGCGGCGGGAATCAGGGTCCGCCAGACCTGGAGGAGTTGTGGCGCGATTTCAACCGTCGCCTCTCGGCGCTGTTTGGCGGTCGAGGCGGCAATGGTTCGGGTGACAGCGGCGGTCGTCCGCCGCGCCTGAGTCCGCGCCAGTTCGGCGGCGGTCTGGGCATGGTCCTGGCGTTGGTGGTGGTGATCTGGATGGCGAGCGGCTTCTACATCGTCGATGCCAGTCAGCGGGGGGTGGTGTTGCAATTTGGCCGTTTCCTGCAGACGACCGAGCCAGGCTTGCGCTGGCGCCTGCCCTACCCGGTCCAGAGCCATGAACTGGTGAATCTGACCGGCGTGCGGACGGTGGAAATCGGCTATCGCGGCCAGGAGCGCAACAAGGTGCTGAAAGAGGCACTGATGCTCACCGACGACGAGAACATCATCAACATCCAGTTCGCCGTGCAGTACATCCTCAGGGATCCGCAGGAATATCTCTTCAACAACCGTTTGCCCGACGAGGTCGTGATCCAGGCGGCGGAAACGGCCATGCGGGAGATCGTCGGCGGCAACAAGATGGACTTCGTCCTCTACGAAGGCCGGGAAGAGGTTGCTGTGTCGGCGGCCACGCTGATTCAGCAGATCGTGGATCGTTACCAGACCGGCATCCAGATCAGCAAGGTGACGATGCAGAATGCCCAGCCCCCCGAGCAGGTGCAGGCGGCGTTCGACGATGCGGTCAAGGCGGGCCAGGATCTCGAACGGCAAAAGAGCGAGGGCCAGGCCTACGCCAATGACGTGATTCCCAAGGCGCGGGGTACCGCCTCGCGCCTGTTTGAAGAGGCCAACGGTTACCGCCAGCGGGTGATTGCCAACGCCGAGGGCGAGGCCAGCCGGTTCCAGCAGATCCTGCCGGAATATGCCAGGGCGCCGGAGGTCACGCGTCAGCGCATGTACCTGGATACCGTGCAGCAGGTGCTTTCGAGCAGTGCGAAGGTGGTGGTGGATGCCAAGGGGGGAGGGAATCTCCTGTTCATGCCACTGGACAAGCTGATGCAGGTAACTGGCGCGGCTGGCCAGCCGGCCGAGGCGCCGCGCGCACCGGCTGCCGGGAGCGGCGAGGCAGCAGCGCCGGTCCCCTCCGGTTCCGATGCCACGGCGAATCGCTCCCGTGAATCGCTGCGTGGCCGTGAAAGGGGCGAACGCTGATGCGCCAACGTCTGCCTTTGTTGATTGGAGCGCTGCTGGTGTTTCTGGCAGTGCTTTCGTCGGCCGTGTTTACGGTGGACCAGCGCCAGCACGCCATCATCTTCCAGCTCGGCGAAATCAAGGAAGTCATCAGCGAGCCTGGGCTGCACCTCAAGTGGCCGCTGATCCAGAACGTGCGATTCTTCGACAAGCGCATTCTCACCTTCGACACCCCGGAGCCGGAGCGCTTCATCACGTCAGAGAAGAAGAACGTACTGGTGGACCTGTTCGTGAAGTGGCGAATTACGGATGTTCGCCAATACTACGTGTCGGTGGCTGGGGACGAGGCCCGTGCCCAGACGCGGCTCACCCAGACGGTGAACGCCGGCCTGCGGGAAGAGTTCGGGCGGCGCACGGTACATGACGTGGTGTCGGGCGAACGCGACCGCATCATGGATGACGTGCGCGTGAAGGCCGACTCGGACGCGCGCAAGATCGGCGTGCAGATCATCGATGTTCGCCTCAAGCGCGTGGATCTCCCCCAGGAGGTGAGCGAGGCGGTCTATCGGCGCATGGAGGCCGAGCGCAAGCGCGTGGCCAATGAACTGCGCTCCCTCGGCGCGGCCGAGGCGGAGAAGATCCGCGCCGATGCCGATCGCCAGCGCGAGATCATTGTGGCCGAAGCCTACCGTGATGCCCAGCGTGTCAAAGGGGAGGGCGATGCCAAGGCGGCGGCCATCTATGCCGACGCTTTCGGAAGGAATCCGGAGTTCTACGCCTTCTATCGCAGCCTGGAAGCCTACCGCTCAAGCTTCAGCAACAAGAGCGACGTGCTGGTCCTCGATCCGTCCTCGGAGTTCTTCAAGTACCTGCGCAGTCCCGCCGGGGCCAGGTCCGGCAAGTAGCATCCGGCCATGACCGTTGCGATCCTGTCGGCGTTTGCGCTCATGCTGGTGCTTGAGGGGATCCTGCCGTTTCTGGCCCCGAAGTTGTGGCGCGAGATGTTCCGCCGGGCGACGGAACTGGCCGACGGTCAGGTGCGTGTCATGGGGCTGGGCTCGATGGCGCTCGGTGTTGGCTTGCTGGTCATGTTCAAGTAGTGCCGGTGTTGTCCCCTTCATCCCGCCGCTGGCTTCTCCCCGAGGGCATCGAGGACGTCCTGCCCCAGGAGGCGTGCCGGCTGGAAATGTTGCGCCGGCGCCTGCTCGACCTGTTCCGCGCGCACGGCTACGAGCTCGTGCAACCGCCGCTGCTCGAATACCTGGACTCGCTGCTCACGGGCACCGGGCGGGACATGGACCTGCGTACCGTCAAGCTCGTGGACCAGCTCTCCGGGCGCAGCATGGGTGTACGTGCGGACATCACCCCCCAGGTGGCGCGCATCGATGCCCACTTGCTGAATCGGCCGGGTGTGACACGTCTGTGCTACTGCGGCAGCGTGCTTCACGCCGTTCCGGCGGGTCTTTCCGCCACCCGGGAACCGCTGCAGATTGGCGCGGAACTGTACGGCTACGGGGGTATCGAGGCCGACGTCGATATCCTCAGGCTCCTGGCTGCGGCTCTGGCTGCGGCCGGCGTGCCCTCGCCCCGACTGGATGTCGGCCATGTGGGACTGTTTCGCGCGCTCACGGCGCGTGCCGGCATCCACGCCGAACTGGAAGAAGAGCTGTTCGGGGTCCTCGAAGCCAAGGACGTGCCGACCCTGCGCGAACTCGTTGCGGGCGTCGCGGAACCCGTCCGTTCGGCGCTTCTGGCGCTGCCCGAATGCTACGGCGGCGTCGAGGCGCTCGATGTGGCGGCGCAGGCGCTACCCGCGGACCCGGAAATCAGCGCGGCGCTGGACGAGTTGCGTTTCTTGGCAAGGGTCCCGAACGGCGTGCCGGTGGGCTTCGATCTGGCTGACCTGCGCGGCTACCATTACCACAGCGGTGTGGTTTTCGCCGCCTACAGTGGCGCGCACCCGGGCGCCATTGCCCTGGGTGGGCGCTACGATCACGTCGGTGCCGCCTTCGGACGCGGCCGTGCGGCCACGGGTTTCAGCATGGATCTGCGGGCGGTGGCCGGGCTGGTGGACATGCCGGCCCGGGAACTGGCCATCGCCGCACCGCGCCTCGTCGATGCAGCGCTCGAAGAGGCCGTCGCGGTGCTGCGCAGTCAGGGGGAAGTTGTGATCGTGGCGCTCTCCACGCATGAAGATGTGCATGCCCAGGAGGGCTGCGACCGGCGTCTGGAACGGCGCGACGGCCGCTGGGTGGTGGTTCCGATTCAGGGAGAATGAAACAGAATGGCTAAGAACGTGGTCGTCGTCGGCACCCAGTGGGGTGACGAGGGCAAGGGCAAGGTGGTGGACTGGCTGACGGATCACGCCCAGGGCGTGGTGCGCTTCCAGGGCGGGCACAACGCCGGGCACACGCTGGTGATCGGCGGCAAGAAGACCGTGCTGCACCTGATTCCATCGGGCATCCTGCGCGAGGGCGTGGCGTGTTACATCGGCAATGGCGTGGTGCTCTCGCCCCATGCCCTGATCGAGGAAATGGACGAGTTGACGGCGGCAGGCGTGGACGTGAGCGGCCGTCTGTTCGTGTCGGAAGCCTGTCCGCTCATCCTCCCCTACCACCGCGCGCTGGACCTGGCGCGGGAGGCCGCCAAGGGCGAGAAGAAGATCGGCACCACAGGCCGCGGCATCGGCCCGGCCTACGAGGACAAGGTGGCCCGTCGGGCCTTGCGGCTTCAGGACCTGCTGCGCCCGACGCGTTTTGCCGAGAAGCTGGCGGAGTTGCTGGACTACCACAACTTCATGCTGAAGCACTATTTCGGCGCGCCCACCGTGGATTTCAAGGAGACGCTGGAAGACGCCCTCGCCCTCGGCCCGCGTCTGGCGCCCATGGTTGCGGACGTGCCGCGGGCGCTCTACGAGGCCCATCGTGACGGTGCCAACCTGCTGTTCGAAGGGGCCCAGGGCACACTGCTGGACATCGACCACGGTACCTATCCCTTCGTCACGTCCAGCAACTGTGTTGCCGGCGCCGCGGCGGCGGGGGCCGGGGTGGGGCCGAGCATGCTTCATTATGTGCTGGGCATCACCAAGGCCTACACAACGAGGGTGGGCGGTGGCCCTTTCCCGACCGAACTGTTCGACGATACCGGCCGCCACCTCGCCACCCGCGGCAACGAGTTCGGTGCCACCACCGGCCGGCCTCGGCGTTGCGGCTGGTTCGATGCCGCGGCATTGAAGCGATCCATCCAGATCAACGGCGTTTCGGGCCTGTGTGTCACCAAGCTCGATGTGCTCGACGGCGTGGAGGAACTGAAGGTCTGCACCGGCTACCGTCTGGACGGCGTGCGTTGCGACTTGCTGCCCGTGGGCGCGGAAGAAATCGGCCGCTGCGAACCGATCTACGAGACCATGCCGGGCTGGACGGAAAGCACCGTGGGCATCCCGAGCCACGACGCGCTGCCGGCCAACGCCCGCGCCTACCTACGGCGCATCGAGGAAATCTGTGGCGTGCCGGTGGACATGATCTCGACCGGTCCCGACCGGGATGAGACCATCGTCCTGCGTCATCCCTTCAAGTGAAGCGTTGCCCGTCGGCCGGCAAGGTGTTCGGCGGGCCGGCGGGCAGGATCGTCCTGAATCCGGCTCGCCCGCCGGAATTCGTGAATCCGGCGCGCGCGCCGGACATGAAAAAGCCGGCCATCTGGCCGGCTTTCCTTGCAACCTGGTGCCCAGAAGAGGACTCGAACCTCCACAGGGTTGCCCCCGCTAGGACCTGAACCTAGTGCGTCTACCAATTCCGCCATCTGGGCGAGGAGGCCGAATTGTATAGCAGCGCGCGGAATTGTCAATGAAACCAAAGAACGGAAAATCCGAGCCCGGACCGAGCGCGACACGCCGCAAGGATCCGCGATTTGCCGAGGAATCGGCGCGATACGACGAGCCCCTGCCCAGCCGCGACTACGTGCTGCAGATCCTGCGCGAGCGCGGCATTCCCATGTCGTTTGCGGAGATCGTGCAGGCGCTGGACGTTGCCGAGCACGAGCGCGATGCCTTCACCCGCCGTCTCGGAGCGATGCAGCGTGATGGCCAGCTCATCCGCAACCGGTGCGACGACTACCTCATTCCGGCAAAGGCCGACCTGATCCGCGGACGGGTGGAGGGGCACCCGGACGGCTTCGGATTTCTAGTCCCCGACGGCGGGGGTGGGGACATCTTTCTCGGCCCCAAGGAAATGCACAAGGTGCTCCACGGCGACCGTGCATTGGTGCGGGTGACCGGCACCGACCGCCGCGGCCGCCCGGAGGGCAAGATCGTCGAGGTGCTGGAACGGGCCAACCAGCGCGTGGTGGGACGTGTCTTCGTGGAGCATGGGGTGCAATTCGTGGTGGCGGAAAACCGCCGCATCAGCCAGGACATCCTTCTTGCGCCGCCGGAAAAGGGGCGCCGCGCACCCAGGCTCAATGCCGGTCAGGTCGTGGTGGTGGATCTGCTGGAGCAGCCCGGCAAGTACGCGCAGCCCATCGGGCGGGTGGTGGATGTGCTGGGCAACTATGCCGATCCCGGGATGGAGGTGGAGATCGCCCTGCGCAAGCACGATCTGCCGTTCGAGTTCTCGCCGGCAGCCGGCGGCGAGGCGCGCCACCTTCCCGCGGTGGTGCGCAAGACCGACCTGCACGGGCGCGAAGACCTGCGTCAAGTGCCGCTGGTGACCATCGACGGGGAAACGGCGAAGGACTTCGACGACGCCGTGTACTGCGAGCGCCTGGGTAACGGAGCGCGCAGCGGATTCCGTCTCGTGGTGGCCATCGCCGACGTCAGCCATTACGTGCGCCCCGGCAACGCCCTGGACGCCGAGGCGCAGGACCGGGGCAACTCGGTGTACTTCCCGCGGCGGGTCATTCCCATGCTGCCGGAGAAGTTGTCCAACGGCCTGTGTTCGCTGAATCCGCAGGTGGATCGGCTGGTCATGGCCTGCGACATGACGTTGGGTGCGACGGGAAAGATCCAGAACTACCGCTTCTACCCGGCGGTGATGCACTCCCGGGCGCGGCTGACCTACACCGAGGTGGCGGAGGCGCTCTACCAGGCCGACTCGGAGGCGGCGGGGCGACTGGCCGAACTGCTGCCGCACCTGAGCCAGCTTGACGCGCTCTACCGGGTGCTGGCCAAGGCGCGCACGCGCCGCGGCGCCATCGACTTCGAGACCGTCGAAACGCTCATGGTCTTCGACGACCAGGGCAAGATCGAGCGCATCGTGCCCTACGCGCGCAACGATGCCCATCGCATCATCGAGGAGTGCATGCTGGCGGCCAACGTCTGCGCCTCCGACTTCCTGCGCGCCCACCGCCATCCGGCCCTGTACCGCATCCATGAAGGCCCCACGCCGGAGCGCCTGGCGTCGCTGCGCGAATTCCTGGGTGAATTCGGTCTTGACCTGGGCGGCGGCGACGACCCGCACGCCGCCGACTACGCGCGGCTGCTGGAAAGCGTCAAGGGTCGCCCGGACGAGCAGATGTTGCAGACGGTCATGCTGCGCTCCCTGAAGCAGGCCATCTACAGTCCGGACAACGTCGGCCATTTCGGGCTCGCCTACGAGTCCTACACCCACTTCACCTCGCCCATCCGCCGCTATCCCGACCTCCTGATCCACCGCGCTATCAAAGCGGTGCTGGACGGTGGGCAATACGTCCCGGGCGACTGGAGCACCATCGGCCTGCATTGCTCCCACACCGAGCGGCGCGCCGACGAGGCCACGCGCGACGTGGAGTCCTGGCTCAAGTGCTTTTTCATGCGCAGCCGCATCGGCGAGGAATTCGAGGGCAGCGTCTCGGCGGTGGTGCCTTTCGGCATCTTCATCGCCCTGGACGGCGTGTACGTGGAAGGACTGGTACACGTTTCCGAACTTCCCCATGACTACTACCACCACGATGCGGCGCGCCATCAACTCCTGGGCGAGCGCACCGGCCAGCGCTTCCGGCTGGCCGATCGCGTGCGGGTGCAGGTGGCGCGGGTGGATATGGAGACCAGCAAGATCGATTTCCGCCTGGTGGGGATGCCGGCCAGCCGCACGGAGGTCACCGGAAAGCCCGGCCGGGGCGGGCGCCGCAGGAGCAGCCATGCCTGAAACGCGCTTCATTTATGGCTTCCATGCCGTGCTGGCGCGGCTGCGTAGCGACCCCGGTGGAGTCCTGGAAATCCACGTTTCCGCGGGCCGCAACGATGCCCGGGTACGGGATCTGGTGCTCCAGGCGGAGACCCGGGGTGTGCGCGTCGTGCCCACCGACGCCCCGCGCCTGGACGGCATGGCCGGCCACGGGCGCCACCAGGGCGTGGTGGCACGGGTGCGGCCCATGCGCCAGGTGCACGACCTGGCAGAACTGCTGGAGGACATGGAGGAGCCGGCGTTGCTGCTCGTCCTGGACGGGGTGCAGGATCCCCACAACCTGGGGGCCTGCCTGCGCGTGGCCGACGCCGCCGGCGTGCATGCCGTGGTTGCACCGCGGGACCGGGCGACGGGGCTCAACGCCACCGCCATCAAGGTGGCCAGCGGCGCCGCCGACACCGTGCCCTACGTCACCGTCACCAACCTGGCGCGCACCCTGCGTGAGCTGAAGGAACGGGGCGTATGGACGATGGGTGCGGATGCGAGTGCCGAGCGCACGCTCTACGAGACCGATCTGCGCGGCCCCCTGGCCTGGGTACTGGGCGCCGAGGGGGCGGGACTGCGGCGACTTACCCGTGAGACCTGCGACTTCCTGGCGCGCATTCCGCTGCAGGGTCAGGTGGAGAGCCTCAACGTCTCCGTGGCGGCGGGCGTGTGCCTGTTCGAGAGCGTGCGCCAGCGCCTGGGGTGAACCGGGCCCGGGGCGAACTCGAACTTTGGTTTCCACCAGTTCCGCGCTAAAATGCGCGGTTTCCTTGCTCCACCGGATTCGCATGCCGGGGAGCTGACATCAACCACAAGGAGTGTACATGCGACATTACGAAATCGTGTTTATCGTCCATCCGGACCAGAGCGAGCAGGTGCCCGCGATGGTCGAGCGCTACAAGGCGCTCGTGGCCACCGGCAACGGCGTGATCCACCGGCTGGAAGACTGGGGGCGGCGCCAGATGGCCTATCCCATCCAGAAGGTTCACAAGGCCCACTACGTGCTCATGAACATCGAGTGCGAAGGCGCGACTCTGGCGGAGTTGGAGCATGCCTTCAAGTTCAATGACGCGGTGCTGCGTCATCTCACCATGCGCATGGAGAAGGCGTTCACAACGCCCTCGCCCATGATGAAGGAAGAGAAGGCGCGATCGCTGCTGGCGCCCGCGGGCGGCGAGCCCGTTGCTGCGGCAGCCGCGGAGGCGGCGGCACCCGCCAGCCCGGCGGCGTAAGTTGTCCGGTACGGCCGTGACTCCGGCCAACCGCGTTGATCTGGCGGGGGAGCTTGTTGAGATGGGCGTGCTGCGCCATACCCCGGCAGGGATTCCAGTGCTGCAGTTCCGGCTGAACCACCGCTCCCGCCAGACCGAAGCGGGCCTGCCGAGGGATGTGACGGTGGAAGTTGCCGGCGTGGCGCTTGGACCCCAGGCCCGACTCCTTGCGGGGGCGGCACTGGGCAGCAGCGTGAGGGTTGGCGGGTTCCTTGCCGAGCGCAGCGCGCGCAGCACCCAGCCGGTCATCCATGTGAACGAAATCGAATTTCTGGAGCAAGACAATGTTCAGAGGTAAACCCAAGCCCAAGGCGGGCGTGAAGAAGGATCGCGGCTTCCGTGGCGGCTTCAAGCGGCGCAAGTACTGCCGCTTCTCGGCGGAGAAGATCGAATACGTCGACTACAAGGACGTGGACATCCTCAAGGACTTCATCACCGAGAACGGCAAGATCATGCCGGCGCGCCTGACGGGCACCAAGACCCGTTACCAGCGCCAGCTTTCGCTGGCCATCAAGCGCGCCCGCTATCTGGCGCTGATGCCTTACACCGATCTGCACTGAGGAACCACCGATGCAAGTGATACTCATGGACAAGGTCGCCAACCTGGGCAACCTGGGTGACGTGGTCAAGGTGCGCGACGGCTATGCCCGCAATTTCCTCATTCCCAAGGGCATGGCGCGTCGCGCTACGCCGAAGAGCCTGGCCGAGTTCGAGGCCCGTCGCGTGGATCTGGAGCGCAAGGCCCAGGAAGCCGTGTCCGAGGCGAGGGAGCGCGCCGGCAAGCTGGAGGGCGTGACGGTGCAGGTGGCGCGCAAGGCCGGCCTGGACGGGCGCCTGTTCGGGTCGGTGACCAACGCCGATATCGCCGAGGCACTGGAAGCGCAGGGGATGGCGGTGGAGCGCGCCGCGATCCGCATGCCCGAGGGCCCGCTCAAACAGGTGGGCGATTACCCCATCACCATCGGCCTGCACAGCGACGTGCTGGCCACCATCACGGTGTCGGTCGTGGGCGAGTGAGGCCTGGTCGGGCAGCACGGAAGAGCCGCCTGCGGGCGGCTCTTTTTCTTGGTGCGCCCGGCATCCCCAGCTTTTCCACAGGCTTTCCCCAGCCTTTCCACAGGGTTGTCCCGTCGACATTCCAGTGGAATGAGGGTAGCGTCGACCGCTCGATAACAAGGAGATGGCAATGGCCCAAGCGAGAGTCCTTTCGGCAGTGGCGCCCGGGGGTGATCACCAGATGGCGGCACTGAAGTTGCCGCCCCACTCCATCGAGGCGGAGCAGGCGCTCATCGGCGGCCTGCTGCTGGACAACACGGCCTGGGACCGCATCGCCGACCTTGTAGGGGAGCCGGATTTCTACCGCGACGACCACCGCCGCATCTTTCGCCATATCGCCCGTCTGGTGGAGCACGGCAAGCCGGCGGACGTGGTGACCGTGTTCGAGTCGCTGGAGAAAAACAACGAGGCGGAGGCCGCCGGCGGGCTGGCCTATCTGGGCGAGATCGCCAACAACACGCCGTCGGCGGCCAACATCCGGCGTTACGCAGAAATCGTGCGCGAGCGTGCGGTGCTGCGCAAGCTGGTGAGCGT
The DNA here is from genome assembly GCA_016208415.1 of Betaproteobacteria bacterium. Classification (GTDB taxonomy): domain Bacteria; phylum Pseudomonadota; class Gammaproteobacteria; order Burkholderiales; family Rhodocyclaceae; genus JACQYB01. Next base: position 30,538 of record JACQYB010000074.1, on the reverse strand, counting down.
GGGCGACGAGATCGCCGCCGGCGCCCTCAACCCGGCCGGCCGCGATGCCAAGGCCCTGCTGGACGAGGCCGAGGCGCGCATCTTCGAGATCGCCGAGCACGGCATGAAGGCCAACCAGGGTTTCCAGGCCATCCAGCCCATCCTCGGCCAGGTGGTGGATCGCATCCAGGAGCTCTACGACCGCGACAATCCCTCCGAGGTCACCGGCGTGCCCACCGGTTTCAACGATCTGGACGAGAAGACTTCCGGCCTGCAGCCCGGCGACGTGGTCATCGTCGCCGGCCGGCCCAGCATGGGCAAGACCGCCTTTGCACTCAACATCGTCGAGCATGTGGCGGTGGAGATGGGTCTGCCCGTGGCGGTGTTCAGCCTGGAAATGCCGGGCACGCAACTGGCGATGCGCCTGCTGTCGTCGGTGGGGCGGCTGGGTCAGCAGAACGTGCGCACGGGGCGCCTCAGCGATACTGACTGGGAGCGCCTCAGTTATGCCATGAACAAGCTGCACGAGGCGCCGATCCACATCGACGAGACCGGCGCCCTCAACGTCACCGACCTGCGGGCGCGGGCGCGGCGCCTGTACCGCCAGTGCGGCAAGCTGGGGCTGATCGTGATCGACTACCTGCAGCTCATGAGCGCGACCCGCGAGGGGGAAAACCGTGCGACGGAGATTTCCGAGATCTCGCGCTCCATCAAGTCGCTGGCCAAGGAGTTGAGCGTGCCCATCATCGCGCTCTCGCAGCTCAACCGCGAACTGGAAAAGCGGCCCAACAAGCGCCCGGTGATGTCCGATCTGCGCGAATCCGGCGCCATCGAGCAGGATGCGGACCTGATCCTGTTCCTGTATCGCGACGAGGTTTACAACCCGGATTCCGCGGAGAAGGGCTCGGCCGAGTTGATCATCGGCAAGCAGCGCAATGGCCCGATCGGCAGCGTGCGGCTCACCTTCCTGGGCGAATACACCCGCTTCCAGAGCTTCGCGGCGCCCAGCAGTTTCTAGCAGCCTGTCGGACTTGAGACTGATCCACTGCGCCGGTGGGAGAGCGGTCCATTTTTTCCCGATTCTTCGTTGCATAGCCCCACTATGCGCCTCAGAATCGGGAAAAACTGTCCTCGCTCTCCCACTCGGCTCGCTATGATCGCTCAAGTCCGACAGGCTGCCAGGCGATCGGCGCGGCGGCGCGGGATCGCGGTCGCCGCCCGCTGATGGGTGACGGGCTCGCGGCGCTTTACCGGGCGCCCGTCACTGTTTGACCTGCCGTTCCAGGCTTTCCAGTCCCACCACCACCCGCAGCGAGCACAGGTCGAAGTCGGCGTGCAGCATCTTGCGGGCTGCCTGACGGCCGCTGGCCTTGTAGACCTTCACCACCTGGCCGGCGGAAACGTGAAACTCGCTGTGATTGCGGCGCATCTGCTGGAACACCGGCAGTTCGGCATAGAACTTCGTGCCGTTGCCGTTGATCCATTTGCCCAGGTCGCAACGGTCGTCGCGGCAGACTACGTTCTCATCCAGGGTCTCCTCGCTGGTGCCGTCGATGTAGCCGGTCAGGCGGCGGCGCCACTCGCGGTGGGCGTTGATCCATTTCTGGAAGTCCACATCCTCTTCCCGCAGGCCCTCGGTGTTGCGGCCCCTGAAGAAGGAGAAGCGGCGCAGGAAATCGAAAAAAGCCATGGTTCGTACTCCGTGCGGGCCTCGGCTACAGCACCTCGGCCGCGTGGTCCGCCAGCCGCGAGCGTTCGCCCCGCTGCAGCGTGATGTGGCCGGAATGCGGCCATCCCTTGAAGTGATCCACCACATAGGTCAGCCCCGATGAACCCTCGGTGAGGTAGGGCGTATCGATCTGGGCGATGTTGCCCAGGCACACCACCTTGGTGCCGGGGCCGGCGCGGGTGATGAGGGTCTTCATCTGCTTGGGCGTGAGGTTTTGCGCCTCGTCGATGACGAGGAGCTTGTTGATGAAGGTGCGCCCGCGCATGAAATTCAGCGACTTGACCTTGATGCGGCTGCGGATGAGGTCGCGGGTGGCGGCCCGGCCCCACTCGCCGCCTTCGTCTCCGGCGCCGTTGAGCACGTCCAGGTTGTCTTCCAGGGCGCCCATCCACGGCATCATCTTTTCCTCCTCGCTGCCCGGCAGGAAGCCGATGTCCTCGCCCACGGGCACGGTGACGCGGGTGAAGATGATCTCGCTGTAGAGCTTGGCCTCCAGCGTCTGGGCCAGTCCCGCGGCCAGTGTGAGCAGGGTCTTGCCGGTGCCGGCCTGCCCCAGCAGGGTGATGAAGTCGATCTGCGGATTCATCAGCAGGTTGAGGGCGAATCCCTGCTCGCGGTTGCGCGCATTGATGCCCCACACGGAATTGCGCGGATGGGCGTAGTCCTTCAGCGTCTCCAGCACCGCAGTCTTGCCGGCCTGTTCCCGCACCTGGGCGTGGAACGGCCGTTCGCCGTCGAGATAGACGAACTCGTTGACCAGCAGGTCGGCGCACAGCGGCCCCTTCAGGCGGTAGAAGGTGTGGCTGTCCTGCTTCCACGACTCCATGTCGCGGCCGTTGTTGTCCCAGAAATCCGGCGGCAGTTCGCGCACGCCGGTGTAGAGGAGGTCGGTATCCTCCAGCACCTTGTCGTTGAAGTAGTCCTGCGCTTCCAGGCCCAGGGCGCGGGCCTTGATGCGCATGTTGATGTCCTTGGACACGAGGATCACCGCCCGCCCGGGGTGGGTGTCGCGCAGGTGCATCACCACGCCGATGATCTGGTTGTCGGCCTTGGCGGTGGGCAGGCCCGGGGGCAGTGCGCCGTTGATGGCCTGGGTCTGGAGGAACAGCCGCCCGGTGGCCAACTCGCTGGAGGGGCCGGTGAGCGGGATGCCCTCGTCGATGCGGTGCTCGTCGCCGCTGACCACCTGGTCGAGCAGGCGGCTGGCCTGGCGGGCGTTGCGCGCCACCTCGCTCATCCCCTTCTTGTTATTGTCCAGTTCTTCCAGCGTCATGATGGGCACGAACACGTCGTGCTCCTCGAAGCGGAACAGGCTGGTCGGATCGTGCATCAGCACGTTGGTGTCGAGGACGAACAGCTTTGCTGGATTGGCTCGCTTCTTCGGCATGTCGATCGGGTTCTCCGGTTTGGGGTGGCGCGGGCTGGGCGGCAGCCTGCCCTGGCTGCTACAGCGAGCGCACCGCCTCCAGCACCTGGGCGGCGTGTCCGTCGGCCTTCAGCCCGCGCCATTCGTGCCGCAGGTGGCCGGCGGCGTCGATGACGAAGGTGCTGCGCTCGATGCCACGCACCTGTTTGCCGTACAGGTTCTTCAGCCTGATGACCCCGAACAGCTCGCACAGCCGCTCGTCGGCGTCGCTCAGGAGTTGAAACGGCAATCCCAGCCTGCCCTTGAATGTCTGGTGCGACTTGATGCCGTCCCGGGACACCCCCACCACCGCGCAGCCCGCCGCGGCGAACTGCGGATACAGGTCGCGGAACTGCTGGGCCTCGGTGGTGCAGCCGGGGGTGCTGTCCTTGGGGTAGAAATAGATCACCAGAGGCTTGCCGGAGTGTTCGGCAAGGCTGAAGGTGCCATCGGTGGACGAGGCGCTGAAGTCGGGGACGGCTTGGTCGAGACTGAGCATGGCGGTCCTTTCCTCAATGACGATGACCGGTGCGGCGCGCAATTGCCTGTTGCGCCGCCATCGCTACCCTGGCTGCTGCACGAGGAGTTCGGGCGGCGCGGCATCGAACTCGGCGAGAAATTCGGCGCCTTGGCACATCAGGGTGCCGGAGCGGCCAGGGACTTCGCGGCGCACCACTTCGCAGCGCGGCAGGCTGGTGCCCTTTGCGCCCTGCAGAAGACGGCGGGTGGAGCAAAGTTCGTAACCCTGCTCCCGCCAGCCGGCCAGAAGCCGCTCGAAGACGGGCGCCAGCTTCATCCCCTCCAGTTCCGCGTGCAGGGTGAATACGTGGCCGCCGTGCGCGGGCGCAGCCTGCGTCAGGGCAAGCAGGCGTTCGTGCGCGTTGTCCACGGTCGTGCCGTCCAGCCCGATCAGCTCGTCCAGCGTCGGCAGAGTGGTGGGTACCTGGGGACAGGCGACGATCTCGGCGTTGCACACGGGAATGAAGGGATGGCTGCCGCGGGTGTCGGAGCAGTAGTCGAAGCCCAGGCGCTGGGTCAGCCGCAGCGCCTGGGGGTTCATTTGCCAGCCGGCGGCGCCGTGGGTGAGCGGGGCTTCGCCGAAGATGTTGGCGAAGCGCTCCACGGCGCGCTGCATCTCGCGTTCGGTCCACGCGGCGTCGGCATGCTCGACGCCGTCCTGCCAGCGCACGTGGTCCCAGCAGTGGATGCCCACCTCGAAGCCTTCGTCGCGTACCGCTCGCAGCCGGTCGGCGCCGCGCCGGCCGATGTCGGGCCCGGGCAGCAGCGTGCCGTAGAGCAGGGTGCGCACGCCGTAGTGCTCGACCACCGAGGTGCGCGACACCTTCTTCATGAAACCGGGTCGCAGCGCGCGCTTGATGGCGCGGCCGGTGTGGTCCGGTCCGAGGGAGAAGAGGAAGGTGGCCTGGGCGCCGTGGGCGCGCAGCAGCGACACTAGCCGCGGCACCCCTTCCACGGTGCCGCGCCAGGTGTCCACGTCCACCTTGAGTGCGAGCTTCATTCCACCAGGCGGCGGGCTTCGGCCACGTGCCCGCGATAGGCCTCGAAGATGCGCGAGAGCGCCGTTTCCATGCCGGTGGTCGGGGCCCAGTCCAGATCGGCGCAGGTATTGGCGATCTTCGGCACGCGGTTCTGCACGTCCTGGTAGCCGCGTCCGTAGTACTCGCCGGAGGTGGTCTCCACCAGTTGCACCCGGGCGGCGCTGTCGCGGTATTCGGGGTAGATGGCGGCCATGTCCAGCATCATGTGGGCCAGTTCCCGGACCGAGTAATTGTTGCGCGGATTGCCGATGTTGTAGATCTTCCCCGAGGCGATGCCGCCGGGGTTGTCGATGATCTTCATCAGCGCCGCGATGCCGTCGTCGATGTAGGTGAAGGCGCGCTTCTGGGCGCCGCCGTCCACCAGCTTGATGGGCTCGCCGCGCACGATGTGGCCGAGGAACTGGGTGATCACCCTGGAACTGCCTTCCTTCGGCGTGTAGATCGAGTCCAGCCCCGGCCCGATCCAGTTGAACGGCCGGAACAGCGTGTAGTCCAGCCCCTCCTGCTGGCCGTAGCCGGCAATCACCCGGTCCATCAACTGCTTGGCGCAGGCGTAGATCCAGCGCGGCTTGTTGATGGGGCCGTAGACCAGTTCCGATCCCTCGGGGTCGAATTCGGCGTCCTTGCACATGCCGTAGACCTCGGAGGTGGAGGGGAAGATCACCCGTTTGCCGTAGCGCACGCAGTCGCGCACGATGGGCAGGTTGGCCTCGAAGTCCAGTTCGAACACCCGCAGCGGCTCGCGCACGTAGGTGGCCGGGGTGGCGATGGCCACCAGCGGCAGCACCGTGTCGCATTTCTTGACGTGGTAGGCGATCCACTCCTTGTTGATGGTGATGTCGCCTTCGAAGAAGCGGAAGCGCGGGTGGCCCAGGCAGTCGGCGACACGCTCGCTCTGCATGTCCATGCCATAGACCTCCCAGCCGGTGGTCTCGAGGATGCGCTTGGACAAGTGGTGTCCGATGAAGCCGTTGACGCCGAGGATGAGGATTCTCTTCATGGTGCGGATGGGATCGATCGGTCGGGTGAGTGTATCAGTCGTGCGTCGGCGCGCCGGGATCTGGCCCTGCCAGGTGGTCCGCAAGCCCTAAACCAGGGCTACCCGCGCCTGCGCAAAGCGGGCCGCGAAAACGGCGGCATCCAGCGGATGGCCGTCCAGTGTGGCGTTCTCCAGCCACAGCACCATCCCGTCGGTGCAATCGGCGAGCAGGCGGCCGTCTTCAACGTAGAGACCCGCCCGGGCACCGCGCGCCGGGCGCCGCGGCTGGGGCACCGTGCGCAGCACCGCCAGCCGCCCCGCGGCCAGGTCGCAGAAGGCCCCCGGATAGGGCGGCGCCACGGCGCGCACCAGGTTGTGGATGTCGGCGCCGCAGCGTCGCCAGTCGATGCGCCCATCTTCGGCGCTGCGTCCGCCGAAGTAGGAGCCAGCGGCGAGATCCTGGGGGCGGTGTTCCGCCGAGCCCGCCAGCAGCGCCGGCAGCACCCGGTCCAGCGTCATCTCGGCCGCCACGGTGACCTTATGGAACACCTCCAGCGCCGTGTCGTCCGGCAGGATGGGCACCGCCTGCTGCGCCACGATGTCGCCGGCGTCTGGCTTTTCCACCATGCGGTGCAGCGTGGCGCCGGTCTCGCGCTCGCCGTGGAGCACGGCCCAGTTCACCGGCGCCCGCCCGCGGTAGCGCGGCAACAGCGAGCCGTGCATGTTGTAGGCGCCGCGCCGCGCCAGGTCCAGCAGGCGCGGGGAGATCATCCTGCGGTAGTAGAAGGAGAAGATGAAGTCCGGCGCGCACTCGCGCACCCGCCGGACGTGCTCGTCGTCATTGACGTCGTCCGCCATGCAGCAGGGCAGGTCGTGGCGCGCCGCCACGGCGGCGACACTGTCGAACCAGATGTTCTCGCCGGGGCTATCGGCGTGGGTCACCACCAGCGGGACCTCCACGCCGTGCGCCAGCAGCACGCGCAGGCAGCGAACTCCGACGTTGTGGTAGGCGAGAACGACGGCGCGCGTCATGAGCTGCGGGAAGCTTGGGGGGCAAGGGTGGGCGAGCGCTCCGGCGGGGGCGAATCCGTTGCCGTCGGGGCGCGGTCCTCGCGCTTCTCCAGCACGGCCTGTACCAGATAACGCGGGCGCAGGCGCACCTGCTGGTAGATGCGGCCGATGTACTCGCCCAGCAGCCCCATCGAGAACAGCAGGATGCCGAGGAGGAAGAAGGCGATGCCGAACAGGGTGAACAGGCCTTCCGCTTCCGGTCCGACGAACACGCGGCGAAGGGCCAGTACGATGACGAAGAAGCCGGACACGGCCGACAGCAGCATGCCGCCGATGGACACCATCTGCAGCGGGATCAGCGAGAAGCCGGTCATCAGGTCGAAGTTGAGGCGGATCAGGCTGTAGACGGAGTACTTGGAGGTGCCCGAGTGGCGTTCCTCGTGCCCCACCTCGATCTCCACCGGATGCTGGGCGAAGGTGTAGGCCAGCGCCGGCACGAAGGTGTTGACCTCCTGGCAGGCATTGACGGCGTTGACCACCGGTCGCGCGTAGGCGCGCAGCATGCAGCCCTGGTCGGTGATGCGGATCTTCGTGCTGTGGTCGCGAACCCAGTTCAGCAGGCGCGAGGCGAGACGCCGGAAGGCGTTGTCCTGGCGGTGGCGGCGCACCGTGCCGACGTAGTCGTAGCCTTCGCGCATCTTGGCCAGCAGGCGGCCGATTTCCTCCGGCGGGTTCTGCAGGTCGGCGTCCAGCGTGACCACCACGTTGCCCCGCGCTCGTTCGAAGCCGGCGAGGATGGCCATGTGCTGGCCGAAATTGGCGCCGAACAGCACCACCCTGGTGACGTCCGGGCGGCGCTCGAACTGGCCGTGGAGGATGGCGGCGGAGCGGTCGCGGCTGCCGTCGTTGATGAACAGGATCTCGTAGCCCAGCCCGAGGGCGTCCAGCGCTGGGTAAAGCCGGTCGAACAGGGCCTGCAGGCCGGATTCTTCGTTGTAGACTGGGATGACGACGGACAGCTCGGGATAGCTCATCGCAGGTGGTGTTCGAAGATGTCGGTCACGGCGGCGCAAACACGCTCTACGTCATCCTCGGACATGGCCGGAAACAGCGGCAGTGTAACGATTTCGGCCCCGATGCGCTCGGCGTGGGGGCACATGCCCTCGCGCCAGCCGAGGGCGCGGTAGGCGGTGAAGAGGTGGGCGGCCGGGTAGTGCACCCCCGCGCCGATGCCGCGTGCCTTCAACGCCCGGAGGAAGTCGCCACGGCCGATGTCCAGGCGCGCCAGGGGCAGAAGCACCTGGGACATGTGCCAGTTGGAGTCGGTGAAATCGGCGGCGGGCAGGTCCAGCCCGAGCGCCGCCGCCCCATCCAGGCCGGCGAAGTAATGGCGGGCCAGGACGCGTCGCCGGATGGTGAATTCCTCCAGTCTTGCCAGTTGCCCCAGGCCGATGCGGGCGGCGATGTCGGTGAGGTTGAACTTGCCGCCGATCTCCGCCACGTCCATGCCGCCGTCGTCGTCGCGCAGCACGCCCTGCAGGCGCAGGCGCTCGCAACGGGTGGCCTCGATCTCATCGTTCATCACCAGGCAGCCGCCCTCGCCCGTGGTGATGTTCTTGTTGGCGTGGAAGCTGAAGGAGACCAGGTCGCCGAAGCTGCCGATGGGCCGCCCGCGCCAGGAGGCGCCCATGGACTGGGCGGCGTCCTCGATCACCCGCAGGCCGTGGCGGCGGGCGATGTCGTAGAGGCGGTCGCGCTCCGCGGGCAGCCCCGCCAGATCCACCGGCATCAGCGCCCGGGTGTGGGGGGTCACGGCGGCCTCGACGCAGGCGGGGTCGATGTTGCGGGTGCGCGGGTCCACGTCGGCGAACACCGGCCGGGCGCCGGCCCGGACGATGACGTTGGGCGTGGCCGCCCAGGTCAGCGGCGTGGTGATGACTTCGTCGCCGGGGCCGATGCCGCACAGCGCCAGGGCCAGTTCCAGGGTGGCGGTGCCCGAGTTGGCACTGCGCACCGGTCGGCCGCAAAACAAACTCGACAGTGCCGCCTCGAACGCGCGCACCTGCGGCCCGGAGGTGATCCAGCCCGAACGCAGCACCTCGGCCACGCCGGCGATGGTCTCCTCGTCCAGGTCCGGACGGGTGAAGGGCAGGAACCCGGTCATGCCGCCGCCGGGCCGCCCCAAGGCGGCATGCGTTCCCTCGGGGGGCAGCGTAGCGTGGGGGTCCTTGTCATGAACGCGACACCAGGAACACGCCCAGCACGATGACGCCGATGCCCAGCATGCGCATGCCCGAGACGTCCTCGCCCAGCCAGTAGTGCGCCACCACGGCGTTGATGACGTAGCCGATGGACAACATTGGATAGGCCACGCTCACCGGCACCCTGGAGAGCCCCATGATCCACACCACCAGGCTGACGGCATAGCAGGCCATGCCGCCCAGGATGAACGGCTGGAACGCGAGCTTCAGGCCGATGGGCAGCGCGTTGTCGAGATGGAAGTCGAAATGGCCCACGGCGTTGGTGCCGGCCTTGAGCAGCAACTGGGCGGCGGCGTTGAGCAGCACGCCGGTGAAGATGAGCAGGGTGGCCGCGGTATTCATGGCGTGCTCACGATCACGCGGCGCGTGTCCCGCGCCTGCACGCGCATGGGCAGGCCGGCGGCGGCAAGCTGCTGATAGCGGCCGGGGTCCATGACGGCCCAGGCAGTCTCTCCGCTGCGCCAGCGCTGCGTAAACTCGTCGAGGGTGGGCACCCCCCGGTGCGGTTCCTGGTCCAGGCCGAAGCCCATTTCGTCGCGATAGTCCACCAGCGTCAAGGTCCGCTTGAGATAGAAAGGAAGGGTCTGATCGTACATCTGCACGGCGTACAGCGGCGCGTCGGCCGGCAAGCGGTCACGGATCTCCCGGGCGATATGGTATGCGGAGTTGGAGCGCGCCAGGCTGTCGTGCCCCATGAGTATGCCACTGGCCGCCACGGTGCCTCCCGCAGCCAGTGCCAGCGCGGCATGGGCGAGGCGGCCGCGGTGCGCCAGCCACAGCGCGCACAGCGTCGCAGCCAGCCACAGGGCCGCGGCCGCGGCGAGCCACCGGCCGTAGGCCTCGATCATGTCCCGTGGCGTTTCCGTGTCGGCGTAGCGGCTGATCAGGGGCAACATGGCCAGCGCCGCGGCGGCGATGACGGCAACCACCGCAACATGGGCCACCAGTTCGCCGCGTCCGACCCGCGTCAGGTAACTCCCGGTGAGCAGTGCGAGCGCAGGGAAGACCGGCAGCACGTAGGACGGCAGCTTGGAGCCGGAGGCGCTGAAGAAAGCGAACACCAGCACCGCCCACAGCAGCAGGAAACGTTGCGGGCGCAACGCCTCCACGGCCCCCCGGTGCCACGAGGCGGCCGCGGCGCGCAGCGCCAGGAACGTCCAGGGCAGGGCACCCACGAGAAGCACGGGCACGAAATACCACCACGGCTGGTGGCGGCGGTGGGCAGTGGACAGGAAACGCTCGAAGTGCTCGTGAATGAAAAAGAAGCGGGCGAACTCGGGGTTCTGGAGGGATACGGCGATAAACCACGGCGCGACGATGACCAGGAACACCAGCAGCCCCGACAGCGGGTGCAGCCGCCGCCAGGGGGCGAAGTCCCGGGTCAGCAGGCTGTAGAGCAGCAGCGCAGTCCCCGGCAGCACCAGTGCCACGAGGCCCTTGCTGAGCACGGCCAGCGCCGTCGCCGCCCAGGCCACCCACATCCAGCCTCGTTCTCCGGGTGCGCCGGCCGGTGGCGCCTGGGCCAGCAGAAAGGCGCACACGGCCAGGTGCAGGAAGAAAGCCAGCCCCATGTCCAGGGTGTTGAGGTGGCCGATGGTCAGGTAGAGCAGGCTGCTGCCCAGCACGGCCGCGCCCAGGACGCCGGCCTCGCGCCCGAACAGCCGCCGCCCGGCGAACCAGGCAAGCAGCACGCCGGCGAAACCCGTCAGGCCGCTCCACAGGCGGGCCGTCCATTCGCCCTCGCCAAAGGTCTTGAAGGCGGCGGCCGTGGCCCAGTACTGCAGTGGCGGCTTCTCGAAGTACTTGACGGCGTTGAGCCGCGGCGTGATCCAGTCGCCGGAGAGGGCCATCTCGCGGGCGATCTCGGCATATCGTCCCTCGTCCGGCTTGATCAGCTTGCGGTAGTCGAGGCTTGCGAACCACGTCAGCGCGAACAGGACGAACAGGACGAGAATCGAACGGCGGGAAGGAAACCGGGCGGTCACGGGAAGTCGGGGGGCGGACAAGACGGCGTAGTGTAGAGCCAACCGCCCGTCCCGTTCTCAAGCGCCATTCAGGAAAACAGCAGTGCTGCCGCCACGCGGCGGCCTTCGGACATGAGCACGTTGTAGGTGCGGCAGGCGGCGTGCAGCGTCATGACCTCGACGCCGATGCCCGCCTCGGCCAGGGGCCGTAGCAGATCGGGGCGCGGAAAACGCTGACGCATCCCGGTCCCCAGCAGCACCACCTCGGGTTCCAGCTCCCACACCTGCTCGATGTGTTCCCTGCCCAGTTCGCTGAAGCCACCGGCACACCAGTCCTCCACGATGCGCCCGGGCATGAGGATGATGCCCGATTCGAAGCGGCGGCCATTCACCGCGACGTAGACTTCACCGTACGCAGTGACCCGATTGAGTGCGGAGCGGGGATCGAGATGCAGCTTCATGGGCCGCGCGACAGGTCTGCCTTGGAATCATTGCGACAAATCAATTGCCTCGGCTAACATTAACACCTTTCCAACCGGCCCGCGAGGCCGCGCGCGGCATGCCACAAGGGCCGCGCGGACGCCCGCCGCCAAGAACGTTGAAGCCTTCGCTGGCAGAAGATCCCTGACCCATGAGAGAGTTCGAGCGCATCAAGCGCCTGCCGCCCTACGTCTTCAACATCACCGCCGAGTTGAAGATGGCCGCCCGCCGGCGCGGCGAGGACATCATCGACATGAGCATGGGCAACCCCGACGGGCCCACGCCGAAGCACATCGTCGACAAGCTGGTGGAGGCCGCGCAGCGCGAGCACACCCACGGCTACTCGGTGTCGAAAGGCATCCTGCGGCTGCGCAAGGCCGTGTGCGACTGGTACAAGCGCCGCTACGCCGTGGAGTTCGACCCGGAAACCGAGGCCGTGGTGACCATCGGCTCCAAGGAGGGCCTGGCGCACCTCATGCTGGCCACCCTGGATCGTGGCGACACGGTGCTGGTGCCCAACCCCAGCTGCCCGATCCACATCTACGGCGCCATCATCGCCGGGGCCGACATCCGCTCGGTGCGCATGACGCCGGACGTGGATTTCTTCGAGGAACTGCAGCGCGCGATCCGCGAGTGCACGCCCAAGCCGAAGATGATGATCCTCGGCTTCCCCAGCAATCCTACGGCGCGCTGCGTCGAACTGGACTTCTTCGAGCGGGTGGTGGCCCTGGCGAAGCAGCACGACATCCTGGTGGTGCATGATCTTGCCTACGCGGACATCGTCTTCGACGGCTACAAGGCGCCGTCCATCATGGACGTGCCCGGGGCGCGGGACGTGGCGGTGGAGTTCTTCACCATGTCCAAGAGCTACAACATGGCGGGCTGGCGCATCGGCTTCATGGTGGGCAATCGGGATCTGTGCAACGCCCTTGCCCGTATCAAGAGCTATCACGACTACGGCACCTTCACGCCCATCCAGGTGGCGTCGGTGATCGCCCTGGACGGTCCGCAGGACTGCGTCGAGGAGGTTCGTCTCAAGTACCAGACCCGCCGCAACGTGCTCGCCCGCGGCCTGCACGAGGCAGGCTGGATGGTGGAGGTGCCCCGGGCCTCCATGTACATCTGGGCGAAGACTCCGGCCGCCTACGAAAGCATGGGATCGCTGGAGTTCGCCAAGAAGCTCCTGGCCGAGGCGAAGGTGGCGGTGTCGCCGGGGGTGGGATTCGGCGAATACGGCGACGATCACGTGCGCTTCGCGCTGATCGAGAACGAAGCCCGCACGCGCCAGGCGATCCGCGGCATCAAGGACATGTTCAGGAAGGACGGGCTGCTCTGAGCGGCGCAGTCCGCGCTTCGACCAAGCAGCGAGGAACCATGGAATACCAACTGAAACCAATCAATGTGGGGCTGCTGGGCATCGGCACCGTCGGCGGCGGCACGTTCAACGTGCTTACGCGCAACCAGGACGAGATCGCCCGCCGGGCGGGTCGGCCGATCCGCATCACGGCCGTGGCCGATCGCGATCTGGAACGCGCCCGGCAGGTCACGGGCGGGTGTGTCCGCGTGACCGACGATGCCTTCGCCCTCGTGTCCGATCCCGACATCGACATCGTCGTCGAACTGATCGGCGGTACCACCGTGGCCAGGGACCTGGTGCTGAAGGCCATTGAAAACGGCAAGCATGTGGTGACCGCCAACAAGGCCCTGCTGGCGCTGTACGGCAACGAGATCTTCGCCGCGGCGCAGGGCAAGGGCGTCATGGTGGCGTTCGAGGCGGCGGTGGCCGGTGGCATCCCCATCATCAAGGCGCTGCGCGAGGGGCTTACCGCCAACCGCATCGAATGGATTGCCGGCATCATCAACGGTACCAGCAACTTCATCCTCTCGGAGATGCGCGACAAGGGCCTGGCCTTCGACACCGTGCTGGCCGAGGCGCAGCGGCTGGGCTACGCCGAGGCCGACCCGACCTTCGACATCGAGGGCATCGACGCCGCCCACAAGCTCACCATCATGTCGGCCATCGCCTTCGGCATCCCCATGCAGTTCGGCCGCGTCTACACCGAGGGCATCGCACGGCTGACGCGCGAGGACATCCGCTACGCCGAGGAACTGGGCTACCGCATCAAGCTCCTTGCCATGACGCGGCGTACCGCCGAGGGCATCGAGCTGAGGGTGCATCCGACGCTCATTTCCGCGCGCCGGCTCATCGCCAACGTGGAAGGGGTGATGAACGCCATTTTGGTGAAGGGCGATGCGGTGGGCTCCACCCTGTACTACGGTGCCGGTGCCGGTGCGGAACCCACGGCCAGCGCGGTGGTGGCCGACCTGGTGGACGTCACCCGCATGCACACCGCCGATCCCGAGCATCGCGTGCCGCACCTGGCCTTCCAGCCGGACCGGATGTCCGACCTGCCCATCCTGCCCATGAGCGAGGTGCAGACCTCCTACTACCTGCGGCTGCGGGCCTTCGACCGCCCCGGGGTGCTGGCGGACATCACCCGCATCCTGGCCGACGGCGAGATCTCCATCGAGGCGATGGTGCAGAAGGAACCACAGGAAGGGGAGGACGCGGTGGACATCATCATGTTGACGCATCTGACGCGGGAGAAGAACATCGATGCCGCCATCGCCCGCATCGAAGCGCTGGCAAGCATCAGCGGCAAGGTGACGCGCATCCGCATGGAGGCGCTGGGCAGGCGCTGAGCATCCGTGAAGGATGCGTTCGACTGAGCATCCGTGAAGGATGCGTTCGACTGAGCACCCGTGAAGGGTGCGTTGGTCCTTGAGCCCGTGAGGGATGCAGCGCAACTGCGCGCAGCCACGGCAGGTAACGGGGGCGAGGCCACATCCGCCCCAGGGGAGGGGATCGTGAGTGCAGTCCCGAAGCAGGTCCAGGCAACACCGCAGGCCGTCAATGTGGACAAGGCGTGGCAGGTGCTGCGCCAGCGCGTCGAGAGTGCCGAGGGCTTCGTCGCCATCCTGCTGCTGTGCGAGGAACCGGCCCTGGCGGCGGAACTGCTGCGTCGCCTCACCATCACCCAGCGGCTGCGCACGCGCCCGGTTCAGAAGATCAGTCCCGGCTCGGCGGAGTCCCTGGCAAAGGTGCTCGCCGCCATGCTCAAGGCCTCCCAGCCCCTGGCGGGCAGCGCGGTGCCGTTCTGGCTCGATCTGCAGTCCCAGCCCGCGGGCGTGGGCTGGTCCAGCGTCCGGCGGCTGTTCATCGAGCGTCTGGGGCGCGACGCCCCGGCCCTGGACGCCGAATTCCGCCGTCCCCTCATCCTCGTGCTGCCGGCCGACGATCACGGCTGGATCCAGCATCGGCTGCCGTCGGCCTGGCGCGCGGCCATGCTTGTCGTCGGCAATGTCGCGCCGGCACAGAGCCCATCGCCGCAGCCTCCACCCCGGCCGGAGGAATCCGCCACGGCGCCACCCCGCGCCGCGGGCAGCGCGGTGCTCCCCCCGCCGGCGCGCCTGCCTTCCCTGGTGCTGCGCTGGCAACAGGCGGTCAACACGCTCCCGGCGCGGCAGGTGGCGATCAGCGACGGCCTGTCGGCCTTCGACGCCGCGATGATGGCCGGCAATCTCGACCTGGCCGAGGAGATCGCCCACCAGATGCTGGCCATCGCCTCGGGGCGCCCCGGCCCGGAACCGCAGGCGCAGCAGCACCTGGCCGAGGCCTACGACAAGGTGGGTGACGTGGCCTGGCATCGCGGCCGCCTCAACGAATCCGAGGCGGCCTATCGCCAGGGCCTGGTGTTGCGCCAGCGCCTCCACGCCGCGGCGCAGGATGCGTCTTCCGCCCGTGACCTGTCCGTGTCCTGGAACCGCCTGGGCGACGTGGCGCTGCAGCGAGGTCGGCTGGATGAGGCGGAACGCGCATTCCAGGAGGCTTTCGGGCTGCGGCAGATGGTCCATGAAAACCAGCCCGACGCCCATACCGCGCGGGATCTCTCGGCCTCCTGGAACCGCCTGGGGGATCTGGCACTGCGTGCCGGTCGCCTCGAAGACGCGCGCCGAGCCTATTACGCGGCGCTGGACCTGCGCCAGCGGCTGCATGCCGACAGCCCCAGCCTGGCGACCACCCGGGATCTTTCCGTGTCCTGGGAGCGCGTCGGCGATGTGGCGCTCGAGCTCGGGCAGCTCGATACCGCCAAGCGCGGTTTCAGCGAGAGCCTGCGCCTGCGCCAGAATCTGCACGGCCGCGTGCCTTCGCCGCGCAGCCAGCGGGATCTGGCCGTGGCGTGGGAGAAGGTGGGCGACGTCAATCTTCAACTCGGTCCGTTCGAGGACGCCCAGCGCGCCTACAAGAGCTGCCTGGCCATGCGCCAGGCACTGCACCGCGACGAGGGCGGCATCGACAGTGGTCGCGAACTGGCCGCGGCCTGGGACAAGATGGGCAACCTGGCACGTTCCGCCCATCGCCTGTCCGACGCGGAATACGCCTACCGCCAGGGCCTGATCCTGCGTGACCAGGGGCATCGGCGCTCGGGGAGCGCCAGCGCGGCGCGGGAACTGGCCGTTTCATGGGATCGGGTGGGCAACGTGGCATGGCAGTCGCGCCGCCTTGCCGATGCCGACTCCGCCTATCGACAGGGACTGGAACTGCGCAAGAAGCTCCACGAAGAGTCGGGTACCCCGATGAGCGCCCAGGAACTCGCGGTGTCCTGGGAAAAGGTGGGCGACGTGGCGCTGCAGGGGCGCAGCTTCTCCGATGCCGACTGGGCCTATCGCGAGAGCCTCGCCATCCGCCAGCAGTTGCAGCGCCACCAGGACACCCTGCGCGGACGGCGCGAACTGGCGGTGTCATGGGACAAGGTCGGCGATGCCGCGCGGCAGATGGGGCGGCTGGGGGATGCCAAGCATGCCTACGAGGAAGGGCTGCTGCTGCGGCGCTGGCTGCAGCGCGAGGCCCCCGGCACCGCCACCCTGCGCCATCTGGCGGTGTCCATGATGAAGGTCGGCGACGTGGCGCAGGAAGCGGGCCGCTTCGGCGAGGCGGAACGGCGCTATCACGAGGGCATCGAGATTCTCGACCGCACCGCCAGCGAAGCCGGCGAGAGCGTCGAGATCCTTGCCACCCTGGCCGGCCTCTACGAGCGCATGGGCTACGTGGCGCGACGCCTGGAGCGTCCCGACGGCAGCCGCTGGCTGGTGGGCGCGGAGCACATCGTGCGGCGCCTGCTGGCGCTGGTCCCGGAAAACACCGAGTTCGCCCTGCAGCACGAGCGCCTGCGGCGAGCAAATTCCCCGCCCCGGACCGCCTGAACGGCTGCGCCGGCGAACCTTCCACAAGAGACGATGCGATACGTGAGCACCCGCGGCGGCATGCCGCCCACACCCTTTTGCGACATCCTGCTGGGCGGGCTGGCGCCCGACGGCGGGCTGACCATTCCCGAGGCCTACCCGCGCCTGGGGCGCGAAGACCTTGCCAGGATGCGGCCCATGGGCTACCGGCACCTGGCCTTTGACATCCTCACGCGCTTAATCGACGACATTCCGGCCCCCGACCTGCGCCGCCTCGTGGACCAGACCTACACCGCGGCGGTGTTCCGCAATGCCCGCCCGGGCGAGAACCCGGAGGACATCACGCCGGTGCTCACCCTGGAGCCCGGCCTGTACCTGGCGGCCCTGTCCAACGGTCCGACGCTGGCCTTCAAGGACATCGCCATGCAACTCCTCGGCAACGTGTTCGAATACGTGCTGGAGCACCGTGGCGAGAGGCTCAACATCGTCGGCGCCACCTCCGGCGATACCGGTTCCAGCGCCGAATACGCCATGCGCGGCAAGCCCGCCATCCGTGTGTTCATGCTCTCGCCCCACGGCAAGATGAGCCGCTTCCAGAGCGCGCAGATGTTCTCGCTCCAGGACGACAACATCCACAACATTGCCGTGCGCGGGGTGTTCGACGACTGCCAGGACATCGTCAAGGCGCTCAGCAACGATGCCGGCTTCAAGGCGCGGCTGCGCATCGGCGCCGTCAATTCCATCAACTGGGCGCGGGTGGCGGCGCAGATCGTCTATTACTTCAAGGCCTATTTCGCGGTCACCCGCAGCGATGACGAAGAGGTCTCCTTTGCGGTGCCGTCGGGCAACTTCGGCAACATCTGCGCCGGCCACATCGCGCGCATGATGGGCCTGCCTATCCGCCGGCTGATCCTCGCCACCAACGAGAACGACGTGCTGGACGAGTTCTTCCGCACTGGCCGCTACGCCCCGCGGGCCACGGCGGACACCCGCCATACCAGCAGTCCGTCCATGGACATCTCCAAGGCCTCCAACTTCGAGCGCTTCGTGTTCGACCTGGTGGGACGCGACCCCGCGAAAGTGCGCGAACTGTGGGCGGAGGTGGATCGAGGCCGTGCCTTCGACCTGGCTGGCACGCCGCTTCTCGGGCGCCTGCGCGAATTCGGCTTCGTCTCGGGTTCGAGTAGCCACGCCGACCGGCTGGCCACCATCCGGCGCGTGCGCAGCCAATACGGCGTGACGATCGACACCCACACCGCCGATGGACTCAAGGTGGGCCTGGAGCATCGCGAGGCGGGTGTGGCGCTGGTGTGCCTGGAGACGGCGTTGCCGGCCAAGTTCGCCGACGCCATCCGCGAAGCGTTGGGATGCGAGCCGGAGCGCCCGGCGGGCTTCGAGCACATCGAGGATCTGCCGCAGCGCTTCGAGGTGATGGACGCCGACGTCGACGCCGTCAAGGCGTACGTGGCGGCGCGCTGCCGCTGAAGCCGGAGGGCGGGGAGGTCCGGGCGGATGTCGGCGCCAGCGACTCGGCTGCGGCGAGGAGCCGCCGACGCAGCGGGGGCGTTACAGCAACATCACGGCGGGAAATACGGTGGCGGCCAGCACCAGCACCAGCCACTCCAGGTTGTAGCGCGCCAGGTAGCCGGTGAAGTGCAGGATCAGAATGGCGACTGCAACGATGTAGTAAAGCACGAACCACATCCCCGGGCTCCCGATTCTCAGATTGTCCTGACCACGGCGGGTGGCTGTGAGCGCTCCCGCGATTCTCTTCTTCCCCGCGGTGTCTGCCCGATGCGTGCAGCCGCCGGGCTTATTCCTCGCTATGTCGCAGCGAGAGATCCACCGCTTTCACGTCCTTGGTGAGGCTGCCGATGGAGATGCGGTGCACGCCCGTCTCGGCGATGGCCCGCACCCGCTCCAGGCTCACGCCACCGGAAGCCTCCAGTTCCGCTCGTCCGGCGGCGATTCCCACCGCCTCGTGCATCTGCTCCAGCGACATGTTGTCCAGCAGGATCATCCGCGCGCCGTGGGCCAGCGCTTCGCGCAACTGCTCCAGGGATTCCACTTCCACCTGGATGAAGGTGGCGGCCGGCGCTCCGTTACGCGCCCGGGCCAGGGCCGGGGCGACGCCGCCGGCGGCGATGATGTGGTTTTCCTTGATCAGCACCGCATCGAAGAGCCCGAGGCGATGGTTGGTGCCGCCGCCCGTGAGCACCGCGTACTTCTGCGCCCGGCGCAGGCCGGGCAGCGTCTTGCGGGTGTCGACGATGCGCGCCGCAGTTCCCGCCACGGCATCGACGTAACGGCGCGTCGCGGTGGCCGTGCCCGAGAGCAACTGCAGGAAGTTCAGCGCGCATCGCTCCGCTGTCAGCAGCGCCCGCGTGTCGGCGCGGATCTCGCACAGCTTCTGGCCCGCTGCGATGCGCTCGCCCTCGGCCGCGGCCCACACGATGACGCACCGGGGATCGAGGGTGCGAAAGCAGGCGTCAAACCAGGGCGCGCCGCAGATCACCGCATCTTCGCGGCTCACCACGTGGCCGAGGGCGGGGCGGCCCGAATCGATCAGCGTTGCCGTCAGGTCGCCGCCGCCCACGTCTTCCGCCAGGGCAGTCGATACGTTGCGCTGGATCTCGATGGCGAGGGCGGGGGGAATTTCCATGACTGCGGCGGCGTTCATCGCGGTCGATTCTATCATCGATGCCCCGCGACTCGCGCCGGCGCCCCCTGGGCCGCGGCTTCCCGTGCCGCGGCGTTCGGTCGAAACACGGCCTCCCCAGGCGTTCAGCGCAACCGGAAGGACACGAGTTCGTAGGTGTCCTGGTCGAGTTGGCGTCCCTGCTGGCTCCATACCGTGCGGGTGTGCCGCACCACACGCCTGGCCTTGGGGGAGTACCACACCAGGTGCTGGATGCGGCCGGGTTCCTGCGCGGCCAGCCGGGAAAGCCGGTCCGGCGTGCGGTTGGATTCCACCAGCAGGCGCAGGGTGTCGAAGCTGCCCGCCGGGACGCTCACGGACTCCTCCCCCGTGACGCGAGCCTCGCCGTACCAGCCGTCGCGATACGCTCCGTCCCCGGGGATGGCGGAGAGCTTCCATTTCGCGCCGGGTGAGGGCAAGCCCCAGGCCAGCAGGTAGGGCGAGACTTCCTGGCGTACCACGCTGCCGGCCATTCGCTCGATCACCGCGACGCCCGGAGCGAAGCGCTGCATGTCGGCATCGTCGGCCACGTCTACCTTCATGCTCTCCCTGACCTCCGTGGCACCGGCGGATACCACCGTGTGGGTGAAGGTGCGGGGCGGGACTTGCGGCCACACGCTGCGGGAACGGTAGACCCAGGTGTCGCCGGGGCGGGGTTGCAGGGTGCTGGTCGCCGCCTCTGGTGGGCTCTCCGTCGGGCGCGCCGCCGGCGCAGCCTTGGCGAGGGCCGCGGGAGGCGCTGCGACGGCGGGCGGAGTGCCTGCCGCGGATTGCGCGACCGCCGCTGGCGGGGCATGGGCCGACGCGCCGGCCGGCGCGGCGCGACGCGCGTCCGCGTCCGACGCGGGCGTGTCGGTCGCTGCCTTCGCCGCCTCGGGCGTTGGCCGACTGGCGGCATCGCGTGTCTTGGCAGGCTCCCGCACCTCGGCACGGCCATTTCGGGCGGGCGCGGCCCGCGCCTCGGGCGGAGATTCCTTTGCCTTGGCGGCTTTCGCGGGTGTTCCCGGCGTGGCGTCCGGGGCTTCGGCGTCGGCAACGCGTGCGGCAGGCGTCCGGGTGCCGGCGGCGTAGGCGGCTGGCGGAGCGGGAGCAGGCGCGGGCGTGGCGGAGGGCGCGGCAGCGGCGGCGACCACCGGTTGCGCGGGTGCCGCGTCGGCGGCCAACGGGGTTGCGTCATCGCTCGGCCGCGACAGCCACCAGCCCGAACCCGCCGCGGTTGCAACCGCGGCAGCGCCCACGGCCAGCACGGTCGCGGTTCGGGCATGGGTGCGCCGCGTTCCGCCGTCACCGCTGCCGGCTAGCGGCGACTTCCCGTGGCGCTCGACACCGTCGCCGGGCCCTGTCCCCTCGATCCCCGGACGCTCGGCCGGCACTTCCGCGGGTTGCTCCAGTACCCGCTCCAGGGCGGCGATGAGTTCGGCCGTGGTGCCGTGCCACTGGGCGTGGCTGATCTCGAGGGCCTGGCGGCGCGCCAGGGGCTTCAGGTCCTCGGGCAGGACCTCGGCCGACGGCATGGCGGCGTGATCCAACAGCACCGGAATCACGCGGATGCCGCGGCGCAGCGCCGCGCCCGTCTCCAGACGCACGAAATCGTGAGGATCGTCCAGGCGACGCCGCCCGCTACTGTCCGTCACGCTGGCCCAGCCCGGTACGATGACCACCAGCAACACCGCGCAACTGCTCACGGCGCTGTCGATGGCGGTGACGAAATCCACCCCCGGCTCGATGCCCGTCACGTCCATGAACACCTGGCCGCGGCCGAAGCGGGCGACGAGACGGTCGTACAGCCGGCCTGCCTCGCCGGCGGCGTCGTCGCGCCGGTAGCTGATGAAAACGCGCGCCATGGGATGCCTCCTGCATCCAGCCTAGCAGCCGCGCCGGGGCATGCCAAGGAGGCGGTGGGTCCGGTGGATGCGCCGGCGATCGCGGCCTTCACGGCCGCAGGCGCAAACGCCGCCCTCGGGCCGCTCAGGCGACGGGAGTGGAGAGCCGGTTCAGCAGCCGGCGGGCGGCGTCGATGAGTTCTCCGGCCGCCAGGCCGACGGGGCCTTCACCGCCTGCCACCAGCATGTCCGCCGCCGCGCCGTGGAGGTGCACCGCCCCCAGCAGTGCGGCCTCGGCGCTCCATCCCTGGGCGAGCAGCGCTCCACCCATGCCCGAGAGCACGTCGCCCATGCCGGCGCTGGCCATGCCGGGATTGCCGGTGGTGTTGATCCACCAGCGTCCATCCGGCGCCGCCAGCACACTTCCGCATCCCTTGAGCACGGTGTGGGCGCCCAGGCGCGAGGCGATGGCCACAGCCGCGGCAAGCCGGTCGGCCTGCACTTCCGGCGTGGTCACGCCCAGCAGCCGCGCCGCTTCCGCGGGGTGGGGGGTGACCAGCGTGGCGGTTCCCCGGCGCTCCAGATGATGCGCCAGTACGGGACGCGCGGCGACCAGGTTCAGGGCGTCGGCGTCCAGCAGCAGGGGCACGGGGCGGGCAATGGCAGCGTCGAGCAGGCGTCGGGCCGCCTCGTCGCGGCCGAGACCGGGGCCCACCACCAGCACGCCGCCCAGTTGCACCGCTTCCTCGGCGGTGCGCAGCATCAGTTCCGGCTGCAGCGTGTCGGCGGCAGGGGCGTGTGCCGCGGCCAGGCCCACGTATACCCGCCCGGCACCGAGCCGCAGCGCCGCGCGGCCCGCCAGCAGCGCCGCGCCGACCATGCCGCCGGCACCACCGACGATGCCCACATCGCCGAAAAGCCCCTTGTGGGAGTTCTTCATGCGCGGCACGAGGTGCGCGGCGAACAGTTCCGGCGCCACCGTCCATCCCGGCGCCGGCTCGCCTTCCGCGACCGGGAGGTCGAGGTGATGCACGCTCACCGCGCCGCAATGGTCCGGACCGTAGCGGGTCAGCAGACCCGGCTTGAGCGCAATGAAGGTGATGGTGTGGCTGGCGCGCACCGCAACGCCCAGCACGGCGCCGGTGTCGGCATCGAGTCCGCTCGGGATGTCGATGGCCAGCCGCGGGCAGGGCAGGCGGTTGAACTGCTCGATCCACTGCGCGAGCCGTCCGTCGAGAGGGCGTCCCAGGCCGATGCCGAACAGCGCATCCACCGCCAGTGCCCAGCGCGTCGCAGCGGGGAATTCGGCCACCGTACTGCCGCCGTCGCTCCACAGTTCGTGGGCCGCCCGGGCGTCGTCGGGCTGGCGGGCCGGATCTCCGGCAAAGGCCACGGTGACCTCCCGGCCGGACTCGCGCAGCAGCCGCGCCAGCACCAGGCCGTCGCCGCCGTTGTTCCCCGGTCCGGCCATCACCAGCACGGGCCCCGGCCGGCTGGCGATGAGTTTCATGGCGAGTGCGGCGGCGGCTGCACCGGCGCGCTCCATGAGTGGCGGCTGGGCGTCGGGCAGGAAACGCCGTTCGACGGCGCGGATTCCGGCGGTGGGATAGACCGGCTTGGGTTGGATCGTCATGGCGGGTCTGGCCTCGGGACGGTGGGACATTGTAGTCACGATGGCCCCCAGGGAGGCAAATGCGCACCCTCCCGGTAAGAACGGGCGTCCTCCGGGTAATTGGATAGCGTATAGCTATCGATGTATTGAGAACGTTTAATTGGACGGAGGGGACGCCCGCCCTCATCATTCGTTGCGTCGCAACAATCTTTCCCCGCAACCCAGGAGATTTCCCCCATGAATGCCTCTCGGATCAACACTGAAATCAAGCCCTTCAAGGCGCAGGCCTACTACAACGGCAAGTTCGTCGAAGTCACCGAAGCCACGCTCAAGGGCAAGTGGTCGGTGATGTTCTTCTACCCGGCCGACTTCACCTTCGTGTGCCCCACCGAACTGGGCGACCTGGCCGACAACTACGCCGCGTTCCGCGACATGGGCGTCGAGATCTACGCCGTGTCCACGGACACGCACTTCACCCACAAGGCGTGGCACGACACCTCCGAGACCATCGGCAAGATCCGCTTCCCGATGATCGGCGACCCCACCGGCGCCATCACCCGCAACTTCGGCGTGATGATCGAG
This sequence comes from Betaproteobacteria bacterium, assembly GCA_016208415.1. Lineage (GTDB taxonomy): Bacteria > Pseudomonadota > Gammaproteobacteria > Burkholderiales > Rhodocyclaceae > JACQYB01. The sequence continues at coordinate 7,212 of JACQYB010000074.1, read as the reverse complement.
GAAGCCGGACTGGCCGAGCGCGGCACCTTCGTGATGGACCCGGAGGGAAAGATCCAGATCGTCGAGATCAACGCCGGCGGCATCGGCCGCAACGCCGAGGAACTGCTGCGCAAGATCAAGGCCGCCCGGTACGTGGCCGCCCACCCGGGTGAGGTCTGCCCGGCCAGGTGGAAGGAAGGCGAAGCGACGCTCGCCCCGTCGCTGGATCTGGTCGGCAAGATCTGACGACCCCGGCGGCGCGAGGCGAAGGCGCGCCGCCACGGCGCCCACACCCTCCCGGAGTCCGCTCCGGGAGCGGGATCGCAGCGCAAAGGCGCCGCTGCGGCAGCGCCTTCCCATTGCCATCCATTCAGGGAGAACACCATGCTCGACGCCAGCATCAGGACCCAGCTCGCGGCCTATCTCGACAGGCTGCAGCAGCCCGTCGAACTCGTCGGCTCCTACGACGACGGCAACAAGTCGCGCGAACTGCGCGGCCTTCTGCACGACATCGCCGCTTTGTCGGCGAAGGTGCAGGTCAGCGACCACGGTAGCGACGCCCGCCGGCCGTCCTTCACCGTCGGACGGCCCGCAGAGGCGGCGCGCATCCGCTTCGCCGGCATCCCCATGGGCCATGAGTTCACCTCGCTGGTGCTGGCGCTGCTGCAGACCGGCGGTCATCCGCCCAGGGTGGATGCCGCGGTGATCGAGCAGATCAAGGGCATCCAGGGCAGCCTCCGCTTCGAGACCTTCATCTCGCTGTCGTGCCACAACTGCCCGGACGTGGTGCAGGCGCTCAACCTCATGGCGGCGCTCAATCCCGGCGTGGAGAGCGTGATGATCGACGGCGCGCTGTTCCAGGACGAGGTGGCCGCGCGCCAGGTCATGGCCGTGCCCACCGTGTTCCTCAACGGCCAGCCCTTCGGCCAGGGCCGGATGACCATCGAGGAGATCGTGGCGAAGCTCGACACCGGCGCGCACGCGCGGGATGCCGGGAAGCTCTCGGCGCGCGACCCGTTCGACGTGCTGGTGGTGGGCGGCGGCCCGGCCGGCAGCGCGGCGGCCATCTACGCCGCGCGCAAGGGCATCCGCACCGGCCTGGCGGCGGAGCGCTTCGGCGGCCAGGTGCTGGATACGCTGGCCATCGAGAACTTCATCTCGGTGCAGCGCACCGAAGGGCCCAGGCTCGCCGCGGCGCTGGAGCAGCACGTCAGGGAGTACGAGGTCGACGTGATGAACCTGCAGCGCGCCGAGGCGCTGATCCCCGGCGAAGGCATGCACCAGGTGCGCCTGGCGAACGGCGCGACGCTCAGGGCCAAGGCCGTGGTGCTGGCCACCGGCGCGCGCTGGCGCGAGATGAACGTGCCGGGCGAGAAGGAGTACAAGGCCAGGGGCGTGTGCTTTTGCCCGCACTGCGACGGGCCGCTGTTTCGCGGCAGGCGCGTGGCGGTGATCGGCGGCGGCAACTCGGGGGTGGAGGCGGCCATCGACCTGGCCGGCATCGTGGCGCACGTGACGCTGCTGGAGTTCGACGGCAGGCTGCGTGCCGACGCGGTGCTGCAGGCCAGGTTGAAGAGCCTGCCCAACGTGACGGTGATCGTCAGCGCCCAGACCACCGAGGTGACCGGCGACGGCAACAAGGTCACGGGCCTGGTCTACAAGGATCGGGTGACGGGCGAGGCCCACCGTGTCGAGCTGGAGGGCATCTTCGTGCAGATCGGCCTGCTGCCCAACACCGACTGGCTCAAGGGCACGGTCGAACTCTCGCGCTACGGAGAGATCCAGGTGAATGCCCGCGGCGAGACCTCCGTACCGGGCGTGTTCGCCGCCGGCGACGCCACCACGGTGCCCTACAAGCAGATCATCATCGCCATGGCCGAGGGCGCCAAGGCCAGCCTGTCGGCCTTCGACCACCTGATCCGCACGCCGGTGGCGGCTTGACCCGATGGGACGGCGTTGGCGGCGTCCCGCCGGCGCCGATCTCTGTCAGACGATTTCGATGACGGGAATGCCGGATTGCAGACCGCCGGCCAGATCGGGCAGCACGGCTGAAAACGCGTCGAGCAGGGCAGGCTCGCGCACGTTGCCCAGTCTGACCCACACGACTTGCGCGGGAGTTCCGTAACGCGCCGCGAAGTGCTGGAAATCCTCGTCCATGGTCACGATCCCGTAACCCTGGGCGGAGGCGAAGCGCCAGATGTCCATGTCTGTCGCGGCACCCAGGCCAAGCCGCCGGACATGACGTGCGGCAAACCCACGCTCGCCAAGGAACACTGCACGCGCTTCGGGCAATCGGTTGTCGACGAGGAGCTTCACGCCGCGCGCAGGATCATGACTCGCGCCGGCGGCCAGCAGACCGAGCACGTCCTTCACGCGTATGCGCAGGCCGCGGATGCACGGACGCCCCCCGCATTTGCCGGGCTCGATGGTGATGCGCCCGATCGGATTCATGGCATGGTCCCCTCAATGCGAACGGCTTCATTGTAGCGAACGCGCCGCTTTCCTGCCCTGGCGCAGGGGCGCCGGCGGGCGCCGCGGGAGCGCAGATCCGTGCCGCTACGCCGCGTTGGCCGCCCGATCCGCGCGCCGCCGCTCGTGTTCCTTGAGGTAGCGCTTGCGCAGGCGGATGGACTTGGGCGTGATCTCCACCAGTTCGTCGTCGGCGATGAACTCCACCGCCGATTCCAGGGTGAGGCGGATGGGCGGGGTCAGCGCGATGGCCTCGTCCTTGCCCGAGGCGCGCACGTTGGTGAGCTGCTTGGTCTTGATGGGGTTCACCACCAGGTCGTTGTCGCGGGTGTGGATGCCGACGATCATGCCCTCGTACAGCGGCTCGCCAGGCGAGACGAACATGCGCCCGCGGTCCTGCAGCTTCCACAGCGCGTAGGCCACGGCGGGGCCTTCCTCCACCGAGATCAGCACGCCGTTGCGACGCTCCGCCATGGCGCCGGCCACGGGGCCGTAGTCGTCGAAGATGTGGCTGGCCAGCCCCGTGCCGCGGGTGAGCGTGAGGAACTCGCCCTGGAAGCCGATGAGCCCCCGCGCCGGGATGCGGTATTCGATGCGTACCCGGCCGCGCCCGTCGGGCTGCATGTCCTGCAGCTCGCCGCGGCGGCGGCCCAGTTCTTCCATCACCGCGCCCTGGTGGTTTTCTTCCACGTCCACGGTGAGCAGTTCGTAGGGCTCCTCGCGCTGGCCGTTGTGGCTGCGCATCACCACCCGCGGGCGGGAGACGGCCAGCTCGTAGCCTTCGCGGCGCATGTTCTCCAGCAGGATGGTGAGGTGCAGCTCGCCGCGGCCCGACACCAGGAACACGTCGGAATCGTCCGTCTCCTCCACCCGCAGGGCGACGTTGGACAGCAGTTCCTTCTGCAGCCGCTCGCGCAACTGGCGGCTGGTGACGAACTTGCCCTCCTTGCCGGCGAAGGGCGAGGTGTTGACCTGGAAGTTCATGGTCAGCGTTGGCTCGTCCACCGTCAGGGGCGGCAGGGGCGCGGGCTGTTCCGGGTCGCACAGGGTGATGCCGATGCCTACCTGTTCCACGCCGGTCACCAGCACGATGTCACCGGCCACCGCCTCGTCCGCGGGAGCACGCTCCAGCCCCTTGAACACCAGCACCTGGCCCACCCTGGCCTTGCCGCGGGATTCGTCGCCGTACATGGCCACCGCTTCCTGGCCGGGTTGCAGGCGTCCCTTCTTGATGCGGCCGATGCCGATCTGGCCGACGTAGCTGGAGTAGTCCAGGGAGCAGAGCTGGAGCTGCAGCGGCTCGTTCTCGTCCACGTCGGGCGGCGGCACGTGCTGCAGGATGGCTTCGTAGAGCGGGCGCATGTCCGTGCCCGGCGTGGCCGGGTCCAGCGTGGCGTAGCCGTTGAGGGCCGAGGCATAGACCACCGGGAAGTCGAGCTGCTCTTCCGTGGCGCCCAGCTTGTCGAACAGGTCGAAGGTGTGGTTCACCACCCAGTCGGGCCGGCTGCCGGGGCGGTCGATCTTGTTCACCACCACGATGGGGTGCAGCCCCTTTTGCAGCGCCTTGCGGGTGACGAAGCGCGTCTGGGGCATGGGACCTTCCACCGCATCCACCAGCAGCAGCACGCCGTCCACCATGGACAGCACGCGCTCCACCTCGCCGCCGAAGTCGGCATGTCCCGGGGTATCCACGATGTTGATGTGGGTGCCCTCGAAATCGATGGCGCAGTTCTTGGCCAGGATGGTGATGCCGCGCTCCTTCTCCAGGTCGTTGGAGTCCATCACCCGCTCGGTCATCTGCTGATGGGCGGCAAAGGTGCCGGACTGGCGCAGGAGCTGGTCCACCAGCGTGGTCTTGCCGTGGTCCACGTGGGCGATGATGGCGATGTTGCGCAGGGCGCGCGGGGCGTGGGCTGGTGACATGGGAGGTGGAACGGGGGGAGGAGAGGGGGCGGATTCTAGCATGGGGAGGGGGAGGGGGCTGGCGGCGTCACCATGCGAACGGGGCCGGACCCGTTCGCGGGTGGCCCCGCGGACGCGGCAGATCACCCCGGTTGGAGCGGAGGGCTGCGCCGCCCGGGGCACGGACTGTCTCGACGCATAGTGCCATATGCGACACCAAATATTCATGGGCACACACGACAAGCTCCTCGCCCGGATGCGCAACAACCCGCGCGATTGGCGCATTGATGACCTGAAGGCGGTTGCCAACCGCTTCGGCATCGACTGGCGCAATGAGGGCGGGAGCTACCATGTGTTTTCCTCCCCAGGTGTGGAGGAGGACGTATGTGTGCCGGCACACCGACCCATCAAACCAGTGTACGTGCGCCAGTTTGTGGCGTTGGTCGTCAAGGCGAAGGAGTTGCAGTCATGAGCGAAATCACCGTCCCGCACGTCGAACCGCCGTATCCGTTCGAGGCCTTCGCGCATGTGGTGGAGCCGCTGACGCAGGAAGACGGCGGTGGGGCGCAAGAATCGGGTCGCCGCGTCGGGCGTGCGGGGCTATGCTGAACGACACGAGCTGCGCTGCGACGCCTCCCGCCATGGAATCTGCCCGCGTTGTTGTTCCCCCGGAACTCCCGGAACCCGCCCACGACTACACCCGCGTTGCCACCATGATCGCCTGGCTACGCCAGCACGCCGCGCAGCGGCCGAGCCTGGCCGATCTGGCGCGGCAGGCAGGGGTGAGCGAATTTCACGTCCAGCGACTGTTCACCCGCTGGGCGGGGGTCAGCCCCAAGCGCTTCCTGCAGACGCTGGCGCTGGAGGACATCCGCCGGCGCCTGGCGGACAGCCGCAACGTGCTTGAACTGGCGGACGACGCCGGGCTGTCCGGCGCGGGCCGCCTGCACGACCTGGTGGTGACGCTGGAGGCGGTTTCGCCCGGCGAACTGCGCTCCGGAGGGGCGGGTGTCGAGATGGCCTACGGATTCCACGACACGCCCTTCGGGCAGTGCCTGCTGGCGCAAACCGCTCGCGGCGTGTGCGCGCTGCGTTTCGGCGACGGGCGGGAGGAGCAGGTGGGCGCACTGGGCGCGGATTGGCCGGGCGCGGGGCTGGTGCGCGATGACGGCGCCACGGCTGGCACCGCCGCGCGCATCTTCGGCCCGCTGCAGCGAGGACGGCGCGCGCCGCTTGCCCTGCTGGTGCGCGGCACCAACTTCCAGATCCAGGTGTGGCGGGCGCTGTTGCGCATCCCCTTCGGCGCGCTGACCACCTACGGCGCCGTGGCGCAGGCCATTGGCCATCCGCGTGCGGCGCGGGCGGTGGGCAGCGCGGTCGGGGCCAATCCGGTGGCCTGGCTCATTCCCTGCCACCGGGTTCTGCGTGAATCCGGCGCCCTGGGCGGCTACCGCTGGGGCGAAACGCGCAAGGCGGCGCTGCTGGGCTGGGAGGCGGCGCACATGGGGGAGGCGGGGGTGCGCTCCCGGTAGGCGGGCCGCTGCCGCTGCCGCGCCGCTGTCGCCTCGGCTTGCGGCCCGTCCGGGGCGCGGGTAGCCTTGATGCACCCCCTGCCCCGGAGCGCCCGACGCCATGCCTGCGATCAACCTCACCTGGTGGAACCTCGGCAACTTTTTCGACACCGACGACGACCCCATCTCCCAGGATTTCGAGTACACCGCCGCCAACGGCTGGACGCCCGAAGTTTTCGCCGCCAAGAAGGCCAACCTTGCCGCGGCGCTGCGCGCCACCCACGGCGGGGCGGGGCCGGACCTGCTCGCCGTGGCCGAGATCGAGAAGGACTCGCTGCTGGAGGCACTGGCGACCGAGACCGGCAACCCCAACCTGAAGGTGGTGCACGACCCCTCCGGCACCAACGACCTGCGCGGCATCGACGTCGCCCTGGCCTACGACGAGCGCAAGCTGCGGCCCGTCTCCGCGGCCTCCCACGTGGTGCATCTGCGCTACCGCACGCGCGACATCTTCGAGGTGGAATTCGACGTCATCGGCAGCGGCGAGCGTCTGGTGGTGCTGGCCTGCCACTGGCCGTCGCGCAAGCAGGGCATGTACGAGTCCGAGCCGCTGCGCTGCGCCGTGGCGGAGAACGTGGCCTACCTGGTGGAGGCGCGGGTAAAGTTCCCGCCCGCGCAATACCTGGCGCTGCAGGCGGCCAACGACCTGGCGGCGGTGCAGCGGCGCTGGAACGCCAAGGTGCTGGTGGTGGGGGACTTCAACGACGAGCCCTGGGATCGCAGCTTGGTGCAGCACCTCATGGCTTCGCGGGAGATGGAGCGGGTTACCGGCACCGGCAACGACATCACGAAGTTCGCCAGGGAGGTGGCGGACTACCGGGCCGATGACGTCTTCCTGTTCAATCCCATGTGGAAGTTCGCCGCCCAGCAGCAGGCGGGGACGCATTTCATGGACGCGATCCCGGGCGGCGGCCCCAACACCAACCGCTACAGCCTGCTGGACCAGATCGTTGTGAGCCGTGGCCTGCTGGCCAGCACGGGCCTGCGGCTGGACGTGGACAGCGTGGCGATTTTTCGCGATGCTTTGGTGGCCACCCCCAGCGGACGCGCGCGGCCCTTCGACTGGAAGCGCAGGAAGGGCACCTCGGACCACCTGCCGCTCACCGCGCAACTGGTCTTCTGATCGCGAGCACGCTCCGGGCTGTGGCGCGGCCCTGTGGGAGCGGGCTCGCCCGCGATTGCCGCGGCCGGTATCGCGGACAAGCCCGCTTCCACACCACGGCCTGTCCAATCAAGGTGCCCCCTTGGTGGGTGCCAGGGGCCGCCTCGATAGCGGAGACCACCATGAAAC
>JACQYB010000045.1 GCA_016208415.1 Betaproteobacteria bacterium | reverse complement strand
GGACAATTGGCCGCTTGCAGACGAGATGCCAGGCAAGGCGCAAGAATGCGCCGTGTGGCTGGCCACACAAGCATTCTTGCAACGCCGCATGGCGCTCGGCTGCAAGATGGACAATGTTCAAGTTGTTCTTTCTCGGCGACTTACTTCCGGCGCCCGCTTGCCGCGGGCGCTCCCCGGTGCGCCGGCGAGTTGCACGCAAAGGTCTGTGGGAGCGGGCTTGCCCGCGAAATCAGCCGCCGCCATCGCGGGCAAGCCCGCTCCCACAGGAGAACGCCCGCACTGCGCATCACTGCGTGCGCTCACGCCACGGCGGCGCGGCGCGCATCGACCTGCGCGCCGACCGCCGGGGCGGCGGCGGGCAGCGCGCTCAGGTCGGGCGGGAAGTCATCGACGCGGATGACGCGCTCGCGCAACTGGGCGCGCCGCGCCAGCACGGCCTGCTCGGCGGCGGTGATGATGCCGGCGCGGCGCGCGGCCTCGGCCTGGGCCTCGGGGCGGCCGGCGGGCAGGCGGCCGGACTTCTGGGCGGCGCGGATGCCCGCCTCGATGTTCTCGGCCTCGATGGTGACCGCCAGGGCCGCCTCGATGGCGCCCACCGGGTCTTCGTCGTCGCGCGGCAGGTACATCCCCGCCGTGAGCCGGTCGCGGGTGGCGGAAGGCTCGATGAGCAGCCTCGCCACTTCGTGCCCCAACTGATCCGAGGGCACCACGTAGGGCCGTCCCAGCGGGAACACCACCCGGCGCAGGATGTGCCCCGCAAGCCGCAGCGGGAAGTTGGACAGCACGCCCTCGAAGGCATTCTGGGCGCGGAACATGGCGTCCCAGATGGCCCAGTGCATGAGGGGCGCATCGGCGGCCTGGCGGCCCTCGGCCTCGAAACGCTTGAGGGTGGCCGAGCACAGGTAGAGCAGGGAGAGGATGTCGCCCATGCGCGCCGAGAGCTTCTCCTTGCGCTTGAGGTCGCCGCCGATGAGCATCATCGACACGTCCGCCAGGTAGGACAGCGAGGCCGAGAAGCGCGTGAGCTGCTGGTAGTAGCGCCGCGTCTCGGGCGCCACGTCCGGCACGCGCACGAAGTGCGAGCCGGTGAGCCCCATGACGAAGGAGCGCGCGGCGTTGGACACGGTCATGCCGACGTGGCCCCACAGCGCCGCATCGAACACCCGCAGCCCGGCGCGGGTATCGGGGTTGCGCGCCGCGTTCATCTCCCGCAGCACGTAGGGATGGCAGCGGATGGCGCCCTGGCCGAAGATGATGAGGTTGCGGGTGAGGACGTTGGCGCCTTCCACGGTGATGGACACCGGCATCTGCTGCCATACCCGTCCGAGGAAGTTGGACGGTCCCAGGCAGATGCCCTTGCCGCCGAGGATGTCCATGCCGTCGGTGACCACCCGGCGCGCCCGCTCGGTGACGTGGTACTTGACGATGGCGGACACCACCGAGGGCTTTTCGCCCAGATCCACGGCGCCGGCGGTGAGGGTGCGCGCCGCGTCCATGGCGTAGAGGTTGCCGCCCATGCGCGTGAGCAGCTCCTCGATGCCCTCGAACTTGCCGATGGGCAGCTTGAACTGGCTGCGCACCCGGGCATAGCCGCCCACGGCGCGCACCGCCAGCATGGCCATGCCGGTGTTGGAGGAGGGCAGCGAGATGGAGCGGCCCGCCGCCAGGCTCTCCATGAGCATGCGCCAGCCCTGCCCGGCCATCTTCGGCCCGCCGATGATCCAGTCCAGGGGCATGAAGACCTCGCGCCCGCGGGTGGGGCCGTTCTGAAACACGGCGTTGAGCGGCAGGTGGCGCCGTCCGATGTCCACCCCCGGGTGGCTGGCCGGCACCAGGGCGCAGGTGATGCCCAGATCCACCGTCTCGCCCAGCAGCCGGTCCGGGTCGTAGAGCCGGAAGGCCAGGCCGAGCACGGTGCAGATGGGGCCCAGGGTGATGTAGCGCTTGTCCCAGGTCACCCGCATGCCGACGACCTCCCGGCCCTGCCAGGTGCCGCGGCACACCAGGCCCGCGTCGGGGATGGCGGCGGCATCCGAGCCGGCCTGGGGGCTGGTGAGCGCGAAGGCGGGAATTTCCAGGCCGCGGGCCAGGCGCGGCAGGTAGTACTGCTTCTGGGCCTCGGTGCCGTAGTGCAGCAGCAGTTCCGCCGGTCCCAGGGAGTTGGGCACCATCACGTGCACCGCGGCGGTGGAGCAGCGGGTGGACAGCTTCATCACCACCTGGGAATGGGCGTAGGCCGAGAACTCCAGCCCGCCGTACTTCTTCGGGATGATCATGCCGAGGAAGCCGCGCTCCTTGGCAAACTGCCAGGCTTCGGGCGGCAGGTCGTGGGTGACGGCGGTGGTTTCCCACTCGCTGACCATGGCACACAGCTCTTCCACCGGACCGTCGAGGAAGGCCTGCTCCTCGGCGCCGAGTCGTGGCTGGGGATAGGCCAGCAGCTTCTTCCAGTCCGGCCGGCCGCGGAACAGATCGCCTTCCCACCACACGCTGCCCGCCTCCAGCGCCTCGCGCTCGGTCTGGGACATCTGCGGCAGGATGCGGCGATAGACGCCCAGCAGCGGAGCGCTGATCAGCGCCCGGCGCAGCGGCGCCACGACGAAGGGAAGCGCCACCGCGCCCAGGGCCAGCAGCGCGGTGGCGATGGCGGCGGGCGGCCACGCGGCCAGCCACCCGTAGCCGCCGAGGAAGGCTGCGCCGACCGCCACCCATGCGAGGAGGGGGGCACGGAGGTAGGCCAGCGCCAGCGCCGCGATAGGAACGATCAACCACAACCAGGCGTGCATTTTGTCTCTCCTTTCAGCCGGCGCTTGTGGGTGCGCCTTCTCTCAGTCGGTTCGCACCCGAAACCGCTTCGTTCGGGGCGGAGGTGGATGGGGGATGGTGATTGGCCATTGGTGTGGGCGCGGGCTTGCCCGCGATATCGGCCGCCGTGATCGCGGGCAAGCCCGCGCCCACGGTCCCCTTGGCTGCCATGACGTCGCCCGCCGGCAGCACCGGCAGCGGTGCGCGCAGCCCTCCCAGCAGGAAGGACATGAGCCGCGGCGCCAGGGCCTCGGGGTGGACATCGGATGCGCCGGCGCCCTCCATGCCCGTCACCAGGCGCAGGGCGTCGGCACCGGACAGCGCGTAGGCCATGGCCCCCACCATGAAGTGCAGCCGCCACAGGATCTCCTCCGGCGGCACGTCCGGCAGCGCCCGAAACAGCGCCGCCTTGTAGCGCTCCAGCAGGCCGGCGTGCTCGGCGGCGAGAAAGGCGCGCACGAACGCATTGGGCTCGGTGTAGGTGCGCCCCAGCAGGCGCATGAAGATGTGGCCGCCGCGGCGCCTGTCGGCGGCAAAGCGCAGGGCGACGCCGAAAAAGGCGTCGAGGATCTGGCTGGGCTTCAGCGGCGCGCCCGCGGCGGCCGCCTCCAGGGCATCCAGTGCTTCCAGCCGCTGCTGGTTGAGCCAGCCGAGGCGGCGCCGGAACACGTCCTGGATCAGCGCTTCCTTGGAGCCGAAGTGGTAATTCACCGCCGCCAGGTTCACCCTCGCGGCGCCGGTGATCAAGCGCGTGGTGGTGGCCTCGAAGCCGTGCTCGACGAACAGCGCTTCGGCCACGTCGAGGATGCGGCTGCGGGTATCGGGGGCGGGAGGGGGTCCGGAGGCGGATTCGATCATGGTTGGGCGTGAATCAAACGTTCGTTTCAATCATACGTTCAATTTCTGGAATTTCAACTCCAAACGTGGTTCCACCGACCCGTGGGCCACCGGGGCGGGCGCGACGGCCACTGCCCGCGGCCTCCGCCGCCGCGGCGCAAGCTGGCGGAATCCTTAAAGATTCCGGCCCGCGGGCCGACATTTCTGGCGTGTCCACCGCGATGGGATGAGCCCGCGCGGGGAGGCACCTTCCTTTGACATCACCGGACAGGAAACCCTCAATGACGCCGGACGGCGCCGCGAGCCCCGAGGTGCGACGCATCGTGCTGCTGTACGCCGCGCTGTCGGCGTTGTGGATCCTCGCTTCCGACGCGCTGCTCGCGGCCCTGTTCCGCGACCCGGCGATCATCACCGCCGTCGGCATGGTGAAGGGCTGGCTGTTCGTGGCCGCCACCTCAGTGCTGCTGCTCGCCCTGATGAAGCGCCTGACCGCCCGGCTGGCCGCGCGCGAGGCGCAACTGCGCCGCGACATCGCCGTGCGCACCGAAACCGAGGCGCGGCTGCGCGCCAGCGAGGCGGCCGTGCGGACATCCCAGGCCATCGCCCACGTCGGATCCTGGACCTACGACTTCGCGCGTCAGGCCATGGAGTGGTCCGACGAGGCCCGCCGCATCCTGGGGCTCGACGAAGGTGGGCCCATGACCCTGGACGCCTTGCGCACCGCCGTGCATCCGGGGGATCTGTCCCTGGTGAGCTGTAGCTGGGATCGCGCCCTGGCCGGCGAAGCCTATGACGTGGAACACCGCATCGTCGCCGGCGGCGCGGTGCGCTGGGTGCGCAGCCGCGCCAGGTTCCGCTTCGACGCCGCGGGCACCCTCATCGGCGCCGTGGGCACGGTGCAGGACGTCACCGAGCGGCGCCTGGCGGAGGACCGCTTGCGCAAGCTCTCCCTGGCGGTGGAGCAGAGCCCGGCCAGCATCGTCATCACCAACCTGGACTGCGAGATCGAGTACATCAATCGGGCCTTCGTCCACGCCTCCGGCTACGAGGCGGCTGAAGTGCTGGGGCAGACCCCGCGGGTGCTGCATTCCGGGCGCACGCCCGAGGACACCTACGCCAGCATGTGGGATGCCCTGACCAACGGCCGGCCGTGGAAGGGCGAGTTCATCAACCGCCGCAAGAACGGCGAGGACTACGTGGAACTGGCCCGCATCTCGCCCATTCGCCAGCCCGACGGGCGCATCACCCATTACCTCGCCATCAAGGAGGACATCACCGAGCGCAAGCGCATCGGCGCCGAGCTGGACCGCCACCGCCTGCATCTGGAGGAACTGGTGGGCGAGCGCACGGCGCAACTGGAACGGGCCAACCGCGAGTTGTCGGCGCGCTCCACCGAGATCGCCGACCTCTACAACCGCGCGCCCTGTGGCTACCACTCCATCGACGCCGAGGGCCTCTTCCTGGCCATGAACGACACCGAGCTCGCCTGGATGGGCTATCGGCGCGAGGAGGTCGTGGGGCGAATGAACATCCGCCAGCTCATCGCGCCCTACGATCTGCACGTGTTCCGGGAGAACTTCCCCCGCCTCAAGCAGAGCGGAAGCATCCGCGACGTGGAGGTGGACTTCCTCTGCCGCGACGGCTCGCTGCTGCCGGTCTCGGTGAATGCGGACGCCCAGTACGACGGGCAGGGCATGTACGTGCGCAGCCGCTCCACGGTGTTCGACAACCGCGAGCGCAAGGCGCGGCTGCGCCAGATCGCCGAACTCAACGCCGAACTGGAACGGCGCGCCGCCGAAGCCGAGGCGGCCAACCGCGCCAAGAGCGCCTTCCTGGCCAACATGAGCCACGAGATCCGCACGCCCATCAGCGCCATCATCGGGCTTACCCACATCCTGCGGCGCGGCGACCCGGCACCGGTCCAGGTGGGCCAACTGGACAAGATCGCCGCGGCGAGCCAGCATCTGCTGTCCATCATCAACGACGTGCTGGACATCTCCAAGATCGAAGCCGGCAAGCTCACCCTCGAGCGCACCACCTTCGACCTGCACGCGGTGCTGCGCGGGGTCTGCGCCCTGGTGGCCGACAAGGCCCGGGACAAGGGCCTGGAACTGACCGTGGATGTGGCCCCGGAACTGAAGCGCGCGCTTTGCGGCGACCCCACGCGGCTGTCCCAGGCGCTGCTCAACTACGCCGGCAATGCGGTGAAATTCACCGAGCGCGGCGCCGTGCGCCTTGGCGCCCGCGTGGCGGAAGAAACCGCCGACGACCTGCTGGTGCGCTTCGAAGTCAGCGACACGGGTGTGGGCGTCGCCACGGAGCAACTCGCGCGGCTGTTCGCCGCCTTCGAGCAGGCCGACAGCTCCACCACGCGCCGCTACGGCGGCACCGGCCTGGGTCTGGCCATCACCCGGCGCCTGGCCGAACTCATGGGCGGCACGGCCGGCGCCGCGAGCGAACCCGGCCGCGGCAGCACCTTCTGGATCACCGCGCGCCTGGGCAAGGCGTGCGACGCCGCGCTGCCGGCCTCGCCCGCAGCGGACGGCGGCGGCCGGCAGGCCGCAACCACGCCGGTGTCGTCCCCGGTGGAGGAGATCCTGGCGCGGGAGCACCGCGGCGCCCGCGTGCTGCTGGCGGAAGACAACCCCATCAACCGCGAAGTGGCCATCGAGTTGCTGCGCGAGGTCGGCCTGGAAGTGGATCATGCCGAGGACGGCGCGCAGGCCGTGGACATGGCGCGCGCGAGCGCCTACGACCTCATCCTCATGGACATGCAGATGCCGCGGATGGACGGCATGGCCGCCACCCGCGCCATCCGCCGCCTGCCGGGCGGGCAGGCCACGCCGGTGCTGGCAATGACCGCCAACGCCTTCGCCGAGGACCGCCGGCACTGCCTCGATGCCGGCATGAACGACCACATCGCCAAGCCGGTGGACCCGGAAACGCTCTACGCCACTTTGCTGAAATGGCTACCGAAGCGTGGGGCAGCGCCGCGCCCATCCCCAGGCCCTGCCGCGGCCACCCGGGCTGCGGCCGACGCCCTGGCTGCGCTGCGGGCCGTGCCCGGGCTGGACGTCACCCTGGGCCTGAAATACGTGCGCGGCAAGGAGGCGAGCTACCTGAAGCTGCTGCGCAAGTACGCGCAGACCCATCACGCCGACCTGGAGACGCTGCGCCGCCTTTGCGCCGAGGGCGACCGGGCGGGGGCGGGGCGCATCGCCCACACCCTCAAGGGCGCCTCCGGCTTCATCGGCGCCAGCGCGCTGCAGCAGACCATGACGGAACTGGACGCCGCCCTGCGCGCCGACCACGACCCGCAAGCCGTGGAAGATCTGAGCGCGCGGGCACTTGCCGCCCACCAGGCGATCATCACCGCCATCCATGCCCTGCCGGGCGAGGTGGTGCAAGACTGCGCCGCCACGCCGGCCGCTCCCGCTGACGCCTTCGTAGCCTGAGTGCCCGGGAGGGCGCCTTCCCGCCGAGTGATACCGCCCGCCCTTCCGTTGCCGCCCTTGCCGTGGCAGCATCGCGGAGCGTCCCTGCGGAATCCCATCGCCATGCCCTGGAACCCCGACCACTACCTCGCCTTCGGCGACCTGCGGCTGCGCCCCGCCGTGGACCTGCTGGCCCGGGTGCCGGTGGAGGACGCCACCACCGTGGCGGACCTGGGCTGCGGGCCGGGCAACGTCACGCGCATCCTTCAGGCGCGCTGGCCGCGGGCGGCGGTGACGGGGGTGGACAACTCCGCCGAGATGCTCGCCCGCGCCGCCGCCGCGGTGGTGCCGGGGGTGGCCTGGCAGCAGGCGGATGTGGCGACCTGGGCGCCCGAGGCGCCGGTGGACGTGTTGTTCTCCAACGCCGCCCTGCACTGGCTGGACCACCACGAGACCCTGTTCCCGCGCCTGGCCGGGTTCGTGCGCCCGGGCGGTGCGCTGGCGGTGCAGATGCCGGACAACTTCGCCGCGCCGTCCCACCGGTGCGCCTGCCAGGCGGCCCGGGAAGGCCCGTGGCGCGCGGTGCTGGAGCCCCTGCTGCGGTCCGCGCCGGTGCGCGGGGCGGGGAATTATCACGACCTGCTGGTTGCGCGGGCGCGCAGCCTCGACATCTGGGAGACGGAGTACCTGCAGGTGCTTGAAGGCGACAACCCCGTGGCGGACTGGACCCGCGGCTCGCTGCTGGTGCCGCTGCTGGCGGCGCTGGAGGAGCCGTGGCGCAGCGCCTTCGAGGCCGACTACCGCCGTCGCGTGGCGGCGGCCTATCCGCGCCATGCCGACGGGCGCACGCTGTTCCCCTTCCGCCGGCTGTTCATCGTCGCAGTGATGGGGTAGGCGCGCCGAGCGGCACCCGGTGCAGGCCGTGGAAGCGGACTTCCCGCCGAAGCCCCCGCCAGACGGCATTCCCTGGCGGCGGGCGATCCCGGCGAAGACGACCGCACCTGGCCAGCCATGGCTGGCTTCAGTGCTCCTGTCACCACCAGCCAGGAGAATGATCAGCTCGCTCCCTCGATGATCGAGAGACCCGGTTCATGATCAGTATCCATGAGCTGTGGATGAAGGCTCAGGGGTATGCCTGAGATGGGTGTGTGCTGCCTGTTCATGAACCGCCCGGGTAGCGGACCCGCATGCCGTGGGGGTGTCGGGAGGGCCGGTGGGAAGCCGGCCCTTACCCGATTGGACCGCGGAGGATGAAGCGATGACACCTACCCCGGAGAATGGGTCTTGAGCCAGTCGCGCATGGCCTCATTCACGCGCGTCTGCCAGCCCTTGCCGGATGCCTTGAGCGCCGCCAGCACGTCCGCATCGAAACGAATCGTCGTCGGTACCTTGAGCGGCGCACGGCCCGGGCCGCGCCGACGCGCGACGAGTTTTCGCCGCAGCTCGGGCAACGACCGGCTTTCCACCGCGTCTTGCCACTGTGCCGCCACCGTGGGTGGATTATCGGCATCGGCGACCGGCTCATCGGGCGCCGCCGCCAGCGCCACCGCCATTTCTTCGGGACTAAAGGAAGGTATTGAAGTAGGTTTGCGTTTCATGTTTGTCACCGTATCGGCAGGAAATCAGATGTGGGCCGGTCTCGCGATCCGTCCATACCAACACCGCCACGCGCGCCCTGACCCAGCACAGGCTTTTCAAGCGCTGCTCGCCGTAGGCTTCGCGGGCATCCTCCTCGGTCAGCATCGGCGCATCGAAAACGCCCGAACACTCCGCCAGGTCGATGCCATGTTTGGCAGGGTTGGCTTGGCGTTTCGTTTCGTCGTAGGTGACCACGCACAAATTGTATTAACGAATTACGGGGAAGGCAAGCAATTTGTTAATACGCTTGACAGCCCCGCAGCGGCTCGGCGGAATGCGCCCGCAAATGCCTCGCCGAGAGGCGCGCGCAGATGCTCAATGCCGCGCGTTGAGCAAGGGTGTCCCGCTGCTGCGGTAGCGGGGCTGTCGGCGCGAGGTGCTGACCCGGGGCCGCTCGCCTTGCGCCAAGGCCCGCGACCTCGATTCCCTCCTGCCGCACCTCTGGCAGCCTCGCTGATTCTGCTCATCGCTGCGTCGCGTTGGTGGGTGTTGCCGGCCGGACGGGTGCTTTAGAATGAGTCCATGCGACGCGGTGCCCACCTCCCCCTTCCGGCCGAAAGCGCTGGCCGCCAGCGCCACGACTGGCAGACCCTGAAGGGCCTCTTCCCCTACCTGTGGGCCTACAAGTGGCGGGTGCTGATCGCCCTGACCTGCCTGGTGGCGGCCAAGGTGGCCAACGTGGGCGTGCCGCTGGTGTTCAAGGAGATGATCGACCGGCTCTCGCCGGGCCTCACCGGTGCCCAGACGCTGCTGGTGGTGCCGGCGGCGCTGCTGTTGGCCTACGGGGTGCTGCGCTTTTCGTCGTCCATGTTCACCGAGCTGCGCGAGATCGTCTTCGCCCGGGTGACCCAGCGGGCGGTGCGCGCCATCTCGCTGCGGGTGTTCCGCCACCTGCATTCCCTGTCGCTGCGCTTCCACCTGGAGCGCCAGACCGGCGGGCTCACGCGGGACATCGAGCGCGGCACCCGCTCCACCAGCAGCCTGATCTCGTGGACGCTGTATTCCATCCTGCCGACGCTGGTGGAGATCGCGCTGGTGATCGGCATCCTGCTGAACCAGTACGCGCCGGTTTTCGCCGCCGTCACCGGCGTGACGCTGGTGCTCTACATCGGCTACACGGTGCTGGTGACCAACTGGCGCACCCGCCTGCGCCGCGAGATGAACGAGCTGGATTCGGCCGCCAACAGCCGCGCCATCGACAGCCTGATCAACTACGAGACGGTGAAGTACTTCAACAACGAGGACTGGGAGGCGCGCCGCTACGACAGCCAGCTCCAGCGCTGGGAGAAGGCGGCCACGAAGAGCCAGGTGTCGCTGTCCTACCTCAACACCGGCCAGGCCGCCATCATCGCCGTGGGGGTGACGGCCATGATGTGGTACGCCGCCGCCGGGGTGAGCGCCGGCACCATGACCCTGGGCGATTTGGTGCTGGTCAATGCCTTCCTCATCCAGGGCTACATCCCGCTCAACTTCCTCGGCGTGCTCTATCGCGAGATCCGCCAGGCCCTCACCGACATCGAGCGCCTGTTTGGGCTGATGCACGAGCACCGGGAGGTGCGCGACGCCGCCGACGCCATCGCCCTGCCCGCCGGCCCGGCGCAGGTGAGCTTCGAGCACGTGGGCTTCGCCTACGAGCCTTCGCGCCAGATCCTGTTCGATGTGGACTTCGCCATTCCGGCCGGTTCCCGGGTGGCGGTGGTGGGGCATTCGGGCTCGGGCAAGAGCACGCTGGCGCGGCTGCTGTACCGCTTCTACGATGTCCAGTCGGGCGGCATCCGGGTCAATGGGCTGGATGCGCGCGCGATCACCCAGGCCAGCCTGCGCGCGGCCATCGGCATCGTTCCCCAGGACACGGTGCTGTTCAACGACAGCATCTTCTACAACATCCGCTACGGCCGCCCCGAGGCGACGCACGACGAGGTGATCGCCGCGGCGAAGGCGGCCCACATCTTCGATTTCGTGGAAAGCCTGCCGCAGCAGTGGGAGACGCGGGTGGGCGAGCGCGGGCTGAAGCTCTCCGGCGGCGAGAAGCAGCGCGTGGCCATCGCCCGGGCGCTGCTCAAGAACCCGTCCATCCTCATCTTCGACGAGGCCACCTCGGCGCTGGATTCGCGCACCGAGAAGTCCATCCAGGAAGAGATGGAGCGCGCCGCCGAAGGGCGCACCACGCTGGTGATCGCCCACCGGCTGTCGACGGTGATGAACGCCGACCAGATCCTGGTGCTCGACCATGGGCGCGTCGTCGAGCGCGGCAGCCATCCGCAACTGCTGGAAGCGGGCGGCGCCTACGCCCAGATGTGGGCGCTGCAGCAGCAGGAGGAAGCGGTGGGGCGATCGAGCCCGACACCCCTGCCGGCCGCGGGCAGGACCGATGCCGACGAGGCCACCGCGGACGCGCCGTCCGCGGTGGCGGATGCGCCCGGGGCGTGGTCCAATATCTCCGCCACCTGAGCCCGCGCCCGCGACGGGGCATGTAGCACCCCGACGCCTTCCCCCAGCGCAGCCACCCGCCCGGTCGCACCCCATGTCCCGATTCCGCGCCATCTACCGCCTCACCTGCCCCGCCCGCGATGTGGACGCCCGCGCCCGGGCCATCGCCGTCGAGCAGAGCGTGGAAATGCCGCTGGAGGCCATCCGTCACGCCCACGTGCTGGACGAGGTGGTGGCGCAGGTGGAAGACATCCGGCCGCTTCCCGGAGGCGGCCACGCCGTGACGCTGCTGCTGGCGACAGCCACTACCGGCCACGAGGCGGGCCAGTTGCTCAACATGCTGTTCGGCAACACCTCGCTGCAGCCCGACGTGGAACTGCTGGACGTGGAACTGCCCGACGATCTGGCGGGGGCACTGCCCGGGCCGCGCTTCGGCATCGCCGGCATCCGCGCCGCCACCGGCGCCCGTGAGCGGGCGCTCACTGCCACGGCGCTCAAGCCCCAGGGCCTGGCGGCGGAGGAGCTGGCGCGGCTCGCCCGCACCTTCGCCGTGGCCGGCATCGACGTCATCAAGGACGACCACGGCCTGGCCGACCAGCGCGCCGCCCCTTTCGCCGCACGGGTCGAAGCCTGCCAGCGCGCCGTCGACGAAGCCAACCGCGCCACCGGCGGCCACACGGTCTACGCCCCCAGCCTTACCGGCGGGCCGCGGCGCCTGCTGGAGCAGGCACGCATCGCCCGCGAGGCCGGCTGCCGCATGGTGATGCTCGCGCCCATGATCGCCGGCCTGCCGCTGCTGGCGGAACTGGCCGCCGACCCGGATGCCCTGGGCCTGCCGGTGCTGGCCCACCCGGCCCTGGGTGGCGCGGCGCGCATCGCGCCGCCGCTGCTCCTCGGCAAGCTGTTCCGCTGGTGCGGGGCGGATGCCGTGATTTTCCCCAACCACGGCGGGCGCTTCACCTACTCCCCGGAGACCTGTCGGTCGATTGCCGAGTCGGCCCGCGGCATGCGCGATGGCGGAGCGCGGGGAAGGGCGGACGGCACGGACGCGGGTGGGGGCGTGGAGGGTCTGGCGCCCGCCGGGAAACCCTTCCGCCACCGTCCGGCCCTGCCCGTGCCCGCCGGCGGCATGAGCCTGGAACGGGTGCCGGAAATGCTGGAGTTCTACGGCGCCGACACCATGCTGCTCATCGGCGGCGGTCTGCTGGCGGCGGGGGAGGCGATGCTGGAGCGGGGACGGGAACTGGCGGCGGCGGTGCGGCGGGGCGCATAGCCCGGGCGTCCCGACCCGCCCTCGCCTCCGGGTGGCCGCCCGGCAGACACGGCGCAGTCCGGTCCGGCGAGTGCCCGCCATGCCGGGACGCAGACATCACACCCGCTCAGCCGCGCCTTCCTGTCACGGGCTTCACGTCCTTGGGCGGCAGAAAACCCGGCCAAAGCGCGTGGCGGGTGTCGAGAAAGACCAGCTCCAGCTCCCGCAGGCGCACCAGATCGCGGCTCCGGGTCTTGTCGTTGAGCCGCAGGTAGAGGCTGGCGTACCAGGGCGCGCGGCGCAGTTCTTCCACCGGCACTGGCCGGCCGCGGTCGAGGAGGTGCGACAGGATGGTGTATTGGCGGGCGTTGATGCGTTTCCGGTCCAGGGCGCGGCGAATCTCGCTCTCGTAGAGGAGCATGCCGACCAGGCCATTGACCCGGTCGTGCAGGGCATTGATGGTCTGGCGCATGCCCTCCAGGTGGAATGCGACGAAAGCCTGGTTGGGCGCGTGCCTGTCCTGGGCCGCCGCCTTGCGGCAGGTGTTGAAGAGCGTGAAGTAGGCGTCGATGTGGGCGAGGTAGTGGCGTGCCAGGGCGAAGGGCGCATAGCGGTAGCCGGCCGCCTGGAGCAGCGTCGCCTCGACGACGCGCCCCACGCGCCCGTTGCCGTCCCAGAAGGGGTGGATCTGCTCGAAGTGGAGATGCACCAGGGGGGCGCGGATCAGCGCCGGGACGCCCGCCGCTTCCAGCTCGGCGTGCCAGGCGACCAGGGCTTCGAGCAGGCGGCGGATGTCCGCGCCGTACTGGGGGGGCTTGTAGCGCCCGCCGTGGGCTTCGTCGCCGACGTAGGTGATGCGCTGCCGGGGATTGTCGCGCAGCAGGCCCGGACGGTTGTCGGCGTGGGGGATGTCGTGGGTGATGAGGCGGTGCGCTTCGACGACGAATGCCGCGTCGAGCGACCAGCCCGGAGTAGCGGCGGACCGTTGTGCGAGGTCGTAGGCCGCCTTGATGTTGACCGCCCGGCGCTGCTCCACCTCCCGCACCTGGGCCGGGTCGAGTTCCAGGGCGCGGGCGGTCTCGTCCTCGGTCAGGGTGCCACCTTCAATCGTGTTGGTGCCGAACACGCTGCCCACCACCACCTCCCGTTCCAGCCTGCTGGCCACCTGGGACAGGGGCGAGGCGATGAAGCGCTCGTGGGCGTCCTCGATGCGCTGCAGGGGCACCTGCAAGGTGCCGGCGTCGATGCCGACCTGGAACACGAAGGGGCCGAAGCGGTCGGTATCGACGCGCTGCGCGATTTCCGGAAGGTCTGCCAGGCTCACGATGTCCGGCGAAATGTCCATGTGGAAAAGCTGTATTTTTGCCAGTCTATCATTGTGTTAGCTGTATATGGCGGAGAACTTTGTCGCTGGAATTGTCCGCCCTTCTGGGAGGATTCGCACGCGCCGACGCCGGCCGGCTCCGAGGGCGCGGAACTGCGGCCCGGCGCTCGGTCGAAGCGCCAACCGAGCCGCACAGTCGGCGCCCCGATTTCGCGGCCCGGTCGAAGCGCCGGCTTCGCGGCTCGGTCGAAGCACCGGCTTCGCGGCCCGGTCGAAGCACGCCCTCGCGCTCAGCGCGCCGTCCGCAACTCCTCCGCCCGGATCTCCTGCCGCCACAGCTCCTCGCCGCGGGCGTTGAAGCTCTTGATCACCAATTGCCGCACCTTCCCCGGACCGGAGAACTCCAGGCGACAGAAGTTGCGCTCCCCGACCAGCGTGCCGGGGACGACATTCGGCCGGCGCGCTTCGCCCTCGGGCATCCAGCTTCCGGCGGTGAGGGGCGAGCAGGTCAGTTCGAACAGCGGGTAGTTGCCGGGGCGCTCGCTGCGCGTCAGTTCCGTGAAATGGCGGTCGCCGGAGAGGAACAGCACGCCGTCCACGCGGGCGCCCGCCAGCCACTCCAGGAAGGCGCCGCGTTCCTCGGGAAAGTGGTGCCAGCCCTCGCCGCGGCTGCCCTCGCCCAGCATCTGGCTGCCGTTGGCGATGACCTTGAAGCGGGCGTTGGAACTCAGCAGGGCGTTTTGCAGCCAGCGCAACTGGGCGGCGCCGAGCATGGTCTTGGCGGGCGCCTGGAGGCGGTCGCGGTCGCGGTGCCAGCGGTCGTCCAGGAGGAAGAAATCCACGTCGTTGAAGCTCACCACGGTGAAGATCCCTGGCACCCCGGGCAGGCCGTAGGACGGGTTGGCCCAGTAGCGGCGGAACAGGCTCAGCGCCTCGCCCTTGAACTGCCAGGCGGAGGAGGCGTCGTTGGGGCCGTAGTCGTGGTCGTCCCAGATGGCGAAGTGGTGGCCGGTGCGCGCGAGAGGCTGCAGTTCGGGCAGGGCGCGGTCGTGGCGCCAGCGCCGCGCCATGGCCCAGGGACTGCCGAGGTCGGGCTCGCGGAAGTAGAGGTTGTCGCCGAGCCACAGCACCATGTCCGGGCGCTGCGCCGCCATGGCGCCGAAGATGCCGTAGCCGCCGCCGTAGGGCGAGCCGGGGCGGTCGTGGCCCTCTTCGTTGATGTAGCTGCAGGAGCCCAGCACCACGGCGAAGTCCGGCGGATCGCTACGCCATTGCCACAGCGCCTGGGTGGTGAAACGCAGCGGCGGCTCCCCCGCCAGCGGCCGACCGTCCAGGCGTACGCGATAGCCGTAGGCGCGTCCGGGGTCCAAATCCTCGATGCGCAGCGTGGCGGCGAAGTCGTCGGCTTCGGAAAGGCGCAGCGGGCGGGTGCGGCGCACCTGCGCGGGGCGCTCCTCCGGCCAGTATTCGATCTGCACCCGCGCCGGCCCGTCGGCCTGCAGCCACAGCGACACGCCGCGCATGTCCCGCGCGCCCGCCATCGGACCGGCCAGCAGGGCGGCAGCCTGTGACGGCGACGCCAGCAGCAGGGCCAGCGGCAGGGCCAGCGGCAGCGGCAGGACCAGCGGCAGCGCCAGCGCCAGCGCCCGGCAACCGCGCCGCACGCCGATCCCTGTGCGCCGCAGCGCTTCCATCCACCTCGCTTTCATCGCCATCCTCCACATGTCCCGACGTGTCCTGCGCCCGCCCGGCACTGCTGCCAGGGGGGCGCCATCGACGCGTGCCCCGGGCCATCGCCTCGCGCCCGGCGCGCCATCGTTGCGCCTCCCGGAGCGGCATCCTACCGGAAGGCGTGCGACGCCATGATGTCCGCGAGCGGGGCGTAGAATGGGGCGCATCCCCGTTCGCCGCGCACGCCATGACCGCGCCCGCCGTCCGCCGCTTCCTCCCCGGTTTCGCTTGGCAACAGGTCGAGCGCCTGCGCTACAAGGCGGAAGGAAGCGCGCCCTTCCGCGACGTCAGCCGCCAGGTGCTATTCCAGGAGCCCACGCTGGGCTGCGAGCTGCGCTACTTCGAGGTCCTGCCGGGCGGCTTCAGCACCCTGGAGCGCCATGAACACATGCACGCGGTGATGATCCTGCGCGGCCACGGACGCTGCCTGCTGGGGGAGCGGGTGGAGGCGGTGGCCGCGTACGATCTGGTGAGCATCCCGGCCATGACCTGGCACCAGTTCCGGCCGGCGGGCGCCGAGCCGCTGGGCTTCCTGTGCATGGTGAATGGGGAGCGGGACCGGCCGCAACTCCCCACGGCGGAGGATCTGGCGGGGCTGCGGCGCGATGCGGCGGTGGCGGCGTTCATCCGTGTGCAGCGCGAAACCGTTCGCGCCCGCGGCGGCCGAGGAGGCGAGCGGGGGACGTGACGACTGGAATTGCGGCCCGTCGGCCCCCATCTAAAGTGCATTCCCCCGACTTCCGGGAGCGCATCGATGTTTGAAAAGAAAACCCAGTTCAGCGTCTGGTACTTCATCTTCGCCCTGCTCACGGTGATGTGGCTGCACAACCTGTGGGTGCAGGCGCGCACCGTGGAGCCGCTGCCCTACAGCGAGTTCCAGGCGCTGCTCAAGGAAGGCCGGGTGGCGGAGATCGCCATCACCGACAACTACATCACCGGCACCCTCAAGAGCCCCCTGGCCGACGGGCGCAGCAAGTTCGTCACCACCCGCGTCGAGGCGGACCTGGCGCGCGACCTGGCCCAGTACGACGTGAAATTCACCGGCGTGGTGGAGAGCACCTTCCTGCGCGACATCCTGGGCTGGATCGTGCCGGCGGTGGTGTTCGTCGCCATCTGGCTGTTCGTCATGCGCCGCTTCGCCGAGAAACAGGGCCTGGGCGGCGGCTTCATGGCCATCGGCAAGAGCAAGGCCAAGGTGTACATGGAGTCGTCCACCGGCGTCACCTTCGACGACGTGGCCGGGGTGGACGAGGCCAAGGAGGAGCTGCAGGAGGTGGTGGGCTTCCTCAAGAATCCCGGTGACTACGGGCGCCTGGGCGGGCGCGTACCCAAGGGCGTGCTGCTGGTGGGCCCCCCCGGCACCGGCAAGACCCTGCTGGCGCGCGCCGTGGCGGGCGAGGCGGGGGTGCCGTTCTTCTCCATCTCGGGCTCGGAGTTCGTGGAGATGTTCGTCGGCGTGGGCGCGGCGCGGGTGCGCGACCTGTTCGAGCAGGCGCGGGGCAAGGCGCCGGCCATCATCTTCATCGACGAGCTGGACGCCCTGGGCCGCGCCCGCGGCGCCTTCGGCGGCCTGGGCGGCCACGACGAGAAGGAGCAGACGCTCAACCAGTTGCTGGTGGAGATGGACGGTTTCGACACCGGCGTGGGCCTGGTGCTGCTGGCCGCCACCAACCGCCCCGAGATCCTCGACCCGGCCCTGCTGCGCGCCGGCCGCTTCGACCGCCAGGTGCTGGTGGACCGACCCGACAAGAAGGGCCGGGTGGAGATCCTCCGGGTGCACATGCGCAAGATCCGCCTCGCTCCGGAGGCGGACGTGGAACAGATCGCCGCGCTCACCCCCGGCTTCACCGGCGCGGATCTCGCCAATCTGTGCAACGAGGCGGCGCTGGTGGCCACCCGCCGGCGCGCCGATGCCGTGACCCTGGACGATTTCACCGCCGCGGTGGAGCGCATCGTCGCCGGGCTGGAGAAGAAGAACCGCCTGCTCAACCCCTACGAGCGGCGCGTGGTGGCCTACCACGAGATGGGCCACGCCCTGGTGGCCATGAGCCTGCCGGGGGCCGACGCGGTGCACAAGATCTCCATCATCCCGCGCGGCATCGGCGCCCTGGGCTACACCATCCAGCGCCCCACCGAGGATCGTTTCCTCATGACCCGCGGCGAACTGGAGAACAAGATGGCGGTGCTGCTGGGCGGGCGCGCCGCCGAGCAACTGGTATTCGACCACCTGTCCACCGGCGCCGCCGACGACCTTGTGAAGGTCAGCTCCATCGCCCGCAGCATCGTCACCCGCTACGGCATGGACGAGAAGCTGGGCCACGTGGTCTACGAGACCGAGCCGCGCAGCATGCTGGGCAACGGCGGCCCGACGCTCAAGGAAAAGGACTTCAGCGAGGAGACCGCCCGCGAGATCGACTGCGCCGTGCGGCGCATCGTCTCCGACACCTTCGCCCGCACCCGCGACATCCTGCAACACCACCGCGACGTGCTGGAAGACGGCGCCCAGGCCCTGCTGCAGAAGGAAACGCTGGTGGAGGCGGAACTGGACGGGCTGCGCGGGCGGATGGGCGCGTGAGCGCCGGCCGCCCCAAGGCGGCATGAGCCCCCTCGGGGGGTAGCGAAGCGTGGGGATCGTCACCCCTCAGGCCGGACACGCCGCTGTGGGCGGCGCGCTGCGCAGGAACAGCAGCGCGCCCGTGGCGGTGGTGAGGCGTCCGTGGGGCACGCCACGGGGCGCCACGTGGTAGGCGCCGGCGCTCACCACCAGGTCGCCGATGCGCACTTCCCCTTCCAGCACCATGCATTCCTCGTCCTGGGGATGCTCGTGGGGCGGGAGTTCCGCGCCGGGCTCCAGCCGCAGCAGGTAGCTCAGCACGCCCGCCTCGTGTTCGCGCAGCACCTTGATGCCCACCTTGGGCAGCAGCGACTGCCACTGGCCGCTGTCGGCGTAGACCGTGTGCGTGCCGCCGCTAATCTGCGTGCGTGCCCGCTGCAGGATGCGCCCGAGCAAGCCGCCCGGTGGGGCAGCCTCCAGCGGTGCCACGGCCTCCAGCAGCCGTGCGCGGATGTCCGCCGGCAGGGTGACGGGGTCCGTTTCGGGTCCGGGGGGCGTGCGGCTCATGGTTGCGACTCCGGCGCGTTGGGTTCCAGGTGGGGACGCATTTTGCGATAGGCGCGGGTCAGCGTGGCCTTGACCGTGCCCAGCGGCATGCGGCAGACGTCGGCGATTTCCTGGTGGGTGAGCCCGCGGAAGAAGGCCAGTGCGATGAGCTGGCGGGTCGCCGGTTCAAGGCGTTCCACGGCGGCACGCACCGCGCTGCCGGTTTCCAGGGCCAGCAGCAGGTTCAGCGGATCGGCGCCGTCGGCGCGCACCTCGCGGCGCAGTTCGTCGGGATCGGGATGCAGATCGGCTGGATCCTGACGACGCAGGTGGTCCAGCGCCCGGCTGCGGCAGATGGTCAGAAGCCAGGTCAGCGGGCGGCCGCGCCGCGGGTCGAAGCGGGCGGCTTCGCGCCATGCCTGCAGATAGGCGTCCTCCAGCACTTCCTCCGCCGCCTCGGCGCGGCGCGTGATGCGCAGGGCCAAGCCGTAGGCGCGCCGACTGGTGACCTCGTAGAAGCGCGCCAGCGCCGTCTCGTCGCGCAGCGCCATGCGCCGCACCAGCGACTCCAGCGCGGCCTCGGGATCCGGCGCCGCGCCGGCCGCCTGCGGGATAATGGAGACTGCCGGCATGGCTACCTCCCCGGCGGCGCGCGCCTGCCTCTCTTGCGCCGCCAATCGTCTGACCGTCACCGTGACGGAATGCGCCTTCCCCGGGCGGCCTGTGCCGCCCCTGTTCCCCAGTATAGACAAGCCGCCGGGCATGACGGTCGCACAACTTCCCATGATGGGCCCTGATCGGTTGAAAACGCCGACCACGCCGCTAGCGCGGGCGGGCCGCATCGGGCAGCACCGGTGAGGGCACCCAGAACTCCACCCGCAGGTTGGTGACGTAGCCGCCCATCTCCGTCTCCAGCGCCTTGATCTCGGGGTTCTCCGCCGCCTTCGCCCAGTCGGCCAGCGACTGCCACACCGCCGTGGTGCGAACCTTGGGCGAGCCGAGCTGGTTGCGATGGGCACGAAATTCCACGATGCCGGGAGACCGCAGAACGGTTGCCACCGCCCGGTGAGCGAGTTCGCCCCAGGCGCGCTGATCGATGCCGGGAACGAGATCGAAGGTTTGCGTCACTTCCACCATGGCCGTCTCCTCGTCGAAGGGGGTGAATGTGCGGGTGCGCCTCTGCTATACGCAGGCGGCGGGAAGGCGGATGCAAGGGCCCGTGCGACGCAACCCCGGCGGATGCCCCGTGGGCGCGTGCAGGATCAATGCAACGCAGATGGTCGCGCCGGACTAGAATTCCATTGGGCGGGCCGTTCCGCCTTAACCGGACAGGAGGAATGTCATGGCGGGCAAATATGAACTGAAACAGACCGACAAGGGCCAATTCCACTTCAACCTGAAAGCGGGCAACGGCCAGGTCATCATGAGCAGCGGCATGTTCGCCAGCCGCACCGACGCCGAGGGGGCCATCGGTCTGGCGCGCAAGCACAGCAGCGACGACGGGCGCTTCGAACGCAAGACCTCGTCGAAGGGCGAGGCCTACTTCGTGCTCACCGGCCCGGACGGCAAGATGCTCGGCCGCAGCGAGATGTATGCCTCGGTGTCGGCGATGGAAAACGGCGTGGCCTCCGTGGTGAAGAACGGGCCGGATGCGGCGACGGTGGAAGTGGGCACCTGAGACAATGTCATGGAGGGGCGCGGCCGCCGTGCCCCCCATGCGCTTTCAGCGCGCCTGGATTGCGGCGAGGTGCGTTCCTTGGGCGAGAACCTCTCCCCCCCCCGACCCCTGGCCTTTCCTTCAACCTCCGACCACTCCCCCGTCCTCGCGCCGGATGACGACCGTGGCAGCCCGGGGCCGGGTGCCGAAGGCGGGCCCGAACTGGCTCGCCGGCCACGCCGAGACCGCGCTGGGGCGCTGCGGGTCGGAACGTACCGAGCCGGTCTCGCCGGGGTGCTGGATATTGAGGAACAGGCTGCGCCCATCGGGCGTGGTCAGGGCGCCGGTGATCTCGCAGCCGTGGGGGCCGGTTAGGAAGCGGCGGATCTCGCCCGTGGCGGTATCGGCGCACAGCATCTGGTTGTTGCCGAAGGCGGCGTAGTCGCCGCGGTTGAGCGCGGAGGTGGCGACGTCGGTCTGGATCCACAGCCGCCCCTCGGCGTCGAACCACAACCCGTCGGGGCTGCCGAAGACGTCGCCGCGGATGTTTCCGCGCCGGTGGGCGACGGGGCTGGCCCGGTCGCCGCACAACACGAACACCTCCCAGCGCAGGCGCCCGGCCGCGGCGTCGCCGCCCGCCTCGCGCCAGCGGATGATGTGGCCGAAGACGTTGTCCGGCCGGGGATTGGCGGCATCCGGCCCGGGGCGTTGCGGGCCGCCGCGCCGGCCGTTGTGGGTCAGGGTGCAATAGACCTCGCCGCTGCGCGGATGCACGGCGATCCATTCCGGGCGGTCCATCTTCGTCGCCCCCAGGCGGTCGGCGGCCTGGCGGGTCTTCACCAGCACTTCGGCCTGGTCGCGGAAGCCGTGCTCCGGCGTGAGCCCGTCCTGGCCGTGCACCAGCGGCAGCCAGCGACCCTCGCCCCCCTCGTCGAAGCGGGCGACGAACAGGGTGCCCTCGTCCAGCAGATGGCGGTTGGCGGCGGGGTCGCGGGGGTCGAAGCGGTGGCGGGAGACGAACCTGTAGATGTACTCGAAGCGCTCGTCATCGCCCATGTACACCACCACCCGGCCGTCCCGGGCCAGGGTCACGGTGGCGCTCTCGTGCTTGATGCGGCCCAGGGCGGTGCGCTTGATCGGCGGCGCGTCGGGACGCCAGGGGTCGATCTCCACCACCCAGCCGAAGCGGTTGGGCTCGTGGGGATGGCGGGCGGCATCGAAGCGCTCGTCATGCTCGTGCCAGCGGTAGCCGTAGCCTTGGGGGCGGATGCCGTAGCGCTTGTGGTCGGCGTCCAGCGCCTGCTCGTCGCCGGCGGCGAAGTAGCCGTTGAAGTTTTCCTCGCAGGTGAGGTAGGTGCCCCAGGGGGTCTGCCCGCAGGCGCAGTTGTTGAGGGTGCCCAGCGCCAGGCGGGCGCGGGGGTCGGCGGCGGTGGCCAGCAGCGGGCTGCCGGCGGCCGGGCCGGACAGCAGGCAGGGGGTGCTGGCGGTGATGCGGCGGGCGTACTTCGACGGGCGCACCACCTGCCAGCGGCCGCCCTCCTCGCGCACCTCGATCACCGACACGCCGTGGGCGGCCTGGGACTTGGCGACCTTTTCCGCGCTCCAGGTCTTCATGCCGTCGCCGTGGAGCAGGCCGTCGTCGGTGTATTCGTGGTTGACGCACAGCAGGCCGTGGCGCGACGAGGGCCTGCCGCCTTCCCGGAAGGGGAAGAAGGCCATGCCGTCGTGGTGCATGCCGGCCTGCAGGGCCTGCTCCGCCGCGGTATTGCCGGCGTCGTCGCGGAAGGCCGGGCCGTCGGACACCGGATCGCCCCAGGCGTAGAGCACCTCTACCGTGTAGCCGGCGGGCACGCGCACCCGGTCCTCGGCCGCCGCGGCAACGGGCGCGAAGCCGATGGCCGGGCGCCCCGCCGCGCGCGCCGCGGCACCCCAGGCCGGGGTGCCGAACAGGGCCAGGCCGGCGGCGCCCAAGCCGCCCTGGAGCAGGCGGCGGCGTGTGGGGTCGCAGGCGAGGATCTCGTCCAGGCCGGGGTTGGCGCAGGGGTTGCTGTGTTCGAGGGCGTCCAGGTCTTTGATGGGCATGGTGGCGGATTCCGAAGCGATGACAGGCAGTCAGGATGGCGCCGCCATGTTACGCCCGCATGCCGCCGCCGGGCCGCCCCAAGGCGGCATGAGCCCCCGTGGGGGGCAGCGAAGCGTGGGGGTCGTCACCATGCCGCCGCCGGTGCGCGCTGGCGCT
This sequence comes from Betaproteobacteria bacterium, assembly GCA_016208415.1. Classification (GTDB taxonomy): domain Bacteria; phylum Pseudomonadota; class Gammaproteobacteria; order Burkholderiales; family Rhodocyclaceae; genus JACQYB01. The sequence continues at coordinate 42,865 of JACQYB010000045.1, read as the reverse complement.
ACACTGGAGCCCGACCCGACCGCGTGGAGAGAGCATGACCAGAATCCGCACCGAACACGACCTGCTGGGCGAACGCGAAGTGCCCGCCGAGGCCTATTGGGGCATCCACACCCTGCGGGCGCTGGAAAACTACCCCATCACGGGAAAGACCATCGGCACTTACCCAGACCTGGTGCGGGCGCTGGCGCTGGTCAAACAGGCCGCCACGCGCGCCAACATCGAGCTGGGGGAACTGGACGCGGAACGCGGCGACGCCATCATCGCCGCCTGCCGCGAGATCGCCGGCGGCGCCCTGCACGAGCAGTTCGTGGTGGACGTGATCCAGGGCGGCGCCGGCACCTCCACCAACATGAACGCCAACGAGGTCATCGCCAACCGGGCGCTGGAGCTGCTGGGCCGGCCCAGGGGCGACTACGGCTTCCTCCACCCCATCGAGCACGTCAACCGTTCCCAGAGCACCAACGACGTCTATCCCACGGCGCTGTCTGTGGCCACCTGCTTTGCCATCGAGCACCTGCTGCGCGCCATGGGCGAGCTGCGCCTGGCCTTCGAGGCCAAGTCGCGGGAGTTCGGCGACATCCTCAAGATCGGCCGCACCCAGCTCCAGGACGCCGTGCCCATGACCCTGGGCCAGGAGTTCAGCACCTACGCCGTGATGCTGGACGAGGACGCCAGCCGCCTGCGCGAGGCCATCGCCCTGATCCGCGAGATCAATCTCGGCGCCACCGCCATCGGCACCGGCATCAACACCGACGTGGGCTACGCCCGCCTGGCCATCCAGCACCTCACCACCCTCACGGAACTGCCGCTGATCCCGGCCCCGAACCTGGTGGAGGCGACCCAGGACGTCGGCGCCTTCGTGCAGTTGTCCGGCGTGCTCAAGCGCGTGGCGGTGAAGCTGTCCAAGACCTGCAACGACCTGCGGCTGCTCTCCAGCGGCCCCCAGGCCGGCTTCAACGAGATCGACCTGCCGGCGCGGGCGGCGGGCTCTTCCATCATGCCCGGCAAGGTCAATCCCATCATCCCCGAGGTGGTGAACCAGATCGCCTTCGAGGTCATCGGCAACGACGTCACCATCACCCTGGCCGCCGAGGGCGGGCAACTGCAGCTCAACGCCTTCGAGCCCATCATCGCCCACAGCCTGTTCAAGAGCATCGAGCACCTGCGCGCCGCCTGCGACACGCTGCGCGTGAACTGCGTGGTGGGCATTGCCGCCAACCGCGAGCTGCTGGCCTGCCGCGTGGCCACCTCCGCCGGCGTGGCCACGGCGCTCAACCCCCACATCGGCTACGAAGCGGCCACCCGCATCGCCCGCGAGGCGCTCAGGAGCGGGCGCAGCATCCGCGAACTGGTGCTGGCCGAAGGGCTGATGAGCGAGGCGCAGCTCGACGAGGTGCTGCGGCCCGAGGTGCTGACGGCGCCGCGGCGCAGCCGGGGGTAGGAGCGCCGCTCCCTTGCCCGTGCGGGACCACCCCGATACATTGTGGCCACCACCTGCCCCGCCCCGCGCCCATGGCCCCACCGACCTTCGATTTCGAATCCCCGCCCGACCGCAGCGCCAGCGACAGCATCAAGTGGCGCCGCTTCGCCGGGCGCGACGTGGTGCCCATGTGGGTGGCGGACATGGACTTCATGGCGCCGCCGCCGGTGCTGGAGGCGCTGCGCCGGCGCATCGACCATGGCGTGTTCGGCTATGCCGAGCCGTGGCCGTCGCTGGTGGAGGCGGTGGTGGAAGGGGTGGCCCGCGACCACGGCTGGCGCATCGACCCGGACTGGCTGGTGTGGCTGCCGGGGGTGGTGAGCGGCTTCAACATCGCCTGCCGCGCCGTCGGTCGGCCGGGGGAGGCGGTGCTCACCGCCACGCCGGTGTATCCGCCCTTCCTCTGCGCGCCGGGCAATTCGGATCGCGTGCTGCGCAGCGTGGCGCTGGTGTGCCGCGACGATCGCTGGCAATGGGACTGGGAGGCGCTGGAGGCGGCCGCCGCCCCCGGCGCCGGGCCGCCCCAAGGCGGGGGCGACCCCCTCGGGGGGCAGCGCAGCGTCGGGGCCCACACCCCGGAGGCGGGTGCGCCGCCGCGCCTGCTCATGCTGTGCCATCCCCACAACCCGGGGGGACGGGTGTATTCGGCCGACGAACTGCACCACCTGGCGGATTTTGCCCGGCGCCATGACCTGGTGGTGTGCTCCGACGAGATTCACTGTGGCCTGGTGCTGGAGCCGGGTCTGGCCCACATCCCCTTCGCCAGCCTGGACGACGACGCGGCGCGGCGCAGCATCACGCTCATGGCGCCGTCCAAGACCTGGAACATCCCGGCGCTGTACTGCGCCTTTGCAGTCATCCCCGACCCCGGGCTACGCGGCGCCTTTTACCACGCCATGCGCGGCATCGTGCCGCACGTCAACGTGCTCGGGCTGGTGGCCACGGAGGCGGCCTACCGCGACGGCGGGCCGTGGCGCGACGCCCTGCTGGATGTCCTGCGTGCCCACCGCGACCGGGTGCAGGAGGTGGTGGCGGCCTCGCCGGGGCTGTCCATGGCGCCGGTGGAGGCCACCTACCTGGCGTGGATCGACTGCCGCGAACTGATGCGTGAACGCGCTATCGCCACCCCGACGGCATTCTTCGAGGCGGCGGGGGTGGGGCTGTCCGACGGTGCCGACTTCGGCCTGGCGGGCTTCGTGCGCCTGAATTTCGGCTGCCCGCGGGCAACGCTGGAAAAGGGGCTGCACCGCCTGCGGGCGGCGGCAGCGGGGGAAGCCGCGCCATGAACCGCCTGCTGCGCCGGGCCGGCGCCGTCCTGGCGTTGCTGGCCGCGGGCCTCGCCGTGGCAGGACCGCGGGAACTGGCCGTGCCCGGCGGCGTGGCCTTCGTGCGCCTGGGCGAGGCGGACCCGGCCCTGGCCGACCTGGTGCCGCCGCCGCGGGCGTGGTTCGGGGAGCGCCCGTTGCTGGTCACGCGGCGGGGGAATGCCTGGTTCGCGCTGGTGGGCCTGCCGCTGCACATCACCCCCGGGCAGCATGCCATCCGCTTGCGACCGGCGGCGCCGGGCGCGTCCGGGACCACGCTGCGCTTTGCCGTGGCAGACAAGCGCTACCCGGAACAGCGCCTCGTGATCAAGGACGCGCGCAAGGTCACCCCCGGCGCCGCGGACATGGTGCGCATCGAGCGCGAGCAGGAGCTGATCGGACGCATCAAGCTGCACTGGCGCGACGCCTCTGCGGTGGACCTGGACTTCCGCCTGCCGGCGGGCGGGCCCCTGTCCAGCCGCTTCGGCCTGCGCCGAGTCTTCAACGGACAGGCGCGCAACCCCCACGCCGGGCTGGACCTGGCGGTGGCCGCCGACACCCCGGTGGTGGCCGCGGCGGCCGGCGTGGTGGCCAACACCGGCGACTATTTCTTCAACGGCCGCACCGTGTTCGTGGATCACGGCCAGGGCCTCATCACCATGTACTGCCACCTCCAGGACATCGACGTGCGCGCGGGCCAGCCGGTGGCCTCCGGGCAGGCGCTGGGCCGCTCCGGCATGAGCGGGCGGGCCACCGGGCCGCATCTGCACTGGAGTGTGATCCTCAACGGCAACATGGTGGATCCGGAACTGTTCATCGCCGCGCCCGGTCCGTAGCGGCTTCAATCGACCCGGCCTCGACACCTACTCCCACCGGGTAGTGCCGTGTCGGGGATTTCCGCGGCGTGTTGCGGAAAAAAAGCCGGATCAGGTTCCTAAAGTGGCTCCGGTTCATGACGTTACTCGGGGTTCAAGAGGAGAATCGGGGGAAGCACATGATGTCGTTCATCGGGCTCGCCAGGCGTCGCAGGATCGACGAACTGGAGGCGGAACTCACACAGGTCAGGGACCGGCTGTCGGAGCAGGACCGCGCCCTGGAGATGAAGGATGCCGAACTCGCGCAGTTGCATGCCGACGCGCAGGCGCTGCAGGAGCGGGTGCGCACCTTCGACCTGCTGCGCCAGATGCTGGCTGCCTTTGCCGAGTCCCTCGCGCATGTGCAGGGCTCGCTGGCCGTGCTGGCCCAGAGCATCAAGCGGGAGAAGGACCACGCGCTGGACACCAGCGATTCCATCATCGCCAATGCCACGGCGCTGGAGGGGCTGAAGAACGACCTGCTCAACCTGACCGCGGCGAGCAAGGATTCCGCCGTGTCCGTCGAGCGCCTGAGCGGACGCGTGGGCGAGATCGACAAGATCGTGAAGCTCATCAAGGACATCGCCGACCAGACCAACCTGCTGGCGCTCAACGCCGCCATCGAAGCCGCCCGGGCCGGCGAGCAGGGGCGCGGGTTTGCCGTGGTGGCCGACGAGGTGCGCAAGCTGGCCGAACGCACCACCCATGCCACGGGGGACATCTCCTCGCTGGTGGAGGCGATCCAGCACGAAACCGGGACGGTGCGATCACAGATCGAGGTCGGCCCCAAGCGTGCCGAACAGTTCACCCAGGTGTGCGAAGACACCGCCCACGAAATGCGCCATCTGGGCGATCTGTCCAGTCACATGAAGCTGGCCATCGCGGCCAGCACGCTCCACACCTTCACCGAGTTGGCCAAGTTCGACCACCTGGTGTTCAAGTTCGAGGTGTACAAGGTCTTCCTCGACATCTCCACCAAGCGCCCGGAGGACCTTGCCAGCCACACCGGCTGCCGCCTCGGCAAGTGGTACTACCAGGGCGAGGGCCGCCAGATCTTTTCCGGGATCGACGGTTACCGCCAGATCGAGGAACCCCACAAGGCGGTGCATGCGCACGGCGTGAATGCCATGACGGCCCACCATGCCGGCGACGTGGATCGGGCCCTGGCGGAGCTCTCCGCCATGGAAGCGGCGAGCGCGAAGGTCATGCAGTACCTGGGCATGATGGCCCAGTCCAGCCAGGAAGGCGACATGCTGCGCCGCGTGCCGGCGTAACGGCCGCGGGCGCGCCGAGCCCCTGATCCGGCCGGGCGCCGGGGCCGGACCGCTGACCGGCGCGCGGCGGCGCGGGCGCTGATGGAACGCCCGCGAAGGGTGCGCCGGGTTACCCCCAGGCCGGCAGGCACCGTTCGCGGTGGAAGCGGATGCCGGCCCGCGGGCCGTCCCCCGGCGAGGTGCCGGGGAAGATGCGCCCGCTGCCCTCCAGGGGAACCTCGCGGCGCAGCACCAGCATCTGCCGGCCGTCGTCGAAGGCCACGAAGGTGCCGTTGGTGCTGGTGTCTTCGAGGAAACAGCCGTTGCCCTCCTGCTTGATGCAGGCGTGCTCGCGGGAGGCGAAGCGGTTGTCCACCACGATGTCGCAGTGCGGCCCGCGGCCGATCAGCACCCGGGTGGGCGCCGCATCCAGGCGCAGGGCGCCATCGCCCCACTCCAGCATCATGGCGCCCTCGTCATGGGGCACGTAGGCCAGGCCCACCGGGTTGAGCTGCGTCATCACCGCCGGGTCGTTGCGCCACAGCACCTCGCATACCGTGGTCTCCTGCCCGCTGCCCTTGACGTTGGTGCGGAAGATGGGGCGCGCCAGGTCGCGCAACGGCGCCGACAGGATGTCGTAAGTGGCCTCGGTGGTGAGGATCTGCTCCGGGCTGGCGATGTCGGAGAGATGCGAGGCGATATTGACCGTGTCGCCGAAGACGTCGCTCTCCTCGGCCACGATGCTGCCGAAGCTGAAGCCGATGTGGGTGCGCACCGTCTGCCCGGCCAGCGGACTGGCGGCCAGTTCCGCCTGCAGCGCGCTGGCGGCGAGCAGAGCGTTGTCCGGGGTGTTGAACAGGCACAGCGCGGCGTCGCCCACGCCCTTGACGAGGGCGCCGTCGAACTGTCGCGCGATGCTGGAATTGAGGCGCACGAAGGTGCCGATGACCTCCCGGGCGGCGCGGTCGCCGAGAGTCGAGAACAGCCGCGTGCTGCCGGTGATGTCGGCAAACATCACCGCGCGCTGGACCGTTTCCCGTGTCATGCCGGCTTTTCCCCCGAAAGGCTTGGATCTGGTTTCGGATTCTACCGCCGGCGCCGCCGTCACGGGGAGAGGTTCGAATGCCGCCGCAGAATGCGTCGTCACCCCACTTCGCGTTCACGCCATGCGCGCAGGGCGCGGGCATGCGAACCGCGCATGACGACGGCGGTGCAGGAGGCAGTCAACGGGATTCGGAAGGTTCGGTGGGAGCGGGCTTGCCCGCGATCAGCGGCACCCATCGCGGGCAAGCCCGCTCCCACATTCATCGGATTCAAATCGACGCCTATTGGGGCGTCCCGCCACCGCCCTCGCTCCGGAAGCGGGCCACGGCCTGGTGCAGCGCCTTGCGCAGTTCGGTGGTGGGTTTTCCGCTCGCCTAGGCCTGCCGGATCTGGCGCACGATCTCCGGCACTTCGGTGGGGAGCGGCCCTTGCGCGCCCTGGGGCGGGGCCGCGGTGCCGTCATAGACCAGCTCGGCGCGCTCCCGCCCCGCCTGCTGGCGCCGCGCGGTGATGACCAGAGCCTTGGGCGGCGCGCGCTTGCCGCGCGCGGGCGCGGTGACGGCGATGGACGTGCTGCCCTTGCGGAAGTCCGCCACGGCCTCGAACAGCTCGCGGCGCAGGTCGTCCACCGGCCGTCCCTGCGCCTCGGCGATGCGGATGCGGCGCAGGATGTCCTCCATCTGCGGCCCGGCGGGCTGCGACCGGCTGGGCGTGCCGAAGGACTGCGGCGGCGCCTGCACCGCCCGGGCGAAGCCCTCCGGCGGGGTGACGAGGCGGGCGATGCGCAGGTGGCCGTAGCGCATGGCCCAGCTCAGGGCGGAGTCGCCCCAGTCGTTGACGGCGGTGGCGTCGGCGCCCAGGCCCACCAGCATGTGGGCAAGCTCCTCGTGGCCTTCCCGCGCCGCCAGCATCAGCGCCGTGGACTCGTTGGGCACCCGGGCATTGATGTCCGCGCCGTGGTCGATGAGCAGGCGGGCGATGTCCCGGTGGCCGGCGAAGACGGCGTAATGCAGCGCTCCCCACTGCCGGCCCTCGCGGTTGACCACGGCGCCGCGGGCGAGCAGCCATTTCACCGCCTCGACGTGGCCTTTCCACGTCGCCAGTTGCAGCGCCTGCTCGCCGATGCGGTTGGTGCGATTGACGTCTGCGCCGCGGGAGTGGAACAGCTCCATCATGGCGATGTTGCCCTCCCAGGCGCCGATCATCAGGCCGGTGCCGACGCGCGTGGCCTCGAAATCCGGGTCCAGGCCCTCGTCCAGCCAGGCGCGGGCGCTGGGGATGTCGCCGATCTCGATCACGGCGGCAAAGCGCACCGGGTCGGGCAGGGCGGCGCCGGCGCACGCCATGGCCAGTCCCAGCGAAAGCGCGGCGAAGCCGCGTGCGAACCCTCGAATCCGTACTGACAAACTGTTTCTCCCCTTGCGGGCCTGCGCCCGATTCCTGCGCCGCCCGCGCGTCACGCGGTGCGCCGTCGCTCCTTGCGAGGCCATCGCAAGCTGTCGTGCCGCTGCGGAAAACCGCGATGTTGTAGCAGAATGGCGGCGCGCGCCGGATCGCTTGCGCGCCGCCGCGTGTCGGCGGCACCGTTGCCGCGGCCACGTGCTTTCCACCCGGACATTTCATGAATGTGTCGTGATGATCGCGCCGGATTTTGATTTGCCAAGGAATTTTCTGAGCGAGCGCCGTATCGGGCCATACGGCCGAGTGAAGAAAACGAAGTTTCAGTGGAGGCTAACCTTCAGGTTATGCCGCAACTAAAATTTCTTGGCGGATCAAAAGACAAGCGAGGGCACGGCGAATTCATGAAATGTCCGGGTCCAGACCCATGCCAGCTTGCCGATTGCCGCTTTGTCTTGTCCTGTCCCTGCTCCTGCACGGGGCGGTCGCCGGATTGGTTGAAGCAGCGAGGCTGGCGCGCCCGCCCCGTGACGGCATGACCCCCGCCGCGCTCCAGGCGCAACTGCTGCCGCGCCGCGCCACGACGGGTCCGACGCCGGACCGCCCAGCCGAGCCGGTGCTGAAGGATACCCTCAGCGAGGCGACGACGCAGCAGCCTGCCGCGTCCGCCGCGCTCCTGCGGGCAGCCCGCGGCGGCTCCCCGGCCCGGCCCGCCGCCTTGCAGCGCACCGCCCAGCGCAAGCTCGCAGCCCACCTGTTCTATCCGCCGGAGGCCATCGCCCGGGGGCTGGAGGGCGAAGCGCGCCTGCTGCTGACCCTGGACGACGCGGGTCGCGTGCTGGAAGCCGACATTGCCGCCAGCAGCGGCCACGCCGTCCTGGACCGCGCGGCGGTGGCCGCCGCCTACGCCATGGGCCGGTTGCCGGCGGCGGGTGGGCGGGAGTTGATCCTGCCGGTGGTGTTCAGGTTGCAGTAGCAATCTCTCCTCGTCCGCCACGCGCAAGTGCGGTGTCCGCCGCGCGCGTGCCGTTTGCGCCGCCATGGTGCCCGGGAAGAGGTCGCGGTGCGGGGAGGGAGTTCGCGCCGCCGCCGGGGAGCGATGGCGGCGCGGCTGGGCCGGGGCCGTCCTGGCAGGGGCGCCGCGACGAAGGCTGGCCCGCGTGGGCCTATTTGGTGGAGCAGGTCTTGATGCCGAAGGGCAGGTAGGCCGGGCACCAGCCCATCAAGCCGGTGGCGAGGGGAAGGACGCCGATCCAGGTCCAGGGCGTGCCGATTCCGAAGATCGCCAGTCCGACGAGTACCACGCCCACTGCGATGCGCAATTTCTTGTCAATCCCGCCGACGTTGGTTTCCATGGCTTTACCTCCAGAGTTGTGTGGTCGATGTGACGCGCATTGGACCAGCCCGGCCGCAGGCCGGTCTGTGACCAAGGTTACAGTGGTCGCGGGCGGGGCGCCAGCAATGCGATTGGCCGGGGTGCCGCAAGCCACGCACGGCGACGAATTGCCGCCGCCGGGCGCTGCAACCATAATGCCTGCCATCCGCTTTCGTCTGCCCATGACCCTCACCGACCTGCGCTACCTCGTCGCCCTGGCCCGCGAACGCCATTTCGGCCGCGCGGCGCAGGCGTGCTTCGTCAGCCAACCCACCCTGTCGGTGGCCATCAAGAAGCTGGAAGACGAACTCGGCGTGACGCTGTTCGAGCGCAGCAGCCAGGAGGTGCGGCTCACCGAGATCGGCGAGCGGGTGGCCGCCCAGGCGCAGCGTGCGCTGGTCGAGGCGGCGCTGGTGAAGGAGGTCGCCGCCCAGGGGCGCGATCCCCTGGCCGGGCCGCTGCGGCTGAGGGTGATCTACACCATCGGCCCCTATCTCCTGCCCCGGCTCATCGCGCTGTTGCACCAGCGGGCGCCGCGCATGCCGCTGCTGATCCAGGAGAACTTCACCGCCCGCCTGGCCGAGGGGCTGCGCCGCGGCGACCTGGACGTGATCGTGGTGTCGCAGCCCTTCCAGGAACCGGGCGTCGTGACTCGCCCGGTCTACGACGAACCCTTCCGCGTGTTGCTGCCCGCGGAGCACCCCTGGGCGGCGCGGGGCGAAGTGGCCGCCAGCGAGCTGGCCGACGAGCCCATGCTGCTGCTGGGTGCCGGCAACTGCTTCCGCGACCAGGTGCTGGAGGTGTGCCCGCGGCTGGGGCAGTCCGTCGGACTGCAACGCACCCTGGAAGGCAGTTCCCTGGAGACGATCCGCCACATGGTGGCCAGCGGTGCGGGGATCACCGTGCTGCCCAGTTCGGCTGCCGATCCCCTGGCGCGCACCCAGCCGCTGCTGCGCGTCAAGCCCTTTGCCACGCCGGAGCCGTCGCGACGCGTGGTGCTGGCGTGGCGGGCGTCGTTCCCGCGCACCGGCGCCATCGATGTGCTGTCCCGCGCCATCGCCGAGGCCGGACTGCCGGGCGTGCGCCCGGCGCCGTTGCCGGGCGCGATGTCCGGGACGGCGGCCTGAAGGACAAGCCGCAGGGCAGCGGCGGCTTTGCTGGATAGCCGCGGGCTTCGCTGGATAGCCGCAGGCTATGCCCTGCATTCCAATGCTCGATTGGACTGGATCGCGGAGCCCGTATAGCATTGCCTTGACAACCGAGCAACCGAGGAATCATGCCATGGAAATCAACATCGGAATTGCGCAAACCGACCGTGCCGCCATCGCCGATGGCCTTTCGCGCCTGCTGGCCGACAGCTACACGCTCTATCTGCAGACCCACAATTTCCACTGGAACGTGAAGGGACCGATGTTCCAGACGCTGCACCAGATGTTCATGCTGCAATACACGGAGCTGTGGAACGCCCTGGACGTGATCGCCGAGCGCATCCGCGCGCTGGGTTTCCCGGCGCCGGGCACCTACAGGGAGTTCGTGCGCCTGGCGTCGGTGCAGGAGGTCGAGGGCGTGCCCCGGGCCGAGGAGATGATCCGCCTGCTCATCGCCGGACAGGAAGCCGTGGTGCGTACCGCCCGCGCCGTCTTCGAGGTCGCCGACCGGGCCAACGACCAGCCCACCGCCGATGTCCTCACCCAGCGCATGGATATCCATGAGAAGAATGCGTGGATGCTGAGGAGTTTGCTGGAGGCGTAGACCTCTGCGTCCTGGGGTGGGTTGGGCGGGGGAAGCCTTCCCACCCCGCAGGGCTTCAGGCGAAGAGCACGTCGTCCGACAGCGCGGCGGCAGTGGTCCACCAGGCAAATATCCTGCCGTAGCCGCCGTCGGCAAGCTGGATGTGCAGCCAGGTCCCCCCGGCGACATCCAGGTAGCTCACGGCGCCGGGGGACACGCCCGTCAGCTGCAGGACGTCGTGGCTCGCGCCCAGATTGCCGAAGTCGAAGATGACGTCGTAGCCGCTGCCGGAAAACTCGGCGATGTCGAAGCTGAAGCGATCATCGCCGGCGCCGCCGACCAGCCGATCGTCGCCGGCGCCGCCTGAGAGCAGGTCATTGCCGGTCCCGCCCCACACCCAGTCGTTGCCGTCGCCGCCCCACAACCAGCCGCTGCCCTCTCCCTGGATGAGCACGTCGTCGCCGGAGTTGCCATAGACGGAGTCGGTGCCGCCGCCGCCGATCACCACGTCGTTGCCCACGCCGCCGCTCATCCAGTCGTCGCCAGGCCCGCCATCGATCCAGTCGGCGCCGGCGCTGCCGGTGATGCCGTCATTGCCGGCACCGCCGAGCAACACGGTCCGGAACTGGCCCGGCGCCTCCTGGGTGGCGGTGTATCGTGCATTCAGGGCATCGTTGCCATCGGCTCCGACGAGCACGTCGATGCCGGAATAACCTGCGTCCAGCGAGTCGTCACCGGCGCCCCCGTCAAGCCAGTCCGAGCCGAAACTGCCGGACAACAGGTCGTTGCCATCTCCGCCGCAGACGATGTCGTTGCCGCTGCCGCCCTCCAGTTGATCGTCGCCGCCCCACCCGTACAGGATGTCGTCGCCGCCATTGCCATTGAGCGCGTTGTCGGCGCTGTTGCCGTAGATCCAGTCCCTCGCCGATCCGCCCTCGGCGTTTTCGATGACGGAGCCGAAGGCGATGGCAAGGTTCTGCGTCGTGGTTTCGCCGTTCGGGCCCGAGACTCTGGCGGGGCCGAGATAACTCCAGTAGCCGCCTTCCAGGTTGATGATGGATTCGGTGGACTGGTTGGACCAGTCCAGGGTATCGATGCCGCCGCTGTCCCAGACGGTCTCGAAAATCTTCTGCCCCGGGCTCCAGGAGTAGGTGTTGTTTCCCGCGTGGGAGACCGTGTTGGCGCCGTAGAGGTGTTGGATCGCCAGGATGTCCCACAACATCGGTGTGGTCGGGTAGGTGATCCCGGCGGGCAGGGTGCCGCCCGGATCGTCCCCCACCCAGGCGCGGTAGCTCATCACCGTGTATTCCAGCGAGTCCAGTTCGGCGGCCATGCCCGCCTCGTGGGGATGCTGCAGGCCCAGGGCGTGGCCCATTTCGTGGAGATAGGTGAAGTAGGCGTGGCTGCCCGGCTGCGGATCCCTGGCCGTGCCTGGCTGGATCCAGATGTCGCCGGCCGCGGTGGTCGGCTCCGGCGTGCGAGCGAAGGCGGTGTTGTTGCCGGAGGTGTCCCAGGTGCGGGAGAAGCGGATATCCCCCGCCTGGGTGGCATTGTCGCTGACGTGCACGAACAGGATGTCCGCCACGTCGGCCCAGGCATTGAGGGCGCTCACCGCCGCGACGACTTCCTGGGTGCCCAGGGGGGTCCAGCGCGCATAGGCGCTGATGGGGTAAGGCAGCGTGACGCCGTAGCTATCCATGCCGCCGGAGTAAAGGGCGCCGCCGAAATGGGGCTGGAAAACCCCCGTCTTGTCCACGTTGTAGCCGGCGAAGCTGTAGGTGATCGGCCCGTCCCAGGCGTAAAAGCCCCAGGCTGCATCGCTGAGCAGCCCATCGATGACTGCGTAGCCGCTTGGGTGCGCGAGCTCGACGTTGGCGGGGGAGTACGGCGTGGCCATGGACGACCCTTCTTGCGGGGCGGATTGACGGTCGGCAATGTTCACCCCAGGACGCGCCGGGAGTCAATTGACCTCAAGGGGTAAGGGCGTGATCGTGCCGCGCGAGGTGCCCCTGTCCTCGGCGCGCCGAGGGCGTTGCCGAGGGGCGCAAGTCCCGCCCGGCCGCGCGTTCGTGCGCGGCCGGGCGTGGCGCTTCAGCGCTCCCCGCTGGTGATTCTGCGCAGGCCGGCCGGATTGAGGATCTCGATGTGCTCGCGTCCCAGGCTCACCAGGCCCTGCGCCGCGAAGCCCTTGAGCAGGCGGCTGACGATTTCCCGCACGCTGCCCAGTTCGTCGGCGAGCTGCTGGTGGGTGGCGTGCACCGTGCGGCCGCGGCCCAGCAGCAGTCCGGCCAGGCGCTGGTCCAGCTTGCGGAAGGCCACTTCCTCCACCAGTTGCATCAACTCGGCGATGCGCTCGGCGAAGAGCCGGAAGATGAAGTCGCGGAAGGGTGTGTGCGCCAGCAGGGCGGTGAAGGTGTCCCGCGGCAGCATGGCCAGTTCCAGTCCGGTCTCGGCCACGCCGCGGGCGTTGTACTGCACGCCGCCCAGCAGGCAACTGGAGGTGATGACACAGGTCTCGCCCGGCGTGACGCGGTACAGCGGCAGTTCCCGCCCGTTGGGTGCCGACTTGACCACCCGGATGGAGCCCGCCAGCAGCAGCGGGAAGCCGTGGCAGGCCTGGCGTTCGTCGAACAGCACGGTGCCGGCGGGAATGCGCTGCGTGTGCAGCAGGGCGGCGGCCTCGCGGCCCGCCTGCCGCGGCAGGCCCGCCAGCACCGGATAGAGGGTCGCCAGCCGGAGCCCGGCGTCCTCGGTCAAACGCGGCCCTCGCGGCTGCTCAGGCATCGACATCGAACTCCACCACCACCGGCGCGTGGTCGGAGGGCCGCTCCAGCTTGCGCGGCGCCCGGTCGATGCGGCAGCCGCGGGCGCGGGCGGCCAGCGGCGCCGAGAGCAGGATGTGGTCGATGCGCAGCCCCATGTTGCGGCGGAAGGCCATCATGCGGTAGTCCCACCAGGTGTAGGACTTTTCCGGCTGGTCGAAGAGGCGGAAGCTGTCCGCGAGGCCCAGCGCCACCAGATCGCGGAACGCCTGCCGCTCCGGCTCGGAACACAGCACCTGGCCCTCCCAGGCCGCCGGGTCGTAAACATCCCGCGCCTCCGGGGCGATGTTGAGGTCGCCGGCCAGCACCAGCCGCGGCGCCACCGTCAGTTCGGCGCGCAGCCATTCCCGCAGCGCCGCGATCCAGCGCAGCTTGTAGTCGTACTTGTCGCTGCCCACCGCCTGGCCGTTGGGAAAATAGGCGCACACCACCCGCACGCCCTGGCAGTCGGCGCTGAGGATGCGTTTCTGCTCGTCGGCGAAATCCGGGATCGCCGCGGCCACCAGGGCGGCCGGCGCCCGCGACAGGAGCGCCACGCCGTTGTAGGTGTTCTGGCCGGCGTAGAGGGCCTGGTATCCCGCCGCGCGCAGTTCCTCTGCCGGGAAGGCCGGGTCCGTGAGCTTGGTTTCCTGCAGGCACAGCACGTCCGGCTGCTCGGCTGCCAGCCAGTCCAGCACCTGCGGCAGGCGGACCTTGAGGGAATTGACGTTCCAGGTCGCGAGCTTCATCGGCGCTGCGCGTCCGGGTTGGCGCCCGGCGGCGGGGGCGCCGGGGCGGGTACCGGCGCAGCGTCGGGCACGGTGCGTCCCCGCGCCGGAACCGCCGTGCGCGGATAGCCGGCGTCGTCGAGCATGCCGGCCCACGACGGCTCGGCGAACCCGGCCATCTTGCGCCGGCCGACGGTGACGGCGGGGACGAACACCTCGGCGCGCTCGAACTCGCGCTTGAACCGCTCGGTGTCCTCGGCGGAGGTCACCACCGTCTCGCTGAAGGGAACGCCGCGGCGCTTCAGGAAGTCGCGGGCGGTGCGGCACTCCTGCTGGCAGTCGTGGGCGATCCACAGGGTGACCGGGTAGGCCTCGGCGGCACGGCGCAACGCGTAGCCGGGGCCGGAGGTTTCCACCTCGTTGGCGGCTCCGAGGCGCTTCTCCTGGATGCTGCGCACTTCCGCCGTGGGCGGCTGGTCCGAGTAGTGCACGCGCCCGGCCTTGTCCACCCAGCGGTACACCGTGCCGGCCTGGGCCAGCGAGGCGACCAGCAGCAGGCCGGCGATGGCCAGGCCGCCAGCTCCGAATGCCCTGCGCGCCTTGGCCCTGGACTCGCGGCGCGGTGCGCCTGCCGTTCGCGCCGCCATCGTGGTCAGGCGGCGACCATGCCGTTGTGCCGCAGCAGCGCATCCACCGTCGGTTCGCGCCCGCGGAAGGCCTTGAAGGATTCAAGGGCCGGGCGCGAGCCACCCACGGCCAGGATTTCGTCGCGGAAGCGCGCGCCGGTGGCGGGGTCCAGCACGTCGCCGCTGCGCCGCCCGTTGTCCTCGAACAGGTCGTAGGCGTCGGCGGAGAGCACCTCGGCCCACTTGTAGCTGTAGTACCCCGCGCCGTAGCCGCCGGCGAAGATGTGGGAAAAACTGTGGGGAAAGCGGTTCCACTCGGGGGGACGCACCACTGCCACCTCGTCGCGCACCGTCTCCAGCAGGTCCAGCACCGTGCGCGGCCCATCGGGGTCGAACCCGCTGTGCAGCAGCAGATCGAACAGCGCGAACTCGAGCTGGCGCGCCGTCTGCATGCCGCTCTGGAAGTTCTTCGCCGCCAGCATCTTGTCGAACAGCTCCCGCGGCAGGGTCTCGCCCGTGTCCACGTGGCCGCTCATGTGGCGCAGCACGTCCCACTCCCAGCAGAAGTTCTCCATGAACTGGCTGGGCAGCTCCACCGCGTCCCACTCCACGCCGTGGATGCCCGACACCGCCAGATCTTCCGCCCGGGTGAGCAGGTGGTGCAGGCCGTGGCCGCACTCGTGGAACAGGGTGATCACTTCGTCGTGGGTGAAGCAGGGGGGCTTTCCGCCCACCGGCGCCGAGAAATTGCAGGTGAGGTAGGCCACCGGCGCCTGGATGCCGTCGCCCACGCGCCGGCGCGTGATGGCCTCGTCCATCCATGCCCCGCCGCGCTTGGTGTCGCGGGCGTAGAGGTCGAGGTAGAACCGGCCCACCAGGCGGCCTTCGGCATCGTCGATGCGGTAGAAGCGCACGTCCTCGTGCCAGGTCGGCGCATCGTCCGGCGCGATGCGCACGCCGTAGAGGGTTTCGATGACGCGGAACAGCCCGGCCAGCACCCGCGGTTCGGGCAGGTACTGCTTCACCTCCTGCTCCGAGAAGGCGTAGCGCCTCAAACGCAGCTTCTCCGAGGCCCAGGCGATGTCCCAGGACTCAAGCCGCTCCAGCCCCAGTTCGTCGCGGGCGAAGGCGCGCAGTTGCGCCATGTCCGCCTCGGCGAAGGGCCTGGCTTTCGTCGCCAGTTCGCGCAGGAAGCCGAGCACCTGCTGCGGCGATTCGGCCATCTTGGGCACCAGCGACACCTCGGCGAAGCTGGCGTAGCCCAGCAGCCGCGCTTCCTCGGCGCGCAGGCGCAGGATGCGCCGGATGTTGTCCGAGTTGTCCCACTCCGGCTTGCCGAATTCGGAGGCGCGGGTGGCGTGGGCGCGGTACATGCGGGCGCGCAGTTCGCGGTGGTCGGCGTACTGCAGCACCGGCATCAGGGAGGGGGCATGGAGGGTGAATTTCCAGCCGGGCCGGTCGTCCTTCTGCGCCGCGGCGCGGGCGGCGCTGCGCACGTCCCCGGGGATGCCCGCAAGCTGCGCCTCGTCCTCGATCCATTCGGCGTGGGCGTTGGTGGCGTCCAGCACGTTCTCGGAGAACTTCGCCGCCAGGGCGGCCAGTTCCTCCTGGATCTCCTTGAAGCGCGGCTTCACCGCCTCGTCCAGTTCGGCGCCGCCGAGGCGGAAGTCGCGGATCTCGTTGTCGATGATGCGCTGCCTGGTCGCGCCGAGGGCGGCGAATTCGCGCGCCGAGCGCAGCGCCTTCACCCGCCCGAACAGCGCCAGGTTCTGCCCCAGGTCCGAGTAGTACGACGTGACCTCGGGCAGGTTGGCGTTGTAGGCGTCGCGCCATGCGGGAATGTCCATCACCCCGTGCAGGTGGCCGACGGTGCCCCAGGCGCGGGAGAGCCGCTCGTTGGCGTCCTCCAGCGGTGCCACGAAGCCGTCCCACGTGGGCGGCCGGGGATCGGCGAGAAGGCGCTCGATGAGGGCGCGGTTTTCGGCCAGGAGCCGGGTCACCGCCGGGGTGACATGTTCGGGACGCACGGCATCGAAGCGCGGCAGCCCGGAGAAATCGAGCAACGGATTCAACCTGGAAACCTCATTTGACGCAGAGCACGCGGAAAAAAACATCGAGAACGCCGAGCACTACAAAGCCAAGCGCATTCACCCGGCCGGTGAATGCCGATGATTGCACTGCGGCCTCTGCCTCTCTGCGATCTCTGCGTCGAAAGAGGTTCAACTGAGGTTTCGAGGTTCATCGTTCCTGGAGGGTGGCGCGGGACGGGAGTGCCCGCATTGTGCCTTAACTGGGGTCTGGCGGCGGCAAGACAAGGGCGGCCGCGGGCAAGGCGGCCGCCCCGGATTCGGCCCGAAGGCCGACTCGCCCGCGTCAGTGAAGCCGCGGGGACTTCGATCTCCGGCTCACCGCCGCACCAGATCCGTGTAGGCGTGCCAGGTGGCGTGCCCCAGCAGCGGGATGATCACCACCAGGCCGATGAGCAGCGTGGCGAAGCCGACGAGGGTGAGCACCACGATCAGCGCCGTCCACACCAGCATGGCCACGGGGTTGATGCCCACCGCCTTGGCGCTGGTCAGCATGGCGGTGACCACGTCGCTGCCCCGGTCCATGATCATGGGCACCGAGACCGCGGCAATCGCCAGCACCAGCAGCGCCAGCACCGCACCCACCAGCGTGTAGGCCATCAGGAAACCGGTGTCTTCCCAGGAAAAGAACGCCCGGTAGGCCAGGTCGGTGACCTGGCGAACGTCGCCGTCGAAGAACAGGCCGAACATCAGGGCGGAGAGCCGTTCCCAGGCGATGGCGAGCAGCGCCAGCACCAGGCCGAATTGCAGCAGGTTGCCGCGATGCGGCCTCAAGCCGTCGAGAGAGTCGTCGAAGTTTGCCGGCTCGCCCGCGGCTTGGCGGCGCGACAGTTCATAGAGCCCCGCCGCCAGCAGCGGACCCACCAGCAGGAAGCCGGACACCGCCGCCACGAACAGGTAGGGATGGCCGCTGGCAAAGGCCAGGATCACCCACCCCGCCACCGCCAGGATCAGGCCGTAGGCGAGGCTCGGCAGAGGGTTGCGGGCCAGGTCCTGCCAGCCGTCCCGCAGCCATTGCAGCGGCCGGGAGGCGCGCACGTCCGCCACCTCGGGCAAGGTGGCATGCCGTTCGAAGTGAAAATGTGCCTTCTCCATGTCGTCGTCCTCCTTGTGATGGTTCTTGGGATGTTGCCCGGATTGGCGCGCCGGTCAGCCGGCTGGTCGCCGGGTGTTGTACGTGTGGGGGAGCGGGCTTGCCGGCGATATCGGCCGCCGCAATCGCGGCTCAACCCCCCTTCCACGACGCCCGCCACGGCTCAGTGGCTGATGCGCGTGCCCAGCAGCGCCAGGAACTGCGCGATCCACGCCGGATGGGCCGGCCAGGCCGGGGCGCTGACCAGGTTGCCGTCGGTCACGGCCTGGTCCACCGCAATCTCGGCATAGCGGCCGTGGGCCAGTTCCACCTCGGCGCGGCAGGCCGGATAAGCGGAGCAGCGCCGCCCTTCCAGCACCCCCGCCGCGGCCAGCAACTGGGCGCCGTGGCAGATGGTGGCCACGGGCTTGCTGGTGGTGAAGAAGTGGCGAACCATCTCCACCACCTGCGGATTCATGCGCAGGTATTCCGGGCCGCGCCCGCCGGGGATGACCAGCGCGTCGTAGTCGGCGGCGCGGGTGTCGGCGAAGCTGGCGTTCAGCGTGAAGTTGTGGCCGCGCTTCTCGGAGTAGGTCTGGTCGCCCTCGAAGTCATGCACGGCGGTGGCGATGCGCTCGCCGGCCTTCTTGTCCGGGCACACCGCGTGCACGGTGTGGCCCACCGCCTGCAGCGCCTGGAAGGGCACCATGGTCTCGTAGTCTTCGCAGAAATCGCCGCAGATCATCAGGATTTTCTTGCCCATTTTGCGCTCTCCTTTTCGAGGTTGGGCGACGGAGGATGCCGCCGCGTGATGGAGGAATGAACCGACCCGCGCCCGCCGGGTCGCCGGCGCGTGGCGCTGGGGAAGGATGCCGCGGAGATGCCATGCAAGCCGTTCAGCGCGGTTCCAGCCGGAAGCCGACCTTGAGCTTCACCTGGAAATGGGCGATCTGGCCGTCCATCAGGTGGCCGCGCACCTCCGTGACCTCGAACCAGTCCATGTGCCGCAGCGTCGCCGCCGCCGCTGAAATGGCGTTGCGGATGGCGTCGTCGCTGCTCACCGTGGACGACCCCACCAGTTCCACCAGCTTGTAGATGTGGTCCGACATGTCGCTCTCCCCTGTGCGCGTCGAGTTTTCAGTATAGGAAGCGCGCGGGGCATGGGGGCGGCAATGTCGGCGTCTTTTTCGAGGCGCGCCCTTCACGGGTGCCCGGCGCCTGAACGGCCGCCGCCATTCGGGCGTGATCTGGACGGGAACCGTGGGTGGTCGGCGAGGCGCTGGCCGCCCGCGACCCAGCCAATGTCGGGTGGCAGGTCGATCTCGCGGTGAGTTGCGCGAAGCTGGGCTCGGCGCAGCGGCTGGATGTGGGGGAGAGCCGGCGCTACCTGGAGCGGGGGCTCGACATCCTCACGGGACTGAAAGGCCAGGGGCGGTTGATGCACAACCAGTTCTGGACCGGCTGGTTCGAGGAGCGACTCGCGGCGCTCCGCTGACGACGCACGGGCGCACACCGTAGTGTCGCCCGGCTGCCTCGCGCGCAATATTGCGGCGGCCCGCTCCGTTCACTGAACGGCGAGTTGGCGTTTCCTACTCCTCGAAGCTGTCCCGCAATACCGCCAGCAGTGCCGTGAGGGTTGCGGCATCCACGGCTCCGAGCCGTTTGACCAGCCGGCTCTTGTCGAGGGCGCGCATCTGTTCGGGAAGGATCAGGCCGCTCTTGCCGGCGAAGCTGACGGGGATGCGGAAGGGCGCGGGACGGCTGCCGCTGGTCATGGGCGCCACCAGCACGGTGCGCAGCCAGTCGTGGATTTCCGGCGGGGAGACGATCACGCAGGGCCACGTCTTGCGGATCTCGGCGCCGACGGTCGGGTCCAGGACGGCCAGCCAGACGTCGCCGCGGCTGAGCTTCACCATTCGAATTCGGCGTCTTCCGCGTTGGCGAATTCGGGCCAGAGCAGGGCGTCGTCACCGGCCTCGGCCAGCGCCCGGGCCGCCTCGGCCCAGCCGGCGCGAGGCTGGCTGGCGCGGGCCGGACGCAGAATCAGCGCCCCGTTTTCGACGACCATGTCCACTTGCGCCTCCAGGCCGGCCTCGGCCAGCAGGGGCTTGGGAATCAGCACGCCCTGGGAATTGCCGATCTTGCGGATGGCGGTGCGCATGGGGGGCTCCAATCGGTTTTACAAAGTTATAACCATACCCCATCCGTCGGCCGGATGCCAGTCGTCGCGCGGCGGCAGGCCCATCACCCCCGCCGCCCCGCCAGGATGCGGTCCAGCCGGTTGGCGAAGGCCTGGCGGTCGGCGGCGCTGAAGGCGGGCGGGCCGCCGGTGTCCACGCCGCTGGCGCGCAGGCCGTCCATGAAGTTGCGCAGGTCGAGCAGTTCGCGGATGTTCTCGCGGCCGTAGAGTTCGCCGCGGGGGTCGAGGGCGTGGGCGTCTTTCTCCACCACCGCCGCGGCGAGCGGGATGTCGGCGGTGATGACGAGGTCGCCGGGGGCGACGCGGGCGACGATGTGGTCGTCCGCCACGTCGAAGCCCCGGGGCACCTGCACGGCCCGGATGTGGGCGGCCGGCGGGGTGCGCAGCGCCTGGTTGGACACCAGGGTGAGCGGCAGGCCGGTGCGCGCGGCGGCGCGGAACAGGATGTCCTTGATGACGCCGGGGCAGGCATCGGCGTCGACCCAGATGTGCATGGCGGGCGGCCTCGCCTGGCGTGGGGGCGGGAAATCGTGCGCCGGCGTTACGGCTTGAACCGCTTCGGCTTGCCGCCGGGGGCGGGCCGCGGCGCGAACTTGCCCTCGCCGCGCGAGCGCGGCGCGCCCGCCGAGCCGGCACCGTAGCTGCGCCGCGGCGGCTTGTCGCCGGACTGCCAGCGGGCCGGCCGTTCGCTGCCTTCGTCACGGCGCAGCCGCGGCCGCGGACGCTCGCCGGCGGTTTCGGATTCACCGGGGGTCAGCGGGCGCAGGTTCAGCGGGCACTGGCGCACCCGCGCGCGCTTGAGCCGGGCCAGCACGTCCGCGGGCAAGTCGGCGGGCAGTTCCACGGTGCTGTAGTCGTCCAGCAGGTGGATCTGGCCGATGAACCGGCCCTCGATGCCGCCCTCGTTGGCGATGGCGCCGACGATCTCCTTGGGCATGGCGCCCTGGTTGCGGCCGACGTCGATGCGGTAGCGCACCAGTTGCCCGGGCGCCGCGGGCCGGCGGCGCAAGGGGGCCTCGTCGCTGCGGCGCAAAGAAGCGTCGTCGCTGCGGCGCACGGGGGCCTCGTCGCGGCGCACGGGGGCCTCATCGCGGCGCACGGGTGCTTCGTCGCCGCGGCGACCGGGGGCCTCGTCGCGGAACTCGCGCGGCGCGGCGGCGCGGGGGCGTTCCTCCGGGCGGACCTGGGGGCGTGTGGGAGCGGGCTTGCCCGCGATCGGGGCGGCCGATATCGCGGGCAAGCCCGCTCCCGCAACGGGCTGCTCCTCCGGCCACCCGGTGGCGGCGGGCTGCAGCGGCCGTTCGCGCTGCGCGATGTCCTCGGCGGGCAGGGCGCGCTCCTGCTTGAGCTGGCCGATGACGTCGAGGAAGAACTCCAGCTCCTCGCCCTGCAGGCTCTCCAGCGCCTCCACCACCTGCTGCTTGAACTGGGCCACGCGCCGGTCGGCCACGGCCTCGCGGCTGGGCAGGGCGATGCGCTCGATGGGCTGGCGGGTGGCGCGCTCGATGGCGCGCAGCATGCGGATCTCGCGCGGCGCCACGAACAGGATGGCGGTGCCGGGGCGCCCCGCCCGGCCGGTGCGGCCGATGCGATGCACATAGGCCTCGGTGTCGTAGGGGATGTCGTAGTTGATGACGTGGCTCACCCGCGGCACGTCGATGCCGCGCGCCGCCACGTCGGTGGCCACGACGATGTCCAGGCTGCCGCCCTTGAGCCGGTCGATGACCTGCTCGCGCAGGCCCTGGGTCATGTCGCCGTTGAGCGCCGCGGCCTCGTAGCCGCGTGCTTCCAGGCGCTCCGCCAGTTCGGCGGTGGCGGTCTTGGTGCGCACGAAGATGAGGGCGGCTTCGAAGTTCTCTTCCACCTCCAGCATGCGGGTCAGCGCCTCCAGCTTGTCCATGCCGCGGGCCACCTGCCACCAGCGCTGGCGGATGGCGGCCACGGTGGTGGTGGCGGTGCGGATCTTCACCTCCTGCGGCTCGCGCAGGTGGCGGCGGGCCACCTCGCGGATGGGCACCGGCATGGTGGCGGAGAACAGGGCCGTCTGGCGCGTGGCCGGGGTGTGTTCGAGGATCCACTCCACGTCCTCGATGAAGCCCATGCGCAGCATCTCGTCGGCCTCGTCGAGCACCAGCGCGCGCAGTTCGTCCAGCACCAGGCTCTTGCGCTCCAGGTGGTCCATCACCCGCCCCGGCGTGCCGACGATGACGTGGGCGCCGCGCGACAGGCTGCGCAACTGCACCACCATGCTCTGGCCGCCGTAGATGGGCAGCACGTGGAAGCCCGGCAGGTGGTGGGCGTAGCGCTGGAAGGCCTCCGCCACCTGGATGGCCAGCTCGCGCGTGGGGGTGAGCACCAGCACCTGGGGCGCCTTGCGCGCCAGGTCGAGGCGCGCCAGCAGCGGCAGGGCGAAGGCCGCCGTCTTGCCGGTGCCGGTCTGGGCCTCGCCCAGCAGGTCGTGGCCGGCCAGGAGGCTGGGGATGCAGGCGGCCTGGATGTGGGTGGGGGTCTCGTAGCCCACGTCGGTGAGGGCCTGGAGCAGGGGCGGGGGGAGGTCGAGCTGGTCGAAGCGTTCGATGGAGTCGGTCATTGGGGGGTGGCCGTGACGCGGGCCGGGTGGATCGTTGGGGCGCTATTGTCTCGCACAACGGCGCGCCGGCGCGAATCGCTTCACGCCCCGCTTCACGCCCCGCTCGATCCGCCCAGTCGCGCCAGCCCGTCCAGGACGCGGCGCAGTTCGGCCAGTACCGGCAACAGCAGCGGCGCCGGGTCGCCGGCCGCGGGGTCGCGGGCGCTGGCTTCCAGCCGGGCGGCGCACTCGCCCAGGGTGTTTGCCCCGAGGGTGTGCGACACGCCCTTCAGGTCGTGGGCGAGTTGCGCCAGGGTCTCCCGGTGGCCGCTGCGCGCCGCTTCGGGCAGGTCGCGGAGCAGGTCCAGGGCCTGACGGTCGCGGAACGTGGTCAGCAGGGTGCGGTACAGCCTGGCGTTGTGGCGTACGTACCGCAGGCCGGTGATCACGTCCACGCCGGGCAGGTCGGTGAAGGGTGCGGGAGCGGGCGTGCCCGCGATGTCGGCCGCCCCGATCGCGGGCAGGCCCGCTCCCGCAACGGGCACGGCGGTCGGCGCCGCCGCGGGCGCATCGGCCTTCGGCCTGATCCATCGCGCCAGGGCGGCGAACAGCGCGGCGAGGTCCACCGGCTTGGCGAGGTGGTCGCTCATGCCCGCGGCCAGGCATCGCTCGCGGTCGCCGGCCATGGCGTTGGCGGTCAGGGCGATGATGGGCAGGGAGGCCGTGCGCGCCTGGGCGCGCAGCCTGCGGCTGGCCTCGAAGCCGTCCATCACCGGCATCTGGCAGTCCATGAGCACGCAGTCCGGCATGGCGTCAGCCACCGCGCGCAGCGCCTCCACGCCGTTGCCGGCGACCCGAATCCGCAGGCCGGCGCCGTCCAGCAGTTCGAGCATCAGTTCCTGGTTGATCACGTTGTCGTCCACCAGCAGCACGTCCGCGCCCTTCAGGTGATCCAGGGAGGCGGCCCGGGGGCTGGCGGCGGATGTGGGAGCGGGCTTGCCCGCGACATCGGCCGCACCAATCGCGGGCAGGCCGGCTCCCACAAGCGGGGCGAGCGTGGCCAGCAGTTGTTCGGCGCCGAAGGGTTTGGCCAGCAGGCCGTCCCAGCGGTCTCCGGCGTGCTGCAGGGCGTCGGAGTGGGCATAGGCGGTCATGAGCACCGCCAGGGGCGCCCTGCGCGGTCCGAAGTGGGCGCGCAGGCGGCGGATGAGTTCGATGCCGTCCATCTCCGGCATGGTCCAGTCGCTGAGGACCAGCAGGTAGTCGGGGGCGCCGGGACGTGTGGCCGCCTCGAAGGCTTGCGCGCCGCCGGCGTGGTCTTCGACGCTCAGGCCCAGATGTTCCAGCAGCCCCCGGGCCATCTTCCTCGTGGCGGGGCTGTCGTCCACCAGCAGTACCGGCCGCGCGGCGTGGGCGGCCAGCGGCGCCGCCGGGACGCTCGGAGCGGCATCGCTCGTGGTGCCGAACCGGGCGGTGAAATGGAAGGTGCTGCCTTCGCCCGCCCGGCTCTCCACCCAGATGCGCCCGCCCATCATTTCCACCAGCCGCTTGCTGATGGCCAGCCCCAGGCCGGTGCCACCAAAGCGGCGGGTGGTGGAGGAGTCCGCCTGGGTGAAGGCGGAGAACAGCCTTGCCTGCTGCTCGGCGGTCATGCCGATGCCCTTGTCCGCGACGGCGAAGTGCAGGGCGAGCGCGCCGTGTTCCTGCGCCGCGCGGCGCACGGCCACGATGACGCTGCCCTGGTCCGAGAACTTGATGGCGTTGCCCACCAGGTTGATGAGCACCTGCCCGAGCCGCAGCGGATCGCCCGCCAGGGTGCGGGGGAGGGTCGCATCGGCGTCGAACACCAGTTCGATGCCCTTGGCTGCGGCCCGCATGGCGAGCATGGCGCCGAGCCGGTCGAGCACGTCGGCCGGCTGGAACTCCACGCACTCCATCTCCAGCTTGCCGGCCTCGATCTTGGAGAAGTCCAGGATGTCGTTGAGGATGCCCAGCAGCGAATCCGAGGCGCCCTTGATCTTGGTGACGTAGTTGCGCTGGCGCTCGTCCAGGGCGGTGCGCAGGCACAGCTCCGCCATGCCCATGATGGCGTTCATGGGGGTGCGGATCTCGTGGCTCATGTTGGCCAGGAACTCGCTCTTGGTGCGGCTGGCCAGCTCCGCGGCGTCGCGGGCGCGCTCCAGCGCCGCCAGCATCCGCTTCCACTCGCCGATGTCTTCCTTGATGGCGAGGTAGTGGGTGACCTGGCCGTCGGGCTGGCGCACGGGTGAGATCCATACCGATTCCGGGTAGAGCTCGCCGTTGCGGCGGCGATTGACGAACTCGCCGCGCCACGCCTGCCCCTGTTTCAGCGCCTGCCACATGGCCGTGTAGGTGCTGGCCGGCACCTCGCCGGAGCTGAGCAGCCGCGGGTTGCGGCCCAGCACCTCCTCGCGGCCGTAGCCGGTGCTTTCGGTGAACGCGCGATTGACGTATTCGATGCGCCCGGCCAGGTCGGTGATCATCACGCTGCTGGGGCTTTGCTCCACCGCCAGGGAGAGCTGGGTCAGCGCCCGCTCCACCTGCTGGTGGGCGGTGACGTCGCGGTTGGTGCCGTGCCGGCCCAGGCTGCGGCCGGCCTCGTCCAAGAGCGGCTGGCAGTGGTGGGCGATCCAGCGCACGCCGCCGTCGCGGTGGAGGATGCGCAACCGCAGTTCGCCGGGGTCGGGTCCCGCTGCGCTGCGGCGGTGGTCCAGGTAGGCCGGGCGGTCATCGGGATGGACGATGCGGGCGAACAGATCGGGGTCGGCAGCGAATTCGGCGGCGTCGTAGCCGGTGATGTCGCCCGCCGCCGGCGAGTCGTAGAGAGACCGCCCGTCCGGGGCGATCCAGAAGATCCAGTCGCGGCTGCTCTGCGCCAGCAGGCGGAACTTGGCCTCGGATTCGCGCAGCGCTTCCTGGGCCTCGTGCATGGCGGTGACGTCATGGGCGATGCCGAGCACGCCGGCGAAGCGTCCGTGGGGGTCGAACCACGGCGTCTTGGTGGTTTTCAGTGCCAGCCAGCGGCCGTTGGCGCCGACGGTCCAGCGCTGGTCGAACGCGACGGGACCCCTGGTCGCCGCGACTTCCTGGTCTCCGGCGCGGAAATGGTCGGCCATGTCCGCGGGCAGCAGGTCGTGGTCGGTGCGGCCCACCACTTCCGCTTCCGCCAGGCCGAAGTAACGCTCGGCAGCGGCATTGCATGCACGATAGACGCCCTCGGTGTCCTTGAGCCACACCGGGTCGGGCAGGGTTTGAATGAGGGTGTGGAAGCGGGCGCGCTCGTCCTCGAGTTGCCGCCGGGCCGCCTGCTGCAGGGTGACGTCGCGAAACGACCACAGGCGGGCGCGTTGCTCGCCCAGGTCCAGTGCCCGGGAATAATGCTCGAAGACCCTCCCGTCGCGCAGATGCACGGTGCTGCGGGTGCCCTCTTCGGCGGTCCCCGGCAACGCATGCGCTGCGCCGGCGCCGCCGTCGTCACCCAGCGCGCGCAGTTCGGCCAGCGCTTGCCGCGGGTCGGCCAACTGCTCCAGGACACGGTTCAGCAACACCTTTTCCGGATCCGCTTCGGGCGACGCGGCAAGCCGCCAGAGTTCCCGGAAGCGGGAATTGGCCTTGAGCACCCGACCCGAGGCGGAGACGACGACGATGCCTTCCGCCGTGGCGTCGAGGATCGCGCCCAGCAGGGCGTGGTCGGTGTCGGCGCCCGGCCCGCTCCCGGCTCCGCTGCGCGCGCCGTCGTTGCGGGGCTGCGTTCCTCCCATGGGCGCCTCCGGTGAGTGTGGTGACGATAATCTATCAGAATGCCGGCGTCCCGTGCAGCTTTATACGCACTGCATCTTCCGGCCTGGCGGCGGCCATGCCGGAATGCTGCGGTGCAGCGCGAGCCGGCCACGGCACGGCCTTCGGGGCGGGGGCGGGAGAGGACGGAAATTGCCGGGCATCGCGTGGCCCGAGGGTCTAAATTGGAGACAAAGGGGGACACAACCCAACAGGAGAGATGCCATGTTGATCGCACGCTGGAGCATAGATGCCCGGTTCGGGTACAAGCCGGTGGTCCTGGACATGATGCGCCGCTGGATGGCGGAGGTGGGCAGCCAGATCGGCTGGACGCAAGACCGGGCGCGGCTGCTCACCGGCTCGGTGGGGGCGCACGAATCCACCGTGCAGTCGGAGATCCGTGTGCGCGACCTGGCGGAACTGGGCGCCGCCTGGGACAAGCTCGCCACCATCGAGGCCCACGCCCGCTGGGGCAAGGAAATGGAACCCTACGTGGTGTCGGGCTCGCCGCACTGGGAGATCTTCCGGATCATCGAGTAAGCGGCGTAGTCCACCACCGGAGTCGCCCGGCCGGCGGTGCCGGGCGGCCGTGAAGAGCCGGCCGCGGGGCGCCTTGCCGCAGCGCGCCCCGGGCAGGGGGATGTGCGGCGCAATTGTGCCGGCGCCGACGCGCGGGCTGCGCCGCGACCAAGTATCATCGCGTGCCACTCGTCCCGTTCGTGGAAACGCGCAATGCCCATCCAGTGGTTCCCCGGTCACATGGCTTCGGCCCGCAAGAAGGCGGCCGAGACGCTGGCGCGCATCGACGTCGTGATCGAGGTGCTGGACGCGCGCCTGCCCGAGGCCAGCAGCAACCCCATGATCCACGGGCTGCGCCGGGCGCGCAATCGGCCGTGCCTGAAGGTGCTCAACAAGTCCGACCTGGCGGACCCGGCCGTCACCCGCGCGTGGATGGCGCACTTCGACCGCCAGCCGGGAGTGAAGGCGGTGGCGCTGTCGGCGAAGAAGCCGGCCGAAGTGGCGCGGCTGCCCGGCCTGTGCCAGGACCTGGCGCCCCATCGCAGCGACGGCATCAAGCCCCTGCGCATGATGATCATGGGCATTCCCAACGTGGGAAAATCGACCATCCTCAATGCCCTGCTCAATCGCCGGGTGGCGGCGGTGGGCGACGAGCCGGCGGTCACGAAGAGCCAGCAGACCCTCGACCTGGGCCCGCGCATGACCCTCACCGACACCCCCGGCCTGATGTGGCCGAAGATCGAACACGACGCCGACGGCTGGATGCTGGCCGCCAGCCACGCCATCGGCCGCAACGCCGTCATCGACGAGGAGGTGGCGGTGTACCTCGCCGGCATCCTGCTGGCGCGCTATCCTCGGCTTCTGGCGGCCCGCTACGGCCTGGAGCCCGCGGGCCTGGACGGCATCGGCGTGGTGGAGGCCGTGGCGCGCCGGCGCGGCTGCCTGCTCAAGGGCGGCGGGGTCGACCTGGAAAAGGCGGCGCTGATCCTGCTCACCGACTACCGCAGCGGCGCGCTGGGGCGCATCAGCCTGGAGACACCCGACAGCCGCGCGGCTATGCTTGCGGCGGAGCGGGTGGTGCCCGCGCCGCGGCCGCTTCCCCTGGATCCACAACTGTAGAGGAAACCCTTCATGGCAGCACCCAACTACGCATTCGAGAAACGGCAGCGAGACCTGGCGAAAAAGCAGAAGCAGGAAGAAAAACGCCGCAAGAAGGCCGCCCAGACCGAGGGCCGCAAGCCCGACGAGCCGCAACAGCCGGGGCAGCCGGCGGGCGGCGAGCAAGAACCGAAGTAGGGCGCGCGCCGCGTCCGGCGGCAGTCAAGAAGATCGTTTAACGGGCGACCGAGCGTACCCGCGCGCCTGCAGATGTTGATGGCAGGGCAAAACGAGTGCGCGCCCCGGCGGTAACAGCGGACAACCAGCCTTCGCGGACGTCGCCCGTCGCCCCGGATACGGAGCGTGCAGGTCCGCCAGAACTCTGACGTCGCGGGCGAATACATTGCGCTGCCCGGGCGGAGACTGGGGACTTGGCGAAAACCGTGGCGCCTTGGCGTATGAGGCATACGCCCACCGCCGGTTTGGTCGCGGCTTGTAGCGGGCCTCTTGCCCGGCGAGGCGCGCGGTTCTTTCCGGTTTCATTATGACGTGCGGCTCATCGCCGCTTTGGGCAGGGGCGGCGGGAGGCGGTGCTATTGCCCAGGCTTGAGATTCTGTGATTGACCCGTCTAAAAAACTGTCCAATACTGACAAGAATGCTCTAAGAGCAGATGGTTTGTCGAGGAGAGGACATGGATACGGGATCCCTCGGGCAATTGCCCAATGCTCCGCTGGCGTATGTTCTGGGAGCAGTGAAGTTTGATCAGCAACTGAATCTGGATAAGCATGTTCCTGCGCTTCAGGAGCGCCTTCAGGGCGAGTTCCCGCGGTTTCGTCCGGTCCAGGAGGCGATCCTCAACATCGCGGGTGGCTCTGCGCCCCAGGCTGTCGTCAGGTACGAATTCTCATCGGCAGACAACTGCCATGGCGTGGTCTTGAATCAGGAGACGCTGGTATTTCACGTCACTGGATACTCCACCTACGAAGACTATGGGCGACGGCTGGATACGGTTCTCCAGCATGTCGGCGCGGAGCTGAAATACCTCTTTGTGCGACGTGTGGGGTTGAGGTATGTCGACGTCCTGATCCCGGAAGAGGGCGAGACGCCTGATGACTATGTGGGTCCGGGGCTGCGCAGCGTCCCGGCACTATCGGTGCCGTCACAGTACCGATCGGGACTGGTGTTCAGCGAGTTCGAAATGGGGCAGGGGATGCTGGTATTGCGCTACGCGACCAACCGCACCAAGCAGGGGTTGCCCCCTGACTTGCAACCGCTGGTGCTCGCGGAGCCTGAGGTCATGCGACGCCCAGTTCCGGACGGGGCGCTTTCCGGAACCCTGGATTTTGATCGCTTTGTCATGCTGGAGGCGCCTTTTGAGTCGACATATGTCCGGTCGGTTTTCGATCTGCTGCACGAGGACCTTTCGGTCGCGTTTCGAGAATTCACGACGGATCATGCCCGGCATGTGTGGAGTCGGAGGCCGGGGAGATGAGACCTTCGGCAATCGAGCGCTCCGATACCGGTTTCGAGCGAGCGTATCCGGCTTCTTCTGCGACGGGCTTTGGCCCGGCGGACGTACCGCGCGCCCGGGGGCCGTCATCGACTTACGATGCGCTGATTGGGACAGGTCTAGCGCGAGCGGATTGGATCGAGATACTTGGAGGAACGCGCGTCCGGATGATGCGTCCCATGGATTGGTCCATGGGGGCTCGGGATTCTGTCACACGTGACACGGGGGCTGCGCTACCGGCGCCAATCCCGCGGTCAGCGCGGGATCAAGTCCGCTTCATCCAAGCATCTCTTGGGCTGACAGTTGCACAGCTTGCAACGATACTCAATGTCGAGCGACAGACTGTCTACAACTGGCTGCAGGCAAAGCAGGCGCCTGCCCTGCAAACCCGTACTCGTACCCGTCTTGGAGAAATCGACGATATCGCGCGGAAGTGGAATCAGTGCTGCCCCCGTCCGGCGGGCAGACTGGCGGGGACGCTCGACGTCGGTGGGGCAACGCTGCTGGGTCTGCTGGGCCAGGCAACGATCAACGAACCCGCGGTTCGAGCCGCGATGGTTGCCCTTGCATCCCACATCAAGGGGGTACAGGAACAGCGCCGCGGACGGCTGCGTACTCGGGTCCCGCCACCTGATTCCGCCGACGACCGCGTCCTGAGCCGCGCGACCAGCATCCGGATCGACGGCGCTACCCCAGAGGATTGACGCATGTTGGGGGATGCGCTGCCCGACGCCTCGGTCCCAGCCGTCACGGCCAACAGGTGGCGCCAAGGTGACATCTTCCCTGTTACCGCGCATGGCCGCCTCCAGGCCTGTATTGGGAAACAGATCGCCGAAGACCACGTCTGCATCGCGATTTCGCACTCGTGCGACCTCGTTCGCCCGGATCCGTCACTTGCCGTCGAGGTTGTTCTCGGGAGGCCAACGGGAGCGAGCCTGGACGGAAGCGTGGCCTACGGCCGCAGCCGAAAACGACTCCAACTCCTCGTGGCCGTTGATGACGCCTTCCAGGTTTTCGAGATCTGTGCTGGAGACCGGTTTGACGTACCGCTCGACATCTTGGCGGACCATGCACCTGATTCCGCCCGGGTCCTGGCGTGTCCGACGCAGCGCGACAGCCTCGTGGAGTGGCTTGTCGCGCGTTATGCCCGGCCCGGATTGCCGAACGCTTTTGAACGGCGAATCGATAGACACAGAAGACATCTGGAGCGGGCCGCCAAGAACCTGCGATCCGTGTGGCGGATCTACATTGGACTTACGCCCTGGGAGGAACTACCAGCCGACCAAGCTTACGATGTCGAACTTCGATTTGTCATGACATCGGAGGAGCACGGCTTGGTCGAAAAACGGCATGAGGCGTTGGAAGCCATCGAGAAGTTGCTGGAAGTCCTTGGAAGGTGCGATGGGCTGCGTGTCCCGGCGGACCCGCAGGAGACGATCTTTTCGGATGAGGACATGACCCTGTTCGACGAGCGCCATCTTCGTCGTTGGGAACGATTCGATTACGCCAGCTTCGCGGATGCTCGGCATGTACAGGATACAGGCCAAATCTAGCGATCCCCGGGGGTGTTCGAAAGGGTGCGGTTCCTTCCCACCGGCGATGTTTGCGGCATATACCGGGGCTGTGGTGAGTGCCTACTCCACGATCTTGCTGATCGGCAACTCGATGATCCCGCGCGCCCCGGCCTCGTAGAGGCGCGGAATGAGTTCCCGCACCTCCTTCTCCGCCACCACGGTGGAAAGCTCCACCCACTGCGGATCGGCCAGGGTGGACACGGTGGGGGTGGCCAGGGCGGGCAGGATGCGCAGGATGGCGTCCACCTGCTCCCGCGGCACGTTCATGGACAACAGCACCCGGGTGGCGGCGGCGATGGCGCCCTTGAGCATCATCAGCAGGCGCTCGATCTTGGCGCGCTTCCAGGCGTCGTCCAGCGCCTCGCGGTTGGCGATGAAGCGCGGCGTGCTGGCGAGCACCACGTGCATCACCTTGAGGTCGTTGGCGCGCAGCGACGAGCCGGTCTCCGATACGTCCACGATGGCGTCGGCCAGGATGGGCGGCTTGACCTCGGTGGCGCCCCAGGAAAACTCCACCTGCGCGTTGACGCCATGCTCGGCGAGGAAGCGCTTGGTCATGCCCACGGCCTCGGTGGCGATGCGCTTGCCCTCCAGGTCGGCCACGGTGTCGAAGGGCGAGCCCTCCTTGGACGCCATGACCCAGCGCACCACACCGTAGTTGGGCCAGGGCGCGCGCAGGTCGGCCAGTTCCGCCACGTCGGCGTCGTTTTCCAGGATCCAGTCGAGGCCGGTGATGGCGCAGTCGAGGATGCCCTGCCCGACGTAGCGGGCCATTTCCTGGGGGCGGATGAGGATGCACTGGAGTTCCGCATCGTCGATGTCCGGGTAGTAGGAACGCCCCGAGATGCGCAGGTCGTAGCCGGCGCGCACGAAGAGGTTGCGGGTGGTCTCCTGCAGGCTGACCTTGGGGATGCCCAGGCGCAGTTGCTTGTCGGCATCGTTCATGGTGTATCCATGTCGAGAACCGGGGCGGCGGTCTTCGATGGCGGCGGCAGGTCCATCGCGATGCCATCGGCGACGCGTTGCGCCAGAGTCTCGTCGACGTTGCGCAGGTTGGCCATGACCGAGATGCGGATATGCTCAAGGCTGACCTTGCCCGCCACTGCGCCATGAATCCTCGACTTGCCCTGCTGGTCGTGCTCACCATCGTCGCCGGGCTCGCCCTGGACGCGCGAGGCGGCGTCCGGGCGCAGGCGGTGGTCGATGGCTGGGCCTGGGCGGTGTTTGCCGTGCTGCTGATCCGCGGTCCGGCGACGCAGCGTCCGGCGCTGCTGGCCTGCCTGGCCATCGCCACCGCCGGCGAGGTCCTGCTGTCGCTGATCTGGGGGCTCTACGACTACCGGCTGGGCAACATCCCGCTGTTCGTGCCGCCGGGGCATGTGCTGCTGTACGCCCTCGGGTTGTGGCTGGCGCCGCGGCTGCCGCAGTGGACGCCAGCCGCGACGGCGGCATTGGCGGGGGTGGTGGCGGTGGCGCTGGCGGCCGCGGGCGTGGATGGCCTGAGCCTGCCGCTGACGGCGCTGTTCGTGCTGTGCGTGCGCTACGGCCCGGCGCCGCGGCTCTATGCGGTGATGTTCCTGCTTGCCCTGGCCATGGAACTGTGGGGCACCTGGCTGGGCAACTGGGCGTGGCGCCCGGTCACGCCCTGGAGCGGCTGGGCGACCCTCAATCCGCCCTTTGCCGCCGGCGCCTTCTACTGCGTGCTGGACTGGCTGGTGGGACGGGCGGCGGGGCGCTCCGGCGCTGCG
This sequence comes from Betaproteobacteria bacterium, assembly GCA_016208415.1. Classification (GTDB taxonomy): domain Bacteria; phylum Pseudomonadota; class Gammaproteobacteria; order Burkholderiales; family Rhodocyclaceae; genus JACQYB01. The sequence continues at coordinate 10,095 of JACQYB010000045.1, read as the reverse complement.
CCGGGGCGCGCGCCGGCGCGCAACCGGGCGTCAACGCGCATCGCGCCCTGATGCCGGTGCCCCCGGTTCCGCGGGCGCGGATTCAAGCGGCGCATGCAGGCGCTCGGCGAACTGCCGCGGTGCCACGTACTGCAGCACCTCCTTGCCCTTGGCGTCGAGGGTCACCGCCAGTCCCTTGTCCGGATAGAGCAACTGTTCCACATGCCCGGTGATGCGCACCCGTTGCGCGGGCGTGCCGAAACGCTGCATGGCGGTGTCGGCGTCGAGCTGGGCGGAGGGGATGAAGGCGATGGCACCGATGGGCGCGCCCAATGCCAGGGGCAGGTCGGCGGCGGCCAGGGTGTGGCGCCGGGTGCTGCTTTCCATGTAGTCGGACTTGGCGGCGCGGCTGCGCAGCGCTTCCACGGTGGCGCGATCGAGATCGGCGGTGAGGATCATCCTGCCGGTGAGGGGGCCGATGTCGATCTGGTCGTAGTAGGCCTCCAGGGATCCGGTCTCCCCCGGCGCGGCGATGACGGCGAGCTGCATGTCGCGGCCGAAGCGGTCCCGCGCCTCGGCCAGGGTGCTGGCGCCCAGCGTCAGGCCGAACACCCGCGAGTTGCCGTCGGGCAGCGTGTCGATGTGCCACGGCAGGTCGGCGATGGGTTTGCCGGCCTGCCCGGAATCCTGCGGCGCAGACAGCAGCACGGCGGCCAACACAACCACGATCAACGCAACGACGGCTAGGACGATTTTCATGGGGCTGGCCGGCGGGGGCCGGGCGCTCGGTGCGGGGGACGGCGCGATTCTAGTCGAAACGCCAACCCCGCCGTTTTGTGAAACACGGACTCCGCCGTCCGGCGACACGCGCACTCTCCTGCCCGGGACCCTGGTGGCGCATGACGCACACTTGTGGGAGCGGGCTTGCCCGCGATTTCAGCCACGCCCAATCGCGGGCAAGCCCGCTCCCACAGGCGCCGCCGCTCACGCCCCGAGCCGGCCCGCCAGGTATTCCACCACGCCGTTGAGCGTCTTCAGCCGGCCATAGTCGGCTTCGGGAATGTCCACCTGCAGCGCCTGGTGCAGGCCGACGACGAAGTTGAGGAAGTCCATGGAGTCCAGGTCCACCTGGCCGCGCCAGGGCCGGTCCCAGTCGACCTCGTCTTCCTCCAGCTCCGGCGCGATGCCCTTCAGCACGCCCAGCATGCGGGCGCGGATGTCGTCACGGTTCATTCCTCTTCCCTTACAAGGATTCCGGATGCTGCAGCAGGTCGCGGATTTCGGCCAGGAACAGCGCGCCGCGGTGGCCGTCGGACACGCGGTGGTCCGCCGCCAGGCTGGCGATGACGGTGGGAACGGCGCGCAGTTCGCCGTCCTCGTCCACCCACGGCCGTGGCGCCACGGCGCCGAAGCCGACGATGGCCACCTGCGGCGGGTAGATGACGGCATGCACCACGTCCGCGCCGGCATCGCCCAGGTTGGTGACGGTGATGGTGGGCTCCAGCAGCTCGGAACTGCGCAGGCTTCCGGCCCGGGCGCGCTGCACCAGGTCGGAGAGTTCGCGCATCACCTGGTCCAGCGGCTTGCCGTCGGCGTCGTGCAGGGCCGGGGCCACCAGCCCGCCACGGCGCAGGGAAATGGCCACGCCGGCATGCACCGCCGCGGCGGGAACGAAGGTCTCGTCGCGCCAGAAGCCGTTGAACTCCGGGAACCTGCGACACGCCAGGGCGACGCTCTTGAGCAGCAGCGCGGCCATGAGCAGGCGTTCGGTGACGGGGCGTCGGGCGTTGTGGTCCCGCAGCCAGGCCGAGGCCCGCGCCAGCGGCACGGTGAGCGCCAGGTAGTAGTGGGGGATCTCGCGCTTGGAACGGCTCATGGCCGCGGCGATGGCGCGGCGCATTTCGGCCTGGTGGTCGGGGACCGCCGCGGGAGTCGTTGCCGGGGGTGCGACGGGCGCCGGGAGGGGAGCCGCCGCCGGGGATGCCGCGGGCGCCGGGCGGGGAGCCGCCGCCGGGGCCATGGCGCCGGCCGCCGCCAGTTCCACGTCCTGCAGGGTGACGGCTCCGTCGGGGCCGCTGCCGGGGATGTCGTCCACCGCGACGCCCAGTTCCTCGGCGCGCTTGCGTGCGGCGGGGGAGATGCGCCGGCGTGGCGCGCGAGCGGCCGCAGGCGGGGCCGTGACGGGCGCGGGGGGCGGTGGCGCGGCGGCGCTCTCCCCCGGCGCCAGCAGCGTGGCCAATATCGTGCCCACGGGTACCGTCTCCCCCGGCTGCACGCGCAGTTCCGCCACCGTGCCGTCCTGCCAGATCTCCACATCCACCGCCGCCTTGGCGGTGTCCACCACGCACATCACCTGGCCGCGCACCACGTGCTCGCCGGGCCGCACCTTCCATTCCAGGAGCTTGCCCTCGTCCATGTCGGCGCCGAGGGAAGGGAGTCTCAGTTCAAGCATCGCGGCCTGCCACCCGTCTGGCCGCGGCGGCGATCATCGGCACCTGGGGCAGCGCGGCGTCTTCCAGGTGCTTGGCGTAGGGGATGGGGACTTCCTGGCTGCATACCCGCGCCGGGGCGGCGTCCAGGTCGTAGAAGGACTCTTCCGCGATGCGTGCCAGCAACTCGCCGGCCAGGCTGCCGCTGCGCCAGCCCTCGTCCACCACCACGGCGCGGTGGGTGCGGCGCACGGAGGCCAGCACCGTGTCCATGTCCAGCGGACGCAGCACCCGCAGGTCGATGACTTCGGCGGAGATGCCCTCGCCCTCCAGCAGCGCGGCGGCCTCCAGCGCCTTGCCCAGGCAGCCGCCCCAGGCCAGCAGGCTCAGGTCCGTGCCGTTGCGCCGCACCCGGGCGTGGGAGATGTCGGCGTTGGATTCCCAGTGCGCGGGCAGATCCTCCTCCAGGTTGTAGAGCTGGGCGTGCTCGAAGATCACCACCGGGTCCGGGTCGCGCAGCGCCGGCCAGAGCATGGCGCGGGCGTCCTCGATGGTGGCGGGGGCCAGCACGCGGATGCCGGGGATGTGGGCGTACCAGTTCTCCAGGCTGTGGGAATGCTGGGCGGCGAGCTGGCGCCCGGCGCCGGTGGCCATGCGGATCACCAGCGGCACGGAGAACTGGCCGCCGGACATGTGGCGCAGGGCGGCGGCAGTGTTGACGATCTGGTCCAGGGCCAGCAGGCTGAAATTTACCGTCATCACCTCGACGATGGGCCTCATCCCCCCCAGGGCCGCGCCGATGCCGGCGCCGACGAAGGCCAGTTCGGACAGCGGTGTGTCGCGGATGCGCTCGGCGCCGAACTCCTCCAGCAGACCCTTGCTCACGGCGTAGGTGCCGCCGTAGCGGCCCACGTCCTCGCCCATGAGGAAGACGCGGGGATCGCGCTGCATGGCTTCGCGCAGGGCGGCGCGCAGCGCCTCGCGGTAGCTCATGCGCGTCGGGCTCATGGCCCGGCCTCCGGCGGGGTGCACACGTCGCGCAGCAGGTCTTCCACCGGCTCCAGGGCGGCGGATTCCGCGAAGGCCGTGGCCTCGGCCACCTCCTCCTCGGCGGCGCGGTCGAGGGCCAGGAACCGCTCCTCGTCCAGCAGCCCCTGGGCCTTGAGCCGCGCCGAGTAGGTGTGGATGGGGCCGCGCGTCTTCCACGCCTCCACCTCGGCGCGGTCGCGGTAGAGCTCGGGGTCGAACATGGAGTGGGCGCGGAAGCGGTAGGTCTGGAACTCCACGAACACCGGGCCGCCGCCCTCCCGCACCTGGGCCACGGCCTGGCGCGCGGCCTCGTGCACGGCCACCACGTCCATGCCGTCGGCACGCAGGGCGGGCATGCCGAACACCTCGGCCTTGGCGCACAGGTCGGTGCGGGATTCGGAGCGCGCCAGGGCGGTGCCCATGGCGTAGAGGTTGTTCTCGCACAGGAAGGCCACCGGCAGGCCCCACAGCGCCGCCAGGTTCATGGACTCGTGGAAGGCGCCCTCGGCCACGGCGCCCTCGCCGAAAAAGCAGGCGGTGACGCGCCCCTCGCCCTGCATTTTGGCCGCCAGCGCCAGCCCCACCGCCAGCGGCAGGCCGCCGCCGACGATGGCGTTGCCGCCGAAAAAGCGCGTGGCGGCGTCGAACAGGTGCATGGAGCCGCCGCGCCCGCGCGAGCAGCCTTCCCGCCGGCCGAACATCTCCGCCATGATGGCCGCCATGGACACGCCCCGCAGCAGCGCGTGGCCGTGCTCGCGGTAGGTGGCCACGACGTTGTCCTGCGCGCCGAGGGCGTGCATGGCGCCGGTGGCCACCGCCTCCTCGCCGATGTACAGGTGCAGGAAGCCGCGGATGCGGCCCTCGCCGTAGCGCTGGGCGCAGGCCTCCTCCATGCGGCGGATGCGCACCATGTCCGCCAGCAGGCGCAGGGCAAACTCCTGCTCGTAGGGCACGGGGCCGGAGGGGGGCGGGGCGACGGTGGCGGTCATGGCGCCGCGGGTCCGCCCCCGAGCATGCGCCCCCTCGGGGGGCAGCGAAGCGTGGGGGTCGTCACCATGCCGCCGCCGGGCCGCCCCAAGGCGGCATGAGCCCCCGTGGGGGGCAGCGAAGCGTGGGGGTCGTCACCATGCCGCCGCCGGGCCGCCCCAAGGCGGCATGAGCCCCCTCGGGGGGCAGCGAAGCGTGGGGGTCGTCATCCTCCTCCCTCCAGCGTGGAGGTGTCGCCCTCGGGCAGCCCCAGTTCCCGCGCCTTCAGCAGCCGGCGCATGATCTTGCCGCTACGGGTGCGGGGGAGCGTGGCGGCGAACTCGATCTCCTTGGGCGCCACGGCGGCGCCCAGGCGCTTGCGGGCGTGGCCCAGCAGGTCCAGGCGTAGCGCTTCCGAGGGCTCGAAGCCGCGCTTGAGCGACACGAAGGCCTTCACCACCTCGCCCACCACCGCGTCCGGCTTGCCGATGACGCCGGCCTCGGCCACGGCGGGGTGCTCCATCAGCGCGCTCTCCACCTCGAAGGGGCCGATGAGGTGGCCGGCGGACTTGATGACGTCGTCGGCGCGGCCCACGAACCAGAAGTAACCGTCGGCATCGCGCCGCGCCAGGTCGCCGGTGAGGTACCAGCCGTCGGCGAAGCAGCGGCGGTAGCGCTCCTCCTGGTTGAGGTAGGCGCGGAACATGGACGGCCAGCCGGCGCGCAGGGCCAGTTCGCCCTCGGTGTCGGGGCGCTCCACCACCCGCACGCCGCCGCCCTCCAGCCGCTCGACGATGGCCGCCTCCACCCCGGGCAGCGGCTTGCCCATGGAGCCGGGCTTGATGTCCATGGCCGCGGTGTTGGCGATCATGATGCCGCCGGTCTCGGTCTGCCACCAGTTGTCGTGGATGGGCAGGCCCAGCACTTCCTGCCCCCACCATACCGCCTCGGGGTTGAGCGGATCGCCCACGCTGGCGATGAAGCGCAGCCGCGGGAAGCGGAAGCGGCGCGCCAGTTCCGGCCCGGCCTTCATGAGCATGCGGATGGCGGTGGGCGCGGTGTACCAGACCGTGACGGCCTGGTCCTGGAGGATGCGGTACCAGCGCTCGGCGTCGAAGTCGGCCTCGTCCACGATGCTGGTCACGCCCAGGGCCAGGGGCGCGACGATGCCGTAGGAGGTGCCGGTGACCCAGCCCGGGTCGGCGGTGCACCAGAAGATGTCGTCGGGGTGCAGGTCGAGGGCGTGCAGCGCGGTGAAATAGTGGGCCACGAGCGCGCCATGCACATGCACCGCGCCCTTGGGCGTGCCGGTGGTGCCGCTGGTGAAGTGCAGCAGGGCGGGGTCTTCGTCGGTGGTGGCGGCGGGGGTGTAGTCGTCCGTTGCCGCGTCCATCAGGGGGGACAGCTCCAGGGTGCCGGGGATGTCCGCCCCGGCGCCGCCGTCATCGGCCAGGAGCACATGCGTCAGGGTCGGCAGGCTCTCGCGCATCGGGGCCACCTTGCGGCGGTAGAGCGCCGCCGTGGTGACCAGCACCCGTCCCGCGCCCAGGCCGATGCGGGTGGCCACGGGCTCGGGGCCGAAGGCGGAAAACAGCGGCGACACCACGCAGCCCGCCTTGAGCGCGCCCAGCACGGCAACGTACAGCTCGGGGATGCGCGGCGCCAGCACGAAGACGCGCTGGCCGCGGGCCACGCCCAGCGCGGCCAGGACGTTGGCGAAGCGGTTGGTGAGGGCGCGCAGGTCGCGGAAGGTGAGTGCCCGCTCCTGGCCGTCCGTGCGCAGGCAGCGCAGGGCGATGTGTCCGCCGCGATTGCTTGCAGCGATGCGATCCGCCACCTCGTGGGCGATGTTGAGGCCGCCCCCGGACAGGCCGGCGAAGTGCGCCCGGGCCTGAGTCCAGGAGAACGAGCCACGCACCGCGCCCTCGTCCGCCAGGTTGGGCGGCACGCGGAACTCGGCGGCAGACTTGCGGATCACGGCGGGTCGCATCGTTCCTTCCGCGGGGTGCGGGCGCGCGTGGCGCGGGTCACAGCGCAATGTTGCCCCAGCCGTTGGCGAAGGCGTTGACCCGGCGCAAGCGTGGGGCGAGTCGCGCCGCGCCGGGCACGGATCAGGGCATGATCTCCACGTACTCGTAAACCTCGGCGTCCGTCACCCGCCGCCTCACCGACAGGCTGAGGCGCGAAAACCAGCCGTGGGGGTCGTGCCGGTCGATCTCCCGGCCCATGAACCTGAGCAGCTCGCAGATGGGCTCCACCACGTTGGCCCGGTAGCGCTCGTCCTTCTTCACGTAGGCCAGCCACAGGTTCTTCATGCAGTTGCGCCGGCACCAGGAGAAAGCCTCGCAGCCTTCGCAGGGCATGTCGGGCGTGGGCTGGAGCGGGCTCTTCTTCAGCCAGTTGCCCTGGATCTCGCCCATCTGCATGGGGTGGGCGTACATCATGTCCGGGCAGGGGTAGATCTGGCCGTTTGGCATGACGTTGATCAGGTGCGTGGACACCCGGCACTGGGTCTGCCCGGCGTAGAGTTCGACGGCGCGGCCGGGCAGCACCTTGTTGCGCACGATGCCCATCAGCGGAATGAGCGGATAGAGCCGGTCGGTGCGGGCGAAGAACTTGTCGATCAGGCGCACCAGCACCGCCTGGCGCTTGGCCACCGAATCGCCGAAGTACATCTCGTCGGCGACGAACTGCCAGTACAGGTAGTCGAAGGATTCGGCCAGTTCGTCCAGCTCCTCGAAGCGGGTGTCCGGGTTGCCCCAGGTGACGCGGGCGGTCACGGTGCCGCCGACGCGCTCGCGCACGTGCTCCACGTTGCGGATCACCTGGCGCCAGATGCCGCGGCCGCGGTAGCCGTCGGTGGTGGCTTCGCCGCCGTCGATGGAGACGAGGATGTTGGACAGCTTCGCCAGCACCCAGTCCGGCAGGCCGTCGAGCAGCGTGCCGTTGGTTTGAAGCTGGAAGCGGAACTCCGGGAAGCGGCGCATCACCGCCTGCATCATCTCCTGGTTCAGCGTCGGTTCGCCGCCGTAGAAGGTGACGTAGACCTCCTTGCCCCGCAGATGCCGGTCGACGAAGGCGGCGAGCTGGTCGATGTCGTACTTCAGTTCGGTCTGGGAGCCGAGCACCTCGCCCACGCCCAGGGAGCAATAGGTGCATTTCAGGTTGCACTTCAGGGTGGTGAGCAGTTGCAGCTCGACGCGGTTGCCGACGATGGGGTCCGGGTCGGACAACGGCGCTGCGGGCAGGCCTGTGCCGCCGGCGTGTGCCGCGCCGCTGGCGTGGGGGTGCATCAGGATGGGATTCTGGGTTTCCATGGCCGTGTGACGTGTTGGCGGTAGTCGTTGTGGTTGGGCCGCGCGGGCATGTGCCCCGGCCGGGGCCGGAGAGTCCGAAGGGTACCGCCGCGGCCCCGATCAGCCAACCACCGGCGCATGCCGGCGCGCCAGCTTCAGCCCTCCCGGCCCCGTGCATGCCGCGACGAAGCGCCGGGCAAGGGGCATCGCGCCCGGGATGGCCGGCCCGGGGGACTGGCTAGCGTGGCTCGCCTTCCGGTGGCGTCCTGCCGCCGGGCAGCACCCAGGCCCGGGGGTTGGGCTCGAAGCCCAGCCGCGGGTAATAGCCGTTGGCCTTGGGCGCGGCCAGCAGCACCACCATGCACTCCGACCCGAGGCGGCGCCGGGTCTCCTCCACCAGCCGGCGGCCGATGCCGCGGTGCTGGAACTCGGCGTCCACCGCCAGGTCGGCCAGGTAGGCCACGTAGCGGAAGTCGGTGAGGGTGCGGGCGATGCCCACCGGGCGCCCGCCGCTCCAGGCCGTCACGATCAGGCTGGCGTTGGACAGCATGGCCTGGAAGATGTCCGGGCGGTCCACCGGCCGGCGCTCCCCGAGGGTGGAGCGCCGGTACAGCTCGATGGCCTGTTCCACGGTGATGCAGGCGCCTGCGCGGTATTCGATGTCCATGGTCATGCCTTCCGGAAAGGGCCGGTCCGCCCCGGGCGCCCGCGGTTCATCCGCCCGCCCCGGCGGCCACCGCACCGGCACCGGCAAAGAGCAGCCCCGACACCAGCACACAGCCGGCGGCGCCGCGCTCCCGCAGCAGCGCCGGGCCGCGCTCCATCAGCGCGCTGCCGATGCCCTGCCGCTCATGCGGCGAGGGGGAGCGAGATCGTGATCTCGACGGGACGCGCCTCGCCCTGCTCCAGGCGTTCGGCCATGGCACGGAGGGCAAGCACCTCAGCCTTCGCCATGGCCTCCTCGGCGGTAGCGCCGTAGCAGAGAACGCCGGGAAGCTGAGGTACTTCGGCGATCCACCGACCATCAGCCTCTTCCTCGCACTCGATGGTGAAGTTCATGAACGACCTCCGGCAGGGGATGAACGTTAGTGTAACGTGGCAAGGCTGGGTGACGCCCCGGCCGCGAAGCCTTCGCTGCCCGGCACGACATTGCCGTTGGTCGCCCACCGGATCTCATCGACGAGGCCAAGCTCCAGTTCGTACAGGAAACTCCCGATAGGCCGCCTGCCGGCCTGCTTGGCCAGCCAATCCAGATAGAACCGATAGTTCTCCTCGGCAAAGAAACAGACCTGGCGGTTGCTCCCTCGCTGGATCAGATGCAACGGCACATCTTGCAGGGCCGGCGGAGCATTGAACGCTCCTCGGGAAGATCAAAGCCCGGGGCTTACCGAAAAACCGTCCCCAATCCATTACTGAAGGGTTTCGGCAGTCTCCAGCATCTGGCGGCAGGGATCGATGACGCCTTCCGGCCCGAGGCGGACGCTGAGGTCGCACGCCTGCTGGAGAACGACGCCATCAGGCGCATGCCCGTGCCGTAGAGCAGCCGGCACATGAGCGCGGGCGTGGCTTGCAGTTGCCCCAACACCGCCCCCACCTCGGCGACGCCCAGAACCGTGGGCAGGCGTGCCGGCTTCTTCGCCCGCTCGACTGCGTCGAGCCACGGCAGTGGGGTCTCCAGCACTTCCTTGTACAGGAACAGGATGGCCGACAAGGCCTGGTTCTGAGTGGCCGCCGCCACATCCCGCTCCACAGCCAGCGATGTGAGAAAGGCCTCAACCTCCGCCTTGCCCATGTCGCGCGGGTGGCGCTTGCCATGAAACAGAATGAAGCGCTTAATCCACCCTACATAGGAGCGCTCGGTGCGCAGGCTGTAGCCCTTGCGACGAATGCGCTGTGCGACCTGGTCGAGCAGCTTCGGCTCCCGGGAGGGCGCGGGGGAAGGGGAGGATGGTGTGTATCCGGGCGGTGTCATGGGAATAGCGGTGGTTATTCAGACACATGTACTGAGCAGCCACGGATTGTACGAAACGCCCGTCAATCTGGGTATACACCATTTGGTGTCGACATCTAGTTGGGCATTCGATGCCACCGCATTCGTCGAGCGGCTTTTCGACGAGAACTTGGAGGTCATTATGAAACGCACAGTTCTATTCCTTGCCTTGGTCACGCTCTCTGGAGCAGTTCTCGCCGACAAATATGTCAACGGCTACACCCGAAAAGACGGCACTTATGTTCAAGGTCATACCAAGAGTAGCTGTGACGTCCTTCCCTGTGCCAGGCCCCAGGGGATAGGGTTGTCACGGGGACATTTCGGGTGAGGGTGGAAACAAGGGCTTGAGGAGTGCGGGACGGACGGGAGGGGGATAGGCTGGAACACCTCTGTTATCGTGGGAAGC